>JBAZVL010000003.1:0-365562 GCA_041660905.1 Gallionella sp.
ACCGCTGGACTCGGCGTCAACACCTGGGTAATGACTTATGGCGTGCCGTGGCTGGCGCACGGCACCGATCATTTCCCGTGGTTTCCAAGCCTGCGTTATTTCTCCAGATCCTGGGATCAAACCTGGGGAACCGTGATCGGCACGATAGCGACACAACTACCATCACCTGAATGGAAGTAAACATTGCACGGCGCTATCGACATTGCTGGCGAGAACCTGATCCCTTAATTGTAAAATCTGCTTTTGTGGAAGACTACATTCAGGACCGCCCGGAGGAATGCAACTCACCACCCTTTTTTGAGCTAACAAACCGACCACCATCGCCATGCTTTGGCAACCAGCAATAATATCCGCCGCAGCAATTTCATTTAATAAAGGAATGTCACCGCCCACTCTGACGAAACCGGCATATAGATTTTTGATGGGCTCATATTTACCGGGTGCATCAGAAGGATGAGGGCGAATCACCACGCCGTCGATTTGAACGCCCAGTGCAACTCTATTTTGTAAAAGATACTCAATGGCATCGAATTCCGTGTAGCCCCAATATCGTTCATCAGCGTAACGAAGCCTGGCATGATCGGAGATATTCTCACTGACAAACAAAATCTCGCCACCCGATCTGGTTTTAGCCTGATCCGGCATCAATTCTGAAATTTCGCGCTTTATGTCGCTAAAATGCGGATTGGGAACTAACAACACCGGGATATCAGGGAAATGCATGGCGGCCATTTTTTCAGCGTACTCATCCCCCACCCAAAGTTCATCCGGAAGATGCTGAACGCCATTGCGAATAAAACGCTCCGGATAATTGACCCAATGATCCAGAAAGGAGGCAACGCGAATACCTGCCCGTTGCGCCTGATCTATCGCCGTCCACTCCAGATCTGATTGCCAGCTTGTGCCGCACAGGACCGCGTCACAGGAAGACAAACCCTCCGTCAAACTCAAAATTTCAATCATGCCCAAACGACGGCGAAATACGTTAACGGCAGGACCCGCCAGGATGAAGCGACAAGTAATCCGGCTTTGTGCCACATAACTTGCCAATATCTCAGCACCGCCTGCATCATGCGCCACAATGGCTACAAGCTTTGTAGAATTCATACGCCGTTGTTCTTTGCCGTGTCAATCGGCCGCCAAACCATAAGAGACAGAGGAGCCAGACAATTCCCTCCCCAGATTTGCGACTCCTCCCGCATTATTTCAATAGACCCCGCCTCTTCCATCCGCACCAATGACGACCTAAGAGATTGATTATAATCATTTACTTCTAAATATTTACGCTGCAACAACCCCAGCACTGTTTTTTCATCACAATGCTCAACGATGGGTTCAAAGTGTAATACCCTGCGTGGCTTTAATTTAATGATATTCGCTAAAGCGCCGGGGATATCTCGCACATAACTGATAGAAAAGGAAGTAAGCACATCACACTGCGCTGGGATGGCTATAGATGAAAGTTTTGGGACATTAAAATCGCCCTGCCCTATGGTCACGTCGAGATGATGCCAGCGAGCCAGCCGTTGCGCCAGCTCGACGCCCTGTTGCGTATACTCAAGACCGAATACCGACTGGTAATTCATACGTCCTCGACTCAAGAGCTCAAACAAGACGGAACCGTATCCACATCCAATTTCAAGTAAATGAGATGACGGTTCTTCAAGCAAAGCCTGCTCGACCCAATTCACCTGGCAGTCGAAGGATTCAGTCGCACTCATAAGCATCAACTGCCCGCCAAATATCCCGGCGGTTTCGGATGAGACTTCCCATTCCCTGACTGTCTCTATCCCGCAAGGTTCTGCTTGCCATTTAGCCAGCAGCCCCCCCCATTTTTCCAGGCCAAACTCTCGCATGATTTGCGGCGGCTCCTTAACCCGCTTAATCTGGCTATCGCTTAACAGCGCGGATATCCAGCGACTGTATTGCGGCAAATCATTGACGGCTATTGATTTCATTAACGCCTCTATCTCAACAATTCAGGCAATGAGCGCCAGATTTTTCCAGACTTTTTTAAAGGCAACAATCACCGAGTCCACATCTGCATCGCTCAAATCATTCAAACACATTGCCAATCCTAAATATTTGTTATCCTGCATCTCTTCCGCCACAGGACATATCCCTTTTTGATAGCTCACTTCACGATGGCAGATATCCGACGTCCAGGGAAAGCCTCTGGAACCATAGGCCAGCTTTTTTTGATAAAGCGGCAACAGATGTATATTGGCATATCTGGGAGACAAGCCCTCGACCCCTTCGGCAAGCAAGGCATCGAAAATACGGTCACGCCTCACGCCCAGATACTCTTCCTCCAATACCATAGGGTAAACATAATATGCATGGGTACAGCCGGCCTTAATGACTGGCAGCCGCAAACCCATTAACCCTGTTAATCCTGCGGTCAAGCGCTCAGCAGCTTGCTGTCTGGCAAGCACTAATTTTTCAAGCTTTTTGAGTTGCTCGATTCCGATTGCACACTCAATTTCGCCCAGACGGAAGTTGTAACCGAGCATATTAACCAGATCGCTTTCACCCTTGTCGCCTACCACGGCTTCAGCATGGTTACGAATCAGACGCAACCGTTCAGCCACCCTGTCGTTATTCGTCACCAGGATTCCGCCCTCACCCGTGTGAATGTGTTTATGGTAATTCAGGCTGTAGCACCCCACATCCGCCAGTGTACCGGCATATTGACCATGGTATAGAGCGCCCGGTGCTTGAGCCGAATCTGAAATGATCTTTAAATTGTGTTTTTTCGCAATGGCCAGCAAAGCCTGCATATCCGCAGAGTGGCCAAAAATATCAACGGCGATGATCGCCCTGGTATATGGCGTAATGTTAGCCTCTACCGACTTCGGATCTAGATTAAAGGTTTCCGGGTCGATATCGGCAAAAACCGGAATCGCATTCCAATGCAAAATGGCGGTTGCACTGGCACACATCGTCCACGGACTGACGATCACTTCATCACCCGGCTCTATACCGAGCGCTCCGATCGCTGCAATCAAGCCCGATGTGGCAGAATTGACCGTAACTGCATGTTTAACATTGAAAAAATTAGCACAAGCAGCTTCAAATTCAAGAACCTTAGGTCCACCATAAAAATCTTGGTGCCACACACCCAGGAATCGCGATAAAACGCCACTTTCAATCACACCTCTTGCCGCCTCCTGCTCCTCCACACCAATCGGGTTATAACGTTTAAATCCGGTTTGTATGGTTTTTGGGCCGCCCAGCAGTGCAAGTTTTTCCATCTTCATTCCCGTCTTTTGATTAATACCACTAGCAGCGCTCTGCCATTTGCAAAGCCTGCTGACAAAGTCGCTGGGTGGCGAATGCTGTCGCACCCGTGCTGGCCAGCGCATCCCCGGAAGTAAGCACACGATAAATATTGTCTACCGCAGCCAGCATGGCATCAGATAACTTGCCCGGACGGCGCAGCCCTTCATCCAGCGTGCGATAGCCCTTGAAGGTATCGCTCTCGACCACGCGACGCTCACGCCAGAATAGTCCGCCATTTTCCATCGTCAACACACCATGCGAAAAAATAAATTGAAATTCGGCAAGTGCATAATCTCCCGCATCGGCACAGGCCAGATGCACCGGAACCCCTTGCTCACTTTCAAGCCAGAGAGGGATCGTTGGATCATTCGGAAAATAATCATACACAGCCCTCCCCGCCTTGATAAGGTTCATATTACCCACAAGCAGATGTAATAAATCCAGCATGTGAGAACCGTTATTTAAAATGCCCTTATTGTAAATACCAACAACCGATCTCAACACCCCCCAAGATCCAGCCAGCATCTGCTCACGAAGCTGTAAAACTTCCGGATCCCAGCGACGCGTGTAATTAACCGCTATCGGAATCTGAAAGTTTACGCCCGTCTGTACCAAGCGCTCAGTCTCGGCAAGCGACAGGGTGACCGGTTTTTCGCAAAAAACGAGCTTAGGTTTTAAATGAAGCGCCATTTCAAGGTCAGTCCCGTGGCAAATGGTCGGTGAGCAGATACTGATGACGTCAAACCGCTCAACATAAGCTGATAATTCATCCATTGCGCTAAAACCAAGCGGAACACCCCAAGCTGCCATAAATGCATGTCGCCTAGTCTCATCCGGTTCTACACAGGCTGATATTGTAAAACGACCATCTTTTGTATAGGCACCGGCATGAGTGTAAGGCTGAGCATCAGGCCGTTGCCCCAGATCAAAAGCACCGGCAATATTCCCGCAACCGATGATAAGTACGTTCAAACCAGGACGATCTGACGTTAACATTAAATCAGATCCCAAGCCAAAGCGGTGCCACGCTTGATTTGCTGTTTTACCTTTCTGCCCAGCACCTGTTCCATATATTTGGACGGCAAACCCAATCCCGGTCTGATAGCGCGCAGATTCTCTCTGGTCAACACATCCCCCGCATTGAGGTCTTGCACCACATACAAGGATCTGCGAAATTGCACTGATTTTATTTCAGCATCTGTCGGCCCATAACTGACTCGACCCAGCGCCTGCCAGGCGCGTTCAGTTTCGACCACCAGTTGTGCCATTTCAGCTGGCTCCATCGAAAAAGCACTATCCACTCCGCCCTCCGCGCGACTGAGGGTAAAGTGCTTTTCAATTACAGTCGCGCCCAGCGCCACACTGGCAACCGACACGCCGACGCCCATGGTGTGATCGGACAAACCGACTTCACAATCAAACAGCTCGCGCAGATGTGGGATGGTCAGAATATTGGTATTGGCGGCGGTTGCGGGATAGGTACTGGTACACTTGAGCAGAATCAAATCATGACATCCTGCCGCCCGAGCCGCACGTACCGTATCGTCTAATTCGGCAACGGTAGCCATGCCGGTTGAAATAATCAATGGTTTCCCGGTAGCGGCCACGCGTCGTATCAGCGACAGATCGGTGTTCTCGAATGAGGCAATCTTGTAGCAAGGAACCTCCATATTTTCAAGAAAATCGACCGCTGTATCATCAAACGGGGTGCTGAACACGAGCAAGCCCAAGTCGCGCGCCCGATCGAAAATAGGCTGATGCCACTCCCACGGGGTGTATGCCTGACCATAGAGTTTATAAAGCGAGGTCCCAGCCCACAAACTATCGGGATCACTGATGTGAAACTCACGTTCGTCCAAATCAATCGTGATGGTATCGGGCGTATAGGTCTGCAACTTCAGCGCATGCGCACCGGACTTGGCAACCGCCTCGACGATTTCCAAAGCACGCGCCAAAGACTGGTTGTGATTACCGGACATCTCGGCGATCACAAAAGGAGCATGGTGAACGCCGATCTCAATATTTCCAATTTTAATCATTGCATTGTCAATTTTATATTATGTTACCAGCGGTTTGGATATACCCGCGCCTTGACTATCGCCCCGTCTTCGTTTGACCAGTTCCCGCATCGGTCACTTTCGGCTACAAGTTTCCAGTAACGGCCTAATGTCGTGGCGCCAGCACACGCATCACAGAATACAGCGCCCCAGCATAAATGCTTCAGCGGCTTGGCAGCCGACTGTTGCACCTCGCCAACGAGCCAGATGCAACACCGCATCGACAGAGCGAGGATGTGGAAAGTCTCGCATTTCCGAGTCATAAACATGAAGCGCATCCAATTTCTTGTCGATATAGTCGCTCACGTCGTAAAAATAATTAGGTGTAAAACTGAGCCCGGATGCGGCAGGCCGCCACTCTGTACTAGACGGAATTTCGAAGAATAGCAGTGTTTTCACAGGGTGATCCGGCTGAGGACGAGAGGCGGCAATGACAGCATCATGTATAACCCGGTGATCTACATTGACATCACCGGCATGATGTGTAATCACCAGACATGGCTGACAGCGAACAATTTCAGCCTCTACCAGTTTGACCACCTCCAGCAACTCAACTCCGTCCAAGCGGTTGTCCGGCATTGATAATAACTTCAGTGAACTCGACCCCAGGATACGATTAGCCTCTTGTGCGCACTGAGCCAGCGTTGACAACGAATTTTGATGTGAGACCACATCACGGGTATCACTTCTGCTTGTGGCACCTTCGGCAACAATCAGGACATGGACACGCCAGCCCTCGGCAATCAAGCGGGCCATAGTAGCGCCACAACCCAACACCTCATCATCTGGATGAGCTGCCACCACCAGCGCAACACTCATACTGCCTCCCTTGTCACTATTGTCCAGTCCCATCACACCAGCATGTTTCAAATTTTTTGACCTGCAACCGCATAGGAATATTTATCAAAAACTAACTGCCCATGCTCATTAATTTGATTTTCTATATACAGGCGCAATGAAGCTTCCGCATCGCTATCATAGTAGGTAGTTTGTCGGTAAAACTCGATGAACTGTTCCGCACTTGCTATAGTTTGTTGATTCTTTAGGAAAAGTATTTCAAACTTTGCAAAATTTTTCTTAAAAAATGGCTCTACGATGGTTGAGCGGAATTTAAAACCATTATCAACCTGAGCGGGAATGTTATGGTACTTGCGTGCTATCTCGACCAGACCATGTGGTGCATCAGGCCCAATAATGCATAAACGTCCACCAGAAGCCAGTCGCTGATACATTTCATTTAAAACCCCGGCAGGATCATCCGCATAGTACAAAGCATATACTGAATAAGCCAAATCGTACCCCTGACCGACTTCTCCTAGCAACCGGGCGATCGCATCCATGCTGCCGTGTATCCCCCGCGCTCTTGTGCTATCGCCAATACAAGCTGACACATGGTCTACCGACGCCTTCGACAGATCAATGAAAGTAATCGCACCGTGAAGGCCGACAACTTCACTCACAGGAATGGTCTGCGCCCCACGCCCACATCCCACTTCAAGCACGCGATCACCGACTTTAGGCCTGATCTGTTCAAGTGCCCATTGACAAAAATCATACAATTGAAAATTTTTATTCATAGCCAGACGCTTGGCCAAATAATCGGAATCCGTCGCACGTTCTAGCAGTTCGCCAGAAAACTTATCCATTTCATTCATCCCTTAACAGTATCATCCATTTAAATAGTCAGACTAGGAGCACCGGGCCGACCGATAAATTCAGCAGCACGATCTACACTGGAAAATTTGCAGAATATAGATATACTTTATTAAATTCATACATTTATACAAAACAACCTATATCGCTCAGTAAATCCTGCAGCCTTAAAAAGCCTCAAAGAAGGCTGATTTTCCGGAATAATTTCTGCTGCGACCAGTTCAATGCCCGTGTAATTTACTCGCAGCCAGTAAAGTCCGGCGTTTAGCAAAGCGCGGCCCAATCCCTCTCCTGTCATTGATGGATTAAGGTATATTGAAATCAACGCACGCTCGGATTTATCGAAATCAAAACGGATAACGCCGAATGCCTGTCCAAAGACTTCCCCCACAAGCAATACCCGCAGCGGATCAAGCAAACTTTGATCCCACCATCGCATATGCGTTTCTAAACTGACTGATGAAGGATCAAAGAAATAGCGCCGCGTCGCTTCACTATTTCTCCAGGGCCACACCAGCGCCGCATCATTCGTCAGCGCACGCCGCACGGATACCGGTGCAATGGAAACTGATTCCATAGCCCCCATTTTGTGAATGATACGCGCAGCTCCGCGTCCATCCACCCTACTCAACGCCGTTATTGAAATCAGCTTACGCATGGCGGGATTTTCAAGTAAAACCACCGCATGACGCTTAATCAGCTCAAGCGATGCAGAATCGACTGCAGGCGCATACAAAAAACCTTGCTCTGCCGCATCCGCGACCTGTCTTTTCTGGTTATCAGCCGTACAGAACGTAAGTGCAGGCAAACCTAGGCTGCATCGCTCCCAGGTGGCAGAGCCACCCGCGCCTATCGCCAGATCAGCTTCTGCCATCAATTGAGCCATATGACTGGTTTGAACATGGCACACATAGCGATGAGTGGCACATAAATCTTCAATTTCCGTCCGGCAGGGATGAAGCGCACCGATCACCACATCGACTTGCAAATCGGACATATCGATGCCAGATAAGGCCTTAATAGCAACACCTGTATAGTTTTCGGCATCTACACCGCCAAAAAACACCAGAATTCGTTTAACCGGCCCGGATCGTGGTTTGACCTGCTCACGCAACATTCGAAATTCATCCCGCAACAACGCGTAACGGGGGCCCAGCAACAACTGGCAATGAGGCGGTACTTTGCCGGTATACCGAGTCTGCATGTCCGAATAAAAGTTCTGATCCAGCAGAACATCGCACTCATGTTGCCGATCGGCAATATCGTCAATAACTAGGATCTGTTTCGCCACACGACGTAACACCCCTTCCCACCCCGCATCCAGAGCATAGTGATCGACCACCAGCCAATCCCAATGTAAATCAGACAGGGCAAGAACAGAATCCTCCGCATCCTGCTTCTGGCTGGTTCCCAGCCAGTCAGAATGCGCCAGATTGCCAGTTATCAACGGGGTTGCATCGCGCTTGAGCGGCACAAACTCGATCTCTTTTTCTGCCAGCATAGCAATTAAATGCAACGGCAGCCCCCGACTGACGAAACGAATTTGCGCGCCACACCGTTTCAACGCATCCGCGAAGGTCAAACAGCGCATGAAATGCCCGGTACCAATCAGGCTTGATGCATCAACACGAAATGCAATTTTCATGAGTCAACGCGCTATGCTTTCTCCATCAGGAACCAGGTGACATCGTCCTGAGGAAAATTAGGATCACGCTGATAAACAAAGCCATAATCGATCAACCTCAAGTCAGCGTGTCTGTCCAGAATTTCGCCACAAAAATCGCGTTTAAACAAGCGATCCGTATGACCCCGATAATTGATCGCTACCGGACTGGGGTTGTAGTACTCGCAGACTAAGAGATAACGACCCGCCGCACGATAGAGCGCATCGTAAACCTGTGGCAAAAAATCGGGATTGATATGGATCAGGACGCCCTTGATCAACGCCAAGTCCCATGCTCTTTCAGGAATAAATTCAAGAATCGAGGTGTGAAAAATATTTTTTGCAGGCATTATTGTGCATAGCTCAGCGACCGCAACAGGGTTGATCTCAACCGCATATTGATCTTGCTTCGGGTAGAGCAAGCGCAAGGCTCGCAAGTTCATGCCGATATTTGCCCCAAATTCAATACAGCTATTTATCCCTTGCCCTTTAGCCAGCGCCTTGGCGAAAAATGCCAGATTCGAGGCCAGCAAATCATCACCTGCGTTGCGACCGATATATTCAGTTCCGAAATCCCCTGCCCAAAAAGACTCTTGTTCAGTTTTGTATGACATCGCGATTAACCCCCCAACTTGTTGAATGCAATATACAAACTTTCAGCACGCGTCCAATCATCCGGCGTGTCTATATCGACCACGCGCCAGTGAGGGATAGGCAATCCAACCCCGCTACTATGTATCCTGTTATTGCTTAACCACGCATCCGACTTACCCCAATAGAACTGCCCTGCATCGTGGTAGGCAGGCTCCAGATCCTGCGTGCGGGTCAGCTCATATTCAGGATAAAACGGCTGCATTTGGCCGTCAGGTAAACGACGAAGCGCTCTTTGAATCGCAGAAGGAAATTCAGTTACGGGAAAGCTGTATGCGGCAAGGCTGTTTTGTAACAACTCAAGCGCCTGTTTAATCTCATCAATATGAATAAAAGGGACACCCGGATAGATACAACAGACGTCATCAATATCCCAGCCCAGAGTCTGACAAGCCACAATCGCATGGGCAATCACGGGTACAGTCGGCGTGTAGTCATCCGCTAATTCTACCGGCCGGACAAAAGGCGTTTCCGCACCCCATGCTCGTGCAATATGCGCAATTTCTTCGTCATCGGTGGTGACCACAACATGTTCAAACAAGCCAGACTGCAGGGCTGCGCTGATGGCATGAGCAATCATGGGCTTACCGCAAAAGTCGAGGATATTTTTACGCGGGATGCGTTTGCTGCCGCCACGCGCTGGAATGACCGCAATTCTCATCTTCTTGCCACCTCTTGTAAAACTTTAACGACACGATTCTGCTGGGCTTGCGTCAACAATGGATAAATTGGCAGACTAACAGCCTCCGTAAAATACCGTTCAGCCTCAGGGCAATAGCCTTTTACAAAACCCAGCCTTTCATAATAAGGCTGACGATAGACGGGGATGTAATGCAAATTGGCCAGAATACCTGCCGATCGCAAGGCGGCAAACACTTCGCGTTGCGTCAGACTGATTTCATCGCGCATTAAGCGAATCACGTACAAGTGAAAACTGGAATAAGCATCCGTATGCTGCGTAGGCGTCACAACAGGCATACCGGCGAGCAACTGGTCATAGCTCTTAGCAATTTCATGACGTTTAGCGACAAACTCGTCTAGCCGCTGCATCTGGCTCAAACCAAGCGCTGCGTGTATGTCTGTCATGCGATAGTTGAATCCCAACCCCGTCTGTTGATAATTCCAGATTTCATCAAAGGGTCTAGCTTCCATATCGGCAACGTCACTGGTAATACCGTGGCTGCGCAACAATCTCATGCGTTTGGCTAACTGAGCGTCATTGGTGAGCGCCATGCCGCCTTCACCAGCCGTGATGATCTTGACCGGATGAAAACTAAACACGGTAATGTCACTGTAACGACCATTTCCAACAGGCTCCCCGCGATATTTTCCGCCTATCGCATGCGAGGCATCCTCGATGATTTTAAATCCGTATTGCAGACTCAAGGCGTGAATAGCGGCCATATCACAAGGCTGCCCCGTCATATGCACAGGAATGACGACCTTGGGCAACTTGCCGCTGATTTTCGTCTGTTGTAATTTTTCCGTCAGACAGACTATGCTCATATCGTAGGTGACAGGATCGATATCCACGAAATCGACCGTCGCACCGCAGTAAAGCGCACAGTTGGCGCTGGCCACAAAGGTGATCGGCGTGGTCCAGACACAATCACCCGGCCCCACGCCCAACGCAAGACAGGCGATATGTAAGGCGCTGGTAGCGCTATTGACCGCAACCGCATGCCCCGCACCGCAATAATCCGCCAGACAAGCTTCGAAGGTGGGAACGACCGGCCCCTGTGTCAGATAGTCCGAACGCAATACCTCCACCACAGCCTGAATATCAGCCTCTGAAATATCTTGACGACCATAAGGTATGGTATTCATGCAGTCAGGCGCGATGCGTCGGGTCTATTTCAGACTGAATCAAACTGCGCAATTGTTCCACAGTCAAAAAGTCAGTGTTGCTGCCGCTGCAATAACTGAATCCTGTGGCGACCGGTTGGGCATTCATCTGTTCACAGTATTCCTCACGGGTATATTTAGCGCCGACCGGCAAAATCGCATAGTATTTACCCAGATCCACCGTGTTCAGACTGTCGCTGGAAGTGATCATCTCCTCGTGTATCTTTTCTCCCGGACGTATGCCTACCACCGGATACTCACACTCAGGGCCGATCGCCTCTGCGACATCGGTGATGTGATAAGAAGGAATCTTAGGAACCAGCACCTCACCGCCCCAGGCGTTCTCCAGCGACCACAGCACCATGTCCACACCGTCTTGCAAACTGATATTAAACCGCGTCATACCGGGATCGGTGATAGGTAACACACCGCTGCTTCTTTTATCCAGAAAGAATGGAATCACCGAACCGCGACTGCACATTACATTGCCATAACGCACCACGCTAAAGCGCAGATCGCGATTTCCAACGATGTTGTTAGCCGCAACAAACAGTTTGTCTGAACAGAGTTTCGTTGCACCGTACAAATTGATAGGCGCGGCAGCCTTATCGGTCGACAGGGCCACCACCCGCGCCACGCCGGTGTCCAGACAAGCTTCGATCAGGTTTTGCGCACCCAGTACATTTGTCTTGATACATTCAAAAGGGTTGTATTCGGCAGCCGGCACCTGTTTCAAGGCAGCCGCATGAATCACGATATCTATCCCTTCCAACGCTCGACGCAGACGAGATTCGTCGCGGATATCGCCGATAAAATAACGTATCGCCTTATATTGTTTTTCCGGAAACTGCTGCGCCATTTCGAACTGTTTGAGCTCGTCCCGGGAAAAAACGACTAGGCGCTTAATCGCAGGGTAACGCTGCAACACGGTTTTAACGAAGGCTTTACCGAACGAACCGGTGCCCCCGGTAATCAGGATAGATTTATCTGATAGCATTTTATGTAATATTTACTTAAAAATCAACATGTTAGATAAAATCTAACGCACACACCATCAGCTGCAATCAGCTTAAACCTGCATATTCATGATGTCGTTGTAAGCCTGCACCACCTTGTTGCGCACCTGAACGGTGGCCTGAAAGTTGATACCGGCCTTTTGCATGGCGATCATGGTATCGCTCAGGCTCACTTTATCATCGCCCATCACAAACGCCTTTTGCAGAGTTTCTGATTTCTCATGCGACTGGGCTACGCCATCCAGAGCATTTTTTAACACATTGGAGAAATCAACCTTATTAGCCGATGGCGTCAAAGGCGCCGGTTCACGCAACCCTGCCGCCGCTGCAGCCACGCGCATTTGCGACAACAATCCATCCACCGCTGAAATATTGCTCATTGTTCACTCCTTAAACTTGCCAGTAGCCCGCAACGTATGGCCAGCAGCCAACTCAACCGCGACTAACCACCGGCCATAAGCCGATTTTACAGTGATCACACAATATCAAACAAACACACTCAACATCAAAAGAACAGGCGTAGGATTTTCCCTTTATTCCCGCCTTTAAAACCACAGAGTAAATGGATAATGCGCATACTGTCCCCGTGGCTTTTAGGTGTAGTCTGCAATCATCATGACAGAACAAGAAATTATCGCAAATCCCGCACCCGCGCCCACCACCGCAATGGGCAGGTTTGAATTGCTCACGACCCAGCAAAAAATGGGCGTTGCTTTTGGCATTGCCGCTATTCTCGCCATGCTGGTCGGTTCATGGTTGTGGGGACAAGCGCCCGAGTATCGCATCTTATACAGCAACCTGTCCGATCGCGATGGTGGCGCCATCATAGAATCATTGCAGCAACTTAACATCCCGTACAAATTCACCGATGGCGGCGGCGCCTTGATGATTCCGGCCGCACAGGTGCATGAAGCGCGTTTGAAACTCGCGTCACAAGGCTTGCCCAAAGGCGGCACGGTCGGCTTTGAACTGATGGAAAACCAGAAATTCGGCATCACGCAATTTGCCGAACAAATCAATTACCAGCGGGCACTGGAGGGTGAACTGGCACGCTCGGTGCAAAGCATAGGCACAGTCTCTTCCGCCCGCGTTCATTTGGCTATTCCAAAACCCAGCGTTTTTATCAAAGAGCAACAAAAACCCAGCGCCTCGGTGGTACTGACACTACACCCCGGTCGTGTGCTCGACTCGGCTCAGGTTTCCGCCATCGTGCACCTGATCTCCAGCAGCGTACCGGAAATGTCGGATAAAAACGTCACCGTCGTCGATCAGGAAGGCTCACTGCTCAGCGCTACGCAAGACGACAACGGTTTAGGCCTGAACGCCAAGCAACTCAAATATGTCCTGCAAATCGAACAAAACTATATCAAGCGCGTAGAGGACATACTCACCCCGCTGCTGGGCGAAAACAATGTGCGCGCGCAAGTCACCGCTAATATCGATTTTGCCCATACGGAACAAACGGCTGAGATCTACAAACCCAATCAAAATCCCGGCACCGGCAGCATCCGCAGCCTGCAGAATCTTGAAACGCTGAACGGTTCCGGCATTAATGCCAGCGGCGTTCCAGGCGCCCTGTCCAACCAACCTCCGGTTCCGGCTACCGCCCCTATTGTCTCGCCGCCACCCGGCACCGATCCGGCGAACACGGCAAAAATTGACAACCTGCACAAGGAAAACACCGTTAATTTTGAAGTCGACCGCACTATCAGCCACACCATCCTTCCAGTCGGCATGATCAAGCGTCTGTCCGTGGCTGTGGTAGTCAACAACCGCAAAGTCACGGATGCTAAAGGAAAAGTCACCGTCGTCCCGCTGACCGATGTAGAAAAAGCGCAAATCGACAATCTGGTGAAAGATGCAGTCGGTTTCGACCCTGCGCGCGGCGATAGTCTGAATGTGCAAAATGCAGCCTTTAACAAAGAGGAAGCCGTTGCCGAAGCCCCGCTCTGGAAGCAACCGGAAATGATAGAGCTGGCTAAACAGATCGCCAAATATCTGATCATCGCAGTGGTGATGCTGATCATCGTCTTCGGGGTCATCAAACCAGCTTTCCGTCCTATGGAACCGCCCAAACCTGAAGAAGAAACCAAGAGCGAGACAGAAGGAGACGAAGACGAAGAAGTTGCGGTCGACGAGAATGGCGAGCCTATTGCCATGACCCAGGAGGAAGCGGCGGCTGCGGCTGCGGCCGAAGCGGAAGCCGGCCAGTACAAACCGCCTGTAGAACCTTATGAGCAAAACCTGAACATTGCGCGACAGATCGCCATGCAGGATCCGCGAATTGTTGCGAGTGTCATTAAAGACTGGGTGAATGGCAATGAGTGATGGCGTACAAAATAGTGCAATTTTCTTGATGACTCTGGGCGAGAACGAAGCCGCCGAGGTGCTCAAATATCTGGGCCCGAAAGAAGTCCAAAAGATCAGTGCGGCGATGGTGACCTTAAAAAATCTGACGCGCGATCAGATCGCGCTGGTTTTTCATGAGTTCCTGCTCGCTGCCGCCGAAAAAACCACCATAGGCATGGATTCGCAAGGTTATATACGCAACATGCTGACCAAGGCACTGGGCGACGACAAGGCAGCCGGGCTGCTCGATCGCATCATGCACAGCAGCGACACCAGCGGCATCGAAAGCCTCAAATGGATGGATCCGGGCGCGGTCGCGGAAATGATAGGCAACGAACATCCGCAGATCATCGCCACCATTCTGGTTCATCTGGAGCCGGACCAAGCCGCCAGCATCATGAAGATGCTGTCCGAACGCACCCGCAGCGATGTCTTGCTGCGCATCTCCACGCTGGATGGCGTGCAACCTGTCGCACTACGCGAGCTCAACGATGTGCTGAGCAAACTGATGAGCGGCGGCACAACGAACAAGAAGAACCTCAAAGGCGGCATCTCAACGGCGGCTGAAATCCTTAACTTCATGGGCGGCGCGCTGGAAGCTGAAATGATGGACAAGGTGCGCAGCTTTGATCCTGAACTGGCACAGAAGATCGAAGACAAGATGTTTGTCTTTGAAAATGTGCTGGATATCGACGACCGTGGCATCCAGTTGATTTTGCGTGAAGTTCAATCTGAATCACTGATTGTTGCCCTGAAGGGTGCCAGCGAAGAATTGCGCGAGAAAATCTTCAAGAATATGTCTTCACGTGCAGCCGAGATGATGCGTGAGGATCTGGAATCGAAAGGCCCGGTCAAACTGAGCGAAGTCGAATCAAATCAAAAGGAAATTCTCAAGATTGTCAAGCGCTTATCTGATGAAGGTCAGATTGCACTAGGCGGCAAGGGAGATGAAGATGCCTACGTCTGATGACAGCTTCAGGCAATTTTCGCCAAAAATAAACGCAAAAACAACCAGCGGCGGCACCATCATACCCAAGGAACAACTCACCGCCTTTGAACGCTGGGAGCTAGCCTCCTTCGATCCTATACCTGTACCGAAAACCAGCATTCCTGTCATCAGCAAACCGGTAGAAATTTCTCCACAGGCCAGACTGGATGCTGAAAAACAGGCTGCCGACGAACTACTGCAGATTCGACAAAAAGCCTATGAGCAAGGACAGGCAGACGGTCATCAGGCAGGTTATGACGCCGGTTATCAGTCTGGCTATGCAACCGGCGGGCAACAGGCGCAAGCTGAGGCCGTGCAAATTCATCAGTTAATGCAAAGTCTGCAAGTAGCACTCAATCAGGTAGATGATCAACTGGCTTTATCCCTGCTGAACCTGTCGCTGGAAATTGCGCACAAAATGGTCGTTGAGACATTAAAAATTAAACCTGAAATTATTCTTAAAATAGTTAGCACCGCCATCAGCGGCTTACCTCAATTTAACCAAAATGCCCATTTGTTGCTCAGCCCTGAAGATGCTGATCTGGTTAAAAAGCTCCTCGGCGAGCAACTTTCCGCCTCAGGATGGAAAATTTTTCCCAATGCGCAAATCGAGTCCGGTGGCTGTCGGGTAGAAACCGCTCACAGCCATATTGATGCGACCAATCCGACGCGCTGGAAACAAATCGTCGAATCTATCGGTCAGGATAAATCATGGCTGACGACCTAGACCTGCCCACGGCAACAGAACCACCCCCTGAATCCGACATCCTGACTCCTGCAGTCCCCAACTCCCACAGCCAGCGCTGGCAGGCTTTTTTTGCCGAAGGTCAGGAATACGTTGCCAACTGCAATGTGATGCCTCTGAGCGGCCATTTAACCAAGGTAACCGGTTTGGTGATGGAAGCAGTAGGGTTGAAAATGCCGGTTGGCAGCACCTGCGCAATTCACATGCCCAATAACACCATAGAAGCCGAGGTAGTGGGTTTTTCAGGGGAGCGCCTATTTTTAATGCCGGAAAACGATGTATATGGCCTGGTTCCCGGCGCTAGCGTAATTCCGATTGAACCTGCCCATGTATTAACACTGGGTAGTCAGCGCAAACCGCTGCGACGGCGCGTCTCTGACCGGGCCAAACATCTTCCGGTCGGTGACATGCTGCTAGGACGAGTGCTCGATGGCGCAGGCAAACCGCTAGATCAACTGGGGCCCCTGCCGGAAACCGCATTCGGACCTCTGCAAAGCCGCCCTTTCAACCCTCTGGAACGCGCATCTATAGATACGCCGCTCGATGTGGGGGTGCGCGCCATCAACGCATTGCTCTCCGTAGGCCGTGGTCAGCGTATGGGTCTGTTTGCCGGCAGCGGCGTCGGCAAGAGCGTATTGCTCGGCATGATGGCTCGCTACACCAGCGCGGATGTCACCGTAGTCGGCCTGATCGGCGAACGCGGTCGCGAGGTGAAAGAATTCATCAACGATATCCTAGGAAAGGAAGGTTTGGCACGCTCGGTGATCGTTGCTACACCGGCAGACACATCACCACTGATGCGTCTGCAAGGCACAGCTTATGCCACCACCATCGCCGAACATTTCCGAGATCAGGGGAAAAATGTTTTATTAATCATGGACTCACTCACGCGCTATGCCATGGCACAACGAGAAATCGCACTGGCAGTCGGCGAGCCACCGGTTACCAAAGGCTATCCGCCCTCGGTATTTGCCAAACTACCGCAGATGGTGGAACGTGCCGGCAACGGACTGGTGGGCAGCGGTTCTATCACAGCTTTTTACACCGTTCTCACCGAAGGAGACGATCAACAAGATCCAATCGCGGACAGCGCACGCGCGATTCTGGATGGCCATATCGTCCTGTCCCGCCGTCTGGTAGAGCAAGGACACTATCCTGCCATCGATATTGAAGCCTCAATCAGCCGCGTGATGTCGCACCTTGCAACACCTGAACACGCGGCGCTGGCACAACGTTTCAAGCAACTCTATGCCCACTTCCAGCGCAACCGTGATTTAATCAGCGTAGGTGCATATATTAACGGCAGCGACCCGCTGCTCGATGAAGCGATCAGGCTCTACCCGAGAATTGAACAGTTTTTAAAACAGGGCATGAATCAACGCGAAACCTACGATTCCAGCATCACTCAATTGGCGGCCTTATTCGCCCCTATCCATTAACGGTAGTCGATCATGACCAAGCACTTTCGCTTACAGCCTTTGCTCAATTTAGCGCAAATGAGCAACGATACCGCCACACGCCGTCTGGGCCAACTGAATAAACAGCAACACGACTCAGAAACGCAACTGGATACTTTACAGGCCTATCGCAAGGACTATCAGACCCGCATGCAACAGGCCTGTCAACAAAGCGTGGACCCGACGATATTGCGCAATTTTCAGGAATTCATCTATAAACTGGATGCTGCTATCGCTCAACAGATGAAAGCCGTCGAGCAAAGCAAACAGTCGACGCAAGCCGGCCGCAGTGACTTTAATGCGACTCAACGCAAGTTGAAGTCTTTTGACACCTTGCAACAAAGACACGTTGAAACACAACAAAAAGTAGAGGCAAAACTGGAGCAGCGCGCCATGGATGAACATACCGGCAGGTCAACCACATTTAAAATGCAACAAACAGATGAGCACAACAAATGAATTTAGCAAAAGCAACAGGCAAGCGATGCTAATCATGTCAGATGCCATTAAAATAGGCTACCTAGTCAAAGCGGGCTGCGCCGCACAAACAAAGAGGAAATATCATGATTAATCAGATACTTACATCACCTCCGGCAAATGCAAAAAACAAACTCACCAAGAGCGATGCAGGCGCTGCGCAAAACGACAATTCTGCGTTAACCGGCAAACAAGGAAAATTGCCTATCGATCCGTTTGGCAGTTTGCTGGCCAGACAAATAGCCGATCAGCTGAATGTGACCGCAGAGCCGATATTGCCCATCGCACCGCTTCCTGAATTACTAATCAGCAGCTTTCAAACGGCCCCGTCCCGCAACAGGGCGGATAACGCAGAGCCCTTGGTGGTCGCGCCAGCCGATCAGGCGACCAACCCGCTCGCCGCCATGCTGTTTGGCGTACAGACACTACCCGTTACACCCGTACCGGTTCAGGAAACGGTGCTTCGCAGCAGCGCGACCGGTTCGACCATCCAAGCCCAGCCAGACCTTGCATCTTTACCTCCCGCAACGCCGTTAGATGCAACGGCTACGGCTGCAGTGCCGGCCAACCTTACTCAACCCGAACCCATCCGTCCAGAGGTGATACCGGCGGGCGCCGACACGCTGTTCGCCACATCCCAGCCTCCTGCACTTCAAACACCTGCACTCCAAGCGCCTGCACCACAGCCGGCCAACAATCAAGCTAGCATAGCCGCCCCGCTGGGCAGCCACGCCTGGCCTGAAGAATTTACGCAAAAAATTAACTGGGTGAGCACGCAACAAAATCAGGTCGCCGAATTGCATTTAAATCCGCCCGAACTGGGGCCGATGAGCGTTGTTTTGACGGTAGCAGACAATCAGGCAAGTGCGGTTTTCAGCTCGGCACATAGCGCTGTTCGTGAGGCGATTGAAAATGCTTTACCTAAACTTCGTGAAAGTTTGGCCGAAAACGGTATCATGCTGGGCAATGCGACGGTCAACGACCAATCACCGCGCGAGAGCAATGCGGGCAATTTCATGCAACAGCGCGCCAATAACAGAACACAGACAGAGGAAGCTGCGCAGGATATAGCAAGCGTTGCTGTGCCTGTCGCGACACGACGTCATAACGGCATGGTAGACACCTTCGCCTGAGCAGCGTAGATACGCCCGTGACGAAGGATTGATATAGCGGGATAAATCAGCCCTAATCGGGTCCTCACCGGACTCATTTGTTTTTCATAATTCAAGCATCGAAAGGGAAATATAAAAAATGTCCAAACCAGCAAAACCAGCCGCACCAGCCGGTGATCAGCCGCCCAAGAGCAAAAAGATGCTTATCATTATCATTGCTGCCGTCGTTCTTCTGGCAGGAGGCGGAGCTGCCGCTTACTTTATGATGAAGCCTGCTCATCCGGATAAACATGCAGCCAAAGTCGAAGACGCTGGTGATGATGAAGAAGAGGACGATGATGCACACCCCAAGGTGCCGCCTAAATTTGTCGAGTTAGGTACTTTTACCGCCAACCTGGTTCAGGAAGAAGCGGATCGCATGTTGCAGGTCGAAATCTCCATCAAGCTCAGCAAGCCTGAACTCGAAGAAAAAGTCAAAGAGAGAAATCCTGAAATAAAGCATAGAATCAATATGTTACTTCAAAGCAAGCGCGCCTCCGAGCTTTCCACCGTTGAAGGCAAGGAAGTACTGGCGCAGCAAATCAAGGAGCATGTCGAATTTGTGATGGGTTTGCGTAAAGTTGCCCCCCCCATACAGACTTCCCATCCAGGCGAAGATGGGAAAACCGAAAAAATCCCCGAATCATCCCACAGCAAGAAGGGCGTCGCGGAAGTGCTGTTCACTTCATTCATTATTCAATGACAAAATGAACGAATTCCTCTCACAAGATGAAGTCGACTCCCTGCTCAAGGGAGTCAATGGCGAAGCGGATGAAGTCAAGGACAATCCTGAAGCTAAAGCCGGAGAGGTACGCCCCTATAATCTTGCTTCACAGGAACGCATCGTGCGTGGGCGCATGCCCACCATGGAAATCATCAACGAGCGTTTTGCCCGTCTGTTTCGTATCGGCTTGTTCAATTTTATTCGGCGCACTCCGGAAATCTCGGTGGGCCCCGTTCGAGTGTTAAAATTCGGAGAATTCATCCGCAACCTGCCCGTCCCGACCAATCTGAACATCATTCAGGCCAAGCCTCTACGCAACAACGGCCTGTTTATTTTTGATCCGAATCTGGTATTTCTGGTAGTTGACAGCATGTTTGGCGGAGACGGACGTTTCCATACCCGGGTTGAGGGTCGCGAGTTCACTCAGACAGAACAGCGCATCATCCAGAAAATGCTGGCCGTAGTTTTCGAAACCTATTCACAAGCATGGGAGTCAGTCTACAAACTGACCTTTGAATTTGTCCGTTCCGAGATGAACCCGCAGTTCGCCAATATTGCCACACCTAACGAAGTCGTGATCGTCACCACCTTTGACATTGAACTGGGTGGTAATGGTGGTGCTTTCCACGTGTGCATGCCCTACTCGATGCTCGAACCCGTCAAGGATTTGCTCTACAGCCCGATGCAAGGTGAACATCTGGCCGTGGATAAACGCTGGCTGCAACTGCTCTCCAAACAAATGCAGTGTGCTGACATTGAACTCACCGCCACTCTGGGTCAGGCCAATATCAGGCTAAGCCAGGTGCTTAAAATGCACAGCGGAGATTTCATTCCTCTGGAAGTACCTGAAAGCATCACAGCCACCGTAGACGGCATCCCTGTGATGGAATGTAAATATGGCGTCTTCAATAACCAATACGCACTTAAGATAGAAAAAATGTTGATGACACAAGAAGGAGATAAACATGTCGGATGAACCCGCAATCACCGCTGATGACTGGGGCGCTGCGATGTCGGAACAAGCCGCAAGCGCACCTGCCGAGATGGATGACTGGGCTGCCGCCATGGCCGAGCAAACCAGCACGACTGAGGGCGCACCTGCTCAACCTCATATATTCCAGAAATTTGGTAACGAGAGTGTCGCGCCTACGCAAAATGACCTGGAAATGATACTCGACATCCCGGTACAACTGACCGTTGAACTGGGGCGCACTAAAATGCCTATCAAGAACCTGCTGCAATTGGCGCAAGGTTCGGTAGTGGAATTAGCCAGCATGGCCGGCGAACCGTTAGATGTGATGATCAACGGTTTTTTGATTGCTCAAGGTGAAGTCGTCGTGGTCAATGACAAGCTGGGCATCCGACTGACTGACGTGATCACCCCGTCCGAGCGATTAAGACGTCTTAACCGTTAAGCGCCATGATCAGAACACTCGCCGCCACGCTTGCGCTTTTTGCCGCCCGTGCCGCAGTAGCGGAAGAGGCGGCTCGTCCGGGTATCATTCCTCCGCCTGCAGCGGTTAGCACTGGCAATCTGCTGCAAATCTCACTCAGTTTATTGCTGGTGCTGGCCGCCATCATCGCCGTGGCCTGGTTGTTGCGTCGCATGAATCTTACCCAGGCGGGAAGCGGCAATCTACTCAAAGTCATCGGCACGGTTGCGATCGGTCAACGAGAGCGTGTGACATTGATCGAAGTGGGTGAAACCTGGCTGGTGGTGGGCGTAGGCCCGGGGCAGATACGCACTTTGCATACCCTCTCAAAAATAGAAGGCCTTGAGGCAACGTCTCAACCCGCCGCCCTACCCGACAACAAATTTGGCCGATTGTTATCGGCCTTAATCAAACGTCCAGCCTCTGACAGGAAACCTGATGCGTCGTAGTTTTTATCCTGCCCTATTAGCCCTGCTCACCCTGCTTGCTCTGAGCACCAACGTCTGGGCTGAACTGGCCGTACCGGCGATCACCAGCAAAGCGGCACCCGGTGGCGGACAGAGTTACAGCCTGAGCCTGCAAACGCTGCTGATACTCACTTCCTTAAGTTTTCTGCCTGCCATCCTGCTGATGATGACTGGTTTCACCCGTATCATTATTGTCCTGAGTCTGCTGCGCTCAGCACTGGGCACCCCTTCCGCGCCGCCCAATCAAGTTTTGATCGGCATGGCCTTATTCCTGACTTTTTTTGTCATGTCGCCGGTGTTCGACAAGATTTATACCGATGCTTATCTGCCCTATAGCGAGAGTAAACTTGACTTGCAGCAAGCAGTGGAAAAGGGCAGCGTACCACTCAAAGCGTTTATGTTGCGTCAAACTCGTCAGGCTGATCTGGCACTGTTCGTCAAAATTTCCAATAGCGATGCGCTACAAAGCGCCGAAGACGTGCCACTGCGCCTGCTGGTGCCGGCTTATGTGACCAGCGAATTGAAAACTGCATTTCAAATCGGCTTCGTGGTATTCATTCCCTTCCTCATCATCGACATGGTGGTCGCCAGCGTGCTGATGTCGATGGGCATGATGATGCTATCTCCGTCCATCATTTCCCTGCCTTTCAAAATCATGCTGTTTGTGCTGGCTGACGGATGGAACCTGCTGATAGGTTCGCTCGCACAAAGCTTTTACACCTGAGCCACGGCAAAATACGAATACAACCCATTGTTTAATAATAAAAAATGACCCCAGAATCAGTCATGACGCTAGGACAGCAGGCCATAGAAATGACCCTGCTGTTATCCGCCCCGCTGCTGCTCAGCGCACTGGTGATCGGGCTTATCGTCAGTATTTTTCAGGCAGCCACGCAAATCAACGAACAGACCCTCTCCTTCATTCCAAAACTTGTCGGGGTTTTTTTAGTATTAGTCCTCGCAGGCCCTTGGATGATGACCATGATGGTTGATTTCATACGGCGTCTATTCGGCAACATTCCATGGCTGGTAGGATGATAAAGGCGGGATGCAGACCACATGAGTCTTCGCCTAAAGACATAGTCGCGTTATGCCCTCGTTGTTTTGAGCGAAGGATACAGGAGGCAGACGGCAGGGTGCGGGAGGAAAAACGTGATCACCATTAGCAGCGCACAACTGGATGCCTGGCTGGCAATGTTAATGTTCCCCATGGTACGCGTGCTTGCATTTATCTCCAGCGCGCCCATCTTCGGCCACAAACAAATCCCGCGCCGTGTCAAAATCGGACTGGCGATGATGTTAGCCATCATCATCGCCCCTACGCTGGGACCTATGCCGGCAGTGACGCTGGGGTCACCCGAAGGCTTGCTGATCATGGTACAGCAAATCATCATAGGGGCAGCCATCGGTCTGACCATGCAGATCATCTTCAGCGCGGTGGAAATGGCAGGTGAATTCTGCGGCCTGCAAATGGGACTGGGGTTTGCCAGTTTTTACGATCCGCAAAACTCGACCTACTCACCGGTTATTGCGCAGTGGCTGGGCATCATCGTGTTGTTGTGCTTTTTATCGATCAACGGGCATCTGATGATGATCTCAGCGGTAGCCGAAAGCTTTCACACCCTGCCGGTAGGCTCCATGATGCCCGGCCAGAGTTATTACGCGCTCAGTCACTGGGGATCGAGCATCTTCGCCAATGCCCTACAAATCTCGCTACCCTTACTGGCTGCTTTGCTTATCACCAATCTTGCGTTGGGGATACTGACACGTGCAGCGCAGCAACTCAACCTGTTTGCTATCGGATTCCCGATTACACTGGCGGTGGGATTCTTCGTGATGAGTTTTTCACTCCCTTACCTGTCACCGATTATGGACAGGCTCACCAACGACGGCCTGTCCACCGCAATGAAACTGATGAAACCGCCTGTCATTTCCCCGCTTAAAAATCAAAACGCCGTCAAAAAAGACGGCGTTCAGTAAAAACAATTAAAATCAACGAGTTAAAATTTAAATCTTAAGCTTGCTGTTCATTTTATCAGGCAGGGTAATATTTAACTCAAGCACGTCATAGCGGTCATGATTTTCAAGTTGAACCTTGAATGAGTCACGATCGACATGAATATACTTGGCAATCACCGCCATCAACTCTTCTTGCAACGCCGGCAGGTAATCCGGTGTACCTGTCCCTCGTCCGGCACGCTCATGGGCCAGAATAATTTGCAAACGTTCCTTGGCCACAGCAGCCGTTTTCTTTTCCGGGCCGCGCAGATAATTGATCAGACCATCGATAACCGACATCTTAGCGACCTCCCAGCAGACGTTTAAAGAAACCGGCTTTCTCAGCAGTAATAAAACGCATCGGCAATTCCTCACCCATGAAGCGCCCTACCACATCGCGATACGCTTCCGCGACATCGCTTTTTTCTATGTGGATGGCCGGGGTTCCTGAGTTTGATGCCTGCAAGACAGACTCCGACTCAGGAATTACACCCAGCAAGGGAATTCGCAAAATTTCCTGAATATCGGTAACCGACAACATCGCACCGGTATCGACCCGCTTGGGGTCATAACGGGTCACCAGCAAGTGCTCCCTGACCGGTTCCAAACCATCCACCGCGCGTTTGGATTTAGCCGCGAGTATGCCCAGAATACGATCCGAATCGCGCACGGACGACACTTCAGGATTAGTGACGATCAGTGCTTCATCAGCAAAATACATCGCTGTAAAAGCCCCGGATTCAATTCCGGCAGGAGAATCACAGACGATAAAATCAAAGGTCAGCTTGAGCTCATCCAGAATCCGTCCCACACCCTCAAGATTCAGCGCATCCTTATCGCGCGTCTGTGAAGCGGGCAGTATGTAGAGATTGTCGCAACTCTTGTCCTTGATCAATGCCTGTTTGAGCGAGACTTCTCCGTTGATGACGTTGATAATGTCATACACCACACGACGTTCACATCCCATGATGAGGTCAAGGTTGCGCAAGCCTACATCAAAATCGATCACCACAGTGCGGTTGCCGCGCAGCGCCAGACCGCTGGAGAAGCTGGCACTGGTGGTCGTTTTGCCCACTCCGCCCTTGCCTGAAGTAACTACAATAACTTTAGCCACGTTAAATTTCCTGAACAATTGATAATTTTCGGGCATTTTACCCGTAAAACCCAAATTTAAAAAATTTACTTAATAAAGCAGGGAACTAATCAGCAAACGTGAACCTTCAAGATGCACCTGTGCAGGTTTTGTATGCACATTTTCCGGAATTCCGTCCTCGAATACCTTGAAACATCCGGCGATGGAGAGCAACTCCGCCTCCAGACTCTGCACGAAGATACGCGCGTCTTCATTCCCACGCGCACCCGCTATCGCTTTGCCACGCATGGGCGCATAGACATGAATATCGCCATCCGCGATCACTTCCGCTCCTGCATTGACGATGGCCAGCACCACCAGATTAGCGCCCTCCGCATAAATGCGCTGCCCGGCACGCACCGGCTTATCCACGATCATCGTCGGTCTGATGATCGCAGGTGGAGGAGCGGGGGTAACAGGCGGCAAGGCGACTTCCTGAGGAAACAATTGCGTCTGAATCACAGGGGCATGCCTGCCTGTGACAGACAGAACATCATCTGTCGCACGGCGCATCGGATTTCTAACCGGCACATCAGGGAACAAACCCAAACCCAGCTTAACGGCAGCCACACGCTGCGCTTCCGAACCGCCCAACACGCCTGCCGCACACATGCTGTGCTCCAGCATGAAGGACATCAACCCGGCAAAATCCAGCTCCTCGCCGCTTTGGGCGATGCCGGACAATTCAAGCACGATGGGGGTATTGGCAAAAAAATCTGGGGTCTGCCCCAGTCGCAGGATCAACTGCTCCTTGAGCTGCGTCATATCAGTGGTGTTGATATGTAGTTGCAACAAAGGCAGATTGCTGGTTTTTATTTTAAATGCAGGTTCTTCGCTCGTCATATATTTTTAATCATCCGGAGAAATGTCATGCAATCAACAGGCGTGCTTGCCGCAAACTGTCAATTAAACGCGCAGTTTACCCCAGAATCAGACTAAAACGGGATATGCGTAAAAATTGCAATGACCTCACCCGACGCAGCAACTCCGCTTAAATATAAGTAAACAAAGATAAATTTGAAATCTGAGCAAAGGATTTTTGCGCTGCCTGCAAGGTAGTCTGCTGCTGCGTCAAATCACTAATCGCCTGCGTGACATTGGTATCCTGCAAGGCGGCCAAACTTTGCTTCAATTGCAAGCCCATGTTTTCACCTGTCAGTTGCAGTGCATCAATTTCATTGAGGCGCAATCCCAAATTGGCGCGTGTATTCAAAATCGTGCCTAAAGCATTATCCAGATTATTCATGCCCGTATGCAGTGCATTAGTCAGATTACTCCCTACTACAGGCGCATTCAGAGCGCTGACCAGATCAGACAGAGTCTTGAATAAACTGACATTCGTGCTCGGCGTTACCGTAAAGCTGTCGCCTGAAACCGGCGCCCCCTGAATATCGAACTGCAATCCGTCAAAAGCGATCGCCTGCCCGCTCACATAGGTCTGAGCCGTCTGACCGGTAACTGGTAAACCTGTGGTGGTATTCGTCACGCTATATGTCGTCGCACCATTGGCAATATTAAAACTGATATTGTAGTCATTGCCGGTCAAGGCCGCCGGATTCAAGACCGAGCCGGCACTGATCACACCGCTGCCGGCGTTAGGCGTCGCGGGATTGACCTGCGTTACAAAGCTGCCATTGCCATTTTTGATGCGCATAAAAACATCCGCACCGCTATCGCTGGTCGGAATTTGCCGGCCGGCACTCACCTGCATCAAGCGTTGTCCGTCGTCACCAAAGTAGCCCATCCCGGCCGGCGTGGCAACAAATGGCGTCGTCTTCGACTGAAATCCGGAAAATAAATAGTTGCCGCTGGCATCGGTGGTATTGGCCAGCCCTATCAACTCTTGCAAACGACCGTTCAAATCCGTCGCCAGTGTGGCACGATCGCTGGCATTGAGCGAACCGTTACCGGCGTAAATAGCGGCTGTTTTAGCATCCTGAACGAGCAAGGTCACACTTTGCAGCGTACTCTCGGCCAGCGATACCGGATCTCTTGCCGCGACACGATTGGCCGTTTGTTGAGTGATAATGGCATCCGCCTGCGTGAGATCCAGCGCACGCGTCGCCGCGACAGGGTCAGCAGCCGCGCTCGTCAAACGCCTTCCGCTGGCGATCTGCTGCTGTGTTTGAACCAGACGGGACTGCTGTTGGGTCAGCGCAGCCACATTGCTGTCAAACAGGGTATTTGAACTGATACGCATGTCACACCTACCTTCCTAAGTTCAGCAGCGAATCAAACATGGTGTTGGCAATCTGCATCGCCTTGGCCGCCGCTTGATATGCTCGCTGATAACGCAATAAATTGGCGGCTTCTTCATCCAGATTAACTCCGGCTACCGACTGTTGTGCTGCGACTGTCTGCGTTACCATCGTATCCTGCGCCTGGCTGGTGATAGTCAACTCTTGAGTCTTGGCACCGATTGAACCTACCAACTGACTGAACGCGCCCTGTATGGTTGCCGTCCCGTTGATCAACAAATTTTGAGTCTGTTGCCCTGCCATCAGCAAGGCATTACGGTTATCCCCGGTCGCGGTAGTGTTGGGCGCAACGTTAAACACGTCCCCCGCTACCGGCGTCCCGGTAACCTTCATCGTCCAGCCGTTGTAACTGATATCCTGCCCTGCCGCATAAGCCACCGGATTAGGCACTGGCGCGGGTGTCGCACCCGTGACGGTATAGGAGGTTGCCGGATTATTGAACATGATGCTAAAGGGCTGCACACTTAACGCGCCACCGGCAATAACGGCTGTACTTGAGTTGCTCGCCGCAGGCGCTACCAGCATACTGCCGGCCCTGCTGCCCTGACTGATATTGAAACTATCACCTGTCGCGGGCACGCCAGAAATCTGTGTCGTCCAGCCGTTGTAGCTGATATTAGCCCCGCTGGTATATGTTCCGGAACCCAGCGTCACAGCGGTAGGCGGAAAGCCTCTCATCTCCACCACATCGTAAGCTGTCGGACTGGTAAAGTTAATGCTGACTGGATTGAGGTTATACCCTCCGCTGCTCACCTTAGCGCTGCCGCTATTGGCACCCACATTGAACACATCACCGGCGGCAGGCGCTGTCGGCGCGCCGCTCAGTTGCATAGTCCAGCCGTTGTAACTGATATTCGGTGCGGTATAAGTCTGCGCACCTGCCACGGCCGGGACTGCTCCTGTCACCGTATAAGTGGTCGGACTGGTAAACGTAATGGCAACGGGACTGGTCAGATTGGCATTACCCGGCGTGGTGACCGAAATACCCGCGACCTTGCTGACTAACGAACCCGGTGTCGTCCCCATAAAACCAGCCGTAGCTGCAGACAAGGGTGTCAAGGTCGCGCCTGTACCTACCACTTGCGCTTCTGCCAGAATAATCGCAGCCCCTCCGCTTTTGGTGATTGAGGCCGTTCCCGCTGAGAATGTACCTGTGAGCGTATAAGCCGGATTGGCTGCAGAAAATGCAGGCCAGGCTGCATCGAGACTGGCGGGAGTGACCAGCGTACCGGTTACTCCCGGCGCCAGAGTATTGGTGAAAAGCGTCTTACCATCAATCGTGAATGTGCTGCTCGAAGCACTGGTACCTGCAACCGTGACCGCCGAAGATGTGATTACACCGGAAGTAACCGTCGAAATATTTGCCGCATTGGTTGCGCTCAACGATGCTGAGCCCCGAAATGGCAAGGCAGTGGCAATCTTGGCCGGGTCGGAAGTCATCAGCGCGATATCCCGCGCCGCATTGGCGGTCGGACGAATTAAAAAGCTATCCCCCGCATTCATCGCACCGGATACCAGCGTAAGACTAAAACCATCTACGCTGGTTGAAGAAATATTGGCACCCAGATTAGTCACGACATTATCGGACATCCGCGTCATTGTGTAATTCGCGCCATCAAACCTCACCTGATAGTCGCTGGTCGTCAGGGCTGTGAGATTGCTAACTGTGCCGGCGACGGTCGCATTCCCGGTATTATTAGCCCCCTTATTGACCCGTGGCACAACATCGCTGATCAGCGCAGCACCCGCCACGCCATTGAGGTCTTGTCCCAATTGATTTTGCCGGTTAATACTGGCGGCCAGACTCAGTGCAACCCGCCCCAGCGCATTGCGTGCCGGCTCTAGATTCTGGTCGCGAAAGGTCAAATAGGCACCCAGATTTCCACCTTGCAGACTGCTCTGCTGCAAGGTGACGGTTTTGCCATTGTTAAAATAGGCTACGTCAACTTTACCCTGATCGTTGGGGTTTTGCACGACTTGCAGCGCCATCGCCTGATCGCCTACCACCAGCGCCTGACCACTACCGACAAACACGCTCATAGAGCCATCGCTCTGCTGCTGAACGGACACTTTGACCTCTTTATTCAGCAAATTAACCAGCTGATCACGCTGATCGAGTAAATCATTAGGCTGCTGCCCCTGCCCTGCAGCAATGGCACTCTTGATGTTGGTGTTGAGATTGGCGATCTGAGTGGCGTAAGTATTAACAGTCTGCACACTACCGGAAATTTGCCCGGTCAAACTGTTGGCAATATCGGTGAGATTCTGATCCACCGCCTGAAAATTATTGACAGCCGCTTGCGCAGAACTGAGTACAGTTTGTCGTGCGGGAATCGACTCCGGATTATTGGCCAAGCCGTTCATCGCATCGTAAAAACCTTGCACGGCGGTCGAAACACCGGAAGTCGAATTAGATAGCAGGTTATCGACCTGGGTCATCGACGACAGATACGAGGTTAAATAACTTGCCTGACTTTGCACCTGACGAACCTGCCCGGTCAGGAATTGATCGTAACTTCTCACCACGCCGGTGACATCAACCCCTTGCCCGACAAAACCAGCGCCGGTCGCCTGCGCGGTACGGGAAGTGACCATGATGGACTGCTTGGTATAGCCTGGCGTATTGGCATTGGCAATATTATGTTGAGTCGAGCTCAAGCCATACTGCGCCGCATTCATGCCGCTCAGTGACGCGCTGTAAATATTGCTTCCCATGATATTCCCCTATTCATCCTTCCGACATTCGCACTTGCTTTATCGGCAGCGAAGATTGAACCTTTAGGCGATTAACCGGAAATATTCATCTGCCTCATCACGTTCACCAACTTCTCGGCATATTTTGGATCGGTCGCGTACCCTGATTTTTGAACAGCTTGCGCCATACCAGCCGGATTATCTCCTTGCTGCATCACAGCGGCATAGCGTGGATTAGCGCTCATCATACCGGCATAGTCTTTAAATGCCTCTGTATATGAAGAATAGGCGCGAAACTTTTCAACCTGCTTATTCGCCACACCATTCTTATACTCTGTCGTCATCACCTCGGCAACTTTACCATGCCAACCGGCATTTGCCTTGATGCCAAACACGTTGTAACTGTTGCTACCATCGGCCATGGCAATCTCGCGCTTACCCCAACCGCTCTCCAGCGCCGCCTGCCCCAACATCAGTTGTGGCGGCACACCGGTAGCTGCACTCGCCCGCATCGCATGAGGCAACATACGGTTGACAAAATCCTGCTGCGTATTCGCAGTAAAGGCGGAGGGCAATACCGGCGCAATCTCAACCGGCATACTCTGCACCGGCATACTTTGCACAGGCACACTCTGCACAGGCGCACTCTGCGCCGGTGGCTGCACAACGGGTGCTGACAACCCCTGACGCCCCAACTGTTTGACCATCATGTCAGCTAAACCGATACCGCGCCCGGACAAATTCTGCGCCAGTTGCTGATCGAGCATGCCGGTGAACATCCGCGTTTGATCACTTTCCATCATGCCATCCTGCGGTGTAGCATCACGCATGCTTTTTAGCATCATATTCATAAAAACCGACTCAAATTGTTGCGCCGCCAGCTTTAACGCCTGATCTGGCGACTGTCTGGCTTGCAACCTCAACTGCGAGAGCGATTGCGTATCCATCGCCAAACTACTTTGAGTATTCAGGGAGTTAACCATTTATATCACCTCCAGTTCGGCATGCAGAGCACCGGACGACTTCATCGCCTGCAAAATCGCCAGCAAATCCTGCGGGGTCGCACCGATCGCATTGAGCGCTTTCACCACCTCGCTCAGCGAGACCCCCTTAGGAAGTTCAACCAACTCCCCCTTATCTGTCTTCACGTCTATGCTGGTCTTATCGGTTTGTACCGTCTGTCCATCAGAACGTGCATTGGGCTGACTCACCGCACTATCCTTATTGATCACCACCGTCAAGTTCCCGTGCGCCACCGCACAGGCATCGAGAGTGACAGCCTGATTCATCACGATAGAACCGGTACGCGCGTTAATAATGACGCGTGCTACGCCCTGTGCCTGATTGATTTCAAGGTTTTCAATTTTTGAAATAAAGGCCACCAGCCCATTGCCCTGCGGCGCGCGCACTTCAATCACACGGCCATCCTGTGCCACTGCCGTATCCGGCGCGATCTGCGCATTGATCACCTCAACGATACGCGATGCCGTCGTAAAATCATTGCTGCGCAATTCCAGATGAATGAATTCGCCCTGACCCAACACGGTGGGCACTGCCCTCTCCACCGTTGCTCCAGCCGGCACGCGCCCCACACTCAAGTGATTGACCTGCACCGATGCGCCACCTGAAGAAGCGCCAACCCCGCCTACCAGCACATTACCCTGCGCCATCGCATACACCTGGCCATCAGCACCCTTCAACGGCGTCATCAGCAGCGTACCACCTCGCAAACTCTTGGCATTTCCCATGGATGATGCGGTTACATCGATCGCCTGTCCAGGCCTGGAGAAGGGTGGCAGTGTGGCGGTCACCATCACGGCAGCAACATTTTTAAGCTGTAAACTGGTCCCTTGCGGAATATTGACACCCATCTGCGAGAGCATACTGATAATGCTCTGCACGGTAAACGGCGTCTGGGTGGTCTGATCACCGCTGCCATCCAAACCGACAACCAAACCATAGCCTAACAACTGATTGTCGCGCACTCCCTGTATGCTGGCGACATCCTTGATCCGATCAGCCATCGCAGTCATCGGCAACAGCAACAACAGCAACACCGAGTAAATTAGCTTCATCGTTTTAATCCTAAATCCTGCATTCTTTTAAAACGGCAGCACCGATAAAAAGAAACGTCCCAAAAAGCCCAGCGTTTGCGCATCGTTAGCCAACTCATTCATCGCGCCAGCATTTTTATACTCGATATGCGCATCGGCTACGCGCGTCGATTGCACCACGTTCAGATTGGAAATATCGAGTGGATTAACCACACCTGAAAAACGAATGAACTCATCGCTCGCATTGAGCGCCACCTGCTTCTCACCGCTCACCAGCATATTGCCATTGGCCATCACCTCGATCACAGTCACAGAAATCACACCGGTCATATCTTCACTGGCTGCACCTGTACCTGTGTTGGATGATTTATTGCTGTTGCTGCTCGTGATCGAGAAAGCCTTCAAGAGCAACTTAGACAGAGGCCCTACGCTCACACTCGGCGTTGCTGCATTCACACTATTGGCACTGGTCGTGCCGGCACTAGTCTTACGGTTGCCGGTAGTTTTCTCCACGATGTTGATCGTCAAAATATCGCCGACATTGCGTGCGCGCCTGTCTTCAAACAAGGGGCGTTCATTGATGCCGGCATGATAGATCGCCCCGTCCGCAGGCGCCACTACCACGCGACTGACAGGTTTAGCCGTCATGGGATGCTGAATACGGGTAGGCGGCTCACTGGCACAACCTGCCAGCAAAAATAGCGTGCACAAGCCTACAAAAAATCTCTCAGACCAGCTGTCAAACAATTTATTTCCCTTAATAATCAATTTATTACATTTGCGATAGCTTTTGCAGCATCTGATCAGAGGTGGTGATGGATTTCGAATTGATTTCATACGCGCGCTGCGTCTGTATCATATTGACCATTTCTTCAACCACATTTACATTCGAGGTTTCCACATAACTCTGACTCAACAGCCCGCTGCCATTGGTGCCCGGCACATTAGTGCTGGGTGTACCTGAGGAAGCCGTCTCCTGATAAAGATTCTCACCCTGACTCATCAGGCCGGCCGGATTGATGAAGGTAGTCACCTGCAAGGCACCCACCTGCACCGGCGCGGCAACACCGGGCTGAGTGACTGAAACCACGCCATCCCTCCCTATGGTGACGGACAGTGCATTGGCCGGCAGGGTAATCGCAGGCTGTAGCGGAAAACCGCTGGCCGTAACCATCTGCCCCTGATTGTCTCTCTGAAACGATCCATCACGGGTATAAGCGGTCGTACCATCCGGCATCAATATCTGAAAAAAGCCACTACCCTGAATCGCCACGTCCAACTGATTGCCGGTTTGCTGCAAATTCCCCTGGGTGTGTATCCGCTCCGCCGCCACCGGACGCACCCCGGTACCAATTTGCAAGCCGGAGGGAATCTGGGTTTGTTGCGATGACTGCGCACCCGGTTGACGGATAGTTTGATAAAGCAAATCTTCAAACACAGCACGGGAGCGTTTAAAACCGTTGGTGCTCACGTTAGCCAGATTGTTGGCGATGGTATCCATCTGGGTTTGCTGCGCATCCAGACCTGTTTTTGAAATCCACAAAGATCGTATCATCTTATTACCCCCCTTAATCGTTATGTGTCAGCGCCTAGCTGCCAGCTAATAGCTGGCTGCATACAAGCCGGCTACAGGCTACAGGCTACAGGCTACATGCCACTAGCCTGCTATGTTCATTATTGAGCTGGCCTGTTTGGCATTATTATCCGCGCTGGTGAGCATTTTCATCTGCAAATCAAATTTGCGCGCCAGCGAGATCATATTCACCATCATCTCTACTGTGCTGACATTACTGCCTTCCAGATTGCCGGGCGCAATTTCAACCTTTACATCAGATGGTGCTGCTGAACCATCTTTCATACGAAACATGCCATCACCACTGCGCTCCAGCTGCGCGGGATCAGGATTAACCAGTTTAAGTCGCCCCACAACGACAACCGAGGTTGCCAGAGGGCCTTCTGGAACAGTCGAAATCGTGCCATCCTTGGCGAAAGTCAGTTGTGTACCGGGCGGAATGGTAATCGGCCCGCCGTCCCCCATCACATTTTGTCCGCTGCGCGTTTGCAGCACGCCATTCGAACTGATTTGCAAACTGCCATTGCGCGTATAAGCTTCTTTGCCATCCGCCCCTTGCACAGCCAACCAGCCGGTGCCGTTTACCGCCACATCCAACGGCCTGCCGGTAGGCTGAAATGCAGCCGGCGTCAAGTCAAAACCCGCCGTAGAATCGACCACAAAAGCACGGGTAGGCAGACCGTCGCCAACTAAGGGAACCGCTCGAAAAGTATTCAGCGTAGCGCGAAAACCGGGGGTATTGGTGTTCGCCAGATTCTCGGAAACCGATGCCTGCTGCTGCAACACATGCGAAGCACCGGTCATTGCGGTATAAATCAATTTATCCATTACATTCTCCCTGCTATCGGCTACGCGCCACTCGCTGCCTCACCTTATCTCAGACTAACGATGGTTTGCAGCAACGCATCCTGCGTCTTAATCGTCTGGGCATTAGCCTGATAGACGCGCTGCGCAGTAATCATGTTCACCAGCTCGGCGGTCAAATCGACATTGGAGTCCTCGGTCGCCGATGATTGCAGCATCCCCAAACTGGCCGAGCCCGGCGTGCCGGTGGTCGGCCCCCCCGAGGCGGCAGTTTCCACCCATTCATTGTTACCTACCGGTTGCAAACCTTGCGGATTGGTAAAATTGCTCAAGATAATCTGCCCCAGCGCGCGCGACTGCCCGTTGGAGTAACGTCCCAGTATCGTACCGTCGGTACCTGTGCTGGTTGAGTTAAGCTGACCCGATGTATAACCATTCTGAGTCAGCGTGTTCACACCAAAATTTCCGCCGAATTGCGTCGTTCCCGCCGCCAGCGAATTAAAGTCAAAGGTAATTTGCTGAGCCGCTGTAGTCAGGGTCGAAACAGGTGTAAACAAGGGGGTCATCACCTTACCCAGCGTCGCCCCCGCAGGTACAGTTGACCCGGTTCCCGGCGTAATGGTGGAGAGCGCGCCTGCAGTACTGAAGCCCAGCGTAGCGAAGGGAATCGCCGCACCCACCGTAGCCGGTGCAACCGGTGCGGCAGCCGGCGGAACCAGCGCATTATCGACGGTCAGATAGGCATTCCAAAGATTCGAGGGGGCATTGGTGGTAATTAAACCGGAAGGCACACCGCCACCGGCAATAGGTGCAAACGTCACCGAACCTGCCGGGGCGACACCCGCTGTAATCCCGGTGATCGTCACCGTGACCGGCACGGGCGGCACAGCCGCCGGCGTAGCATTACTCTCAAAGGTCATGGTATTTCCCACTGCCAGTCCTGTAACATCGTTCAGCACGGCCGAGGCATTAGTCGCTGAAGTCAAAGTAGGCGGAGTGATCGGCTGCCGCTGAAAATACAGCGTCCCGACGTGACTGGCACCCAGACTGTCAAAAACCGACAGCGATGTTGAACTGGTATAGGAAGTCGGGTCGGTAGCACTAAAGGCCGCCACCGCAGGCACTGCGGCACGCGAATCCAAATTCGCCCCCACTGTCGTGGTGGTGGTAGGTACGGGCGGCAAGTTAGTCGATTTAATCTGCAATGGCACGGTTTGCTTGACGATCACACCGTTGGCATCAGCCAGGTAACCTGAGACTATATGACCTTGATTATTAACCATATTACCCGTTTTATCCACCTGAAACTGTCCGTTTCGACTGTATAAAATAGCGCCAGAGGCATCGGTCATGCGGAAAAAACCCAGTCCGCTGATCGCCGTATCCAGCGGATTATTAGTATTGGTGATATTGCCTTGAGTGAACTGCTGTGCGACAGCAGCCAGCTTAGTTCCGGTACCGATAGGATTCACACCGGCTCCCGACAAAGAGGCGGCAAACATATCGGCAAATTGCGCCTGCGACTGCTTGAAACCGACCGTGCTGGCATTGGCAACGTTGTTACCTATGGTATCCAGATGCTTGGACGACGCATTCAAACCGCTCAAACCTTGTTGAAAACTCATGATTTTCTCCTGACGCTAAAGAATTTGCTGAACTTTGGAAAGTGCCACATTTTGCTGATGCCCCACATTCAGCGTAACACCCTGCGCGCCCTGCGTGACGCTATTGACCAGACCATATTGCAAACCGGTAGCCGCCACATGATTTCCGGCTAACGACGCATTCACCGAGAAAGTATACTGACCGTCAGGCAGCGTGTTACCCGAGGCATCTTTACCATCCCATTGAAACTTTGCGATCCCGGTCGATTGCGCACCCAGATCCATACTGCTCACCAGCGCGCCGGACTGATCGTAAATCGACACTTTAGCGCTATCCACAGGCTGATTCAACGAGAAGCCGGCCAGCCCTACACCGCTGGCCAACTCGACACCCGCCCCCTCCATCAGCACGCCGTGACCTATCATACTGGCCGCCTGCAAAGTCTGATTGGGTGTCATGCTAGCGCTTAACGCCTGCAAGGTAGTATTCAGCTTTTCGATACCGCTCACGGTACTGATTTGCGCCATTTGCGAAGTCATCTGCGCGTTATCCATCGGATTGAGCGGATCCTGATTCTTCAACTGCGTCACCAGCAGCGTCATAAAGCGATCCTGCGAAGCGGCCGCTGCGGATGCCGTAGCATTCGTCGCAGCAGTACCATTGAGCGCAGCATAAATCGCACTGGCGTTTCCGGTAGATTGAGTAGCGTTAACCATGATATTTCCTTTTAGTCAGGATTCAGTTCATCACTGACCTATCGTCAGCGTTTTTAACAACAGGGTTTTGGAGGTATTCAAGACATCCACGTTATTTTGATAGGCGCGAGAGGCGGAGATCATATTGACCATTTCATCCACCACATTCACATTGGGCATCGTGACATAGCCTTTGTCATCGGCCATCGGATGTTTGGGATCGTAAACCATCTTCATGGGCGAGGTATCTTCCGCCACACGCAACACCTTAACCCCCTTCACCTCAGGGGCGCCCATCGGTATCGCGGAAAAAACCACCTGCTTGGCACGGTAAGGTTTGCCATCAGGACCTGTCGTGCTGTCGACGTTCGCCAGATTGCTGGCCACCACGTTCAGTCGTTGCGACTGTGCCGCCATCCCCGAACCTGCCACATTGAATATATTAAACAGAGACACAATACTCTCCCTTTTCGTTAACCCTGCAACGCCGTTAGCATGTCTTTTAACTTCTCGCTGGTAAATTTAACACTTGCCTCGTAATGCAAGGCATTATCGGCAAACTGAGCACGCTCCAGATCCATATCTACCGTATTGCCATCCGCGCTGGGCTGTATCGGCCTGCGGTACATCACAGGAGCGCCCAGGATAGAGGTGCCTGCATGCCCCTCAAGATGAACGGGAGAGGTGGTCGTCATGGTGAGTTTAGGCGCAGAATCAGCGACGGCATTTTTCAGCGCGCTGGCAAAATCGATATCGCGCGCCTTGTAGTTGGGTGTATCGGCATTGGCAATATTGGATGCCAGCACCTCCTGACGCGCACCGCGCAAACTCAGCGCGGTTTGATGAAAACGCATCGCTTCGTCCAGTTTATTGATCATCACGCACTCCTGTTTGCAAATTACCATTTACATGAAGTTCATCGTACCCCGTCAAAACAAAATGTTATCCATTGATTAACGGTTACTTTCCCCCCTAATTCCAAGCTATCGAACCCTTTCCTTATCTGTCCACCACACGCACAATAGCGACCATGAAAAACATTATTCTCTTCGCCCTCCTGCTTCTGCATGCGGGTCAGGCTGCCTCCGCTGCATCTCAGGACCATGCCTCACTCAGAACAGCTGTCACCAGCTTAGTTCAACAACAAACGGCCAGCCTGCCCGGCAAAGTCAGTTTTAATGTGGACGAAATCGACCGGCGCATCAACTTGAGAGCATGCAGCAAAATCGAAGCCTTTCTTCCTGCCGGCAGCCAGCTACTGGGGCGCGTCTCTGTTGGCGTGCGTTGCATGGAATCCAATGGCTGGAGCATTTTTATCCCGGTACAAATCAAAATCACCCGGGATTTATTGATTGCCTCACGCGCACTCACCATGGGGCAGGTAGTGCGAGAGGAGGATTTAGCCAGACAAACCACTGAAATCAGTCAGTCCGGCGGTCTCACAGAGAGCCGTCAGGTCGTCGGGAAAGTGTTGCGTTACAGCATAGCGGCAGGTTATGTCATGCGTGAGGATATGTTGCGCGCACCTTACAGCGTCAAGCAGGGCCAGTCCGTACAACTCTCCGTACAGGGCAGCGGCTTCACCCTGAGCAGCTCCGGGGTTGCACTGAATAATGCCAGCGAAGGAGAAAGCGTACAGATACGCACCACGGCAGGTCGCGTGGTGAGCGGAATCGCCATTAACGAGGGCGTAGTCAGAATTACCCCCTGACCCGCCACCGAACTTACTCAGATTTAACTGCATTCACGCCGGCGGGGTGAAATACTTCCGGCGAAGCACCATGGTTGGCAGCGCCGATATTTTGTTCCACCTCCGGCAGGCTGTGCGCGATCCCCTTGTGGCAGTCGATACAAGTCTTACCCTCGGCAAAACCCTTCTGGTGCATGCTGTTGGAGCGCCTGCCCTGTGCTGCATAATCAAAATATGCATAGCTGTGGCAATTGCGGCATTCCTGCGAGTCGGTGCGCTTCATGCGCGCCCATTCGTGCTCAGCCAGTTCCAGCCGTTTGGCGTTGAATTTCTCCGGGGTATCGATACTGCCCAGCACCTTATGCAGCACTTCATTGGAAGCCTGTATCTTGCGTATGATCTTATGGGTCCACTCTTTCGGCACATGGCAATCTGGACAGGTCGCCCGCACCCCGGTACGGTTGGAATAATGGATGGTGTTGCGGTACTCCTGATACACGTTATCCTTCATCTCGTGACAGGAAATACAAAACTCCTCCCGGTTGGTCAGCTCCAGCACCGTGTTGAAACCACCCCAGAAAACAATGCCACCGGCAAAAGCGATCAGCAGCATTCCCCATCCGGCGAGCTGCATCCTGCCACGCCAACCTGTTTTTTTAAGCGTTTCGTTCATCTCATTCCCCTATTGCACGGCAGGTTTAAAGGTGTTTTCCACCAGCGGTTTGACATCGTTTTGCGGGACATGGCACTGCACGCAGAAATAGCGTCGCGGCGAAATATTGGCGTGATCCGTGCCGCTGCGATCCTTGAAGTGAGTGAGGCTAACCTTGGTTGCGCCGGTTTCCTTGTAACGCGACCAGGCATGGCAATCCATACACTTGTTGAAATTCTTGGTGATCCTGTAAGTCTCTACAGAATGCGGAATCAGCGGCGGTTGCTGCACATAATTGCGCTCAATCGGCGCTCTGTCGCGCTCCGGCCTGATGATTTCCGCATCGCTATCCGGCGCTTGCACCGCTGTGCCACGCAGAGACTGAAGTTTGACAACACCTTCTGTCGCAGCAGCCTGAATGGGGGCTACCAGCAGCAGACAGGCCAGCCAGGGAGTTAGCAGTATTTTTATGGCTTTCATGACTCGCTCCTATGGTTAAAACGATGGGTAATGGTAAATACATCCCGATTGCAGACATCGACGCAACGTCCGCACAGGGTGCAATTGACGCTATTGATAAGCGGGCTGGTGATTCCTTTGAGCGCAGGGCGTATCACCTGCGGCTCGGGGCAGACTTTGAAACAGTCCATGCAATCGTCGCAATCACCGCGCCCGGCTGCCGATACACGCGGAATCGCATAGCGACCGAGCAAGCTGTAGAAAGCGCCCACTGGACAGAGGTGACCGCACCAGCCGCGCGAGGCCAGCAGCAGATCGTAGAGAAAGATGCCCAGCAAAATAAAACCGCCCAAGCCCATACCAAACAACAGGCTACGCTGCATCACGGACACCGGGTTGATCCACTCCCAGACCAGCGTATGCGTCGCAGCAGCGGCAATCAGCGTGCCAGCCAGCAACCAGTAACGCGTATTAGTATCCGGCGCATGTCCGCCTTTCAATCCCAACCGGCGGCGCAACCAGCTGGCCGCATCGGTGATCAAATTGACCGGACACACCCAGCTGCAGTAAATCCGTCCGCCCGCGATCAGGTAAAAGGCGGCGACGATCGCAGCCCCGACCAGTGCGGTCTTGAACGGCACATGCCCGGCAGCCAATGATTGCAACAGCACGTAAGGGTCGGTGAGCGGCAGGATATTTAGTGTCAGACTGGAAGACAAATTGCCTTTGACGATCCAGATACCGGCTAAGGGTCCCAGCAAAAATAGCGCAAGAATACCGAACTGGCTCAGACGGCGCAGCAGCAGCCATTTATTGGCGCGCAACCAGCCTCTCTGACGCGTGGCGTTCATGGCGCGCTCCCTTCTAACCCGCGCACCGGCAGGGTGATCTGTTCACCGATCAGCGAACCGCCTGCTTTTTCCTTTTCTTCCCAGCCCTTGCGGTAATGCTCAGGCAATTTCCCTTGCGCCAGATGCAGGGGATAGACCTTGATGGCCGCCTCCGGCAGCACGCAGGATTTCTCGCATTTTCCGCATCCTGTACAAAACTCGGAATGCACCGTAGGCAGCAACATGGCATGCCGGTCGGAACGCGGGTTGTGTACGATGGCGAGGGTGATGGCCTTGTCGATTGCAGGGCAGACGCGGTAACACACATCGCAGCGCAGCCCGAGAAAATTCAAACAGGTTTCATGATCAGCCAGCACCGCTAGGCCCATTTTCGCCTTATTGATATCGCGAAATTCACGGTCTAGCGCACCTGACGGGCAGGCCTTAATGCAAGGAATGTCCTCGCACATCTCGCAGGGTATCTCCCTCGCCGCAAAATAGGGTGTACCGGTGGCCAGCGGCTCGCCGGGTGCAGCCAGCTTGAGCGTCTTGTAGGGACAGTCGCGCACACATAAGCCGCAGCGCAGACAGGCCGAAAGAAACTGGTTCTCTGCCAGCGCACCGGGCGGACGCAGTGCCTGTGCCGGTAAAGCACTCGCCTGCCGGGCAGACAACCCTGCCCCCAGCGTCATCAAACAACCCGCACCGGCGGCGCCGGCGATGCTATTCAAAAATCGCCTGCGCGAATTTGAGGCGGGCCGCTCGACTGCTGCATCCGTGTTCACTTCGACTCCCTATACCTTGGTGACCTTGACGGCACACTTTTTGAAGTCGGTCTGCTTGGAAATCGGACAGGTCGCATCCAGCGTCAGCTTATTCACCAGTTTGGCCTCGTCGAAGAACGGCACGAAAATCAGACCGACCGGCGGTTTGTTGCGCCCGCGCGTTTCGATGCGAGCCTTAATTTCTCCACGGCGCGAGGCCACCGTCACCAGCATGCCGCGTTGCAGTCCCCGTTTGGTGGCATCATCCGGATGCATAAACACCTGCGCTTCAGGCACGGCGCGGTGTAATTCGGGTACGCGCTGCGTCATCGATCCGGTGTGCCAGTGCTCCAGAACGCGACCGGTACATAACCACAGGTCGAAATCCTTATCCGGCATTTCCGGCGGATTCTGGTAGGGCAGCGCAAAAATCACTGCCTTCCCGTCCTTGTGACCGTAAAACTTAATCCCCTCGCCTTTTTTCACATAAGGGTCGTAACCTTCGCGGTAACGCCATAGCGTTTCCTTGCCATCCACCACCGGCCAGCGCAGGCCGCGCGCCTTGTGATAGATATCGAAGGGGGCTAGATCGTGACCGTGTCCGCGACCGAAACGGGCATATTCCTCGAACAGTCCCTTTTGCACGTAAAAACCGTAAGCCTCAGATTCGTCGTTTTTGTAGTTCTTGATGGCGTGTTCGTTGACGGTCTTGAGTTCAGCCATAGGAAACTTGTTCACTTCACCGTTTTTAAACAACACATCGAACAGCGTCTTGCCCTTGTACTGCGGTTTTTTGGCAATCAACTCGGCTGGCCAAACCTCCTCAATCTTGAAATACTTGGCAAATTCCATCAGCTGCCAAAGATCCGAGCGCGATTCACCCGGCGCTTTAACCTGCTGACGCCAGAACTGGGTGCGCCGCTCGGCGTTACCGAAAGCGCCTTCCTTCTCCACCCACATCGCCGCCGGCAGAATCAGATCGGCGGACAAGGCGGACACGGTAGGATAGACATCGGACACCACGATAAACGTGTCCGGATTGCGCCAGCCGGGATAGATTTCACCGTTGATATTGGGACCGGCCTGCATATTGTTGGTGGTCTGCGTCCAATAGCACTTGAGTTTGCCGTCTTTGAGCGCACGACTCTGCGCCACCGCATGCAAGCCTATCTTGTCGGGGATAGTGCCTTCCGGCAGCTGCCAGATCTCTTCGGCATGTTTGCGGTGTTCGGGATTGGCCACCATCATATCGGCGGGCAGACGATGAGAAAATGTCCCCACTTCGCGCGCCGTGCCGCAAGCGGAAGGCTGTCCGGTGAGCGAGAACGGGCCATTGCCGGGCTCAGAGATTTTACCGGTCAGCAAATGAACGTTATAAATCATATTGTTAGCCCAACTTCCGCGCGTGTGCTGATTGAACCCCATGGTCCAGAAAGACACGATCTTTTTCTTAGGGTCGGCATACAATTCGGCCAGACGCTTGAGATTAGCGGCCGGTACACCTGATAGTTTGGCGACTTTTTCCAGCGTATATTCGGAAACAAACTTCTTAAACTCCTCGAACGTGCTGTCTCGGGCGTCATTCGGGTTGTGTTTGGGTTTGCCATCCGCACCGGGATAGCCGTTGAATTGCGCGTCCTTTTCCAGCACATTGCCCGGACGCAAACCGTAACCGATATCCGTCTCGCCTATCTTGAACTTGGCGTGCTTTTTGACGAAATCGGTATTGACGTGACCGCTCTGGATGATGTGATTGCAAATGTAATTCAAAATGGCCAGATCGGTCTGCGGCACAAAAATCATGCCGTTGTCGGACAATTCAAACGAGCGGTGTTCAAAGGTGGAGAGCACATGCACTTCACAGCCCGGATGCGAGAGCCTGCGATCTGTGATGCGCGACCACAGCACGGGATGCATCTCAGCCATATTCGAGCCCCACAACACGAAGTTATCCGCACTTTCGATATCGTCGTAACAGCCCATAGGCTCGTCGATGCCGAAGGTGCGCATAAATCCTGCCACCGCCGAGGCCATGCAGTGACGGGCATTGGGATCGAGGTTATTGGTGCGGAATCCCGCCTTCATCAGTTTGCTGGCAGCGTAGCCTTCCCAGATCGTCCATTGTCCGGAGCCGAACATACCGATGCCGGCAGGCCCCTCCTTTTTCAGGGTTTCTTTCCATTTTTTCGCCATCACGCCGAAAGCCTCATCCCAGGAGACTGCGGTGAACTCGCCGTTCTTGTCATAGACGCCATTCTTCTTGCGCAACAAGGGTTGAGTTAAGCGATCCGCGCCATACATGATCTTGGAGAGGAAATAACCCTTGATGCAATTGAGGCCGCGATTGACCGGCGCATCCGGATCACCCTGAGTTGCGACCACCCGACCGTTCTGCGTGCCGATCAGCACCGAACACCCTGTGCCGCAGAAACGGCAGGCGGCCTTATCCCAACGGATATCGCCCACCGCTTCGCCTGCCTTGGCGGCCAGTGCCGGCAGTGACATCCCCGCGCTGGCAGCCGCTGCCGCAATCGCATTGATTTTGATGAATTCGCGTCGATTCATGGTCATGATAGCCTCTCCTTAACTCTCGGAATGTTCATAGGCCAGCGTGACGGACATCACGTGGTCGAGTTGTTGTAGTTTCATCAGCGCATCGGCGCAGGACAGCATATCCTCCACGGTGACGATCATGCGACCGTCGTCATGGCTGACCGCATGAACTTCCGCGCCGGGGATAGCGCAGACGGCAAGCTGCACAGCAGCCAACCGTTCAGGATGTGCGCGCAGCACCAAACTGGCGATATTCATGCTTGCCCCTCGGCTAATTTTTTCACTGAATGACGAAGACTGGCACGGATAGAGTGATCGGCCATGCAACAGCAAAGTGTCAAATCCAGCGCAGGAACTAACGCAACACGCAAGGCGAGCCGGAAAGTGACTTTGGCTGTCTCACCGTGCTCGCCACAGCTAAGGCATGATGGATTCATGTTGATGCTCCTGCAAAACGGTAGTTGGCAATGTAACCTGTCAACGTAAAAGCAGGAATTGATTCAAATCAAGGAAAATGAAATTGGATGAATGGAACAGAGAAAACGGGAAGAGCAGGCAAAAAAATGCCCGGGCAATCAACTCACCCGGGCATCATTTAAAACGTAACTTATTGATTAAGCGCGCTTTTTAAACTCATTGGTACGTGTATCGATTTCGATCTTATCGCCGATTTCAACGAAAGCCGCAACTGGCAATTCGAATCCGCCGTTGATCTTAGCAGGCTTCATCACCTTACCGGAGGTATCGCCACGAACCGCAGGCTCGGTGTAGATCACTTCACGGATGATCGTATTTGGCAGTTCAACAGAAATCGCCTTATCGTTGTAGAACACCACTTCGCATGGCATACCGTCTTCGATGTAGTTGAGCGCATCACCCATAGATTCCACTTCGATTTCGTACTGGTTGTATTCTTCATCCATGAAGACATACATCGGATCGGCGAAGTAAGAGTAAGTAACTTCCTTGCGATCCAGGATAACCTGATCAAACTTATCATCTGCGGCGAAGACGGTTTCTTTGGCCGATTCGGTCAACAGATTCTTCATCTTCATCTTGACTACCGAACCGTTACGACCGGAACGGCTGTATTCCGCCTTCAGAATAACCATAGGGTCGCCGCCGACCATAAAGACGTTACCAGGGCGTAATTCTTGTGCTGTTTTCATGTTCGCTAACCATCAATTTTGAAGGCGCGCATTGTACCGATTTCCTGCGAAAAATCCAGTAGATTCAATGCCAGATTGTTTGACGATAATTGCTGCGCCCAAACCTGCGCCCCGAGGTTCAACTGGCCGAGTCGATTTGCGTACATCAGCCACGCAGACCCAACATCCCCCTCATCGTTCCACTGCTGCCATAAACCCTGCATCGCCGGCACGGCTTCCGCACCGAGCGTCGCCCCGTACCGATTCAAAAATGCCTGCAATTTCTCCCAGTGCACCGCATCGTGCTGCGGATAAATCTGCCAGACAAACGGTTTTCCGGCCCACTGCGCACGCACACAAGAGTCTTCGCCGCGCACAAAATTCACATCACAGGCCCACAACAATTCGTCGTAGCGTTCCTGCTCAACGAAAGGCAACACACGCACTTCGAGATTACCGCGCTTATAAGTCTGTAGATCGGGATTTATCCCTATGCAATCGTCGAAATATTGTCTGATCTGCGGCAGGATGCGCCCTTCCGGCACCAGACACAGCACCGGCTGCGCACCCTCAGCCCAAACATCGAACAAACTGGAGAGCGCCGCATTTTCATAGGCGAACAGGGAGATTTTCAGTGTATCAACTGACGGCATCGCTACACCAACAGATTGCCAAAACGCTAACTGCTGATTCTTATCGCTCAAAAACGCATCGCGCCGCGCCAGCAAATCCTGTTCCAGCAACAGGCCGCCGGTTTTTTTGGTAAATCCGGGGAAGAAAAAATAACGGGTCAGCGGCGGCTTGGGTGACGGGAGTTTATGATAGCCCTCGACCCAATCTTCGGCAGAGAGATATTCCAGATTGATCCAGACAGGCGGCTCATCGCGCACCGCCATCGCAGCAAGATAGTTTGTAGGCAACGTGCAACCAAACGCATCGATCACCAGATCGGCCACCTGCACATCGGGAAAAGCCTGAGGCCACAGCCGCACCGCTACCCCGCGCCGCTGCTGCATCTCCATACCTGCATCCGCCTCGGGGCACAGTTTAGCGAAACTGGTCAGATCATCCACCCACAGACGCACGTTAAGACCGAACTCGTTCGCCAACTGCCGCGCTAAGCGCCAGCTCACGCCAATATCACCGTAGTTATCGATGACGTTGCAGAAGATGTCACAGGTGCGCGGCATATCGCCACCTCTCCCATGCAAAGCCGCCATGGGAGAAATAGGATAAAACGTAGCCTTTGCCCTACTCATGTTTTAATTGCCTCAATTGATTCGCCGATAATATCTCGAAATCAGGCAACTCAATCACGTCATCTTTCTCAATGGGACGCACCAAAAAACGTTTGAACAGATCGCCGCATTCCTTGTTGCCGGGCAACGCAGAGATTTTCGATTCGAGCTCGGCGAAAGAATTCAGACCATCGAACAGACCTAATGCAAGAAAATACCGTGATGCGGAGTGTTTAGCGTTCATAGAGATTTACGTAATTTTATTTATTTAGCATAACCTATTGATAAAATTTGATATTTATTTAAACGCCACCTGAAACATTCTGATCGTGACCAGCATAGGCTGCCCGCATCGCATTGATCTCTTTCGAGACCCGCGCAACCAGCTCCATTGGCGCAAGCACTTTTACGCCCGCCCCGTATTTCAGGATGTCCATCAACAGTTCGGTATCATTGCTGTAGGGTAGCTTGAGTTCGTAGCTGCCATCTTTATGGGACCTGCCCTTCTGGTTCGGATGCCAGCGTTCGTTCGCTACCCATCGTGCACACTCAGGCGAAAACAGCAGAGTGGCCCATTGCACCGCCTTCCCGGCAAAAATTCCATACCCCGAACCCAGCACTTCATCGAGTTTTGTCTCTGGCACATCAAGTGCCCTCTTCCCCAGAATTTCTACCCGGCGCATCGCATCGACCGAAAAGCTGCGCAAGTCGTCCCGAAGATGACACCACGCGTCCAGATACCAGTTACCCCGGTAGTAAATCAGGCGTTGCGGGGATACTTCCCGCTGACTGGTCTGGTTCGTGCCACGCGCGTAATAGTCGATCAGCAGGCGTTTGCGCAACAAAAGTCCTGAGCCGACCGCACCGAAATGCGAAAGTTGCAAATGACGAACGCCGACCATTTCGATCCTGACGCGCTTCTTCACCTCTACAGCCGGATTATCCGCAGCACCGAGCAGCGCTGTCAGGCGTGACAACAGCGGCTGGATGTGCGAGCCGAGCAACCCGCCTGTGTCGAGATTGGACAGCAAATGCTGCATGGTGAGCAATGCATGAATTTCATCTGCGGAGAACCACAGCCCGGGCAGCGCATATTGCACACCCTGCAAGCCATTCAACTTATCGAAGCGGTATCCGCCCAGTTCACGGTCATAAATAATCGGCGCATTCAGCCTGTCGCGCATATAGGTCAAATCGCGCTTCAGTGTGGCACTGGATATTTCCAGACTGGCGAGAAACTCGGCAAAGGGAACGGCTCTGCGTTCCGAGAGCAATTGGTCTATTTTGTAGATACGTTCGTTCATGCTCACAATATTATTCCCCAGCAAGCTCACCCAGTGAGCTAATGGAGTGTCATAGTACCCGAAAAAATCAGATTCACCCGAATTTCTACCGACCACTTTTGGAGACTACAAAATGAACAAACGCACCTTTAGCGTCAGTCTGTTATTAGCACTGGGCCTGCAAAGCATGGCTAATGCAACGGAGCCCACCCCATCAACGGCTGCAGGTACGCTCTGGACTGAACCTAAAACAGGCATGCAATTCGTATGGGTGCCGAGCGGTTGTTTTAACATGGGTCGAAACCATAGCGGTGGGAACAGTGAGTACAAAGAAGAACTCCCGGTTCATAAAGTGTGCCTCAAAGGATTTTGGATGGGACGTCATGAGGTAACGCAAGGGCAGTACCGGCAACTGATGAAAAAGAATCCGAGCCTGTTTGGCGGCACGACCAAGCTCAAAGGACACTGGGGGGAGCAAGAGTTACCTGCTGAATTTGTACAGCCTCTGGACAGCAGAAATCATCCTGTTGAGTGGGTCAAGTTTAATGAGGCGGAACGCTTTGCCAGAAAAATGACGAGCCGCGCAAAAATCGAAGTCGAACTTCCCAGCGAAGCTCAATGGGAATATGCCTGTCGTGCCGGCGGCGCACATCTGGATTACTGCGGAAACACTGATGGCAAACCGGATCGGGTGGCTTGGTATGAATACAATAACGGCCAAAAATCTTATAAACAAGATGGACTACGCACTTATAAAATGTTGCCCCATCATCCGGTAGGACAACTTAACCCCAACAACTGGGGCTTGTATGACATGAGCGGCAACGTCGCAGAGTGGACGCAGGATTGCCTTAATGACACCTATCAGGGAGCGCCTGCAGATGGCAGCGCATGGAAAAGTGGCAATTGCCTCAAGAGGATGGTACGCGGCGGATTCTGGGGTTACTCAGCCCAAGGCGTCACGGCTACCGGACGCGGTGGCTTTGATATCGATGCTCAGGAGTATGCAATCGGCTTCCGTGTCGTCAGGACCAGCCCTTAGCCCTGCCGCACCAGCAAGCTTAAAGCCGGCGCGCGAGATAAACTCCTCGCGCCGGCCTTGACAACGGTCACATCCTGCTAGTCTTTGCTGTTATTTTCATCCAGCCTAACCGCCACATAAGAAGCATTAGCGCCACGACGCACCAGCAAAGCGATGTGACGCCCCTTCGGTATCTGACGGATAAGTGTTTCAAACTGCTTCAACGAGCGTAACGGAGTATCACCGACTGCCAACAACACATCTCCGCGCTGCAATCCGGTAGTACGTCCCCCCTTTACCTCTTCCACCAGCAAACCACCGACGACTTGTAATTCAGAGAGTTGTTCGCGAGTCAATTCGCCGACCAGAACACCCAGCCGCTGTATCAACTTACCGGCCTTGTCCGCCTCATTTTTAATCGTCTGTGCCAGACGCCCTTCCTCAGGTATCGCCGCTACCGTTACCGTCAGGTGGATCAAGCTGCCCTTACGCCACACCTCAGCGGACACGCTGGTTCCCGGACGGATCGCCGCCACCAGACGCGGCAGATCGGTCGATGTCGTCACCGTCTTACCATCAAATTTCAGGATCACATCGCTCATCTCAAAGCCAGCCTTATCTGCCGGCCCGCCTTTTTCAACGCTGCTGATCAGTGCACCGGTAGCCTGAGTCAAACCGAATGATTCGGCCAACTCACGCGTCAACTCTTGTATGGTCACGCCTATGCGTCCCCGCGTCACCGTACCGCTACTGCGCAATTGCTCGACCACCCTGCTCGCCACATCGATCGGAATGGCGAAAGACAAACCCATCGAGCCTCCGGAGCGAGTGTAAATTTGCGAGTTTATGCCGACCACCTCACCGTTCATATTGAATAGCGGACCACCTGAGTTACCTGGGTTGATGGCCACATCGGTCTGAATAAAGGGCACAAAATTATCCGAGGGCAAGGTACGTCCCTTGGCACTGACTATACCGGCCGTGACACTGCTGTCAAAGCCAAACGGCGAACCGATCGCCACCACCCATTCACCCACCTTGAGCCGTTCAGGATCACCTATCGCCACCTTAGGCAAATTCTCGGCCTCAATCTTCAGCAATGCCACATCGGTGCGTTTGTCGGCACCGATGACTTTTGCGCTGTATTCACGCTTATCGGTGAGTCGCACCGTCACTTTATCGGCGGCGTCGACCACATGCGCATTCGTCATAATGTAGCCGTCCGCGCTGATGATAAAACCGGAACCCAGCGATTGTGACTCTTGCGCGCGCGGCGGCGCAAAGCGACGGAAAAATTCGTAGAAAGGATCGCCTTCAAGCATGCCGGGAAAACCGGGCTGGCTGCGTATAGACTGGGTAGTACTGATATTGACTACCGATGCTCCCTGCTTTTGAACCAGCTCGGTAAAATCAGGCAGGCCAGCGGCGTTAACGATAGCGGCAACAAAGGAGATAAACAGAAATAGAACGGAATGAATAAACTTTTTTAGCATGCAAAGCTCCTCACAGTAAAAAAATAAATTGGGAAAAAGTTAGAACCTAGGGCACATAGGCAAGAGTCAGCGCCGCACCCGCTGCGCTTATAAAAAATAACTTGGCGTCTCCTCCTATTCGCTAAATTGACGGGAAATATAAGGGGTTTGCTGGCGCTGGCGTGCAGAATAACCTTTGGCGAACAAAAATCCTATCAGCAAGCCGGACAAGGCACCCGCAGCCGAATAAGCATCGCGCTGCCCCTCTTGAACGGCCCAGCTCCCCGCCCACGACGCACCGCCAAACAACAGCACCAGTGGCAACAGGTATACCAACCCCACGCCACGCAACACGGCTCCCTCGGGTACCGAGACTATGACTTGATCACCTACGCTGGCGTTGATACGATTATCGACCCTGAATTGGCGCGGTTTACTGCAAAACAGCTGGGTCAGTTTGCCCGACCCGCAGCCTTTACCGTTGCAAACCGAACACCCGTTCCCCTGATGAGCCTGAACCTGAGCGTAACGATGTTCAACCTCGACTACAACAGCCCTTGTTTCAAGCATAGTTACTTGCCATTATATCTAATAGAATCAATAACTTGCATAATAGTTTTAGGAGGAACCTCTCCAACCACATTATACAAATGGGTGCCTACCACCTTATGATACAGATTGACCGCACCGCGACTGGACAATCCTTCAACATCATCCTCATCCGCATCTGACGGTTCGATAAACACGGAAATAGCGCTCAATCCGTCCGAAAAAACCATCTGTATAACCGGTGCGTGCTTGCCATGCATAGGGCGCAAAACTTCCATGGTCTTTTTAAAACCGGCCGGCAGCAGATCCACCACCCAAGCGCTGGTAAACGGTTTCACGACTTTACTCTGCGCAGCTTTTGGAGATGAAATAAGCGCCGCACTGGACGCGATCCAGCTACGATCACCGCCAGCACCAAACTTTAATTCAGTGAAGGCATATTGCTCGACCACCTGATTTTTGTCATTGAGCACAGCAGACTTCAACAGCAAACCCGTATCCGTGTGTATCCAAATTTTATGACTGTAGCGTAAATTATCCCGCGACTGAAACAGGATGACCTGCGTGTTATAGCCTGCCACACGTTCAACGCCGATCTCTTTCACCTGATAGTTGGCGCTCAGCACGGAAAGTTTATCGGGCAGCGACTTAGGAAATGAATTTTGTCCGGACTGACTGTCCACCTGCTCCATTTTATGATTGGTGTAACACCAGACTTGACCGTGATGACGGATTATTTCCCTTTTGGGGCCATCCAAGCTTTCAAGTTTGTCATACTCGCTATCGGTTTCTACAACATGGGTGATCTTGGAGGTTTCAACATGGTTGCCGTATTGATAAACAAACACACCGCTGTAGTCGGTCTGATGTCCTGCAAACGCCACCGTCTTTAGCCAATCCATTCTGGACAGACCCTCAGCTGCGCTGACATTGACCGCCAGCAGCAAGCCTAACAGACCGCAACACATTTTCATTGCGATTTTTCCTCGGGGCTGAAGGTCACCGTGCGCATATAGGAGGCACCGCCATTCATATCATTGCTTGGAGAAAATTCCTGATGAGCCATCAAGTAATCATTGGCTTTGGGTTGGATTTGTAAATTCACCGGACGGATATTGGCCGATTGCATCTGCGGTCCATGTTCAGGACTAATCTGCAAGGACATCCAGGCCACCACACCGAACGCCAGCAAGGACGCCGCAGCGGATAAGGCAAAGACACGGGCTTTTTGTTTCAGCGCCCGGCTGCGAGGCGCTAAAACGGTAGGTTCATTCTGCAAAGATAAACAGACCGCCGGGCTAAGGTCAGAATGAATATATTCAGGCTGGCGCAGTACATCGCCGATTAAATGATAAAGCGCCCAGTCAAGATGCGCATCCGGATCGCGTTTGAGCCGATCAAACATCACATCCGCTTCGTCTTCAAAGACTTCGCCATCCATCAGTGCTGAAATTTCATGATTCATCATTACCACCTATTACCTTTACTGGTTTCCAACAGCGGGCGCAGCTTCTCTGCAACCGCTTCGCGTGCCCTGAAAATTCTTGATCGCACCGTGCCGACAGGACAGTTCATGACACTGGCGATTTCCTCATAACTCAAACCTTCTATCTCTCGCAAAGTCAATGCACTGCGCAAATCCTCCGGCAACTGTTGCAAAGTCGCCTGCACGACACTGACAACCTGTTTGCTCATGAGTTCATTTTCAGGCGTACTAACTTCATGCAGCAAGCCACCATCTTCAAATGACTCCGCCTCCTCGGCATCAAACGTGGTGCTGGTCGGCGCGCGCCGCTTGTTTGACAACAAATAATTTTTAGCGGTATTGATGCCTATGCGATACAACCAAGTGTAAAACGCGCTGTCGCCGCGAAAACCTGGCAACGCACGATAAGCCTTGATAAAAGCCTCCTGCGTGACATCTTCCGCTTCTCCTGTATCTCGCACGAAACGCGAAATCAAACGCCCCAGTTTTCGCTGATATTTTGCGACCAGCAGATCGAAGGCGTGCTTATCCCCGCGCTGCACGCGCTCAACCAACTGCTGATCCAACTCCCGATCTGCCATCCCTGAAAATTCCAATTATTATTATGATTGCACTGAGCACATCCGCGCATAGTATAACTGCAACGAAACACTTCAGACAGTTCCGGCTGATTTAGTTCAATACCGTAGTTAAAACTCCCTACCCTAGCCATGCTATAGTTCGCACATCGTAATGAACACTCCGGGAATCGAATTGCTGCAATTTGACACACTGATCATCGGCAGCGGCTTAGCCGGACTGACGCTGGCGCTTAAACTGGCCAATCATCAAAAAGTTGGCCTGATCACCAAAAAAGCTTTACTCGATGGCGCAAGCAGTTGGGCGCAGGGGGGGATAGCGGCCGTTTTATCCGATGAGGACAGCGCAGCGTCTCACATCCATGACACCACGCTTGCCGGTGCCGGCCTGTGCGATGAAGCGGCCACCCGCTATGTGGTCGAACACGGCAGAACGGCGATCGAATGGCTGATCGCACAGGGAGTACCTTTCACCAAAGACGACAACAGCGATATAGGCTACCACCTGACGCGTGAAGGCGGCCACGATAAACGGCGCATTATTCATGCCGCCGACGCAACCGGCCATGCGGTGCAGGAAACACTCTCCAAAAAAGTTCTCGCCCACCCCAACATCACCGTTCTGGAAAACTACATGTCGGTGGATCTGATCACCGGAAAAAAACTGGGACTGAAGGACAATCGCTGTTACGGTGCATACGCGCTCGACAATGCCACCGATGAAGTCATCACCATTGCCGCGCAACACACGGCACTGGCGACAGGAGGCAGCGGCAAAGTGTATTTGTACACCACCAACCCTGACACCGCTACCGGCGACGGCATTGCGATGGCCTGGCGTGCCGGCTGCCGGATTGCCAACATGGAATTTATCCAGTTTCACCCGACCTGCTTATACCATCCTCATGCCAAATCGTTCCTGATCAGCGAAGCGGTACGAGGCGAAGGCGGCATACTCAAACTACCCGATGGCACACGCTTCATGCCTAAGCATGATAAACGCGCAGAGTTAGCCCCGCGCGACATCGTGGCACGCGCAATCGACTACGAAATGAAAAAGGGCGGTTTCGATTGCGTCTATCTGGATATTTCACATCAATCGGTCGAATTCCTGCAGGAACATTTTCCGAATATTTTTGCCCGCTGCCTGAAACTCGGCATCAACATCAGCAAGGAACCCATCCCTGTCGTGCCTGCCGCACACTACACCTGTGGCGGCGTGGTAACAGACTTGCAGGCGCACACCGACGTCGCGAACCTCTACGCCATCGGCGAAACAGCATACAGCGGCTTACACGGCGCCAACCGCCTGGCCAGCAACTCGCTGCTTGAATGTCTGGTATTTGCCGATGCAGCTGCGACAGATATACTCCGTCAGGAACGGGAGATTACACGTCTGCTGCCGGAATGGGATGCCAGCCAGGTCACCGATGCCGATGAACAAATAGTCATTTCTCACAATTGGGCCGAGTTACGCCACTTTATGTGGGACTATGTAGGCATTGTGCGCACCAACAAGCGATTGCAACGCGCCAGCCATCGCGTACAGTTGCTGCAAAACGAGATCGATGAATATTACGCGCACTTCCACATCAGTTCAGATCTGCTGGAGTTGCGCAATCTGGTAACCAATGCCGACCTCATCGTGCGCAGCGCGTTAGCCCGGCATGAGAGTCGCGGCTTGCACTACAGTCGTGACTATCCGCACATGCTGGACCATCCGCAGCCCACCATTCTGACGCCCGCCAGCTAAGCGACAGCGTATTTCAGACGCACACGAAGCTGGCGAAAAGCCTCTTTCTTCATGGCGTCGCAAAACAGCACACGGCATGCAGGCATAAAATGGCGTTCCTGCTTGATAAGCAACACGATAACGTAAGGAGTGATCACCGTGCGCGCGCTTAATTCGCCGCTGATCGGGTCACGGCTACCTGTAGCAACCACGACATGAAGCCCATCCAGCGCTATAGATCGCCAGGATGCAGACCTCAACAACAGCACATCCAGCGTCAGGTGATGAATAAAACTAAATATGATCAATATGTTAATTGATATTCGCGCCCAAAGTGCAAGCTCCGTCAAGCAGACGACGACAAGCGTGGTCGCATACAAAAAAAGTAGCAACAGAAAAAAATATCGCGAGGGGTTGAGCGCAAAAGTAGCAGGCATTAAAACCGACTTACAGGGAATTAACGGATATACAGGGCAAAAATCACTACAAAAAGTAAAATCAGCAACAGAAATACGCGTTTAACATTGATGCTCCCGGAAGGGGCAACCGGTTTAGCGCGTGAGACCGGAGTCGCCCGGTAACTGGGCGGCGTCACGGCACGTGTCACCGGCGTAGCAGATTTTGGCGCAGCCTGTCTGACCGCTTGCGCGCTCGGAATAGCCATTTTCAGTGTCTTAGCCAATTCATCGACCTCCTCCGGCGCATTAGTCATCGCAGCCAGGCGCATCGTCGCCGCATTCGAATCGAATACTTGTGAAAGCCCCAGAGTGGTTAAATGCGGCGACTCGCCATCAGCCATCTCGGTGCGATCGGCGACAGCAGTCGTATCAAGGCGTTTTTTATCGACACCCTGGTATGCAGAGGAATCGCCTCGCGGCAACGTATCGCGGCAAGCGCGCAAATCAGCGGCGAAGTCTCGCGCATTCTGATACCGGTCATCGAGATCTTTGGCCAGCGCCTTAGCAACGATGAAATTCAGCATCTCAGGCACCTCGCTATTCATCGTGCGCGGCGCAACGGGCACGGTATTGAGCGTCTGATACATGATAGCGTTGATATTATCGCCGACAAATGGCGCTTCTTTGGTGAGCATCTCATACAACATCACGCCCAACGAAAAAATATCCGAACGCTGATCGATGATTTTGCCCAACACCTGCTCGGGAGACATGTACTTTGGCGAACCCAGCACCATCCCGGTCTGAGTGCGAATAGCGGACGAGGCCATACGTGCAATACCGAAATCGGTAATTTTAACGTGCCCGTCTTGTATCACCATGATATTGGAGGGTTTGACATCGCGATGCACGATCTCATGATCATGCGCATAGGCTAAGCCTGACGCAACTTGCGCCACGATATCCAGCACGCGCTCCACAGGCATGCGACCATCTTCGCGCAGCACATCGCGCAACTCGCGCCCCTGCAAAAACTCCATCGCGATATAGGCAATATCCTCGCTCTTACCCACATCGTAAATCGTCACAATATTCGGATGGTTAAGACGTCCGGCAGCCTTGGCTTCCTGATAAAACCTAGCCTCGTATTCCTCTTTCTCTTCCTGCGCCATACCCAGATTAATGGTTTTAATGGCGACAATACGGTCGATCAACGGATCGCGTGCTTTATAAACCACCCCCATAGCCCCTTGACCGAGCTCGGAAATGACCTCATATCGGCCGAGTTGCCTAATCATTGCGCCCACCTAATGCTATCGTGTGATCCCTGCACATAAACGTCCTAATTGCACACTTTCGGTTTAATGTGTTCCGTCTTTCCTGCGTCAACATCTATCTCTTCGGAGTAAAAACCGAATTTAGCATGCGTCAGTATCAATTTATGTTTGCCGGGTTTGAGCGCTATCGTCATCGCACCTGAACCGATCTTGCCCTTTTGCACACCATCGACAAACACCTGCGTTTCCTCTTTGCAAATAATGGAAATATAAGCTTCCTTAACGGGCTCGCTATTGCTTCCCGGCAAATCAGGAAAAAAAGCACTCGTGGAAGCTGATTTTTTAACTGTGGACGCTTTGACTTGTCCTTCAGCAACAGCACTCACTGCTTGCGCATTTTTCCCGGCCTGATCCGTTTTGTGTTTAGGCAAGACGACAGACTGCGCGGCAGATTTTCCGGGCACCGGCTTTAAATTACTTTTATCAGAATCCGCCTGTGAAACCCGCTCTTCAACCCGTTTGGACACATCTGCATCGATCTTAGCGCCCGCGCTATTCGCCATCGTTTCGATTACCGGAGCGACATCACTGGCGGACTGCATTGTTTCCACCGTAGCTACGGCAACAGGCTCGCTATATTTTTTTTCAGGCAGCAACATCAACAGAAGCAGCACCGGAACGATCATCACGATGGCATACAACGCAAGCTTACCTTGCCCCATTGCCGCGATGCGTTCTGACCATGTCAACGCAGTGCGAGAAGAAAACAAAGCACCCAATCTGGCCAAGCCTGCCTGCGGCGCCGACATACGCCGTGTCGTCTGATCGCCCGGATAACCGATTGCATAAATCTCATGTTCACGCACATGTTTATCAGTACGTGAGCCCTGATAGTGAAACATCCCGGTATATTGCGCAGAGATGTGCGATACCGCATCGTAATAAGAACGCGATACCAGAATTTGACTGGGATCTGCAAAAGCCATAATGCGTTGTGCCACGTTGATGCCGTCACCGACAATATTGGGCTGACCATTGATATCGCGCACCAGACGCACCGGCCCCATATTGATCCCGATGCGTACTAGCAATTCTGGTTCAAGATAAGGATCTTCATTGAGCAGACTCGCACGCAAACTCAACGCCGCCTTCAGCGCCGCTTCGATATCACCGAGAAAATTCACGGCCGCACCATCCCCCGTATCGAGAATAATACGATCATTCACCGGCACATCTTCGATAGCCTCGGAAAGATAGGTATTAAACCGTTCCTTAAGGGATATTTGCCCCGTCACCGTCTTTTTTGAATATTCTACGATATCCAAAAACAATACGCTGCAGATGATATTTTTGTTGCTGCGATCTTCCATTCAGCTTTTTAAGACACCATTGAGTTCAAATTATTCAGCCGGGTAAAACGCTGTGTTCACCCTAAAATCGGGAGTTTAATACGCAGATTAACCACAAGTTAACAGGTAGCTCCGGGCCATCCAAACGGTGAATCAACTTGGATAGACATCTGTTTGTTTAATCCGCGTAAATCCATATAACCTGATGAAACAACTCACCGCTTACTTAGCGCTTGCAATCACTGATGCGGACAACAACACTATCAAGGTTCAGCGCTTCGCACCACTAGTCCGACTGCGTCCCGCGCCACCTGCACGGCTGACGGGTCGACCACCCGCCGGACTACGATGTGCGCCAGGACTGCGATCAACCGGTCTGCGAGTCGGCCTGCCCGGCGCTGCATTTTTTTGCTCGGCAGGACGCTGAACCACCTGTTCAGCCACCTCAGCCGTTATCCCCACCCAATCCAACACTTGAGCGACTTCCGCTTCACCTAATTCGGCTGTCATACCGCGCTTTAAACGCGGTGGCAGGTTGATTATACCGAAACGAACCCGTATCAAGCGACTGACAGGTAATGCTAACGCATCAAAGGTGCGACGCACAATACGGTTACGCCCTTCTTTTAACATCACCTTATACCAGTGATTAAATCCTTCTCCGCCCTGATCCTCCAGACGCTCAAAAGTCACCGGACCATCTTCCAGCTCCACACCGTCTTTGAGCACCTTGGCGATCTGCTCATCGGTCATAGTTCCCTGCACGCGCACCGCATATTCGCGTTCTACTTCAAAACGCGGGTGCATCAAGCGGTTAGCCAGCTCACCAGACGTAGTAAATATCAACAAACCGCTGGTATTGAAATCCAGACGACCGATGGCAATCCACTTTTTACCGCGCAGCTTCGGCAACTTATCGAACACACTGGTGCGCTTTTCAGGGTCATCGCGGCTGACGATCTCGCCTTCCGGCTTGTGATACAGCAACACGCGTGCGGTATGATCGCGCTCGCCCACGCGGATAGTACGGCGCTCGGCGCGCACCAGATCACCTTCGACCACACGCATACCCAGCGTGGCGGGCTCTCCGTTGACGCTCACACGGCCCTGCGCGATCCACTCTTCCATCGCACGACGCGAACCGAAACCGGCTTGTGCCATCACCTTTTGTAAGCGCTCGCCCTGCTCAGGTGCGTGTTCTGTGTCTAATTCCAAATCCTGCTCTAAATCCAGCTCATTCATATCTTCAACTCACGTCTTTCCAGCACAGCCTGCGCCAAGGTCCCACTATCCACCTGCTCCAGTTCGCCGCCCACGGGCAAACCACGCGCAATACGCGACACTTTAACACCTAAGGACTGCAACAAGGTGGCCAAATAGTGTGCCGTGGCATCGCCTTCAACAGTAAAGTTGGTTGCCAGTATCACTTCACAAGGATGTTGCTGCACGCGTTTAACGAAGCGATCCAGATGCAACTCCTTAGCGCCCACGCCATCGAGCGGTGATAAACGCCCCATCAGCACATAATACATACCCTGATAACAGCGGGTCTGCTCTATCATCAACAGATCGGCCGGCATTTCTACCACACACAGCAGATTCTCATCGCGCCGACCGGAGGCACACGTTTCGCACACATCCAGCTCGGAAAAATTATTGCATCTTGAACAATGCTGAATATTGTTCGCCGCACGTTGCAGCGCATCCGCCAGACGCCGCGCACCCGCACGATCGCGCTGCAATAAATGATAAGCCATGCGCTGCGCCGACTTGGGACCCACGCCCGGCAGGCAGCGCAATGCGGCGATTAATTCATCGAGATGAGAAACAGCCATTAAAAGGGTAATTTCATACCGGGCGGCAGACTCATGCCAGCACCAAAGCCGCTCATGCGCTGTTCGGTCGTTGCAGCCACTTTTTTCACCGCATCGTTCAGCGCCAATACGATCAGGTCTTCGAGCATTTCCTTGTCAGCCAGGATGCTGTCATCCAACGCGACACGGCGAACCTCATGCGAACAAGTCATGGTCACCTTGACCATACCCGATGCAGCAGCGCCCTCAACTTCGATGGTCGCTAATTCAGCTTGTGCCTGCTGCATGTTTTTTTGCATTTGCTGGGCTTGTTTCATCAAGCCACCCAATCCGCCCTTCATCATTTTACAACTCCTAACTTATTAATTTATTTGATTTTATTGAATCTGCCAGCACAGTTGCCGCCAGCTGATCTTGCGCCTTGTTGACAAATTCATCCCGCGCAATGGACTCGTTCGCCTGCAACTGGTTCACTTCCCTGGTATCGCGCTCGATTTTAGCCGGGGTCGCCACTTCCACCCGCCCCAACACCACGGACAATTTAACGTGATAACCGAAATAATCGCTCAATGCCGCTTGCAAATTATCCGTCGCCATCTTGGTCTGCAAGTGTTTGTGCTCTTGCGCCAGTCGCAACACGACCTGCTGATCTTCCACCTTATCCAGCACACAATGTTTGGCCAACTGCTGCGCCATCGCCTGAACATTGAGCGATTTTAACAATTCAGACCAATCAGGGCAGGCTTGCCAACCCGGCGCACGAACCGGCGCTTTCACCTGAGTCGCAGGGGTTGGTTCTGGGTTACGCACAGGTACAACAGGCGCCACCGCTTGGCTCACTGGCAAACTCACCGACTGATTCACTGGCAGGCTGACGGGTCTGGAGGGCACACTGACCGTAGCCACCCGCGCGGCTAACACCGGCGCCTGTGCAACGGCCTGAGCGGGCGTAAAAGCCAGCATGCGCAACAGCGTCATGGTAAAACCAGCATATTCATCCGGTGCCAGATCGATTTCAGCACGTCCGTGTATCGCGATCTGGTAGAACAACTGCACCTCTTCAGGCGTATATACCTGCGCCAGTTCCAGCAGACGCGCGCGCTCAGGCTCGTCGTCAGCAATCGCTTCCGGCACCGTCTGGGCCAGTGCGATGCGATGCAGCAGCGAGGCCATATCTTGCAGTGCAGAATCAAACGCCACGCTGCGTATCGCCATATTGTCGGCAATACCCAGCATCGCGCCGCCATTTTTCTCGTGCAAGGCCGTCAACAGCTCATACAGATAACTCTGGTCGATCGCGCCCAACATGCTGCGCATCGCGGCTTCTTCTAGTTTCCCGTCAGAAAAGGCGATCGCCTGATCGGTCAGGCTCAGTGCATCCCGCATACTGCCTTGCGCGGCGCGCGCAACCAGATTCAGCGCACCGACTTCATAGTCGATATGTTCCTGGCCCAGCACATATTGCAGATGGCTCAAAATCAGCGCTGGCGGCAATTGTTTCAAATTAAACTGCAGACAGCGCGACAACACCGTGACCGGAATCTTCTGCGGATCGGTGGTGGCCAAAATAAATTTCACATGAGCGGGCGGCTCTTCCAGCGTCTTCAACATCGCATTGAAGGCCGATTTGGACAGCATGTGCACTTCGTCGATGATATACACCTTGAAGCGCCCGGAAGTCGGCGCATACAGCGCGCCTTCCAGCAGATCGCGCATATTGTCGACCTGCGTATTGGATGCCGCATCCAGCTCGATCAGATCGACGAAGCGACCGCTATCGATCTCAGTACAAGCACTGCACACACCGCACGGCGTCGCTGTAATACCGGTCAGACAGTTTAGGGATTTAGCAAAGATGCGGGCGATGGTGGTTTTACCCACACCCCGTGTGCCGGTAAACAGATAGGCGTGATGCAAGCGATTTTGTGACAGCGCATTGCCCAGCGCCCTGACTACGTGCTCCTGCCCTGCCAGCTCGGCAAAAGTTTTAGGGCGCCATTTACGTGCAAGTACGGAAGTATCGGACAAGTTACGCCAAATTAGAAATGATAGACAAAATGCAAAAGGTTGAGATTGAGCCCCTGATTTGGCTGCTTAATCCCCCCGTTGGAGATATGCTGAAAGCGATAGCCCAGTTCAAACTGTTTATGTTCACCGAACAGAATACCAAAACCAATATGATCGCCAAACTGAAATGCACTGCCCAGACGACGATCCGCATACACTGAGGTCGGAGAAACTAAATGTAAGCCTATCGCGCCTTCAATAAAGGGCGCAACCGAAGATGGATTTTTTTGTTGCAACCTGAAAACAGGCGTAATACCAAGATCCGTGACACGCTGATTATTGCCGGCACTGCTCTTACCCTGCAATGAGCCGACAGAGGCTTCCCAGTGGCCGACCACGTGCCAGTCACCATCGGTAAACCAGGCATGATTGAAATTCCAGAGCACACCAGCACGGGTCGCATCGATCTGCGTTCCGCGACCGGCTTCAACAAACACACCGTCTACTGAAAACGCATTACCACTGAAGAGCAATGCGCAAAGAAACCAACCAATATTCTTAATCATCACGCCCTCCAGCAGCCACTCATAAGGAGGCGAGCCTTACCCCCGGCACTTGCAGTAATTAGCTGTGGCTGCTTCCTTCCGGACCTGACCAGATTCACTACACTGCAATGCGGGGAGACCCGCCAATTCGTTACACGGAATAGAAAATCCGTTTAAAAATCAAATAGTTACAACAGGAATCCCGGCGATGCGCATCTTCCACTCCGCAGGCCCCGTTTCATGCACAGAATGCCCCTGAGTGTCGACTGCCACCGTCACCGGCATATTCTCGACTTCAAATTCATAGATCGCTTCCATGCCCAAATCGGCAAAGGCAATCACTTTAGCGCTGCGGATGGCTTTGGACACCAGATAAGCTGCGCCACCGACCGCCATCAAATACACCGCACCGTGTTTCTTAATCGCTTCGATCGCAATCTTACCGCGTTCCGCCTTACCGACCATACCGATCAGTCCTGTTTGCGCCAGCATGGCTTCGGTAAACTTATCCATGCGCGTCGCAGTGGTAGGACCTGCCGGGCCGACCACCTCACCCTCCACCGGATCAACCGGACCGACATAATAAATGAAGCGGCCATTAAAATCCACGCCTTCAGGTAATTTTTCACCGCGAGCGAGCATTTCGGTGATGCGCTTATGTGCGGCATCGCGTCCGGTCAACAACTTACCGGAGAGTAACACGGTCTCGCCCGGTTGCCACAGTGAAATTTCTTCACGGGTGACGGTATCCAGATTGACGTGGCGCGCATCTGCCGCCGCATGCCAGTGCACATCGGGGTAATCGGACAGAGCCGGCGGCGTAAATTCAGCGCGCCCTCCCCCGTCCAGCTCAAAATGCACATGGCGTGTCGCCGCACAATTCGGGATGATCGCAATCGGCTTAGACGCCGCATGAGTCGGATAGTCGAGAATTTTGACATCCATCACGGTCGTCAAACCGCCCAACCCCTGCGCACCGATGCCTAAAGCATTCACCTTGTCGTACAATTCGATGCGCAACTCTTCGAGCCGATTTGAAGCGCCGCGCGCTTTCAATTCATGCATATCCATCGGCTCCATCAAGGCTTCCTTGGCGAGCAGCACCGCTTTTTCAGCTGTACCGCCTATGCCTATACCCAGCATGCCAGGCGGACACCAGCCGGCGCCCATGCCCTGCACGCTCTGCAGCACCCATTCGACGATATCATCGCCCGGATTGAGCATCTTCATCACGGCCTTGTTTTCCGAACCACCCCCCTTGGCGGCGATGCGCACTTCAACCTTATCGCCCTGCACCAGCTCGACATGCACTACGGCCGGGGTATTGTCATTGGTATTCTTACGTATTCCGGCAGGATCCGAGACTACCGAGGCGCGCAGCACGTTGTCCGGATTCAGGTAGGCAAGGCGCACCCCCTCATTCACCATACCGACGATGTCCAGCGTCGCATCTTCCCAGCGTACCTGCATACCGATTTTAACAAACGCCACCACGATACCGGTATCCTGACAAATCGGTCTATGCCCCTCCGCGCACATGCGTGAATTGGTCAAAATCTGCGCCATCGCATCACGTGCCGCAGGAGATGCTTCAGTTCGATACGCCTCGGCCAGCGAACGGATAAAGTCCGCCGGATGGTAGTAAGAAATAAACTGCAACGAATCTGCAATGCTATCGATAAAATCCTGCTGACGGATGACGGTCATGACGATCCTAATGTGAAGTTAGGTGGCGATTATAACAGGCAGCATGCCCGCCCTGCGTGACTCTCCGCCATTTAAACCAGCGGGTTCTATGTGGAGGATAGCTCACACTCGCATTTGATTGCTTACATCCATCAACTCGCCCGTCAGATGCATGAATTTCAACTGCCCGGGCTATTACACAAAAAAACCTGGCACAGTGACCCAACCATTTTAATGATGTAAATCTGCCCGATTACCAGCTGATAATCTGCGCCCTAGCTTAAATAAAGTTCATGTAACTGAAGTTGCAGGTACAATCCACACCCTGCAACCAAGCTCTATTTCACGACCGGGTAGATGCTTTTACTTGTCACCATAAAACCAGTAACCAATTGATTAATATATACTTTTTATTATATTTATGTTTTGCCGGATTAATCAACGCAGCTCATGCCGAGAATCCACTCGCCATGAGCGTCTCGTTAACCGATCCGGATGCACCATTCATTCCCACTCAGGAACTATACGATGAACAGCTAACGCTGAGCACATCGATGATAGATCCTGAAGAGGCGGCGATCTTATTGACCAATGCCAGCCTTAGCGGCAACACAGACATCACCGACACCGGCGCCATCTGGCAGCGCCTGCGCAGCGGCTTCACCCTGCGCGATCTTAACAGCACGCTGATTTCCCGACACGAGCAATGGTATGCGGTCCGCCCCGACTACATTGCTCGCATGATGACGCGTGCCAATCGTTATCTGTATTACATTGCCACCGAAGTCGAACGTCGCGGAATGCCGGGAGAAATAGCCCTGCTGCCTATGATAGAAAGCGGCTTTAATCCAACCGCTTATTCGAGCGCCAACGCATCTGGAATCTGGCAGTTCATGCCGGCTACCGGGCGTGATTACGGCTTACAACAAAACTGGTGGTATGACGGACGACGGGACATTATCAGCGCGACAACCAGCGCACTGGACTATCTGCAAAAATTGCACGCCCTGTTTGGCGACTGGGAACTGGCACTCGCCGCCTATAACTGGGGGGAAGGCGCTGTGCAGCGCGCGCAGGAATACAACCGAAGATTAGGTCTGCCAACCAATTACGCCAGTCTGAAAATGCCCGACGAAACGCGCAATTACCTGCCCAAGTTATTCGCCATCCGGAACATCATCAGCAATCCGGCTCGCTTTGGTCTGACCTTGCCAAATATCAGCGATCAACCCTACTTTGCTACAGTGTCCTCGCCGCGCCAGATAGATATCGACCTGCTCGCACGCCTGGCGGACATTTCTAAAGAAGAATTTACCGCGCTAAATCCGGCGCACAATCGCCCGGTCATCATGCCGCATCACAGCAACCTCATTTTATTACCGGTTGATAAGGTAGCTCATTTTATTAGCAATCTGGACAACTATGACAAACCGCTGGTCAGCTGGCAAACTTATCGCGCCAACAAAGGCGAGAGACTAGACGCACTTGCGCCGCGCTTTGGTCTGTCGGTTGAAAAATTAAAAGCCGTTAATGGATTATCTGCACAGACCTCGCTTAATGCCGGTGAAACGCTGCTGGTTCCACTCAACGGCGAACGACGCGAGACCGGCAACGAAGTCTCAGCCTCAAATATGCAGCGTCCCTACCAGAACAATCCAGCAATCGTAAAACTAGCGCTAAAAACACCGACTCGCAAAGCGGAAAAATTTGCCAAACTCACCCACCACGACCCGCTCAACATGCCATCGGTCAGCAACACTCAGATTAGCCTAGACTCAACCCTGACAATCTCCGAGCCCGAGGATGAAGAGCATTTCCGCTAAAAGCGACACAACAATTTGAGTATTTGATAAAAAAACACCGGCTAAAGCCGGTGTTTTTTTGATGATCCTCAGGCTTGAGCAAATATCAAATCATTCCCACTCAATAGTTGCAGGTGGTTTACCTGAAATATCATAGACAACCCGGTTGATGCCGCGCACTTCGTTGATGATGCGGTTGGAGACGCGACCCAAGAGTGCGTATGGCAGTTCAGCCCAATGCGCCGTCATAAAGTCCTGAGTCTGCACCGCACGCAGTGCGACAACCCATTCGTAGGTGCGACCATCACCCATCACGCCCACACTCTTGACCGGCAAGAACACCGCAAAAGCCTGCGAAGTTTTCGCGTACCAGGATTTGCCATTCTCATCGAGCGTACCATTCAACTCTTCCATGAAAATCGCATCGGCACGACGGAGCAGGTCGGCATACTCTTTCTTGACTTCACCCAGGATACGCACGCCCAGACCAGGCCCCGGGAAAGGATGACGATACACCATCGCGGGTGGCAAGCCGAGCGCAACACCCAGTTCACGAACCTCATCCTTGAACAGTTCGCGCAAAGGTTCGAGCAACTTGAGGTGCATACTCTCCGGCAAGCCGCCCACGTTGTGATGCGACTTGATGGTGTGCGCGCTCTTGTTCTTGCCGCCTGCAGATTCGATCACATCGGGATATATCGTGCCTTGTGCCAGCCATTTAGCGGAAGACAATTTGGCGGATTCGCGCTGAAACACCTCGACGAATTCGCGACCGATGATCTTGCGCTTCTTCTCAGGATCGGTGACCCCGGTCAGATGGTGTAAAAATTCTGCGCTGGCATCGACGTGAATCACCTTAACGCCGAGATTATCCGCAAAGGTTTTCATCACTTGCTCGGCCTCATTCAGACGCAACAAGCCGTTATCCACAAAGACACAGGTCAGTTGCGTGCCGATTGCGCGATGCAGCAGCGCTGCTGCAACGGAAGAATCGACCCCGCCCGACAAGCCGAGGATGACTTCTTCATCGCCCACCTGAGCGCGAATCTTCTCGACCGCTTCGGCGATATAGTCCGGCATATTCCAGTCGTGACCGCAACCGCAAATATCGTGCACGAAACGCTCTATCATCGCCTTGCCCTGACGGGTATGCGTGACTTCAGGATGGAACTGCAGCGCATAGAAACGGCGCGCCTCGTCAGCCATACCGGCAATCGGCGTGGTCGCATTGCTGGCGATCACCGAGAAACCCGCTGGCAACGCAGTAACCTTGTCGCCGTGACTCATCCAGACGTCGATTAAACCGTGCCCCTGATCATTGACTCTGTCCTGCACATCTTTGAGCAACGCCGAATGTCCCTGCGCACGAATTTCAGCGTAACCGAATTCACGCACCAGTCCGTTTTCGACAGCACCACCCAGTTGAGCGGCCATAGTTTGCATACCGTAGCAAATCCCCAGCACCGGCAAACCCAATTCAAATACAACCTGAGGTGCACGCGGGGTATCACCTTCTGTCACAGAATTAGGACCGCCGGACAGAATGATCCCGCTCGCGCCAAAGCCGCTGATAAAGTCGGCATCGACGTCGTAAGGATGCAACTCACAGTACACACCCGCTTCGCGCACACGACGTGCGATCAATTGAGTGTATTGAGAACCGAAATCGAGAATGAGGATTTTTGTATGGGACATATGAGTTATGAGACGTAAGACGTAAGTTATTAGATGGTGACAATTGACTTCTGCAAGCCTTTGAGCATTTTTCCGATTTCCTCGGCTTTTCCGAGGACAATATTTGCTTTTTCTACTGTTATATAGCCAAGACGCTGCACCAACATGAGTTGTGTTTCTAATTCAGCCAAAGAACCTCGGGCAATACCCAGAAAATGCATGAACTCCTTACCGGAGTTACGCGCTTGCCCCTCAGCTATATTGGATGGGATAGAAACCGCAGCGCGTTGCATTTGACTAATCAATCCATAAGTCTCTTGCCGTAGGAATTCAGCACACAATTTGTACACATCCTCGGCCAATTCCATTGCCAACTGCCAAACTTTAAGCTCACGATATCCGGGCATGTGCAAATCCTAGTTGGCAGTCGTAAGACGCAATTAAAACGTAAGACTTGAGACGTAAGTTAAAAGTCCGAAACAGCCCCTCCAACCAGCAACTTACGTCTTCCGACTTCCGACTTCCGACTTCCGACTAGTCTATATGATAGTTAGGCGCTTCTTTGGTGATCTGCACATCGTGCACATGAGACTCGCGGATACCGGACGAACTGATTTCAACAAATTCAGCCTTGGCATGCATGATGTCGATATCGGCACAACCCAGATAACCCATGCTGGCGCGCAAACCGCCCATCAACTGATGGATCACGGCGAGCACACTGCCCTTGTATGGTACGCGACCTTCGACACCTTCCGGCACCAGCTTATCCTGATTCGACTCGCCTTCCTGAAAGTAACGGTCGCTGGAACCCTGCTGCATCGCGCCCAGACTGCCCATGCCGCGATACGACTTGTAGGAACGCCCCTGGAACAGTTCGATTTCGCCCGGCGCTTCTTCGGTACCGGCAAACAAACCACCCAGCATGACGGTATGTGCACCGGCAGCAATCGCCTTAGCGATATCACCGGAGAAACGAATTCCGCCATCGGCGATCAGAGGGACACCTGTGCCCTTTAAGGCATTGGCCACGTTTTGAATCGCGGCGATCTGAGGAACACCAACACCGGCGACGATACGCGTGGTGCAAATCGATCCAGGACCGATACCCACTTTCACGGCATCCGCACCGTGATCCATCAAAGCCAGCGCAGCAGCGCCCGTAGCGATATTGCCGCCGATGACTTCAACGTGAGGAAAATTAGTCTTGACCCACTTGACGCGATCCAGCACACCCTGAGAATGGCCGTGCGCGGTATCCACCACCAGCACGTCCACACCGGCTTCAGCCAGCAGCGCCACGCGCTCTTCAGTTCCTTCACCCACACCGACGGCAGCGCCGGCACGCAAACGGCCCTGACTATCCTTGCTTGCCAGCGGATGCTCACTAGACTTCAAAATATCTTTGACCGTCATCAAACCGCACAATTCGAACGCATCGTTAACCACCAGTACACGCTCGATACGGTGCTTATGCATCAGATTGCGCGCATCGTCCAGACTGCAATTTTCTTTGACGGTGATCAGACGCTCGCGCGGCGTCATGATGTTTTGCACCGGTTGATCCAGATTGTTTTCGAAACGCAGATCGCGGTTGGTGACGATACCGACCAGTTGTTTACCCTGCACCACCGGCAATCCGGAAATCTTGTATTGACGGGTCAGCCCCAAAACGTGACGCACAGACATATCCGGCGTAATGGTAATCGGATCTTTGACCACACCGCTTTCGAAACGCTTGACCTTGGCCACTTTGGCGGCCTGTTCGCGTGCAGTCATGTTTTTATGGATGATGCCGATCCCGCCCTCCTGCGCCAGCGCAATCGCCAGGCGAGAACCGGTCACGGTATCCATCGCGGCGGAGAGCAGCGGTATATTCAGGCTGATATTGCGTGTCAGTTGCGTGCGCAAACTAACGTCGCGCGGCATGACATTGGAGTAAGCGGGAACGAGCAAAACGTCGTCAAAGGTAAGTGCTTTTTGAATGATGCGCATGTGGAACTGGCCTCGGCAAAGTGCGCATTATACGCATCCCGGGCGACCGGGTAAATCAACCCGTCGCACCTGAGTAAAATTAATTAGGAAAAAACTGAAATTTATAGTGCAGATTCGTTCGATTCGCCGGTACGAATGCGAATAACCTGCTCTACGGTGGAAACGAAAATCTTGCCATCACCGATCTTGCCGGTATGAGCCGCCTTGATGATCGCCTCAACCGCCGTGTCCAGCATCTCACTGGAGACCACTACCTCGACCTTGATCTTAGGCAGAAAATCCACCACATATTCCGCGCCGCGATACAACTCGGTGTGACCTTTCTGGCGTCCAAAACCTTTCACCTCGGTCACGGTTAAGCCGCTGATATTCAATTCGGACAGCGCCTCACGTACTTCATCCAGCTTAAAAGGCTTGATGATGGCTTCAATTTTTTTCATGGAAATTTCCTTTGAATAATTAATATTTCAGAGTGCAGCCCAATATATTTTCAACACATTGATTATAAGTCACTTATTAAGGACACCCGGTCAGCGCCATAATCACGGACTGATGCTTGACTTTAGCTGCCAAGTCAATCGGCATCGCCCCTTCCCTGTTCTTCACTCGCGCCAGCGCGCCCTTTTGCAACAACACCAGCACCTCACGTAAACGTCCACTTGCCGCAGCCTTATGCAAAGGGGTAGAGCCGTCATCAGAAGCGGCATTGACATCCGCACCACGATCTAACAAGAGTTGCACAATCTCTGAATGCCCGCGCGTCACAGCTTGCAGCAACGCCGTCCACCCATGCACACTGTAAGCATTCACATCGGCGCCGTTATCCAGCAATAACGCCACCATCCTGATCTGACCGTTAAAAGCCGCCCAATGCAAAGGCATATAACCGGCCATATCTACGTGACCGACATAAGCACCCGCACCCAGCAATTCACTCGCCACTTGATCATAACCATTGGCCGCACAGATCATCAAGGGGGTCCACTGCCTTTCATCGTAGATATCCACATCGAATCCTGCCTCGATAAAGCGTGAAATGGTAGCGATATCGCCGGCTTCAGCTGCGCGAAACAGCGCACCTACCGAGTATTCGCCCGATAGTGAACTGACCGGCTTGCCTTGACGCCCCGGTACGATGCTCGCGGGATACATGCCGGGATGTGCTGACTGGCGCGCGTGCATCATGCTCATATACACAATGTCAGATGCTACATTCGCAGGGAAACCGTTTCTTTCTTTACGGCTATTAACCATCAATTCAGCAAAATACTCATCTATCTCAGGACGATTCCAATAAGCTAGAATTTTGCAAAAAATACGAGGAAATTGACGCGCTATAGCATGCGGATAATTGTTTTCCTGAAAATTCAAAATCCGTAACAGCATGACATTCATAACTTCACCACAAAAATTAGCTTGAGCAACACAAATCATCCCAACCTGACTGTCTGGGTGCGAGGGCGTTATTCTAACGCGATATAGCGAACAGCCACCACTTCAATCTCAACAATACCAGACGGCGTCATTAGTCGCGCCACATCACCCTCGCGCAATTTCAACAAGGAACGCGCCAGCGGCGACACCCAACTGATATGCCCGCGAGAAACATCCGCCTCATCCACACCGACAATACTATAAACCGACTCGCCGCCTTCCTCAGTGTATACCGTCACTGTCGAACCGAAAAACACCTGATCGCAAGCACCTCGCACTGCGGGATCAACCACCTCAGCCTGCTCAAGTTTCTTATGTAAAAAACGCACGCGTCGATCAATCTCACGCAAACGCCTCTTTCCGTAAATATAATCACCATTTTCAGAACGATCGCCATTGGAGGCCGCCCATGTGATCGTATTAACCAGGGCCGGGCGCTCCACTTTCCATAGCTGCTCCAACTCTGCCTGCAGCTTGCGATGCCCGACTGGCGTAATATAATTTTTCACACCCGATGGCAACGGCGGCAGTGACGGCAAGGCCTCATCATCGCCATTGTCTTTCAACAAAATAGACTTCATCTGAATTTAATAAATCCTGTCACTAACGGTGTCCAATAATACGACAGAACCAGTACATTCAACATACGGATTTGCCTCACGACTTCGCTCAAACAAAGGAAAAAATGCAATAATCCGGCGAGCAGCAGATCAATCCCCATATTTTCACAACAAGTCACTACACATCACCTAACGGCAAAACAATTCGAACATCCCTCTGTTGGTTTAATATGCATTAATCCATATAATCCGCCTGCTGCATTCAGGCTGACAACAGCTTTTTAATCGTACACTTCTGCCTTATCGCGGGCGACTCACCGGGTTTTTTCGACATGATGCAACTCAACTACGATCATCGTTTCATCAATGAATTACCCGGAGACGCATCAGGCATTCAACATTCCAGAGCAACTCCGGGCTTGTGCTGGGCGACGATTCATCCTGCCCCGGCAAAAGCCCCTACCCTGCTTGCTCATTCTACTGAGGTAGCAGACTTGCTGAATTTGAGCTGCGACGATGTCCATTCGGAGGAATTTTTGGCGGCTTTTTCAGGGAATCGATTGCTGCCAGGAATGAAACCATACGCCACCTGCTACGGAGGTCATCAGTTCGGTCACTGGGCAGGTCAACTGGGGGACGGGCGCGCGATCTCACTGGGGGAAGTCATCAACAAACAGGGTGAACGCTACGAGCTGCAGCTAAAAGGGGCGGGCATGACGCCCTACTCTCGCCGTGCCGATGGACGCGCCGTGTTGCGCTCATCCATCCGGGAATTTTTGTGCAGCGAGGCTATGCATCATCTGGGCATTCCGAGCACCCGCGCGCTGTCCCTGGTCGCCACCGGAGACGATGTCATGCGCGACATGTTCTACGACGGCAATGCCAAATTCGAACCCGGCGCCATCGTGTGCCGCGTCGCCCCCTCCTTCACCCGCTTCGGCCATTTCGAGATTCTGGCCTCCCGTGGCGAGCAAAGCCTGCTCAAGAAATTGATTAATTTCACTATTTCAAGAGACTTTCCAAATATCGACACAGCAGCGCCCGATTGCTATGCGCAATGGTTCAAGCAAATCTGTGCCAGCACCGCGCATCTGGTCGTAGAGTGGCTCCGGGTCGGCTTTGTCCATGGTGTGATGAATACCGATAACATGTCCATTTTAGGCCTCACCATAGACTATGGCCCTTACGGATGGACAGATAATTTCGATCCGGGCTGGACGCCCAACACCACCGATCGGGAATGGCGCAGATACTGTCTGGCGCAACAACCTCCAGTCGCTCGCTGGAATCTGGAAAGACTAGCCGATGCGCTGGAAACTGTTTTCCCATCAAGACAAACGCTAACAGCAGGACTGGCGCATTTCGATGCAACCTTGCAGCGCGAACTCTCCGCCATGCTCGCCGCGAAGTTCGGCTTGCAGCACTGGCGCGACGGTGATGCAGAACTGGCGGAGGAAATTTTTGAGCTGATGCAAAGAGCCGAAGTCGATATGACCGAATTTTTCCGCGCACTAGCCGACGTCAAACAAGACAACCCCGAACTGGCTATCCTTGAAAACAGCTTTTACAGTGCGACCCTCTACCGTAATCACCAGCAACTTTTCGAAGCATGGTTGATACGCTACGCTGCCCGTCTACTGCTGCAAGAAGACAACGACGACGCTCGTAAAGCCCGCATGAACGCAGTCAACCCGCGCTTTATTCTGCGCAATTACCTGTCCCAGCAGGCGATCGATGCTGCGATGAACGGGGATATGTCTATGCTTGATAGGCTGATGGAGGCATCTCGCCACCCTTACGATGAGGATATGCCGGCGGATCTGATCGCCAAGCGACCCGACTGGGCGATCAATAAACCCGGATGTTCCACGCTGTCTTGCAGTTCTTGATAAATCGAGTAAGAATTATCCCCTGATTATTATCTTTAAAAAGCAAAGCACTGTTAACCGACAGGGCAACAATACCGCCCTGGCAATGAAATGGTTCTCGCTGGGTTGTTGCCCCCAATAACGCGCAAACCAGCTTTGCACGCACCCACATTACCCCTCGCTACGCCCCCCTGAGGGTTACAGGGCGAATGTATCCCTGCACGAGCTTTACGTCATTCACCTGCTATACAATAATAACAATATGATTAATATGATTAATTTCAGAAGCCAGCCACATTTACCCAGCCGCATCAAAAAAACAGCAGATTTTATGCCGCAAACCAGTAAACTGTCAGGCTGAATCCGGAGTTCACGCTCCACCCTATTTTATCTATCTAAGGTTAAACGATGTACCCAGTCCACGACGTTGATGCACTCCTCCTGCTCGCCATTTCACTCGCCTCAAAACGGCGCCCCGCCGAACTGATCGGAATCATCGCAGCCTGCGACCTGATACCGGACACCGTCTTCTCGGAAACGAAACTGCAGGATGCCTTTGAACGCATGTCCGGCGCGGGTCTGATCACCTGCTCTGAGGAAGGCTATACGCTGTCGAGCATAGCCCAGCAACTGATCACCAGCCAGCCGAAAAAGGCCGATGCACAAGCCAGGCTGATCAGCATCAAGGCCAATTTAGCGGCCTATACACCTAAAGGTGAACACGGTATATCCAGCGTAACATCCGGGCAACTGCTGGACGCGCAACAATCCCACCTGCAGGAAAAAAAGCAATCCGGAAAAAATCTGTTTGTACCCAGACCAAAACCGGAAGTCGATCCACGTCGCAAGCCCTACCCTTCCCGCCGCCGCAGATAGCGACAAACTAACGGGCATGGAAAAAAAACCGCCCCTGATAATGAGATTCTTACTGCCCGTTTCACGTTAAGACAGCGTTAAAACTCCTGCCAATCTCCGTCATCGGTATTTCCCGCTGCAGGCAAACGGGGTTTTTGTGCAGGCGCGGGGCTGCGAGCAGGAATACTTTTCGCCTGAACCCGCCCGCCACCCTCCAGCTTAAAACCGCTCATCAATAACGTCAGTTGTTGCGCCTGCTCTTCCATCGATTCCGCAGCTGCAGCGGCCTGCTCGACCAGCGCGGCATTTTGCTGCGTTACATCATCCATCTGGGTGATCGCCGTGTTGACCTGCTCGATACCCTGACTCTGCTCGCTGGACGCTGCGGTAATTTCGCCCATGATATCGGTCACGCGCTTAACTGACGAAACCACTTCCTCCATGGTCTTGCCCGCCCGATCGACCAGCGCACTGCCGGCCGTCACTTTTTCAACCGAATCACCGATCAGAGTCTTGATTTCCTTGGCCGCCGATGCGCTGCGTTGCGCCAGACTGCGCACTTCAGTGGCCACCACCGCAAAGCCACGCCCCTGTTCGCCTGCGCGCGCCGCTTCAACGGCGGCATTGAGCGCAAGAATATTAGTCTGAAAGGCGATGCCATCAATCACACTGATGATATCGACGATTTTCTTGGCGCTGTCGCTGATCGAAGCCATAGTCACGACAACCTGCCCCACCACATCGCCGCCTCTAACCGCGATATCCGACGCCCCCAGCGCGAGTTGGTTGGCCTGACGCGCATTCTCGGCATTCTGCTTAACGGTGGAAGTGAGTTCTTCCATGCTGGCCGCCGTCTCTTCCAGACTCGAGGCCTGCTCTTCGGTACGCTGCGACAGATCGCCGTTGCCGGAAGCAATTTCTCTGGAGGCCGTATTAATAGTCGCGGCAGCTTCCGAGATGCGACGTATCGTTGCAGTCAGTTGTGCTACGGTCGAATTCGCATCATCCTTCAGTTTGCCAAAGGTTCCCGCATAATCACCGCTAATCGTTTGGGTCAGATCGCCATCGGCCAGGGCTGCCAGCACGCGCACCACCTCATCCAGACTAAGCGAGGTCGTCTCCAGCAACTGGTTAAGATCCTCGGCCATCTTCAGGAAAAATCCTTGCTTACCCGACACCGCGATACGGCGGCTAAAATCACCTCCCGCAGCCGATTCAATAATAGAGGCAATCTCGCGCTCAACGGCGATCTCATCGGTTCGGTCTGTCCACTGCGTGACGCGTCCCAGATAGGTGCGCTGACTGTCATAGATGGGCGAAGGTTGCAGACACATATCGCGCCCGCCCATCGGAATATCAAAAATTTTACTGCCGTCCAGCGGTGCTGCATAAGCCGTACGTACCGACTCATCGACAAAAAATGCTCCGATCTTCTGACCGATCAACTGATCTTCTGAAAAAGTCGGAAAACGTTTCTGCATTTCCACCTGCATCAGGCGAATCTGCTTGCGCATCGCCTCATTGAAATAGATGACCTCGTTTTTATCATCCGATACCGTCACACATGATGAGACAGAATCAAGCGCATATTTAATACGAGAAACCTCAATCGCGGACTGCTTGTCCGCCTGGCTGCGTTCGGCCAACTTGGCCTGCATCGTTTTTAACATCGCCATCAGGCTGGTCTCATCACCGGCCGCTACGTTGACCTGCTGTGTCAGATCGTCTGCGCTGATGCGGCGCGCCACTTCAGCCGCCTCGGCCGGTTCACCGCCCAATTGCCGAATCAGACTGCGCCCCATCCATTTCCCTGTCAAAAGCACCAGTACAGCGCCACCCAACATCAGCGCTAACATCCACAGGGTACGACTGCGAATTAGCTCAGCTGCTGCGGCTTCGTCCTGAGCGGTTTGTTCATTGACCCGAGCCACCAGTTCGTCGATGACCTGGCGATGAGCCTGATACTTTTGTTTCAGCAGGGGCAATACAGCCGCCACGGCGGCCTTGTCACCCCGTTCAATCGCAGGAATAAAACGCTGATCGCGCAGCGCCAGAAATTCCTTGCCGGGTTGATATGCGTCATCCACAATCAGCTGCTTGATGCGCCCCTCGGTCAGCTTTCCAGCCCAATACGCATGGCGTGTCTCATACTCCTCGGCTAGCTTGCGGCTCTTTTCGACCAGCGCTGGCACATCTCCGGCATCCGCATGCGCCAACTCAAGAACGACAAAATACGACTCGATCAGATATTCAGGCGGCGGTAAAATATCCGCCACTAAATCTTTCTGCTGGACGACATTGCTGTAGAGCGGGCCATTGACCTTGACCAGATTGAGCGTACTGAATGCAATCAAAGCCACCAGCAGGAAGCTGACCGCAAATACACCCAGCAACAATGAAAACCGAACACTGACACGCATGCTATTCATCAGGCACTCCTCGTCCAACCAAAAATACCGCAATTAAAAACGAAAAATATTAAATTTATACGACAAATTAATACCAACGCACATCAACTACTTCACTACCGTATCGATTTCGATATACAGGCTGCGCGTACCCGGCTTGACGACAGCGACACTGCCTTCCAGATCACCTGACTGAGCCATAGGCGAACCCGACTTGGATATGCGTGCCACCACCATCACCTTATCAAACCCGGACAGCTTGAGCTGCGGCTGCATAGCCATGCTGTCGTCCAGCGTAAACTCCATAGGCAAATCCTTGACCTGTTTGCGTATTACCGCCAGCGGCATTTTCGGACCTTCAGTGGCGCGTGCCAAAATGAATACCACATCGGTCGGTGCAACCTTGGCTGCTAATTCAGAACTGAGCGCCACTTTGCCGCTGATCGTCGCAGCTTTGTTCACGGAGGACTTATCATTTCCGGAAGAGAGCATGGCCAGCTTCTCGCGACCGCCTTTTTGCAACGCCAGATAGTCGCGCGCCTGTTGCAAACCACCTTGTATCATCTGTATATCCGGATAATCCGGCGGAAGCAGACTGATCAGTTTCTGCCAGTGCATGATCGCCGCCACATAATCGCCGCGCTCCATCGCAGCCGAGCCCGCCAGCGCCAGCGCGGTGTTGTTGTTCGGATCGAGCGCCAAAGCCTTGACCAGCAACTTGGTCGGTTCACCCAACAGCGACTGATTATTGCTCATCGCCAGCGCATCGGCGTAATTGGTCCAGAGTTGAGCCTCATTCGGCACTAGTTTAACCAACTGTTCATAGGCGCGCACCGCATCCGGAAAACGTTGCAACTCGCTGTACGAACGCGCCAGCACCAGCCAACCGTCGGGATTCTCGGGTAGCTTGACCAGGCGCGCTTCGAGTTCCTGCAGCGCAGTATCCGAGCGCAGTATTCCGAAATCGTCGGCCGCAACCTGCGGTTGTTCCGGCAGCATGGCTCGACTGTTGCCTATCGTCAGATAGAGCAGCACGCTGCAAAGCGGTATCAACACAACCAGCACCAGCGCCAGCACACGCGCAGGACTGCGTGGCACTATCGCGGGAGATTCGGTGCTTTTGACTTCATCGAGCAGACGCACATGCAACTCGCGGCGCCCTTGTTCATAGGCTTCCTGACTCAACAGACTGTTTTGCAGATCGGCGTCCAGCTCTTCAGACTGGTCGCGCAATATTTCAAGGTTGGCTGCATCGCGCAACACCTCATTACCCGGCGCAGACTTGCGCCACAACGGCCAAACCACGAAGGCCAGTGCGACCAGCAGCAGCACGGCACAGAATATCCAAAATAGGGTCATGCTTGCGTATCCTTCTTACCGTATTGTTCGACCGAGGGTTGATCATCGTTTAAAAGTTTGGAGGCGCGTTGTTCGTCCTGCTCGGACAAATCCGCTTCCGTCACCTGAGTGCGGCGCGCTTTTAACTGATAAAACAGCCCCAAGCCGCCCAGCAACAGCAAAATAAAGGGCGCAGACCACAAGGGCATGGTTTCTTTGTCTACCGGCGGATCAAAAAGAACAGACTTTCCAAAACGCTCAACCAGCAAATCGAGGATCTGCTGATCTGTCGCACCCGCCTTCATCTTCTCGCGCATGATGGCGCGCACATCGTTCGACCAGTCAGAGTGTGAATTGGATACAGGTTCACTCTGGCAAACCAGACAACGTACTTTCTCGGCCAGTTGTATCATGCGCCTTTCCATGACCGGATCCTCGGCCATATCTTTCGCCTCTCCGGCAAAGGAAAATGCGGGCAGCAGCAGCGCCAATATCAATAAAAATCTCATTGTTTCTGTAACTCCGTAACCAGAGGAAGAATTTTTTCACGCAAATTTTGCGGCGTTAAAGGGCCGATCAATTTGTATTTAATTATTCCTTTTTTATCAATAACATAGGTTTCAGGAACCCCGTACACCCCGTAATCAAAACCAACTTTACCATCTGCATCTGCAATCACCAGCGTGTAAGGGTTACCCGCATTGCTGAGCGTTGCCAGGCCATCCTGGCGTTTATCCTTGTAGTCCAGCCCCACGATAGGGACGATATTCCGGGCCGACAAATCCATCAGCAACGGATGCTCGTCCTTGCATGCCCCGCACCATGACGCCCAGACGTTCAAAAGCCATACCTGACCCTGCATCTCCACGGGTGAGAATTGCCTAGCGGATTCTTGCAACTGTGGCAACACAAAGGCAGGCGCCGGTTTGCCGACCAGCGGGGACGGCACCTCGCGCGTATCGCGCCCCAACCCCAGGTACAGGAACACCGATAACACCAGAAAAATGACCAAAGGCAGTATAAAACGCATCATGCTGCGACTCCTTCTGTGTGAGAACCCCGTGAACCCGCTTTTTTGTGAATACGATAGCGGCGATCGGACACCGCCAGCAGGCCACCCAGCGACATCAACAGACAGCCTGCCCAGATCCAGTCGACAAACGGTTTAATATAAACACGCACAGACCAGGCCCCTTCGGATTCGGGGATAGGTTCGCCCAGTGAGACATACAGGTCGCGGAACACCCCGGTAGTAATCGCCGCCTCGGTCAGAGGCATGCCGGAGACATTGTACTGACGTTTTTCAGGCTCTAGTTCTGTGACCAACTTACCGTTCAGGCTGACACTGACATGCCCGATACCGGCAACATAGTTAGGGCCCTGAGATTCCGTCACGCCGTTAAATCGAAACTCATAACCACCCGCCACTACGGTATCTCCTACATTCATGCGCAAATCGCGTTCGGTCTCATAGCCTTTAACCAGTGTCACTCCGATGATAAAGAGCGCCACGCCCAAATGCGCGACCTGCATACCGTAGTAACTCAGACTCTGAGCCCGCACGCGCGCAATAAAGCCACCCTGGCCAGACCAGCGCTGCTTCAAACTGATCACCAGCGAGGCAATCACCCAGAAAGCCATCAGCAAACCCAAAACAATCATAAGAGACCATTTATCGGATTCTAAAGATAAGAACTTACCGATCGAGAGCGGCAGCAACAAGGCCGATACCAGCGAGGCAGCAAAGCCCCAGCGCACGCGAAGCGCAAGGTCAGGAACAGACATCTTCTTCCAGCGCGCCAGCGGTCCTAAACCCATCATGAACACCATGGGTACCATCAACGGCACGAACACGGCCTCGAAATAGGGAGCACCGACCGACAGTTTGCCATAGCCCAACGCATCCATGAACAGGGGATACAGGGTGCCAATAAATACGGAAGCGGAAGCGACCGACAGCAGCACGTTGTTGGAGAGCAGCAGCGATTCACGCGACAACAGATCGAACTTTCCGCCCAGCCCCACCTTAGGCGCACGCCAGGCGAACAACACCAGCGATGCACCGATGACCAGCACCAGAAAACTCAAAATAAAGATACCGCGCTTAGGATCAGCCGCGAACGAATGCACGGAAGTCAACACACCGGAGCGCACCAGAAAGGTACCCAGCAGACTCATCGAAAAGGCGGCGATCGCCAGCAACACCGTCCAACTCTTGAAGGCACCGCGCTTTTCCGTCACCGCCAGCGAGTGTATCAGTGCCGTACCGATCAACCAGGGCATGAAGGAGGCGTTCTCGACCGGATCCCAGAACCACCAGCCGCCCCAACCCAATTCGTAATAAGCCCAACCCGATCCTAATGCAATACCTAAGGTCATAAATACCCAGGCGACCGTCGTCCAGGGACGTGACCAGCGCGCCCAGGTCGCATCGAGTTTACCGCCCAGCAAGGCCGAGATCGCAAAGGCGAAAGCCACCGAGAACCCCACATAACCCATATACAGCATGGGCGGATGGATAACCAGCCCCGGATCCTGCAACAGCGGATTCAGGTCTCGACCATCGGCCGCAGCCGGCAACAGACGTTCAAACGGGCTGCTGGTGAACAGCATAAACATCAGGAAGCCGACCGAGATCAGCCCCATCACACCCAGCACGCGAGCGACCATTTCCTCGGGCAGATGACGGCTGAAGGCGGCAACTGCCGCTGTCCAGACCGACAGTAAAAATGCCCACAGCAACAACGACCCCTCATGTCCGCCCCAAATTGCCGCGAAACGGTACTGGCCGGGCAACTGCGAGTTGGAATGCTGCGCCACATACAACACGGAAAAGTCATTGGATAGGAAAGCATTCGCCAGCGTGGCAAACGCGACACCGATCAGCAACATCTGCCCGTAGGCCAACGGGCGCGCGCCCCCCATCAAAGCATTGTTATTGAGGGCGGCACCGATTATCGGCAGCACACCCAGGGTAATCGCCAAAAACAACGCGACGATTAAGGAAAAATGACCTAGCTCTGGAATCATGCAATTACTCTCAAATATATGATTATATTAAATTATTTTGTTGCCGCAGGAGAGCTCGCCGCAGTGCCGGCTTTCTTCAGGGCATCGGCCGCTTCAGGCGGCATGTAGTTTTCATCGTGTTTGGCCAGCACTTCAGCAGCATGCATTACCCCATCTGCTTCCATCTTGCCTTGCGCGACGACCCCCTTACCTTCCTTGAACAGATCAGGCAATATCCCTTTGTACACCACCGGCAGACTTCTTTTCAGATCGGTGATGGCAAAATGCACGGTCAGGCCATCGCCTTCGCGCTTGACGCTACCCTCCTCCACCAATCCGCCGATGCGAAAACTGCGCCCCTGCGGCGCTTCCTTGTCATAAACCTGAGTCGGCGTGAAATACAGGCTGACGTTATCCTTCAAGGCATTCAATACCAGCATCACCGCCAAACCGACGGCAGCAACAGCAACAACGATGTATAAGGCTCTTTTCTGACGCAGTTTCATCCTATTTCCCTTCCGATTCTTCAGCTTCACGCATCAGGCGCACCTGTTGCAGCGTGATTTTACGTTTATGCATCACCATGGCGATTTCAAAGGCAAACACCAAAAATGCCACGCCGTAGGAACCTATCCACACATAGGTCAACGGGTTTTCTCTCATCCAGATATCCAGACTCATTATTTCACCTCCGCCAGTTGAGCGATCCACTTAGTATGGCGTTCGCGTTCCAGAATAATGCTGCGCACCCGCATCAGGGTGACAGCGATCGCATACAGCCAGCAGGCCACCAGCATGGTGAACATCGCCTGTTGCATCGCGATGTGCATGGAGGTGCCGGAATATTTGATGGTCGAACCCTGATGCAGGGTATTCCACCATTTAACCGAGAAGTAGATGATAGGCACGTTGACAGAACCGACTATCGCCAGCAGGGCCGCGGCACGGTCAGCCCGGCGCGGGTCGTCGATGGACGCGTGCAGTGCGATAAAGCCAAGATATAAAAACAACAGGATCAATTCGGAAGTCAGACGCGCATCCCACACCCACCACGCGCCCCACATCGGCTTGCCCCACAGCGCACCAGTCCACAGCGAGATAAAGGCGAACAAGGCGCCGGTCGGCGCGACCGCACTGGCCATCATAGAGGACAGTCGCGTATTGAAGATCAGACCCATCGCCGCGTAGCCTGCCATCACCAGATACAGAAACATGGAGATAATGGAGGCGGGAACATGGATATAGATGATGCGATAGAACTGCCCCTGCGTCGCATCGATGGGAGCGATTACAAAACCGATATACAGGGCAATCACACAAAGTATCGCTGCCGGAATCGCGAACCAGGGAATAAGCTTGCCAGCCAATCCGTAAAAAGTGGTGGGTGCAGAATATTTAAACCAGTTTATCGCCATAGAAATTCTCTAAAAAATTACTCCATCGAAATTCGCAAGGCCTGTGCCGTCACCCAGGGGGTAAACGCCAGCGCCAACACCAGTAACGCGCCCATCAAAGAGAGATGGGCTGAGACATTCAAACCGCTGGTCACCGCCTGCACCGCACCCGTGCCAAAAATCAGCACCGGGATGCACAGCGGCAACACCAGCAAAGATAGCAACACACCGCCACCTCGCAAACCTAAAGTCAGCGCCGCCCCGATGCCGCCTACCATACTCAAAATCGGCGTACCCAATAACAGACCCAGCATCAGCACACCGATGGCCTCTACCGTCATGTCGAACTGCAAACCCAGCACCGGCGTCATCAGCACCAGCGGCAAGCCGGACACCATCCAGTGCGACACCATCTTACCCAGCACCAGAACCGACAGCGACTGAGGCGCCAGTAACATTTGCTCTAGCGTACCATCCAAATAGTCCGCCGAGAACAAGCGACCTAACGACAACATTGATGCCAGTAAGGCTGCTACCCACAACACACCCGGGGCCATCTTGCGCAACATATCCATTTCCGGCCCGACGCCGAGCGGAAACAGGCTCACCACCATGACAAAGAAGAACAAGGTGGTCAGCACATCGGCGCGGCGACGCATCGCCAGCACCAGATCGCGGCGCACCACCAACAGCAATAGCGATAACAAAGATAATTTTTTCATATTCATGACAGCGTCAGGCTGCGCATTTCTATTCCATCCACCGTCAGCGGTTGATGTGTCGTGAATATCACCATGCCCTGCCGCGCAAGATGTTCGCCGATTAAACTTCCTATCATCGCGACAGCTCCGACATCTAAAGCTGCCAGCGGTTCATCCAGTATCCACAACTTCGCATCGCTCACCAGCAAACGCGCCAGTGACACCCGGCGACGCTGCCCCTGTGAGAGCACTTTGGTCGGCAATCGTTCACGACCCTTCAAACCCATCCGGCGCAAGGCTGCTATCGCATCGGATTCACTTAACTGCTCGCCCGACATACCCGCCGAAATTCTCAGATTTTCCAGCGCGCTCAATTCATCCTTGATGGCGTTCAAATGCCCCAAATAGAGCATTTGCGCAAAGTAATCCTCCGCCAAATCGCGCATATCGGTGCCATCCCATACGATTTTCCCCTCATCCGGCGTGATAAAACCACACAAGGTGCGCAGCAAACTGGTCTTACCGCTGCCATTGGCTCCCTGAATCTGCATGATTTGCCCCGGATGGAGCACAAAACTCAACCCCGTGAACAGGCGGTGGTCACCGCGACTACAAGCAAGATTGCTGATTTCCAGCATGAAGATAGGCCTTAAATTTAACGACCACGGATTATATACGATTGCATCTGACCAATGCGCGCCATTGCTTTATAATCGGCGCTGACCAATCTAACAAGGACTCATATGGGATTTCTGGCCAACAAACAAATTTTGATTACCGGCATGATCAGCACCCGCTCCATCGCTTATGGTGTCGCGCAAGCCATGCACCGCGAAGGCGCGCAACTGGCCTTCACCTATCAGGGTGAACGCGTGCGCGAACGGGTACTGGGGCTGGCCAAACAATTTGACAGCGAACTGGTATTTCAATGCGACGTCGCTTCTGACGATGACATCAATCAACTCTTTACAGACTTGAATCAACACTGGGACGGCCTTGACGGTTTTGTCCATGCGATTGCCTTCGCCCCGCGCGAAGCGCTCGAAGGCGAATTTCTCGCCGGTTTCAGCCGCGAAGCCTTTCGCGTCGCTCACGACATCAGTTCCTACAGCTTCCCCGCCATGGCAAAAGCCGCGCTGCCGATGATGGAAGGCCGGAACGCCGCAATTTTAACTTTGAGTTATCTGGGCGCGGTGCGCACCATGCCGCACTACAACGTGATGGGTATGGCAAAAGCCAGCCTGGAAGCTTCCGTGCGCTATCTGGCGATGCAACTGGGTGCCAAAGGCATACGCGCCAACGGCATCTCGGCAGGCCCTATCCGCACACTGGCGGCTGCGGGCATCGCTGATTTTGGCAAACTGCTGGGTTACAACGAAAAAAATGCACCGCTCAAACGAAACGTGACTGCCGAAGAAGTGGGCAATGCGGCGGCTTTTTTGTGCAGCGATCTGGCCAGCGGCATCACCGGCGAAATCACCTATGTCGATGGCGGTTTCAACACCACGGCGCTGGGCTCAACTGAGGAATAAGCCACGCACTCCGGCCTGATACGGGCGGTTGCGATTCTATGGCTATATGTTGAACTGGCTGAAATCGGCCTCGATAGACGATTCTGACGCATACAGCCTTACTGACCGGCTGTTTGCTGCACGCCCGCCATGTTGTTCCGGCTGACTATGGTGACGGGATGCCCCAGACATTGGAACTTTTCACGGATCTTCAGGAGGCGCGCCGGAACAGTGCCACGACCGACGATAAAAGAACGCTCACAATCGTGCAAGGTAACACTTAATCTAAAATCTGATACAGCTTAATTTCAACCCTGCGATTCCTCGCCCACGCCCGGCGGTTATTCCTCAAATCGACCGGACTTTCCTTGCCATAGCTAACGGCCATGATACGGGCAGAATCTAAGCCCTGCGAGACTAAATACTTTTGCACACTGTCGGCAGATCGCTGTGCAAGCCCGAAGCTGTATTCGGATGATTTACGCTGATCGACATGCCCTTCCAGCCTCAACCCGCAGTCAGGATATTGCGCCAGATAATCGAGTAAAACACGTATCCGCTGCTGGTATGGCGCGTAATCCTTAAGTAGCACATCATCAGGCTGATAAATAACAAGCGGCGTATCTGCGTGACAAGCGGCTGAAGTCTGCGGCAACACCTCCGCGCACTCACTCGCTGCAACAGCAAAAGGCGGAATAGCCACACATAAAACCAGCAACATCTTCAAAATACTCATAGTTTTCATGGCCTAATTTCACGCACACACAACCAGCACACACCTCAAACCAGCTACAGACTTTCAGGGAAGAGTTGTTTCGCCTGCACATACCACTCATCCCACAGCTTTAAAAACTGACCGCAACGACAAACGTGATGCAATTTCCCGTCGAACAAATCAATTTTTTTAGTGCGCTGATGTATACATTCCCAGCATTCAACTTCGCCGCAGCTCAGGCAGAAAAACACGTTCTCGATATCGTTGCGCTTATTGCAACGGAAACAATGATGTTTGGGGTAACGCGCCATTGCCTGAAGTTTCCAGGACATCCGTTCGGTGAAGGCCGCAGGATCAGCGCTTGTTTGCGCAACGTCCTGCAGCGGAACATGAACGACTGCAGTGCCCGCCTCATCGGCTACTGAGCTACGTTTGAACCAGTTAAACCACGAGCTCATTTTCACGGGCATCCTCTTTTAAAATATCGAAAATCAATCGAGTCTGACCCTATTTATCCCTCAATCGAGTCTGACCCTATTGATCCTATTGATCCCGAGTCTGACCCTATTGATCCTTTGACCCTATTGATCCTTGATCCTTTGAATCACATCTGGAATACAGTCGCCACACGCTCGCCTGCCAGCGCTTGGCGAGTCTGTATGGACAACGCATCAACGAGTTGCGTAATAAATTCCCAAAACATGGACTGATTGACAGTTTTAATCACCAATTCTGAGGGCAGAAATCGTTGCATTTCACGCCTAAATTCAAGCGCAAGTTTAGTATCCGTGTTGAGTTGTGCGCAACGGGCATCAAACAGATGTAGAAACTGCTGAGCATCAGTTTTATGATCTTTGAGTTTTTGAGGAATCAGATCCAGTTGCGGCTTGACGCCCTGCTGATGCAACCATGCCATATCCCACAAATCACGGTTTTTGATTCGGTTAGGGCGAAGTGCGAAGGCAACCAGCTTATCAGCAAAGATTTCTTCCCGTGTTTCCGCTTGCAGGATCAAACCACCAGTCCCCATCTCAACCCCATAAGGATTGAGCAACATCATGGGGCGAGATTGGTAGCTGGGAATTGCGCACACATCTATATTGATGCGTTGCGCGGGCAAATCCTTACGTCCGGGGCGCGTCTGCACCTTTAACTTCCAAGTATCCACGTTTCCCTGCTCACGGCTAGGCTCACTGACATCGATCTCGAGGCCATATTTGCTCTTTAAGCTGGCGACTAAAGTTTGCCCCATCGCCGCCAGACTATCCCGATTAAATTCAGAACCGCCGGTGAAGTCCAAATCTTCGCTTAATCGGTTCGAGCCATAACAGGCACGCAAGCAGGTGCCACCGATAAAAGTAAGACTGGCCAGCATACCCGAGCTACTCAGCACGCGCAGAATATCGTGGTGCAACAATTCCTTCTCAACCACCACGCGCAGCGAGGCCAACTCTCGTCGATTCTTCAACGCCTCATCAACCAACTGATCAAACAAGCTCATCAACCACACTCCAATCAACCAGTTCGGTACTGCGATGCGTCGCGCGCATATCTCGTAAAGCCTGAGCCACACTGGCGCGCCATAATTTGCATCGAGAGTCGTAGTAAATTTGTCCCACCAGTTCCTGCGGTGTTTGACGCGTGCGCACAAACTCTATCGTTCCCCAGCGCCCGCAAGAAACCACACTGCTGCGCCCGGATGACATCACAAAAATTCGATTGATCGGCATCTGCGAGATAACACCGGCATCACTGAGCACCGTCTCCAGACTGATGTAATTCAAACACTCTGCACGCAGCCGGGCGGCGACATGAAAAAGCAGCAAACCGCTGTCGGAAGCGGCTTTTTCATATAGATACAAGCCCCGACACAGCCTCTGCAAATAACCTGCACTGGCCGCACGACTCAACAGTGTTTTAAAAGCTGACGCACTCAAATCCGGCAAAATCGCCCTCAAATCAGCCGGGGTAAAAATGCAATGATCAGCATCGGCCAAGCGTTCCAAATTTTGTGTTAATCGTCGTAAGGGTTGCACTTTAATTACTCACTAAGTTTCACTTAGTGTAACTTAGTGAGTAATAATTATCAAATATTTCCCTATAGGCGCTCAAACTTTATAAAAATATTCCGTAGAATCAATCGAAAGGGTCAGATTCCAAGAGAGTCAATCGAATTCTGGCTCGTTGATGATTTGTGTTCTGCTGTTGATTTACGGAAAATCAATCGAATCTGCCACCATTGATTGCACATCTTGGGTTGAAACCCGACCTACATATCGGGATAAATTCCGTGAAACAAACGGGTGATTATCCGCCCGACCTGTCAGGTTAAAACCCAAAACAAATGGGCGCCCCCCTGACCTACATGGCCGAACAAACGTAGGTCGGGTTTTAACCCGACGTATTTTCATCCATCCACGCCGCATCCCACAGCGGATAATCGCCAATTCGTTCCACCAGATTCGCCCGCAACGGATTGTCCACAATGTACCGCGCTATCTTTCGTAAATCATCGTCCCCGCGCACGGCATGGTCGTAATAATTTGCCTGCCAGACGGGTTCACCAATTGCATGCGCCGAACGACCTTTCAACAACTTGACGGCATCAGACAACGTTCCCTCATGCAACACCATCAGCCAGTGCAGATGATCCGGCATCAGTACATAACACAGCGTCTCTGCCCTGCCTTCAGCCTGTAGCACCATCAATTCCCGCACCACCTTGCGCCCGTTTTCCAGCGATGTGAAAAACGGAGTGCGAGAGAGCGTCACCGCCGTGACATGGTAAGTCATCCCCGGCTGAGAAACGCGGCCTTTGCGCAGATCGTTGTACGTCATCACGAAACCTATCTGTCGGGATGAATCCCGCCCTACAAATCTACGAATCATTCCGTGTCGGGTTTCAACCCGACAGATCGGGATAAGTCCCGCCCCACGAACCCGCCCATCCTGTAGGTCGGGTTTCAACCCGACAGATTTGTCGAAATAATGCCTGAATAAAATCCCGACCTGTCAGGTTAAAACCTGACCTACATATCGGAATAAATTCCGACCTACGGTTTAATCTCAAATATTCCGACTTCCACCAGCGAACCCTGCCCGGTCAGGCGCAGGATGATGTTTTCGTCCTTCTGCTGCGGTGTGCCGAAGCCGGTCGAGAGGCGCAACATCAGGGTCGTTGCACCCGACACGACCTGCTGGCGATTGCCGAAGAAATGCGCCTGCACCTTGTATTTGCCGGGTTTCGCGTCGCGCAATGAAAACTCTTCCGGGCCATAGCCGCCGATAAAGTCGCGCGACATTGCACCGCCCTGATAACCCAGTCGGTTGCCGTAATAGACTTTCTCGTTATTCGGGTCGATGACCCACAGATCGATATCAGCGTTGTCGGAATCCCAGCTCAACACAGCGCGCAAATCCAGCGGCAAGTTGCGCAGCAGGCGGGCATCCATCCGGCTGGTGTCGATGACGGCCTCTTTGGGTGCGCGGGCGATGATGGCATTCAGTTCGGCCAGCGCAATCAACTCTACATCCGGGAAGCGACCGTGCCAGGGTTGCGAGACCACCTCCCACAAATTATCTACCGCCTTCTGATACTGCCCGTCTTCGGCATACGCCAGCCCCAGATCACGCCAGGATTGCGGCTCGTTCGGGTTTAACGCCAGCACCTGCTGCAAGATGGGGATAGCCAGTTTGGTTTGTTTGGCCTGCTGATGTGCTGTCACTGAATATCCGGAAGGTATCCGCCCTGCACAGGCTGACCCTGCGCGAAATTGATGTAGCCAGACTTTACGGCCACGGGCAATCGTACAAGGAGATCGGGGTGAAACTGGATATATCGCCTGCGACCGTGCGCAACTTCGTGTCGCGCATCTACACAAAGCTTGCCATCAACAACAAGGCCGCGTTGATCAAAATGCTGGATGCAGAATGATGCTGCGGGTTGCATTCGTAATTTCAACAATCAATCGACTCTGACCCTATTGATAATCAATCGACTCTGACCCTATTGATCCCTATTGATAACCTATGTCGGGATAAATCCCGACCTACTGCCACAACATATCAATAGGGTCAGAGTCGATTAATACGGTGGCGATGTAGGTCGGGTTTTAACCCGACCTACCTTTATCCCGCGTGCAGTGCGTTGAGCTGCTTAGCAATCACATCGTGATTGAGCCACAACACAGGCGCTGAAGGGTTAGAGGTCTCATGGAACATCAAGGGGCCGGTACCTTCCAACACCAGTGAACTCAAAATATCCGTCACCAGCGCTTTGCGGTCCAGATGCATCTGGGTGATCTCATCCGAGGTGCCTATCATCAAGTCCGCCAGTTCGGCGGTGTTATCCATAGGCCAGGCGGCGAAATCGCGGAATGGCAGCATCACACCGTTAGCATTGTAGTCGTCGATCTTCTGCAACAGCGCGTCGATAGAAAAGCCCTCTTGCAACAGGGCGTGACAGGCAGCCCGCTGCTCATCCGCCCACGCACCGCCGTTTTCTTTCTTCAGGGCGCGCAGCAGCGGGAACAGTGACAACTCGACACCGACAAAAATATCCGATGAATTGGTGCGAATCTCAGGGCAGTTATATACCGTCGCCTTGATGCCATTCGCCCATGCGGCCTCGGCGATCGATTCCAGTCTCATCTTCGCCTTGCCCTGCGTGTAGCTGGTGTAAGTCTGCCATTGGTACTGGTCGTCGATAAGGATCTCGGTGCCGTGGTAACCATAGGCGGTGTATCTCACCTGACCGCCGGTCTTTTCCAGACGCGCGCGGATCGCGGCGCTGCCTTCGATCAAGTACTGGAATGAATTCGCGGTAACCTCATCGAAATTCATCATAATCAATTTACCCAAGTCGCTGTCCAGCAGCGCACGGGTGGACATGAAACGCTCACCGCGCCCCTTGTAGACACGGTTGGCGATCGCCAAAAACACCTTCACCTTAGGGATACCGCCGGCCATAGTGTGCGCGAAGAAGGCATTGCTGCCGTCCGGTATCATGGCGTCCAACTGAGTCATCACCTGAGCGACTGTATCTTTGAAGCGCTTAACGCCCGCCTCGCGACATTTTTCGATCTGAGTCCAATCCAGTTTGTCTTCCTGCCAGCTTTTGAGCGTCAGCGCACCCAACATATCGGTCGGCGTGGGAGTTCCTGGCAGTGCATCCAGATCGAAACCCGCCATCAGCGGCAGATTGATGATGCGTCCGCCCAGATTAGCTTCCGCGACCGACAACTCCTCCTCCGTCAACGCACGCAAAGCATTGTTTTCGTCACGGCGACCGACGGTGATACCGACGATGGTCATTCCGGCGTTACGCGCCTCATTCACTAAGCCGTTCGCATAGCCCCGGCCGAAAAGCTCGCCAAAAAGCACGAACACATCGCCTTTGCGAAAAATATTACTCTTGGGAACTTCTCTTAAGGGAACAGGGGAAATCATAAATACTCCAGCGAGACAAACAAATAACGAATAGCGGTTTCACATGCAAAAGTAAGTAAATCCGCTTCAAAACGTAGATATTAGCGCATAAGCGCGGGGCTGGCATAAGCCATTAACCAGCCCGGCATTATATTTCGATACGCGTCCCCATTTCAATCACGCGATTGGTGGGGATCTTGAAGAAATCTGCCGCATTCATGGCATTTTTGGACAGTGCCAGAAACAGACGTTCGCGCCATTTCATCATGCCGGGATTAGGACTGGATACAAGCATCGCGCGGGAAATAAAGAACGACGTAGTCATCATATCGAAGGGCACGCCCCAGTCGGCACACAATTCCAGCGCAGCCGGCAAATCGGGTTGTTCCATGAACCCATAAAACACGCTGATTCTAAAAAAATTCTTGCCCATATCATCCACCAGCAGGCGGTTGCCCTTGGTGACATAGGGCTTATCCTCAACGATCACCGTCAGCAGAATATTGCGTTCGTGCAGCACCTGATTGTGCTTGAGATTATGCAGCAGGGAGGAAGGGGCTCCCTCCCCTACGCTAGTCAGAAACACCGCCGTGCCATCGACCCGTTTCACGCTGTCCGCGCTATCCAGAATGACTTGTATCGGCACAGCTTGCCGGGAAATTTCGGCGAACAACAATTGCCGCCCGCGTTTCCAGGTGGTGAGCACGGTGAAGGAAATCACCGCGACACACAGCGGGAACCAGCCGCCCTGCGGAATCTTGATAGCATTGGCGGCGAAATAGGCCAGATCGACCAGAAAGAAAGTACCGATCAGCGGAATCACCAGCAGGGGTGACCAGCGCCAGGCCAGCAGCACGAAAGCGATCAGCACGGTATCTATCATCATGGTGCCGGTCACGGCGATACCGTAGGCCGCCGCCAGATTGCTGGAGCTCTGAAAAGTCAGCACCAGGAAAATCACCGCCAGATACAAAGACCAATTGGTAAAGGGCACATAGATTTGCCCCTGCGCCTTGTCCGAGGTCTGACGTATTTCCATGCGCGGCAAAAATCCCATCTGCACCGACTGGCTGGCCACCGAAAACGCCCCGGAAATCACCGCTTGCGACGCGATCACCGTGGCGGCAGTGGCCAGCAGCACCATGGGCATCAGCGCCCATTCTGGCGCGAGCAGATAAAACGGATTTTCGATGGCCTGCGGATTGCTGAGCAACAGTGCGCCCTGACCGAAATAATTGAGCACCAGCGCCGGCAATACGAAGGAAAACCAGGACAGACGTATCGGGTATTTGCCAAAATGCCCCATGTCGGTATACAGCGCTTCGCCGCCGGTGACGGCCAGCACCACCGCCCCCAGCACCAGAAAGGACACATGCAGATCGGCGGTTAAAAACTGGTAAGCGTAAAGGGGGTTAAGCGCGAGCAGCACATGCGGACTCGTCGCGATCGACAAGATACCGAACACGCCCAGCACGGAAAACCAGACGATCATGATAGGGCCGAATGCCAGGCCGACCACGCCAGTGCCACGTTTTTGTATGAAGAACAGCCCGGTCAGAACCAGCGCGGTGACCGGCATAATCATATTCTTGAAGGCGGGTGAAATGATCTCCAATCCCTCTACGGCGGAGAGCACGGAAATGGCCGGGGTGATCATACTGTCGCCGTAGAACAGGGCGGCGGCGAACACACCGATGATGGTGATAAACCATTTAGTCTTCGGACTGTGTTTGGTCAGCTCGCTCACCAGCGCCAGCAGGGCCAGCGAACCGCCTTCGCCCCGGTTGTCCGCCCGCATGATGATCGTCACATACTTGAGCGAGACCAGCAACATGATGGTCCAGAACATGATGGAGAGCACGCCCAGAATATTGGCCTCCAGCAAGGGGAGCGGATGATGACCGGCAAACGTTTCCTTGAGCGCGTACAGCGGACTGGTACCGATGTCGCCGAATACCACGCCGATCGCGCCCAGCACCAGCGTAGATGTTTTCTGTTTCGACTGCCCTGCACTCATTGTTTTTCCTCGAGCTTTCTTCTCTGCTGAAGAACGGGGCGGAACTCTACGCCTGATTTCGAGCAGAAACAATATTAGCGGTGTGCTTTTTCCGGAAAAATCTGCAAGTTACTATTTTTCCCAAAAGGCAGCCTGCCTGGAAAAGCGGCCAATAGAATCATGCAACATTTTGATTATAAATAATAAATCTTTATCAGCCCACCCTTTAGCCAGACGAATAGCCTCAAGATGCGCTGCCAGCTCAGGTTGACCTGACATTTCATCGAGCAGACCGTGAGCAATGCTCACATCATTGCTCAGCCCCAGCAGCCCCTGCACCTCACCCAGCGCATTGAGAAACGCCGCCGTTTTGCGCGATCCGTACAATCCGGCAAAAAAATCCGCGCTATAGCGCAGTTTCTTGGCAAGTATACGCATCTTGTGCAATCGATCAGCATCCGCCGCTCCAGGATGGCGGCCAGCCTGCGCATAACGTTTGGCCAGCTTACTCAGATGGCGGCGGGCAAATTCGTGCGTGCGCGGCGCCCCCTCCTTGGCCTGCGTCCAATACGGGCCGTTCATCCAGATAGAAAAACGCAACAACAACTGCTGCATAGAAACACCCATGCCGCGCAGCGTCTCATAACACGCCGAACGCTGCCCCTCGCAACGTTCGAGCAATGCCTTAAGGCCGGCATGATCGGCCATCTGCTCGCTCGCGGGCCGGGCAATCCCGTCTATAAATACGTCCCACTCGCGAATACGTCCCAGCATCGTAGCAAGATTCGCCACTTCCTGAATCAAACATCGCAAAGTTTCATCCGAATGCAACTTCTGCGCCATATTGAGCACCACACGCAAGCGCCGGAGTGCCACTCGCATCTGATGTAAATACTCGGCATCGCTTCCACCGAGCGCACCGCGCAGATTGCCCTGAAAGTGCGTGAGGCAAGACCAGATCAACGTTTGCAGCACTTGGGTGAGCTTGTCCTTTTTGCTAAAAACCGGCGCCACACTGCGCACCGGCTGTTCGACATGAGCGGACAGCAAACGGAACCCCAACTCCGCCTTGCTCACCACTTCAAGTTCAAAGGGAACGATGTTCAGAATTTCCTGCGCCAGCTCGAACAGGCTGAGCGGATCTCCTGATTTTAACTCTAACTCGACCTCGCAAATCGGCGCACTGCTGCCACGTGCAGTGACCAGACCACGATCCATGCACACCTCGATACGGGCACCATGCCAGTCCATCATGCGGCTGGTGCGATAAAAATCCGTGACAAACAGCGCCTGTAGCGTATCGGGTGACGGCAGGGGCACGCCAGCCTCTGCCAGCATGGAAAAATCCAGCGCCGCCTTCGACACCTCCATTTCCCACTCGCTGCGCTGATGCAGCCCCGCCTTGACCGAGCCGCCGCCCTTCAAAGTCTGCACCCAACGCTTGCCGATACGGCGAAGCCGCAGTGCCATTTGACTGCGATGCAGATCGAGCGCTTCGGTGTCGTAATAGATATTGTAGAGCCGGCGCGTGACGGGCGCGGCAAGCTGGTTCGTCCTGAACAGGGCGCAGCGCCGCAGCCTGGCAAGATGCTCAGGAGACAGACGCAATTTGAGTTCGGTTTCGGTCGCCATCGCACACTCTGCAATCACACTGGGGTTGACACTATAGCAGCGCCGTTCGAAAAAGACAGTGCGCTGATTATCCAAAAGTAGTTCAGTCGATCAACCTCCGCAATATTACGACGGCTCACCCGTTGGCAAGTTATAATTTGCCACCCAGAGTTTTGGAACAGCCATGAAATTTCGAATTATCCCCGTTACCCCATTTGAGCAAAACTGTACCCTGTTGTGGTGTGAAAAAACAAATATTGCAGCGGTTGTTGATCCCGGTGGGGATGTGCAGAACATACTCGCCGCGATTACCCAGGAAGGGGTTACTGTTGAAAAGTTGCTGATCACACACGGACACGTCGACCATGTGGGTGGCGCAGTCCAATTGGCAAAAATTCTCAACGTCCCTATCGAGGGACCGCATGTTGATGACGCTTTCTTGCTTAAAGAGCTGCCCATGAAAGCGCAAAGCTACGGTTTTCCACCGGCCGAATCTTTCACGCCTGAACGCTGGGTAAAAGGGGGCGACATGGTACAGGTCGGCGAGGTAGTGCTGACCGTTGTGCACGCACCGGGTCATACGCCCGGTCATGTTGTCTACTTTGAGCCCATCTCCAAACTGGCTCTGGTGGGCGATGTGCTGTTTAAAGGCTCTATCGGACGAACCGATTTTCCACGCGGCGACCACGACACCCTGATTTCCTCGATCCGTAAAAGATTATTTCCGCTGGGCGATGAGGTGGATTTCATTCCGGGGCACGGCCCGATGTCCACCTTCGGTCATGAACGACGCACTAATCCGTATGTGGGTGACAAGTCATAACCCACTAACTAACTATTTATATTAGATTTTTTTCTATAACGACACTCTCAAGCTTGCGCGCTGATTCACCTGACAGTACATCCGAATAACTTATAATGATTCCCTCAGGTCACCATGACTGAGTCATGACAGTCTGTCATTACAAAGGAACTGAGGATGCAGCATCAGGATATACGCTGGCAACAACGATTTAGCGATTTCAAAAGAGCGCTGCTGCAATTGCAAAATGCAGTGGATTTGAGCGGACAGCGCACACTTTCAAGCTTGGAAAAACAAGGCGTCATTCAGACGTTCGAATTCACCCATGAGTTAGCCTGGAATATATTGAAAGATTACCTTCAAGATCAAGGCAACCAAAACATCAAGGGTTCAAAGGACGCAACAAGAGAAGCGTTCAAAGTAGAACTGATCGCGGATGGCGAGCAATGGATGGAAATGATACAAAGCCGTAACATTTCATCTCATACCAACGATGAGTCCACTGCGGATCAACTGGTGGGCGCCATCATCGATGATTATTTTCCACTTTTTGTCGTGCTGCGAAACGAAATGGAAAAATACCTGACATGATCACCGAATTTCAATTTGGCTTGTCACCAGCGACGTTGAACAAACTCAACAGCGTTTTTTCAAAGCACCCGGCTATATCTTCGGTGCTGATCTACGGTTCGCGAGCTAAGGGTAACTACCGTGCTGGCTCTGATATCGACATCACAATCAAAGGCCAACGACTTAGTTTCGCTGAACTGATGCAAATCGAAAATCAAATCGATGACCTGATGCTGCCCTACACTGTGGACTTATCGCAATATGGCCAGCTTGAAAATTCCGGACTGATCGCACACATCGACCGCGTAGGAGTCGTGTTGTACAGCCGGGATGAAACCGTTAACTCACCTGCAATTGTTTAAGCCACGCCTGCTGGCAAGCTCTTTTGCGTTTTAACTCCAGCATTTTCCGTATATGTGATCTGGCCTGATCGAGATTCAACACATCGGCCCCGGTAATCGCATCGCAGCGCAGCACGTGAAAGCCCAATTCCGTTTCCAGCACACCGCTCACCTCGCCCGCCTTCATCTCAAATAACGCTGCATCCAGTACCGGAAACAATTTCCCGCGCGGCAAATCGCCCAGCGCACCGCCCTGCAGGGCGGTCGGACATTCGGAATGCTTGAGCGCCTGCTCTTCGAAGCGCTGCGGCTCTTTCGCTAAACGCGCGACGATCGACGAGATGCGCTGCTGCGCGGCAATACGGGTGTTATCGGCGATAGTATCGTTCACAGTAATCAGGATATGACGCACCTGCCGCGTCTCGGGACGGCGGAATTGATCCGGGTGATAGTGGTAATAAAGTTCTATATCCACGTCGCTGACCCTACCCGCGCGCGTACCCACCTTCTCCAGAATTGCTTCGACCCTAAGCTCACTCTCCATCGCTGCCGCAAAACCCGATTCATCCAGGCCATTTAGCGCCAGATCCTCGATAAATTCCTCTGGATTCGTGTAGCGACCGCGTATCTCGTCCAGCGCCGCCTGCAAAGTCACCGGAGGCACCAGCGTGGCACTCGCCTCATCCGAGGCTAATACGCTAGATTCGAGCCTATGCTGACGCTGCGCCATGCTGCGCACACGCGCCAGCTCAGGCCCGGACAAGGCCGCCGTCGATTTGCCATAATTTTTTTGCGCCGCTTTCAGCGCGAGATAAGCGACAGCTGATTCAAGCATTTGCGTCATTTTTCGCCTCCTGATCGCAGCTGACAGATTGAAGCACAAACTCAGGCACTTGCAGCACCTGATCGAGGAAGATGACCTGATACTGCACACCGTGTTCCTCATCGCGCAACACTTTGAGTATCTCGCCCTCCATCCCCGCATGCGCACGCACCTCACCGCGCACCGCCAGTTTAATGGTGCAGCGTACCCGTTCCCGGCTTTCAAACTTACTGGGCACCCAGGTGTCATGGATACTGATCAGTTCCTCTTCACGGCAACCGACGATCCGGTTCAATTCCAGAAAATTGACGGTGTAGATCAATTGATCTTGCAAAAAGGTGCCGACATTCATCACAAACCCCGTGCTGCCGCGCCGCACCAGCGGCTCGCCTATGCTCATCCCCGGATAAGTACCGTCGTTACGCACATTGCGCACAACCCTGACCTCATCGCCAAATTCGTATTTAGGCAACATTTTGCTTATTCACCGTGATCGAACTCAAGGGCACGAACTTCACCTGCGGTTCATGCATGTGAAACACCTTAAACACTTTTTCAGTCAGGGCATCGGAGTTCACAAAATCCTGATAGGCCTGACGCAACAGCGAGGTATACATTTCCCGGCGGGCAGCATCCGTTTGAGGCAAGACAGATTTACCCAAGTACACGTTATAGCGTTGCAGAATATGCAGTCGATTCACCTGCACGACAGAAGCATCGTATTCAATGCCGAAATAATCGAGAAAATCCTCGGCAGAGACCAGTTCATCGAGCGCTTCATCCAGTGTCAATTCGTTCATCTTGCTCTCCTTATTTCCTCGTTATTTGCTGCAATAATGACATTCAGTAAAGCACGCCCGCCCATCCGGTCATGGCTATCCAGTTCCACCAGCTTCTCCAGCATCGCCTGTCCAGTTTCACTATGCCCAAGTCGCAGATTGATATATCCGGCCGATTTGAGCACCATCAGATAAAACCGCACCAATCCCATAGAGCGCATCACCCCCGCCCCGATATTCGCCTCACGCAAATAAAGCCAGGTATCCGGAAAGGCCAGCCGTTTTCCGACTATCGCCAGCGCACTCTCCGCCACCAGCAACGCATCATCGAGGCGATGCTGATAAAAGTAGTAGCGATACAACGCAACCAGTACTACGAGCTGTTCGGGCGCCATAAACTTAGCTTTGAGCAGCATCTGTTCAGTCTCTTCATCCCCGTAGCATGCTGCAGCTCTCTCCAGCAGGCTCAACACCTCAGGGTTCACAGGTTCATCGAAATACAGTTCAGCCTCTTCAAAATCCATCAGATCCATATTCACTCTTTCCTGACCTTGCGTGCCACTTCCGTGCCGCACAGATCATCCGCATCGCAGTGACGGCACTGCCCCGCCTCTCCGCGCTGATGCCCTTCCAGCACCTCGATACGCTCCATCAGACAGGCAATGGCTCGACCGACCGGATCGGGTATCAGGTGGTGATCCAGATTGATCCCGTAAATATTGTCGGCACTTGCCTCTTCAGTGCGCAGCACGATCCTGCCGGGAATACCGATCACGGTGCGGTTGGCCGGTACATCTCGCACCACCACCGAATTGGCACCGACGCGCACTTGCGCCCCTAAGGTGATCGCCCCCAGTATCTTGGCACCGGCGCCGACCACCACGCCGTCACACAGGGTAGGATGGCGCTTACCCTTATTCCAGGTCGTGCCGCCCAGCGTCACGCCGTGATACAAGGTGACATCACAACCGATTTCGGCCGTCTCGCCGATCACCACACCCGCACCGTGATCGATAAAGAAGCGTCTGCCTATGGTCGCCCCCGGATGTATGTCGATATTGGTGAAAAATCGCGCAAACCAGGACAGCAGTCGCGCCGGATAGCGCAACCCTGCCCGCCACATGCGATGCGAGAGGCGTTGCAACAGGATGGCATGCACGCCCGGATAAGTGGTCAGCACCTCGAATCGGGAACGTGCCGCTGGGTCGCGATGAAACACGCATTCCACATCCTCACGCAGCAGCGTGAAAAATCCGGGTGGCTCGCAATTCGCAGGACTGCTATCCATCACTAGCGTATCGTTCATCTTGATCACCTCAGTGCGCCATGCCGGGCAGATTGCGCCCGATATAGCGTTGATATAAGAACAGCAATTCCTGATCGGCGGGGGAACGCTTGGCACGCTCGGCAAAAGTGCGGATGTCCGGCAGCAACGCACGCGCCTCGACCTGACTCAGGATCAGTCCCATCGCGGCATAGGCGGCGATAATGCCGTGCGCGCCGGAATGCTTGCCTACCACCAGCTTGTGCAAACGCCCCACTTCACGAGGATCGTAACCCTGATAATTATCCGGATCCTTGAGCAGACCATCGACATGGATACCCGCCTCATGGGTGAACGCGCCCTCCCCCACCACGCTCTTCTGCCAATGCACGGGACGACCGGATGCGGCAGCCACACAGGCCGACAGCGCAGTGAAATGCGTCAGATCGATACCCGTCTCCATGCCGTACAGCTTCTTCAAGCCTAATGCGACTTCCTCCAGCGGCGCATTGCCAGCCCGCTCACCCAGACCGTTGACCGTCGTATTGATATGAGTGGCACCGGCTAAGGCAGCAGCCAGACTGTTGGCCGTGGCAAGCCCCAGATCATCGTGCGCGTGCATCTCTATTTCCAGATCACACGCTGCGCGCAGCGACGAAATCACCTTATGCAAACCGAACGGTTCCATCACACCCAAGGTATCGGCGTAACGAATGCGGCGCGCACCGGCCGCCTGCGCCGCTTCCGCCACTTGCAATAAAAATTCAGGATCGGCACGCGAAGCATCCTCGCAACCGACGATCACCTCCAGGCCCATGTCATAGGCTTGCGGCACCAGTTCGTGTATGGTTTCAATCACCCAGGCACGATCGCGCTTGAGCTTTTTCGCCAGATGTATGTCCGAGACGGGAATCGACACATCGATCATCTGCACATCCAGTTGATCGCAGGCGGCGATATCCTGTTTGCACATGCGACTCCACACGATCAGTTTTGCATTCAGATTCAGCGCCGCCACCGCATTGATACTCTCGCGCTCCTCATGTCCCATCGCCGGGATACCGACTTCCAGCTCCGGCACGCCCAATCCATCCAGACTGCGTGCGATGTCCAGTTTCTCTTCTAACGTGAACGAGACACCCGCCGACTGCTCGCCGTCGCGCAAGGTGGTGTCATCGATGATGATCATTCTGGACATGGCACACCCCTTAAGCGTAAACCGGCGCGAAGGCTTTTTCAGGTTCAGCTACCGGGCCGTCGCCATCCCAGTAAGGCGATAACTTGCGCAACTGGGCGATGATTTCCGGCACCACCTCGATCACACGGTTCACTTCCGCTTCCGTACTGTAACGGGACAGTGAGAAACGCACCGTGCCGTGCGCAGCGGTATAGGGAATACTCATGGCTCGCATCACGTGAGAAGGCTCCAGTGAACCTGAGGTGCAAGCCGAACCGCTGGATGCCGCGATGCCGAACTTGTTCAGCAGCAACAAAATTGCCTCTCCCTCGATAAACTCAAAGGCGATATTGCTGGTGTTGGGCAAACGGTTAGCAGGATCTCCTGTGACAAAGGCACGCGGCACTTTCGCTAAAATTCCCGCCTCCAGTTTGTCGCGCAAACGCGCCACCTCGGTATTTTCGAACGCCATAGCCTCCAGCGCCATTTCGGCAGCCTGACCCAAGCCCACGATAGAAGTCGTATTCTCGGTGCCGGCACGACGACCGCGTTCCTGATGACCGCCGCGCAACAGCGGACGAAAACGCGTACCGCGCTTCAAATACAGCACGCCGACCCCCTTGGGCGCATGCAACTTGTGACCCGATACGGACAACATATCGATCTTGGTATCTTTCAGATTCAGCGGCACTTTACCGACCGCCTGCACCGCATCGGTGTGAAACATCGCCCCTGCCGCATTGGCCAGTTCAGCCATTTCCACCACGGGGAAAAATGTGCCGGTTTCGTTGTTCGCCCACATCACCGACACGACCGCCACTTGATCAGTCAGCAACTTCTTGTATTCATTCAGATCCAGCCTGCCCTTGTTATCTACGGCAAGCAAATGCACCTTGTAGCCCTCCTTTTCCAGATAGGTGCACAGGGTCAGGATGGCCGGATGCTCCACCGTGGTGGTAATGATTTCGCGGCGTTCAGGTTGCGCCCGCAACGCGGAGAGAATCGCGGTAGAATCTGACTCGGTGCCGCAAGAGGTGAAGATGATCTCGGAATCGTGTTCCGCGCCCAACAATTCCTGCACTTGCATGCGCGCCTTCTTAATCGCCAGTCCCACCTTGTTGCCGAAGCTGTGCATAGAAGAAGGATTGCCAAACTGCTCGGTGAAGTACGGCAGCATAGCCTCCACCACCGCAGGATCGACCCGCGTGGTGGCATTGTTATCAAAGTAGATGCCGTTCATGATCAACCTTTCATCGCGCGGGTCAGCGATCCGACTTTAGTGGGCACGATCTTGATGAATTCCTTGAGTTCTTCCATCAGTTTCTGCTGAATGCCCTGCAAGGTCAGTGCCTCCATCTGACAACCGGCACACGCCCCGGTCATATTGACGTAGATCGTCTTTCCATCCACATCCACCAGTTCGATGTCGCCACCGTCGCGCTTGAGTTGCGGACGAACGGATTCCAGCACCGCTTCGATCCGGCGTATGCGTTGCAGATTAGTCAGCCCAAGCGGGGATGTGTCCTCTTTGGGCACGCTGCCAGGCTTATAGGTCTCTCCACGCTCGGCAACCACACGAGCCAGAATCTCTTCGATGCCTTCATGGCAGGAGGAACACCCGCCGCCTGCCTTGGTGTAATTGGTCACATCCTGCACCGAACACAGACTATTACCGCGTATGGTGTCTTCTATCATCACCGCATCGATAGCAAAACACTTGCAGATCAACGCACCTTCCTCGTGATCATCGCTCCACACTTCGCCGCGATAATTGGCCACGGCAGCCTGCAAAGCCTCGCGCCCCATCACCGAGCAGTGCATCTTCTCGGGTGGCAAACCATCCAGATAATCGGCAATATCCTGATTGCTGACCTGTAACGCTTCGCTCAATGTCTTGCCCTTGATCATTTCAGTCAGCGCGGAAGACGAGGCGATCGCCGAGCCGCAGCCGAAGGTCTGAAATTGCGCATCCAGAATGATATCGGTGTCGGGTTCAACCTTTAACATCAAACGCAGCGCATCACCGCAACTGATAGAACCGACATCGCCCACACCATTGGCGTCCGCCAGCACACCGGCATTGCGAGGTTGAAAAAAGTGATCCTTAACTTTGTCCGAGTAATCCCACATGACGCGCTCCTTAAGCCGAAAATGATGAACCGCACGCGCAACTGGAACTGGCGTTCGGATTAGCAAACTTGAATCCACTGCCACTCAGGCTGTCCACGAAATCCACCGTGACACCTTCGAGCAGCGGCGCTGAGAGCGGATCGACCAGCAGCGTGACCGAGCCGAACGCAACCACCACATCGTCATCATTTTTCTTTTCTTCCAGCGTCATGCCGTATTGAAAGCCGGAGCAGCCGCCTCCCGCGATGGCGATACGCAAACCGGCAACCGGAACGTCCGAGCCTTTAATAAATTTTTCTACTGCGGAAATTGCACCGGGTGTCAGATTAAGCATGTTGCGTCTCCTGTCAGAAATTTGTGGGGTTGTGCCTGATAGAACGCAAACAGCATGCCAGCTCGATATGATTTATATAACTATCTGATTAATATAAATTTAAATTATTAACGTCGCTCAACCCATCTGTCTGAAACGGCACGATGGCGCAACGTTGTCGGGTTTGTTACAAGGAATTTGAAGGATTACCGGCTAACGAACCGTTACATGGAACCAGCATTACTGGCATGGGTATTGCTTGGTTAGTGACTCCATCATTCTTTACGACAAGGTGCACTATGTTATTCGACGCTTATGAACAAAAAGGACTGCTGTTCAATATGAACTTCAAGGAGTCCAACGGCAACTACGCGGCCTATCGCGGCGATCTGGTTTTGGAGCTGGGTGAGGTCGGCGACGCGCTAGGTCACCGCAAGCCGCCCACCGCCACCATCAAGAACACCATCGTGCTGGCGGAGGGCGACAAGATCAAACTGTATGTCGGCAGTCTGGACGAACTCGAACTGCTGCCCAAGGTGCTCGATTACTATCAGGCCGATTTTGCAGCAGACGTGCGCATCATCCTGTTTATCGTGAATATCAACAAACCGTTACAGATAGAGGCTGGCGGCCTGAGTATTCCGGCCATCGGCATGCAGGAAGGACTGATCTGGAACGAGTTGATCGACATCGCAGCGCTCGACAAGAGCGACTTCAAGGGGCAATCGCCGTCCGAAAAAATCATCACGGTCTACAAGGCGCTGTCCGACTATAAACCCAAGGGTGACAAGGTGGCCTTTGAGGAAGCGCTAACCCGGACCGTTGATCTCAAACGTGCCGGGCGGGGGCCAGTCTGAGTTATCGCTTGACTCTCTGGCACCACATCAGGCGATTGTTCTGTTTGCGACAATCGCCCAACCAAACAGGGGAACACTATGTCACGCATCGGACTTTTTTTCGCCAGCAGCACCGGCAACACCCGTCGCATCGCTAAATTCATCAAGAAGCGCTACAACGATGAAACCATGGCTGACGCCCTGAACGTCAACAAAGCCACCCCTGAGTTGATTGCCGGTTTTTCGCATCTGATTTTCGGTACCTCCACGCTGGGCGGCGGACAATTGCCCGGCCTATCGACCGATTGTATGGGCGGAGGTTGGGAGGAATTTCTCCCCAAACTCAAAGATGTGGATTTCACCGGCAAAACGGTCGCCCTGTTCGGTCTGGGGGATCAGGACAAATACCCGGATGAATTCGTCGATGCAATGGGCGAGATTTACCATTTTGTCGTGGCGCGCGGCGCAAAGGTCGTGGGCGCTTGGCCTAGCGACGATTATGACTTCATTCAGTCTAAGTCGCTGGTAGACGACCAGTTTGTCGGTCTGGCACTGGACCAGGAAAACCAGAAAAACCTCACCGATGCACGTCTGGACTCATGGCTGAAACTGATCGCCCCGGAGTTTGGCTTGCCGATTTGACCTTAAATATCACAACTATTTGTTTTTAAACAAATATTTAATTTGCAGGAAATTATCCGGCAGACTGCGCCTGCAAATGGGACAATCGCAACCCAAACTGCCGCTCGCCATCAGAAACCGAATGCTGTTTATCAATCAATCACGAGGAAAACAGCGATGTGGCTACGTACCGGATGCAGTATCACCTTTGATGTCAGCATCCCCACCCCGTTCATCCTCATGCTGCGTCCGCGCAGCGGATTGCACCAGTGGATAGCGCGCGAGTCCTACACCTTAAAACCCAGCGTGCCGGTGATAGAGTACACCGATAATTTCGGCAACCTTTGCCAGCGACTGGAAGCGGTGCCCGGTGAATTCACCATACGCACCACCGCCGACATCTTAACCAGCGATTTCATCGATGTTTGTCCGGGCGCGCCATTTGAGAATATCCAAAATCTGCCTGACTCGGTGCTCACCTATCTCTTGCCCACGCGCTACTGCGAATCGGATAAATTTATCGAACTGGGGCGCGATATTGTAGGAGATGCACGGCCAGGCTACGACCAGGTAGCGGCCATTACCGACTGGATCCGCGCCAACATCCGTTTCAACCCGCAGTCCTTCAACTTCCAGATGTCGGCGGTCGAAGTCAATGCGCAGCGCGAAGGCGTATGCCGCGAACTGGCCCACCTGGGCATCGCACTGTGTCGCGGGCTCTGTATTCCGGCGCGCATGGTGGTGGGCTATTTGCATCAGCTCGAACCGATGGATTTTCACGCATGGTTCGAAGCCTATGTGGGCGGCCGCTGGTACACCTTCGATGCGACCCAGTCCGAGCCTAAAGGCGGGCGCGTCACCGTCGCCTACGGACGCGATGCCGCCGATGTGGCCATATTCAATCAATTCGGACCGGCTTTGTATCCACGCGAGATGTCAGTCAGTGTAGAAATGCTGGACAGCGCACCCGAGTGATGCACAGACTGCGCATACAACATCTGACGGAATATCACTTCTCGGCTCAGGTCACTCTCAATCAACACCGCCTGTTGCTGCGCCCGCGCGAGGGCCACGACGTGCGTATTGAATCGTCCAAACTGCGCATCTCGCCCGACTACGAAATCAAATGGCAACGCGATGTATTCGATAATTCGCTGGCGCTGGTAAACTTCCGTACCCGCAGCGATAAACTCCTCATCGCCAGCGAGGTCGTTATCCAGCATTACGCACCGGCCCCCTTTGATTTTCTGTTGGAAAGCTATGCGGTAAATTTTCCCTTCAGCTATCCCGCCTGCGAGCAAATCGACCTGGCCGCCTTTCAGCAACCGATATTTGCAGCAGAACAAGACCTCATCCGGGAGTGGTTGCAACAACTGGATTTGCAAGGAATGGAGACGTTTGCCCTGCTGGTCAAACTCAATCAGCTCATCAGCCGCCAATTTCGCTATCAAATCAGAGAAGAGCCCGGCGTCCAGTCTCCTGCGCAAACGATCACAAGGCAGAGCGGATCTTGCCGCGACTACGCAACACTGTTCATCGAGGCATGCCGCAGCTTAGGGTTTGCCTGTCGCTTTGTCAGCGGTTATCTACATGCGCCGGCAACTGAAATGGGCGGTGCCACGACCCATGCCTGGGTGGAGATTTACCTGCCCGGCTCCGGCTGGAAAGGGTTCGACCCCACCTCCGGCGAAGTCACCGGCAACCGGCATATTGCGGTGGCAGTGGCGAGAAATCCCGAAGCTGTCCCCCCTGTTTCAGGCAGCTTTATCGGTGCCCGTGCCCCACTGATGAAGGTGAACGTACAAGTCAATCTGCTTAGCTGATCACGCTAAAAGGCAATCATCACAACGGGCATAGAGGAAATCATCTGCGTATCGTTTACTGGCGAGCCAAAGTTCTGCTGAAATTGCGCTTAGTTTAACAGGGCAAGTCCATTGAGCGTTGACAGTCCATTGAGCGTAGTGCCGAATAGGGGCGCAATCAGTTAAAATGGGCGAACCATAGTAAACTTCCACGCGCCCCTCCGATGTAACGTCCCGCCCGGCTATTCAAATCAGCCTGCACTGGCCGGTATTCACATGCGTTCATTGAGCAACACTCCGTTACACCTCAGCGGAGCGGCTAAGCTTTTCGATATTTAACGAGTAAAAATGAAAATTGACCACATTTCCGAAACGAAAATCAACCTCCTCAGCGGACTGACCGTCGCGCTCGCCCTCGTGCCCGAAGCAATCGCCTTCGCGCTGGTGGCACAGGTGCATCCGCTAGTTGGGCTGTATGCCGCCTTCATGATCAGTCTGATCACCTCGCTGATCGGCGGCCGTCCCGGCATGATCTCAGGTGCGACCGGCGCACTGGCGGTGGTGATGGTATCGCTGGTGGTGACGCACGGCGTAGAATACCTCTTCGCCACCGTGGTACTGATGGGATGCTTACAAATCGGGTTCGGATTGGCCAAGCTCGGCAAGTTCATTCGCATGGTGCCACACCCGGTGATGCTGGGCTTCGTCAACGGACTGGCTATCGTGATTTTCCTCGCGCAGCTAAACCACTTCAAGGTCACCGCAGCAGACGGCACGCAGACCTGGATGAACGGCGCGCCTCTGTACACCATGCTAGCCCTGATCGCGCTGACCATGGCCATCATCTATCTGCTGCCTCGTGTCACCAAAGTATTGCCGTCTACGCTGGCCGCCATCGTCGCCACCTCTGCACTGGTGATCTTCGCCGGCATCGACACCAAGACCGTGGGCGATATGGCCTCCATCGCCGGTAGCCTGCCGGCATTCCACCTGCCCGAGGTGCCGCTGAACTGGGAAACGCTACAGATCATCCTCCCCTACAGCGTGATCCTTGCCGCCATAGGCCTGATCGAATCCCTGCTGACGCTAAACCTGATCGACACCATGACCGACACGCGCGGCAAACCAAACCGCGCCAGCATCGGGCAGGGCGTAGCCAACGTAGTCACCGGCTTCTTCGGTGGTATGGGCGGCTGCGCCATGATCGGCCAGAGCATGATCAACGTCACCAACGGCGCGGTGAAGAATCTCTCCGGCATCGCCGCCGCGCTGTTCCTGCTCTCCTTCATTTTGTTCGCGTCGGAATGGATCGAAATGATCCCGCTGGCCGCACTGATCGGTCTGATGTTCGTGGTGTCGGAAAAGACGTTCGAGTGGGGCAGCTTCAACCTGTTCGGCAAGGTGCCGCGCACCGACATCGTGGTCGGCATCACCGTCGCCGTGGTCACCGTGCTGAGTGATCTCGCCATCGCGGTCATCGTCGGCATCATCATCTCAGCCTTAGCCTTCGCCTGGGAACACGCCAAGAGCATGAATGTGCAAATCACCACCGAGGAACACGGCTGGAAGGTGTACGACCTGCACGGTTCGCTGTTCTTCGCCTCGTCTCAGAACTTCCTCAATTTGTTTACACCGAAGGAGGACCCGGAAGAGGTAGTGATCGATTTCAAGCATGCACGAGTCAAGGATCACTCCGGTCTGGAAGCCATCGACCAACTGGCTGAGCGCTACACACAACTAGGCAAAAAGCTACACCTGCGCCACCTGAGTCCAGATTGTCTTGAGCTGCTGGGCAAAGCCCGTGGCATGATGGAAGTGAACGTGCTGGAAGACCCGCTGTATCATCCCGCAGACAATCGTCTGGGCTAAGCGCGCGCTGAATCCGCGTCTGATCGCTCGCTGTGGTAGCAGCGGTGTTCTGATCGCGGACCACATATTCAACGCGGTACTGCGCACGGGATCACAATCAGGAAATTTTTTGGCCTAACATTCAATTTTCAAGAGAGCGCCAAAATGAGTAAAATTTCGACAACCGTCACGGCGCGGCTTGCACTGTCGAGTCTGAATCGCGCCTTTTTGTGCGGATAAAATGCAGCAACGCGTCATATAACTTTTCGCCATTAACTCATTTTAAGGAGCAGAATGTGAAGTGCATTAAAGTCCTTGCTACAGGGTGTGCCAACTGCAATACCACACAAAAATTTATAGAAAAAATAGCGGGATGGCTGTGATGACACAACAAAAGAAGTTTCATCTCGTTTTCTCGCTGATTATGGGCTTGTTAATGATTTCACTGATGACTTTCGTTATCACGGCTGTGAATATTGGCTTCCCGCCTGATTTTCTGACGCGCTGGGGAGAAGCTTTCGCGATCGCCTATGCGGTCGGTGTTCCTGTGATCTTTTTTGTGGCACCGCTTGCGCGAAATTTGACTGGCAAGTTACTCGGCATGTCAGCTTGATACTCTCCAGCAAAGGAATAAGAACATGGACAATTCGATGAATGAGTTTAGGACTCGCCTGAATGGTCACTTTCAGGGTATGTTGCACTGGTCACAACTAGATGCACTGTGGATGCGCGTGAAAATCGGCGAGTGGTATGTCTATCAGCTTGGCGAATTGGTGCCGCAGAGCCCCTTGCAGGGCGAGATGCTGGCGCAACGCATAACCGCATTGGATGCTCTGCTGCATCAGGAACATGACGAGACCTATTGCGGCATCGTGTATGCTGACGATGCCGACTCGCCCACCCTGATCAAAGTGTACGATCCCAGCCATATGGGTTCGTCATGCAGCACCGCAGCTTCCCCGCCCGGCTGGATACTCAGCATCTCCCCGCCACAGGCCATCGAATTGCATGCCCCGATACCCAACAATCGCCGCCGCTGGTGGCAACTATTTTTAAAGTGAGACAGACTTAAGCGCGCGCTGATTAAATCGTCATTATTGCGATGAGCAGCCTTTAGCCGCACGAGACAACGTCGTGGCGGGTGGCTGGACGTAAAAACCAAGAATACTATTTATAATCAATATACTGGCTTACACCATCCACACCTAATTCGCGGTCGAAACGACAGTTTTGACGAATAAATCTGCAAATCACGAGGATTGAACTGCCGATTTTAGGTTCACCGGAGCCTGGGACTGCTCGCTTGCGCAGCCTGTCACGAACTTACCTCGCAGGCTTATCCGGCCGTACCGGGTGGCGGGCATGATTGCATTCCGTGCCCGGATTATGAGCGTTAACACGAGATTCATCGGGGGAGAGAGAAATGTTCGCACGCGCCTTTAGCTTGATAGCCACCAGCCTGCTGCTGTTTTCATTATCAGCCCACGCCCATGATACCTGGCTGACATTGGATGACAACGGCCAGCCCGAAGTGCAGCTATATTACTTCTGGTCACTGACCTGCCCGCACTGCACTGCGGCGCATCCCTATATCGAGGAAATCCCCAAGGGGCGTCCCTGGGTCATACTGCACGCGTTGGAACTTTCCCGCAACGACGATAACGTCCGGCAGTACCAAAACATGGCGCAACAACTAGGAGAGCCTGCAGCGTCTGTGCCCGCCTTCCTGTTATGCGGTGAAATGCATGTCGGCTGGGACAGCGACAAAACGACAGGTGCCATGCTGCGGCGGCGCCTCGACGAATGCCACGCCCGAGCCGTAAACGGCCAAGCAACAAAAAACCGCCAGAACGAAGCACTACGTCTGCCGTTGCTGGGCGACTTGGACACGCTGTCGCTGCCCGTGCTGACACTGGCACTGGCCGGTCTGGATGCTTTCAATCCCTGCGCCTTCTTCGTGCTGCTGTTCCTGCTTTCCATGATGGCACATCAGAAAAGCCGGAAGCGCATGCTGCTCATTGGAGGTATCTTCGTGCTGATCTCGGGTGTGATGTACTTTGCATTTATGGCTGCCTGGCTCAATATATTCCAACTATTCGGCCATCTTGCCTGGGTGACCATAGCGGCGGGCGCATTGGCGATTTTCGTTGGAACGGTGAATATTAAAGATTTCTTCCTGTTCGAAAAAGGGATCACGCTGTCCATACCCGAATCGAAGAAGCCGGATATCTTTCGCCGCGCCCGCATCATTCTAAACGCCGAAAATCTGACGGCGATGCTCGCTGCAACAATTTTTCTGGCGATTGCCGCCAACTTCTATGAACTGCTGTGCACGGCGGGTTTCCCGATGGTCTATACACGGATGCTGACTTTAGCCAACATTTCTCCCGTCGAACGCTACGGCTATCTAGCAGCCTATAATCTTGTCTATGTGCTGCCACTTGCACTGATCGTTGCCGTGTTCGCACGCACGCTGGGAGCGCGCAAACTGACCGAACGCGAAGGCAGGTTGCTTAAGCTGATGTCAGGATTGATGATGCTGGGGTTGGGCAGCCTGCTATTGCTAGCGCCTGAACTGATCAGCAGGGTCGGCATCGCCCTGTTGCTGGTGGCGATGGCGGTGTTCATCACCTGGATAGCCGCGCTGCGAACCCGAAAAAGTATCAACCATTAAACTAGCACTCCCCAGCCCACAAAAAAACCGCCCGAAGGCGGTTTTTTTCAAGCATCGCAGCCAAGTACGCTTAGAACTTCACCGTCATCCCGGCGTTGATCGAACGGCCCATACCGGGAACAGCGATACCATAAGGCGCACCTGTGCTCATGGTATTGCCTTGCCCGACATACGCGCCGCCCAACGGGTTAGCGTAGAACTTATTGAGCAAGTTCTCAACCCCCAGATCGAAGCGCATTTGCTTCCACTCATAGCTGCTGTAAAGATTCAGCAACCCATAGCCGCCGGTCTTGACCTCACGACGCACCGCATCCACATTGGTCTTGGCATCCACCAGACGCGCCTCCAGGGTATTAGTCCAGTTGCCGCTACGCTGTTCAACTGCTAGTTTCACATTCAACGGCATGATGTTGTACAGATTACCGCCTGTGGTGAGGTTCTTGCCGTTGACGTAATTCAAAGCACCGGTTGCACTAAAACTACCGTACTCACTCGCCTTGAACAACGACATCCTGCCCGACACATCCGCGCCGTACAAACGTGCTGATTGATTAGCCAAACTCAAACTGGCGAAACCGTCGGCACGTGCAGGGCAGGCTGGATGTGTAGCCGTTGCGGTACAAGCGACCGCATCGATATAATTTTGCACACGAGTATAGTAAGGCGCAAGTTTCAAATCCCAATCCTGTTGCGCCGCATCGTGCCAGTTCCCCGATACACTCAGGGTATGAGCGACTTCAGGCTTAAGATCGATATTGCCAACATAACCGTTGCCATCGCCCACCCAGTTGTTCATATTCAACACCATGGTGTTATTGGCAGACCAGGCAAAACGCTCATACAGATTGGGCGAACGGGTCTTTTGCGCAAAGCCGAACTCGAACATCTTGCGCTCATCCGGCGTATAACGCGAAAGTGCGGTGATATCGAGATTGTTGTCATTGCGCTGGCGATTCATCGCATTGAATGCAGCGTAACTGGCGACAGGATAATTGATCGTGTTATAACCTTGTACCGTGCCGGTGTTCATCTTAACCGATTCGGAACGCAAGCCCAGTTGCGACAACCATTGCGAATTCCAAGCCGCATCCCATTCCGCATACACAGCCAGACGATCTCGCTGTCCGTTATTGATATTCTGAAATACGCCCCCTTTCATCCCTTGCATAGGCATAGCCACTACAGCAGAAATCGGGCTCCACCAGTCGCTCATGCGATAGCGCTGAGACTCGGCACCTACACGCAGCGTGTCGCGCTCGGACAGGATCACATCTCCCTTGATCGAAAAACCGCTGTTCTTGCCGTCAGTGTCCATCGGCATCCCCAATGGATTGGTGATTTGCAGCTTATCCGCAAGAAAATTCATGTAATGCTGGGTGTGTTCGTTATATGCACGCGCTTGCAATTTCCCCCAGGCATAATCGCCGGTGTACTTCAGGTTGATCTGCTGGCTGTCGTTTTTCAGCATATCCATACGCTGGGTGGGAAAACCCTGATAGGGAATGTTTTGCAATCCCAGCTTTAACTCAACCAGATGATTTTCATGGCGCAAGCCGAATGCCAGCGCATGGTTCTCAGACTGATACATCGAGGAACCGACTTCATTGCCCGCCAGATAAGAAAGGGTACCCGTCGCAACGCCGGCAGCTTTAAAGTTCTGCGCCGAGGTGTAGTTGCCGGCACGCACTGTCGATCCGGTATAGCGCACGGAAAGATTTTCACCCGCAATAGTGGCGGAAAGATTGCCTCCCTGAGCGCGATTATTGCTGCGATAGAACGCGCCAGCCTGCCCCTTGAGCAGTGTCGCTTCACCCGCCTGAGCGAATTCCGGGGCTGGCGAATCCACTTGTATGGTGCCGGCGATACTGTCACCGCCCTGGCTCACCGGTGAAATACCGGCAAACACCTTGACGCTGCCGACGTTAGCCGGATCGATATAGGACAGAGGAGAATTCATATGATTGGCACAAGCCGAGATCAGATCCATACCATCGACCTTGACGCGTACGCGATCATCGGCCATGCCGTGGACTACCGGCAGACTGGAGACGCCGCCTGCGCCATACAGACTCAAACCAGGTTGATCTTCCAGCAGTTTCGCGGTATCGCTGGTACTGGTGCGCAAACGCACTAGTGACTTTTGATCCACCTCAGATTCGACTGTCGGCAGTTTCCCCGCTTTAACCACCACGCTGGATAACTGAACCTCTTCGGCATATACCGCCTGACTGATTGCCAGCGTCAACAAGCTCAGTGCAAATTTCATTTTCATCTTCTATCAACCCGTATAAATTTTTAACCGGACGGATTGTAGAGACGAAAAATCAGCTTGGGAATGTGACATATTGTCGCACCCCCTTCGACTTATTGTATTTATAAAATGTGACATATTGCCGCGCGTCAAGTTGTCGCACCGGCTACGCTGCAACAACTAACATCGATACAAAAGCATAATCATCAGCATCAAAAACAGCTTCCGTTATTTTGATGCTGTCAAAACTTGCATTTAAGGTTTTATGTGATTTTGCGTGGGAATACGGCGGTTGTATTAGCAAAAAATCATAAATTTATGCAGGGCATTAATTCTATAAATCATAAAAAATTTAATATATTCAAGTAAATAATTGGTTAAACTGCCCCTATGAATTTTCGCCATAACCTAAACAGCCTTACCACGCGCCTGATTTTGATGGGAACGGCTTTGCTCATTGCCGGCACACTCGGCAGATTTTTTTTGCTGGCTGATTTTTTGCGGTCGGATGTAACCGCTTTGACCTCTGCTCAGTTGCTCACGTTAGCCAATTATGCGGCCAAAAATGTAGATCACGACATCGTAGAAAGACGTGATTTTCTGGAACGAGTGGCGAAGAAATTTCCGCTTGAATTATTGCAAAACTCAGAGCGACTACGCACCCGGCTAGCCGAATACGCCGACATCAACCCACTGTTCTCACATGGTTTTATTGTGCTGAATACATCAGGAATTGCGCTAGCGGACTATCCGGCATGGCCTGAGAGAACCATGACATCGTATGCTGATTTTGAGTATTTTCAGCAAGCACTAAAAGGAAAATTTTCCATGGGCCGCCCCGTCTCCGACTCACTCTCTAAAGCGCCCGTGTTACCGATGGCCGCGCCCTTGCGTGATCGTACAGGAAAAGTACTGGCGGTTCTGGTTGGAAATTCTGCGCTTAATTCGCCAAATTTTTTGGAAGTTTTGTACACAACACGTGTGGGTAACACAGGCGGTTTGTTGCTCATTTCGCCCCGCGATAAATTATTTGTTGGTTCATCGGATGCGAGCATGGTTTTAACGAATACACCCGCAGAAGGGATTAATAAACTACACGACCGAGCGATGAAGGGATTTCGCGGGGTTGGCATCACGATCAATGCACGCGGCATCGAAGAATTGGCAGGATTTGCCTCCGTACCGAGCAGCGACTGGTTTGTCGTAGCCCGCATGCCTACCAGCGAAGCCCTGAGACCAGTCACCCGTTTGCGCGATTTCGTACTCAAAAATTCATTTATTACCTTATTGATTTTTTTGAGCGTTATGGTGTTAGTCATGCGACAGGTGATGAAACCGCTGATGAATGCAGCGCGCCATGCCAACCTCATGACGCGGGGAGAAATCCCGCTTAAATCATTACCTGTGGTGCGCAATGATGAGGTCGGACATCTTACCGCAGCGTTCAATCGAGTCCTTTCAAAGCTGCTTGAAAGTCAAGCCAACCTAGAACACATCGCACATCACGACATACTAACCGGACTACCCAATCGCAAGTTGCTAGCTGATCGTATGAGACAAGCTTTAGCGCGTGCGAACCGTAATAAAGTACAAGTGGCCGTTTTATTTCTCGATCTGGACAGCTTCAAACCCATCAATGATCGCCTGGGACACAAGGCTGGAGATGTAGTTTTACGCGAAGTGGCAGCACGCTTGAGTAGCATCATGCGGCTCGATGATACGTTGGCGCGAATTGGCGGTGATGAGTTTGTTATTTTGCTGTCCGACCTGAGTGGGGACTCCAAAAAATCAGCCGAATTGGTAGCAAATAAATGCCTCACTATTTTTCAAAAGCATTTTGTTATTCACGATCAGTCATGCGACTTGGGGATTTCTATCGGCATAGCTCTCAGCAATGAAACCAGCACGCCGGACAGCTTGTTGGGTGCCGCTGATCAAGCGATGTATCAGGCAAAAAAACTGGGACGAGGACAGTTTTGCTGGGCGAAGAGCTAATCAGCACGGTCACGATACAGTTGCGCGACAGCGTATAAAGCTTATGGTGTGTTGATCACCAGCACGGCATATTCATAGGCCTGTATCGTCTCATCCGTTAGCAATAATTCCATCCGCTTTTAAATGCAGTGCGTCAAAGCAAGGCTTTTTTGACCGGGCTGAGCAGAATCGAGTGATATTTTTCGGCGCACCATTTGAAATAGGGATGGTGCCGTATGACAGGCGAAAAAAAGCCAACCCGAAGGCTGGCCTGGAATGACTGTCGTTAACTGAATTCGATCAGGCCGCCAGTTTCTTGCACTCCTTGGCACAAGCAGCACAACTCTCGCCGCACGCCTTGCACTCAGGATGTTTTTCAGCATGCTTCTTGCAGGCTTCCTCACACTGCAAACAGGCTTCCATCGCGATCGCCGCCAACTTTGCCAACTGTTTGGAATTTTGATTGGCTAACTGCTGCAAGGCACCGCACAGCGCCAGCATCTGATTGACGCTCTTCGCGCAGCCTGCCATATCCTTATCGCCCTCGCCCAGCAAAATCAGGCAATGACTCAGACAAACCTGGCCCTTTTGCACACAGTCAGCTGCAGATGCCGCCAGCGCCGCATTGCCTGGAGCCGCATGATGATGCTCGTGCATATCGTGCTTATGCTCTTCAGCCTGCGCATTACCAACCAGTGCAGCACCAGCCAGCGCCATACCACCCAACAATAATTCTCTTCTGTTCATACCGTTCCACCTCACTTAAATTGAACAGGGCCTGGTTTCCCAAGCCCTGCTGCATTTTCAACCCAACTTATTTGGCCGGTGCAATCGGCGCAATCGGCGCGCTGGTACCGGACTTATGCTTGCTGGCACCTGCTTCGCAAGCAAAAGCTGCGGATGAAACGCCAAAAACCAACAACATTGCAATCACTACATTTTTCATCGTTTATCTCCTCAATTTGCCACCACACAAAATCCGGCAAGCCGGACCACCATAGTGCGCATCCTGCACGAACAGACAGTCCATAGTCAAGATAAACCTGCGGCTATTTTGCCATAGTGATAAATGACAACTTAGCGACGCCGGCATGCTGCGCCAGCGCCATCAACTCGGCAATGCGACCGTAAGGCACAGCCTTGTCCGCTTCGATCTGCAATTGAAACGCAGGATCCACCGCCCGTTTATGCAAAATCTCCGCCAGCCCCTGATCGCTGACATGCGCCTGTTCCAGCGCCACATTACCCTGCGCATCCACCTCCAAACTGGCTTTTTGCGGCTTGTCGTTCTGTTGCACCGCGTCGGTCTTGGGCAAAGTGATCTTGAGCGACTGCGGACTTAGCAGGGGGGCGGTAATGATAAACACCACCAGCAATACCAGCATCACATCCACCAGCGGCGTGACGTTGATTTCGCTCATCATATCGCCATCTGAATTGTTACCGGCCATCGCCCTTACCCCTTGAAGTTATATTTGAGCGCCAGGCGCATGAAATCATGCACAAAATTATCCAGCTCGGTGATACGAACCTTGAGATTGCGCAGGAAATAGTTGTAAGCCAGCACCGCTGGCAAGGCCGTGGCGATACCGATGGCTGTGGCGATCAGCGCCTCACCGATAGGCCCCGCCACCACATCAAGGGATGCCGTACCGCTTTGCCCTATGCTTTGCAGCGCATGCATGATGCCCCATACCGTACCGAACAAACCGACAAAAGGCGCGGTCGATCCTATCGTCGCCAGCTCGGCTAAGCCGCGTTCGTGATAGCGCTGGATATTTTGCACCTGCTGACGCAACTGCCGCTCCAGCACCTCCTGAGGCGCGCCGGTATGCATCAAATCCTGACGATCGGAGCTCAAAGCTTTCAGCTCAGAAAACCCCGCTTGTGCCAACCCTGCCACATCGCCCTCGCCTGTCGAGGCCACACCGGCGGCTTGCCCCCAGTCGCGGGCAGCCCAGAACGCGCCGTGAAAGACACGATTACGACGACGATCGCGAGTTTGCCGCCACAGTTTAAACAACGCGATAGACCAGGTGGCCACCGATAACACGATCAGCAATATCAAGGTACCAAATACGATCGGTGAACCCACGGTAAAAAAATTATTCATGCTTCGCTATCCTCTAAAGAAAAATTAATAGGTACTTTGAACCACTGTGTCACCGCACGTCCGGCATGACGCGCAGGGATAAATCGCCAGCTCTTGACCGTACTGATCGCCGCATTGTCCAGCACCTCCCGGCCACTGCTGCGAAACACGTTCACCCCGCCGCAAGCGCCTTCCGCCAGCACCTCGACGTTCAGAATCACACGCCCCTCCCAGCCCATTTTTCGCGCCACCATCGGATAGGCAGGACGGGGATTTTTCAGATAGGACGCTTTGAAATCCGGCTCAGTGTCGGGAACCGGTGCAGCCGACACCTGCGGTGATGCAGCAGCCACTTGAGGTGGCGGAGGGGCCGCAGACACAGGCACCACTTGAGGTGCCTGCTCGGCCAGCTCTCTTACCACCGGCATAGGAAGCGGCTTCTCGGTTTTTTCGACCTTCGGTTGCGGCTTGGGCGGAGGAGGTTCCGGCTTTTCTTCCACCACCGGAGCCTGTTCCATGGCGATTGAGACTGACATTTCTTTAATAACCTGAGCCGGTTGTTCCGGCACCATCATCCAGGCCAGCCCCAGCCCGGCATGTAACGCGAGAACCAACGCGACGACACCGACACGTTCCCGCTGTGCATCGTTTTCAGAACTTTGCCAAAACGAACAGGATTGCGTCATCATGGGATGCAGAACAAATTCAGACATGTCACAAACGCCCCTCTATGGTGAACATCACGCCGCGATAACCGCGTTCACTGCTGCTTAACTGATATGCATTGCCAGCCGAAGTGACGGTATTTTGCCTGACCGTATCCGCTCCCAGCAGATTTTGCCCGGCCACGCGCAACTTGTACTGTGGGGTCATTTGATACAACCAGAAGGCATCCAACTGGGTACGCGCACGGGTGTAACCCTGTTGCTCCAGAGGAATGGACGTGGCACTGAGCGCGGAATGCTGCACAGAAACACCATAAGAGGACTTGAGTTTAGGCAAACTTTGATCCAACCCCATAGACAGCACAAAACGCGGTGTATCGCGTGCCATGCGCGTGATGCCCAATCGGGTATCGTTCACCTGCGCATGCGGCAAGGTCAGATGCGCTTTCACGGTCGCGCCCTTCCAGCCCAGACTATCCACTTTCACTTTACCGTCCAGCTCCACCCCCCAATGCTGCGCAGAGCCTTCGTTGTACGGTCTGTCCACCCAGCGCGCCCCTTCAAGTTGCACACGACGCTCGGTAAAATCCTGAGTAGATCGCACATAAAGATTCGCCCCCAGCACGCCCGCATTTTCAGCCAGATATCGTTCCAGCACGGCTTCAAAATTCACGCTACGCTCCGGCCTCAAATTGGGATTCCCCCTTTTATCGGCTTCGACCGGGGTATTGGTCGCGATGCTCAACACGGCGGCATTGCTGATTTCGTCCAGCTTAGGCATCTTCAAGCCCGCGCCCAACGATGAACGCATCACCCATTTCTCCATCGGTTCCCAGCGTGCAGCAATAGAAGGCAACCAACTGTTCTGTTGCTGTGAGACACCGTTAGAGTTGAGCGAGGTGTTCTCGTTACGGATACCCGTGGTTAAAGTGAACGACGACTTGGGTGACCAGTCGTTTTGCAGCCACAAAATCCCATCCTGCGAAGAGGACGCATAAACAGATTGCGCGCCACTAAAATTCTGATTGTCATTGCGTTGCAATTTAACCAGTTCCGCACCGATAGACATCAGATTCACGCCAAAGGGCTGATCCCAGCGCAAGGCGGAATTCCATTCCTTATCCGTGCTAAGCATACTTTCATTGAAACTTGTCAACACATTGGCCGCACTGTACACCTCGCGCAACGTATCGTTGGTGCGTCGGCTACTGCTCAACGAGCTGCGAGCGGTCAACTTAGCCTCACCCAGATGTTTCTCACCGTCCAGGCGCAGACGCAGCACGCGGCTCAGGCCGTTTTCTTGCGTGAGACGATTGCCGTTATACCCCAGGCCGGTACCCGCCGCCGGGTTAGCATAGGCCGTCAAATCCGTACCGGTATTGCGATTAGTCGGGCCGAAAAACAACATCGGTGCCACCGTCAGACTATCGCTGCCATTTTTCCAGGTTAATCGCGGTGTGATCGCATGATGTCCCAGCTTGGTCACGCCGTGGGCATTTTCCTGCTGCCATAAATTGCGCACCCCGGCCGTGGAATTTTGCCTGTCAATCTGCGTGTTAAAAGGCGAATTGCTCCAGATCAAACCGATCGGCAAAGACCAGGCAAAGCCGCCATCGCCACCGTTTTCGGTCCAGGACAATTGTTCGCCCAGTTCTGATCCGCGCATCCCCACCCCGACTCGCATCTCGGTCGAGCGCTTAGCAATGGCTTTTTTCATCACCAGATTGACGGTAATAGAGGAAGAGCCGCCATATTCAGCCGATGATCCACGCAAAATTTCCACGCGCTCCAAGTCACCCGAAGGCAGGCGACCCAACGCGCCGAACACGATTTGCGAGGCCTGACGCTCGCCGTCGATCAAGACATTCACCGAGTCCCGAGTCATACCGCGTGCCCGCTGACTATCGCCTTTAATTTCCACGCCGGGCAGCTTGCCGACCACATCGGCAATGGTCATCACGCTCATATTTTCAATCTCGCGGCGATCTACCACCACCTTTTGCGAACTGGATTCGCGGCGTTCGGACACTACATCGCGTTTGCCGGTCACCTTAATTTCATCGAGCGTTTGCACAGTTTCGGCCCATACATTGAAACTGCCGAACAGACAAACCAGCACGCCTAGCAATGGCGTACAACTATGCACCGGGCGACTTGTGCTAAGAGGCACAAACTTATTATTACAACTATATGATTTCATTATATTTTTATATTTATTAAGAATTAACTCTAGGCGCATTACCGAACAGCGCACCCGTTACAGCATCACCTGACGGCGCTGCGAGGCTTTGTTTGAATTCGCGTGCGCGCGCCTTCTTGGCGTAGATCAAAAAGCCGGTCACGCAGATGGCGGTGATCACGATGCCGCTCAACAAAATGAGAATTTGCCCGAACAGGCCGAACACGCGACCGTTGTGCAGCGGCAACTGCCAGGCATTAAAGGTGTCACCCGCTGTTTCCGCACTGCGATCGTGTACATGCATCAGTTCGCCCGTCATCGCGTTCACATACACCTTAGTCATGCCGACTTCGCGGGTTAAGTCCTCAGGTCCTTTCATCGATACGATGAACTTGCGGGTATCCGGCATAAAAGTCATCGCAGCCACTGCCAGCTCAGGTTTAGTCGCTTGCGCCAGTTTGATCGCACCATCCCAGGAAGCGGTATCCGCCAGCCACTTTGCATTAGGATCGACATGGCAGGCACACTCCACGGTGGTCAGCGGTGAAAACTTATTCACTACCCATTTAAATTGAGTATTCAAATTAAGATAAACGCTGGACAAGGCCAGCGCAATCAGCACCGGTAAGATCCACATGCTGCCGGAGCGGTGCATGTCGAAATTCAGCTTATGACCGCCGCTCGCCCAACGAAACTGGAATGACTTTCTCCAGCCTCTCAGATTAGGGAAGGACAGATAGACCGCGCCAAAATGATCGATCAACCACAACAACGCCGCGATACCGATCAGCCATTTACCAAAATCACCCATATACCAGGTGTAATGCAACTTCACCAGCATCGGAATGACATGACGTTTATCCAGACCGAAGGCACCACTCTCGCGTCCACCCAGAATCACGCCGTTATATGGATCAACGAAGACGTTATGCGTCAGGCCCTTTTCTGCGCCCGCAGAAGGTTTGCCTTTCAGGAAAAACTGGTAAGAACGTGCAGGATCCGCATCCATGCGCACAAACGTCACCCGCGAACCCGGCATAAAAGCTTCGGCGCGCGGCACCAGTTGATCCATAGACAGACGCGTCGTCTGTGGATTGACGTAATACCAGTCATCGTTCAAAACCCGGTCCAGTTCTTTGTCGAAGGACAAGACCGTGCCGGTGATCGCGGCGACTGCAATAAACAGCAATACGGCCAGCCCCACCCAACGATGCAAATAAACAATGACTTTACGCATGATTCCCCCCCTTGATAAATGATTGCCGGATTATGGCAAAAAAAATTTCACTACCCCTGCGGCATATAGCCGCACTTACCAGCTGATCAGATTGCTAAGCCCGACCGCGATCAGTAAGATGGCGCTGATGCGCTCAATACCGGGTCGCCAGCTGTTCAACTGCTGACGTAAGCCGGTGCTCAGATAGGCGATCCCGACACCGAAAAACAGCGCGGGTATCACGATGGCGCCCAAACCGAAACTCAATGCCAACGCCAGTCCACCCAGCGCACTACCGCTCATCGCAGCCGAAAACAGCACCACCCCCAACGGCGCGCAGGGACTCAGCGTCATGCCTATCCCCATCAAAAACAGGCCGCCCGGCATTAAAGTCTGAACATTGTCGCGTTTATCCATGCGTCGCATTACCTGTAGCGGCGACGCACCGCACGATTTCTTCGGCCCGCGCAGCAGCAACGCCATCCCCATCATCAATACGGCGCAACCGACAATCACGCGTACCGAATCGCTGACCACTGCGCCTTTGGCGTAATAGCCGAAAGCACCGACCACGGCACCGAAAGTCGCATAGGCGGTCAAGCGCCCCAAAGACAAAGGTAAAATCAGTTTCCACGACTGCTTGATCCCGCCTTCATTAGCCAGAAACACCGGCCCTAAAAAGGGGGCACAACTGATCAGACAGGGCCCCATGCCATAGGCAAATCCGAGCGCGGCTGCCATAGGCGCACCGACCACCATATTGACCGGAATCAATCTTCCTCCGCATCATCCATAAACTCGCTGCGCGCCAGGATCGCCGCACCGAAAGCCGTGGTGGTCTGTGGATGTTCTGGGATAACCAGTTCGCGCCCCAGCTCGTCCTGAATCGCCGCAACCAGACCTTTGTTTAAAGCCGGGCCGCCGTCGAAATACACCCGGTCTTCGATACCGACGCGTTTGGCCAGGCGCACCGTACGCGAGGCGATGGAATAATGTATCCCTGCGATAATCTCCGCCTTGCCGTGTCCCTTGGCCAGCAAGCCGATAATCTCGGATTCTGCAAACACCGTGCAGGTGCTGTTAATAGTCAGCGGGGCGGCGGTAGCCTGAAAGTGACAATCACCCAACTCCTCCAGATCCAGTTCCAGATTGCGGGCGGCCACATCTAGAAAACGTCCGGTTCCCGCCGCGCACTTATCGTTCATCGCAAAATTGACCACATTACCGGTGTTATCGATCTGAATCGCCTTGGAATCCTGACCGCCGATATTGATGATGGTGCGCACGCCGCCAAATGCCTTGCCCGCCTCAAAGGCCCCGATCGCATTGGCGGTGATCTCGCTGATCGAATCGTCCGCCTCCTTAAACAACTTACGTCCATAGCCGGTGGCGATCAGATAACGTACCTGTTCACGCTTTAAGCCCACTTTGGTCAATAATGTGTTGAGTGCTTCGGTCGAGTTTTTATGAAACAAGCTACCCGAGGGCGTGACATGCACCCCGACCAGTTGTCCATCGCCATCCACCACAGCCACTTTGATGGCGGTCGAACCGACATCGATTCCTGCAAAATATTTCATGTGCGACGCTTCCTTCTGTTTTTCATGGATTCCAAAAATGCCTCGATACGCGTAGACAACTGTCCCTTGTCATCCGGACTGTAGTCGGTCTCCACATACAACATGGGAATGCCCGCCTTATTGAACTCCTCGGCGATGCTGCGGTATTCCATCTCATACACCTGACAACCGGCGAAAGCCTGATACACCACACCGTCGACATTAAAACTCTCAACCAGATCAAGCAAACGGCGCCGCCTGTCATCATTTTTGGTAAAAATCGGGCAGGTGCAGGGTTTGAGGTATTTGTCAGCCAGACTATCCACCATGTCACTGACCATCCACTCATCCACCGCCGTCATGTCATACAACATGCGGTTGGCAGAACAAGTCTCATCGGTCACCACCACGCCGCCCGACTCTTCGATCAGCAAGGGCAACTTGATATTAGGAAAAATCGGTGGAGACCCGGTAAACAACACGCGAGGCGCCTTGCTCTGCACCGCCTTGAAGCCCGATTTATCGCGCTGCTCCAGCTCTTCATTGAGTTTTTCCACCGCTGCCGTCCAGCGCCCGATATCATCGAAAAAATAGGCGTTGGTGACCAGAAAAGCGTCTTTACCCAGAATCAATGAAGGCGATTTGCGGCGAAAATTATGCAGCTTACGAAAGGCAGCCTGCGCACGTCCCGTTTTGTTCAACGCCTCTTTGAGGTTCTTACGTGTCAGTTTATTTCCTGTTAATTCGCGCAACTGCACGGCAAACTGGCGCACCGATCTCTGCCAATAGACACGCGAGGCTTCACTTTCCTTGACGTTGGGGAATTCCAGGTCATACACCTTGTAGCCCATATCGCTCATCATCGAACTAGACTTTTTCTTCTGATCACAGGTGGTCGGATTGACGATCATGTCCGGTCTGCCGATCTTGGGGATCACCAGTTCTGAATTGAGCATACCCAGCGTTGCCTTCACCAGAGAACAGGACTTGGAGGGCATAAAGTCCGCGCCCTTCTGATCGTAATGGTAGGAACCGTTGCACAGCCGCATCGGAGTAGCGCCAAAGGCATAGATCAACTCTTCCGGTGCCTGAATACAGGTGGTACCGACCAGCATCCCTTCATGCGGCACGTCCTCACCCTGACAGTAAACCCTGCGAAACAGATCGTAAAAATACTGCATGGATTCCGGGTTATCCTGAAAATCATCGACGATGTGATCCAGCACCGTCTGCGCCTCGCCCGCCTGTCGCGACCGGGCAAAGGGCACGGCCTGTATCGGGATCACCTTTGAGGTTTCATTTACCATCGCTACATCCCTTGTTCATACGTTTTATAAACCCTTCCTCGGTGGAGGCAAAGATGGGAATTCCGGCAAAGGTCGCCTTCAGTGCACCGGGTTCAGGGCACGCCGCCACACACTTCAAACACATGATGCAGTCGTCGGTCATGATTTCCTTTTGTGTCACATCGTCGGCAATCACTTTGATTTCCTGATCGCAGACCCGGAAACAATCGCCGCAACGAGTGCATTTAGAACCATCCTTTTTCAGCCGCAACAAAGCGATTTTCGACAGCAAATAATGAAACGCCCCCATCGGACAGTAAAAGCAAAAGAAACGCTTCTTCACGAAGGATCCGATGAAGAACAAACCGGTGACAGTCAGCCCCAGACCCGTCATGATCATATTGGTCTTGCTGGAGAAATCGATGGATAGCTGGGAAAAATCGGCACTGAACAGCGGAATAATGGTGCGCCCCGGGCAGATCATGCAAAAAGGCGATTTCAAATCCTTCTGAAACCAGCCGCCGCCTATAGCGAGCGGGATCAGAAACATCAGCGCCAGCAACACATATTTAATCTGCGCCAGCCATTTGAACTGCCCCCAGGAATAGCGCGAATAGCGGATGCCTGTCATACGGCGCAACGAGGTAATCCAGTCTTGTATCGTGCCGACCGGACAGACGAAGCCGCACCAGCCTTTGTTCAACGCGATAAACCACAGATAAAAAATCCCGAACGTAGATAACACCGTCAGTCCTGCGACGCTAAACAACTTTTGCCACGGCCACTCCATCTGATGTTGCAAGGTCATCAGGTAGCACATGCCACCGCGCCCTTCCTTGTTGTAACCGCAGGCGAAGGTAGGCAGGCTCTTACCCAGCTCTATTCCGAGGTAACCGCCATAAACCAGCAGCACAAAGAAAAACAACTGCAACCAGAAACGAAAACGGTTGAACTGAACGTTATTGACCGCCGTGCGGATAGATTCAAGCTTTAGCATCGACGCGCACCTCTTGATAAGGTTTAATGCGACGGCGGCGATACAAATAGATGGAGACACCGCCAAACACGATCACAAATAGCGCGATACCCAACCCCCAGGCGTAGGAGCGATAGTCATAAGGCGAGGGATAATAGTTTCCGGCCAGGGTCGCGGTGTAATGCGCGGCATTGTAGGTTACGCCCTCAACGGTGACCTTATCAGTCACCTCCAGATCGGCGACCATCAGATAGGTTTGCTTGTGATATTTTTTGAATTCCAACCATGAAGTGTAATAGTCACGAATCATGGTAAATGACACTAACCCTTGCGCATCACTCACCTGACTGCGACTCCAACCCTGCTGCGTGGTCATGCTGACCTTGGCACCCGCAACAGGCTTCCCGTAACTCAACACGATAAAATCAACCTTATCGCCAGAAACAATGCGAGTAAACAATCCCTCTTTCGGATAATGCTGCCTAACCAACTCCAGTGGCATATTGGCATTGATGATAGGTTTAGCAACAGCTTCCTCGTCAACCCCCTTGGCGCAACACGTTCCATGCAACAACTCGGCCTTAGCAATCTGCACATGCAGCAGATCACCATGTGTCATGGTCTGCTTCAAATAGGCATTGTAAAAACCCAGCTCAGGCAATTCGAGCCTGGCAATTAACTTGCCACTCTCCACTTTCATCGCCGCTTCAGGCATAACGCCTTCCTGACTTTGCAAAACCAGCGTTTCACTGTCACGGCCTGTAAGCGCATAGAGAGAATCTTGCGGGCTGTTGCCGCGACGCAACCAGACTCGCTTTGCTCCGCTGTGCGAGTTATCGACGATTTCGCCTGTGGCATCAACTTCTGCGCCACCGCCATGCTGGTGCTTTTTGACACCCGCAGGCGCGGCAACACTTGAAGCCGCGACACCTGAAGCCGCGACCTGCGCGTGCAGATGTTCGGCATGATCAGCTTGCGGCACGGTGGCAGCCTGCTCATTTTTCAGCGCAGTCGCCTTCTTGGAAGGTGGCGTTTCCGACAACCAGAACACCTCAGCCTGAGCACTCATCTGCATCAAACAAAACAGCATCGCTGCCACAATATTTTTCATAAATTTATTTTAATTCATACAGTTATAAAAAAATCACGCTTGATGAAACGCGGCCTATGCAGACCTCAAAAATGACCGGCCAGCTCTGCCGTGACGCCGCGTCCTGGCATACGGTAGTACTCGTAGTAAGTACGGTTGAGCAGGTTATCCACCATCAGGTTCGCTTTTAGGTTAGCGGTTAACTGATAGCCTACTTTCAGATCGGCCACCGTGTAATTGCTGTAACCTGTCCACACATTCTTGACCACATCCGAATTGTTATCGACGCTGAACTGCGTGCCTACATAACGCGCTGACAGCACTCCTGACCAGTGCCCCTGTTTGGCTTCGAAGGCTAAACTGGCCATATTTTTTGGCACGTTAGTCACGCGTTTTCCTGCCAAACCGGTATTAGTCAAATCACTGGTGACGCGCGAATCGGTGTAGGCGTAACTGCCGCTGACGGTCAGCCATTTCATGACCGGATATTCACCCGACAACTCGATCCCGCGTGCCAATGCACCACCTGTGTTTTCCTGCACCCCCCAGAAGTCAATGACCTTATTAACCACCGGATCGGTATAGGTCGCGACCTTGGTAATCTTTTGATAAATCAGATTTTTTGTTTTTGTGATGTAATAAGTTGCCTTGACATTACCGCCTTCGGCGAAGTCATACTCCGTTCCCAGATCGAAGGCCTGATTCGTTTCCGGCTTCAAATTCGGATTGGAAAAAATCATTTTTCCGTTCGGTGCAGCCGCGCCTGAAAAAGTAGGATTGGCAAACAGATAATAATTAGTCGGCGCACGGAACCCCGTCCCCAAAGAACTCTTGACGGAAAAATGATCGTTCAACTGGTACACACCAGACAGTTTGGGACTGAACGCCGACTCGGTGCGATCCGCATACACATAGTTCTTGGTAACTTTAGTGACTGCGTCATACACCATACCGGCACCGCCCGCCTTCCATGAATCGAAGCGCCCCCCCAGATAAATCGTGAACTTGTCCGCCAGCGCAATCTGATCCTGAACGAAAAATGAGCTAGTGGTACTCTTGGCGTCCACCTTATCGAGAACGATGGTCTTGGAGTTCATATCGGACCAGTTGGAGAGCGCATACTTCTTCTGATTCAGATCACCGATTTCAGTCGACACCCCGAATATCAGAAATTGCTTTTCGGTGAGCGGCAGACTCACTTGCGCTGTCGCATTGGTGGTGCTGTTGGGCGAGAAACTCATGGTTCCCGCACCGCTGTTTAACGTCGCGGTTGCACCCGCCGCCGCACTCCAGCTGTCACGGTCAATTCTTCCCACGTTCAGACTAAGTTTACTGCTGCCGAACACCTCCCCATCGTATCCGGCAAAATAGCGGAGCGCGGTATTGCCCATGGGTACTGAACCGAAAAAGGCGGATTCAGTCAGGGTGGTCTTCAAGCCATTTAGAGTCAGATTGGTAGCGGCAGCAGGTAGCACAGAAACCGGCACGGGTTGTCCTGTTGCCGCATTGGTCAAATAACTGTTGTATGGGGCATATAGACTCTTGTTATCGCTGTAAGCGAACCCGGCATTGATCTTGGCCGTAGGTGATAAATCGTAATACACCTTACCGTGAATATTCCTTGCTGTTGAAGCATTATTCCCCTTGTCACCGATAATGTAAGTCGGCACACCGGTCGTGGTGGTAGTCGGAATCGCGCCATTCACCACGATCGAACCCGGCACTGGGGCCCCGGCAGGTGTTTTAGTCACAAAATCAGAAATATAACCATCCCGGTCATTTTGCGAGGCACCAAATACCAAACCGATACCGTTATCTAATTTATTGCGATAAAGGGCGCTGGCATACTGACCGGCTGAATCTCCAAACCCTTTTCCTGCCTTGAATGACATTTCCTGTTTGGTGGGAACCTTGGTCGTGACGCTGATAACCCCGCCCATCGCATTGCCACCGTATAAAGACGAGCCCACGCCAGGGGCCACCTCGATGCGTTCGACATCCTCCATTGAGACCATCGACCAGTTAACCTGTCCAGAGTAGGCGTCTATCATATTCATTCCGTCGACCAGCACGGCGATTTTGGTGAGCGTGCCGCCCTGCCCGCGCATGGAACTCAACATCGTCACACCGGGACGGGCGTTGCCTAAAGCGCCTCCGCGCAAATACAAACCAGGCACTTTGGCAACTAGCGCATCACCCAGCCGCTGGTTATTGGTTTTTTCAATTTTGCTTGCTGTAACGACAGAGACATTGGTCGGCGCTTCCAGTGAGGTCTGTTTAATTTTGGATGCGCTGACGACCACGTCATCCAGCATCTCCGTATCGTGCGCTGCATACACTGCTTGACTGACCGCCAGCGCAAGTACGCTGAGCGTAAATAGTTGCTTGTTATTCATCCTGCATCCCCTGATTTTTTGTCTTCAATTTTTAACCGGGCGAATTGTAAGGATGAAAAACCAGCTTGAAAATGTGGCATATTGCCGCGCGGCAAAATGCCACACCCCTGGCACAAATCATTTTGATACCATGCGAACACCACCAAAAAGTACTTTGCCATGACATCAAATACCGTTACTCAAGTCGTCAAACTATGGGATATAGCTACCCGGCTGTTTCATTGGTCGCTGTTGCTGCTGATTGCCGCCTGCTGGTGGTCATCGACCGAAGACGGCGATATGGAATTACATTTTCTCTGCGGCTATGCGGTATTGTCGCTACTGTTGTTTCGGTTGGCCTGGGGAGTGATAGGAAGCAGCAGCGCGCGATTTTCCAACTTTCTCGCCTCGCCTCGCGCCATTCTGCACTATCTGGCTGGCATGAAAAACAAGGAATTTGAACACAGCATCGGCCACAATCCCGCAGGTGGCGGGATGGTGCTGGCGCTAATCGGTACAGTATTTTTCGTTGTATTGACTGGCTTGCTGGCTAACGATGACATGATGCTGGAAGGGCCACTCGCCAGCTACGCCGGAAAGCACCTCAGCGATCTGTCCACCGCCTTGCACGAACAAAGTTTTGAGGTGCTGCTAGGCTTGGTGACACTGCATGTCGCAGCGATACTGCTTTACCTGATTTTCAAGAAAGAAAATCTGCTGCTTCCTATGTTTACCGGCACCAAGCAACTACCGCAAGAGGTGATCGTCCCGACGATACGCCTGAGCAGCAATTGGTTGGCATTGTTCATATTTTGCATCGCAACCGGTGCGGTCTGGCTGCTAGTGAAATTGGCGTGAAACGATAAAACGGGCTGCCTTAAAAACTGCCGCAACCCGCCGCCCCCCTTAATCAGCCTTGTTTTTGAAATCGTCGTGACACGCTTTACAAGTCTTCTGCAGTTTGCCGAATTGCTCTTTGAGCACATCGAGGTTTCCGCCCTTTGCTAGCTCGGCGAGTCTTGCTGATTCGGTTTCCAGGCGGTCATTGGCCTCTTTGAACTTATCGCTTTTCGACCAAATCTCAGGTTTGGCCTTGGTATCGCCTTTCTCCGTCCCTGGAATAAATCCATCCTTGGGCAGCTTGCTCAACACGGCCAGATATTCTGCATTACGCAGAAATAGCGCCTTATCATAGGGCATCTCCCCCTTCGCCATCCGATACAACGGGCCGTAATACCACCCCAGCACCGTATATCCACCGCGCCTAAACTTGATTGCGTAGTCTTCACGGCTCATTTCGGCCTGCGCTATACCGGAAAAACCAATCAGCAACGACAAGACTGCCATCGATATTTTTTTCAACATAACCTTACTCTCCCCCATTGATTGAATGGTTGAATATTAAGGATTTTTGACAATGAACGGAATGTGACAAGATGTCGCACCTCACACCCGTTACAGACGCTTATCCCGTAAGTGAAGAACGTCTGTATATACACTGGTCATTTCTAAAGCGCCCCAACCCTCCTAGCGTTTTGTCTGACAAATTTACTGTTTTGTCGCGTTTACGCCTATGCACACAACGCCGCAAAGCCCGCCAATACAACGAATGCAGACTGGCGCGTTTATTGCTGGATAACACATTGTTATTGTCCACAAGGGGTTACCCAATGAATTTTGCATTCGAAAACATTTTCACCGGCTTATCCGATGGCAGCGTCATTCCCTATCTTGGCCCGGGCACACTGGACGGAGTCATCAATCAGGACACAGGAAAAGCCATTCCCGCCGACAGCGACAGCCTGATTCTGGCGATGAACAACGGGCTGCCGATGGCACCGAAACTGATGTTTGAATTTTCGCGTGCGGCGATGAACATAGAACTCAAAAAGGGCCGCTCCAGCGTCAACCGCTTTCTCGACACGACCTACCGCGACACGAAATGGAGTACATCTGCGTTGCATCGCTGGCTGGCGGAACAAAACCTCCCCTATATCATCGATGCCAACCGTGACACGCAATTGCAGCAGCAATATACGGGCATTCCACACAACTTGATCGTCGGCACGGCGAGAATCTCCAGCAAGGCATACCGTTTCCGGCTGTTTTATTATGACGGCAGCCACTACTCGGCTATCGAACAGGAGGCGGTCAACACCAGCCTGCCCGTGCTGTTCAAACCGCTGGGCACCCCGCTGCCGGAATCCAACTACATCGCCTCGGACGCGGATTTTGTCGATTACATCACCGAACTGATGGGCGGCTTCGCAATTCCTTCTTTCGTCAAACGCATGCGCCAGAACAAACGCTATCTACTGCTCGGCCTGCGCATGAACCGCGACACCGACCGGATGGTGTTTTCTGACATGATCTTCGGCGCAGACAAACCGGCAGGATGGGCGTTGATTCCGCATCCTACCGATAAGGAAAAGCGTTTCCTCGCCCGGCAAAATATCGAAATCGTCAATGCCGACCTCGGTGAATTCTTGGCAGCTGCAAAAGAATGGAAGGGCTGTCTGGAACTGGTCTGAAATAGATTGGGGAGAGTTTGCATATTGCAAACCCTCCCCCATTAAAAATGATTCATTCAAAAGCTAGCGCAAATTTTGCGTCACAAAAGTTGTAAACGCCTGTGCGCATTCCACACGCCCTGCGATACAGCTATTTTCATGCGCGCCGCCTTTTATCAGGACGATAGTCTTGGGCTCATGCGCCGCCTCGTAGAGCTGCTGCCCCATCTGATAAGGCACCGTCTTATCCCAGGTGCCGTGTATGATCAGCAACGGGATTTTCAGCTTGGGCACTTTGGCGAGAGAGTCGAATCGCTGATGCACCAGAATATCGGTCGGCATAAAGCCGAATTCAGTCGTATTGACCACGGCCGGCATGCTGGTGAACGATGACTCCTCGATGATACCGGCAGCCTCAGGGTGGTGCAGCGCCAGATCGATGGCGATCGCCCCGCCCAGCGAGTGCCCGTAGATAAACAATCGAGAGGGCGAAATTCCGCGCTGCCCCACCAGATAATTCCAGGCCGATTCGGCATCCTCATAGACCTTGTTCTCGTTGGGCTCCCCGCCCGTGCTGTTGCCGTAACCGCGATAATCGATCATCAGCACGTTGTAGCCCATGCCGTGCATGCTGCGCGCATATTCCAGTTCCCGTGCCTGTCCGATATTCTTGTCATTACCGTGCAGATAAAGCAGGGTGGGCGCATTCGGACTCTTGGCGGGTAGCCACCACGAAAACAGCTCGCCGCGCTCGGCTCCTGTGCCCGAGGGTATGTGAATTTCTTCCGCCTGCAATCCGACCCGTTCGGGCGTCGTCTGCAAAGCGGTCATCGGCTCATAAATATAATCGTTTTGATTCGACCAGAACAATAGACTGGCGCCTATTATTGCCACACCCAAAATAGCCACAATGATATTCCACGTTGATAAGTTCGCTGATTTTACTCGAAAATAAACCGGTTGCGCAGCATCCATAAAATATATAAGATAGTAACTGATTACTTACTTATCGGTTGATCACATGAAATCTGCGCTGTCGGGTATCAGAAACAAGCTGCATAAAATCAACTCAACACACGCCACACAGAAAACCCTGCTGCTGGCAGCACTCGCAATTCCCGCTTTCCTCTGGTTCATCACCACACAGGGCCCGCTAGCCCCCGTGAAAGTGACCACAACCACGCTGCAAACCAGCACTCTATATGCCGACGTGTTTGGCGTAGGCACCGTCGAAGCCCGGCACAGCTACACGGTCGCCCCCGTCATAACAGGGCGGATCAGCCGATTGACGGTCGATCAGGGCGACACGGTACAAACAGGTCAGTTGCTCGCCGAAATCGACCCGGTCGATCTGAATGAAAAATTAGCCGGCAGTCGGCGTATGGCTGCACGCGTCTCCTATGCCCTCGCTGCATCAGAGGCGCAGCTGGGCGAAGCGCAGAGCCGCCATAAAACCGCCAGCGCCACTTATCAGCGTTATGTCGAGTTGCGCAGTCGCAATTTCGTCAGTCAGGAAATGCTCGATGCCAGATTGCATGAAAAAATCAGCGCCGATGCAGCCCTCACAGCCGCTAACGCCAATCTGGCGGCAGCCAAAGAGGATCTGAAAAAGACCGCGAGCGATACTGAAGGGATAGTCCGATTACTGAAGCAGACCCGACTGACCAGCCCGGTGGACGGCACCATCATCGCGCGGCATACCGAACCCGGCAATATTGCCGCTGCGGGCACCCCCGTGTTGCAGATCGCCGACACCAAAGACCTGTGGATCAGAACCCGCGTCGACCAGCAACAGGCAGGCGGACTGCGAGTCGGACAACAAGCCACTATCGTGCTGCGCTCCCATCCGCAAAATCCACTGGCCGGCACGGTAGCGCGCATCGATCTGGTCAGCGACAGCGTCACCGAAGAACGCATCGTCAATGTCAGTCTGGCAGAGGGGCTCAGCCATCTGGGTGAAAACGCCGAAGTCACCATCGCGCTGAGCACCATCGATATGGCCCGTTCGCTGCCGGCTGCGGCGATCAAACAGATAAATCAGCAAAGCGGCGTGTGGCTGCTGCAAAATGGTCAAGCCCGATTTCACGCGGTCAAGACCGGCATCACAACACGAGACGGGCGCATCCAGATCGTGGACGGTCTGAGCCCGCAGGACGCGGTGATCGTCTACAGCCAACAGGCGCTGAGCGAAGGGCTCAAGGTCAAACTCGTCAGGGAACTGGTCAAGTCATGATCAATCTGGCCGGGCGCGATATTCTGCACAACTGGGGCAAATTTGTTATGACCGGCGCCGGGCTGGGACTGCTGATCGGCGTGACCCTGACCATGGCGGGCGTCTATCGCGGCATGGTCGATGATGCACAGGCGCTGATCGTCAACAGCGGCGCGGACTTGTGGGTGGTGCAAAAGGATACGCTGGGGCCTTACGCCGAGCCCTCCGCCCTGCACGATGACGTGGCGCGCGATCTGCTTTTGCAGCCCGGCGTAATGGCTGCCGGCAATGCGGCCTATCTGACCATGCAGATACAGCAGGGCAAACGCGAGGTGCGCATCATGCTGGTGGGTATAGAAGCGGGCAAACCCGGCACACCGGCCTATCTCGTCGCGGGACGCCCCATCACGCAATCGCATTATGAAGCGCTGGCCGACATCAAGAGCGGGTTCAGCCTCGGTGAACGCATCCGCATCCGGCGCCATGAATACACCGTGACAGGCTTAACCCGCCGCATGGTTTCATCCAGCGGCGATCCGATGATCTTTGTGCCGCTCAAAGATGCACAGGAAGTTCAGTTTCTCAAGGACAACGACGCGCTGCTCAACGAACGCATCCGCACCAATAGCGCACAACGAACACTGGATGCCCCCTCCCCGAGCAGCAGTCAGATGGTCAACGCCGTGCTGGTGCAACTCAAACCTGGCTTTTCAGACGAGTCGGTCGCCGATGGGATCAGGCGCTGGAAACATGTGCAGACTTACACCCGCGCGCAAATGGAAGAAATTCTGGTCGCCCGCCTGATCGCCACCTCCGCCAAACAGATCTTCATGTTTTTGGTGATTCTCTCCATCGTCAGCGCCGCGATCGTCGCCTTCATCATCTACACCATGACCATGAACAAGATACGTGAAATTGCCGTGCTCAAACTGGTGGGCGCGAGCAACCAGACCATCAGCGGCATGATCTTGCAGCAGGCACTGGGTCTGGGGCTGATCGGCTTCGTGGTGGGTAAAACCGCCGCCACCTTCTGGGCCCCGCTGTTCCCGAAATATGTGCTGCTGATTCCGGGCGATGCACTACGCGGATTTTTCCTGGTGATGCTGATGTGCGCACTGGCCAGCAGTTTTGCGATCCGCGCCGCCTTGCGCGTCGACCCCTCCTCGGCGATCGGAGGCTGAACGATGAATATCCCCGCGATTGAAATCGAGAATCTGACTAAACGCTACGGACAGGGCGATACCGCCGTGGATGCGCTCAAGGGCGTGAACATGACGATTTGGCCCGGCGAAGTAGTAGGCCTAGTCGGACCCAGCGGTTCGGGAAAAAGCACGCTGTTGAAATGTCTGGGCGCGGTGATCGAACCGACATCCGGCAAAATGCAGTTGGGCGGCCAGACCATTTTTGATAACAAGTGGGAAATCGATGACCTGCGCACCTTGCGGCGCGACCGCATCGGCTTCGTGTTTCAGGCACCGTATCTTATCCCCTTTCTGGATGTCACCGACAATATCGCCCTGCTACCCATGCTGGCCGGGGTGCCGAACGACAAGGCAAGAGAGCGTGCTCGTGAACTGCTCGCAGCCCTGGATGTCGGGCATCGCGCCATGGCTCAAGTCTCACAATTGTCAGGCGGAGAACAGCAGCGCGTCTCCATCGCCCGTGCACTGGCCAATCATCCGCCGGTGATCCTCGCCGACGAACCCACCGCACCGCTGGACAGCGAACGCGCCCTGAACGTGGTGCGCCTGCTAAACCAGATGGCGCAGCAATATCAGACCGCCATCATCGTGGTGACGCACGACGAAAAAATCATACCGACCTTCAAACGCATTTATCACATCCGCGATGGCCGCACCTACGAAGAGGCGGGCGAAGGCCGCGCCGCATAAAGGAAAACAGGTTCTATATGAAATAATAAAATTGTGCTCATTGAGTATCTCCACTACCCCCTGTGCGCCGCCGAAGATAGTCAATAAATAGCGGTGCAGTTGGGTGAAAACGTGTTGCTATGCATAGCATGGCAACAGTTTCGGCGAAACAAATAACGCGTAAGCAGGCTGAGTCACGACTGTTTGAGCACGTGGTCGCAAAGCGAATCGTGCGAGTTCCGCAGCTCCGCTATTTGTTGGCTATCAAGGGTACGCAGCCTGTCTTGCAAAAGACAGGCTGGCGCGGTAAACCGGGGGCGCCTTTTAGTTTCAGCTATGCCTCACTGCAACTTCGTTGTCTTTGGTATTTGGCTGCAAAAGAAAACGCAGTTTGGGCGCATCATTGAAATGAAACATAGACGCAGCCAAAGTAACCTGCCGCCGGGCTGCCACCGGCAATTGTAAAAACGAAATTGGAACGCCCACTACAAACCATATAGAGAAGAAATATATATGAATCAGGAAGTTATAAAAAGACGCATGAAAACCGATGAGAGGCAGAGCGAAATCATCCGCGTGGCCGTCGATCTGGCCGCAGAAAAAGGCGTGGACGGCGTCACCACTCAGGACATGGCCGACGCCATGCAAGTCACTCAGGGCACGATTTTCAAACATTTTGCGACCAAGGACGACATCTGGGTCGGCGCGATGCAGTGGATACGCGACCGGTTGATGAGCGTACTGGAAAAAGCTGCCGCCCAGTCCTCCGACCCGCTCGATGCGATCGAACGGATGTTTTTCGCCCATATCGCCTTCATCGCCCGGCACCCCGCAATTCCCCGCGTGCTGTTTTCCGATTTGTTGCACCGGAAAAACAGCAAGCTGCGCGAGCTGGTGCAAGCCATCCTTTCCGGCTATGAAAACAAGATCGCCAACTTCCTGGAAACGGCCAAACAACAGGGCATGGTGTCGCCCGAACTCGACAGCCAGAGCGCTGCCGTACTGTATATCGGCATGATACAGGGGCTGGTGATGCAGGTTTCTATTTTCGGCGGCAAGCGCACCCTGCTAGACGAGGCGAAAAGGACTTTCCCGATTTATCTGCACGGGATCGCAAAACGCTGATCTCTTTCAAACCACTAAGGACATATCGATGAAAAAAACACTCGCACTGACCGCAATCCTCTTCTCTGCCCTGCCAGCCCAGGCGGTTGAACCGCTGGCACTGCAAAAAGTCATGAAAGAACTGGGTAGAAATATGCAAATCGCGACCGACGGTATTTCCCGCGAGGACTGGTCACTGGTTGAACATACAGCACACCTGATAAGCGAACATCCGGAAGCCCCGATGGATGAAAAATTGCGCATCATGAGTTTCATGGGCAGCAATATGGGGAAATTCAAGGGATTCGACACCCGGACCCATGAAGCGGCCCACGAGTTAGCCGAAGCCGCTCAGGAAAAAAATGGTCAGAAAGTAATTTCAGCCTTCCAGAAACTGCAAACTGGCTGTCTTGCCTGCCATCAGGCCTTCCGTCCTGCCTTCACGGAACATTTCTACGGAAAATAAACACTTTCTTATCAACTTGCTAAAGGAAAAAAATGAAAAACTGCAAACTCTCCTGGAGTCTGGTCGTTGTACTGTCTATTATCGTCGCACTGCTGGGCTACAAATTTACCGTCGGCGAAGTTCAACCTTCCGACGATGGACGTCAGGCCGTGATGCTCACCAAAGATGAAAGGAATGCCTTGCTGCTGGAGATGCGCAACTGGCTGCAAAACTCTCAGGCTATCCTGTCCGCCGCCTCCGACAAAAATTTTGACGCTGTCGTTCTGGCCGCCAAGGCATCAGGAATGGCCGCCGAAGCCGACACGCCGGGTTCATTATTCAGGAAAATTCCCGTAGAAATGAAGACGTTGGGCTTTGCTACGCGCAGCAAATTTGATGAGATCGCAGCGGACGCCGCACAATATAAGGATAGCGCGCGTACCGTCAGTCAACTGAGCACCACCATGAAAAACTGCATCGCCTGCCATGCAATCTACCGTTTTGTTGAAAAGACTCAATAGCCCCTACAAAAAAGACCTGCTGCACAGCAGGTCTTTTTAATGTCAACGGCTTAGCGGCCGCCTCGTCCACCACCACCCATTCCACCGCCCATTCCACCACCCATGCCGCCACCCATCCCCTGACCGCGTGCAGGCGGATTATCCGGCAGCGTAGCGCCCTGCTCCTTGGCGCGCTCCTTCATTTGCTCATGATGCTCGGCGCGGACTTTTTCTTTCTCTTCCGGTGTGCTGCTGCGCATCTTAGCGCGCTGCGCATTGCGCTCCTCATCGGTCATCAACTGGCGCCCCAACGTTTGACGCGTTTGATCCTGAGTTTTTACCTGGTCCTGAACAGGAACCGGCTCTGCCGCCGTTGCAATCCCTGCTGAAAAAAACAACGCCACCGCCAACCCTGTTAATTTAGTGTTCATCATAGCCTCCATGGTTTTATCAACGTTAAACCCCTTTCGGGATCATTATCACAATAGCATTCCTTCGACAAACGTCTGTGACAATAGTCACACAACGAAAAAAATATATTTTAAATCCATTATATTCAATAAGTTGCACAGATCAGCCTTTTTCCATAAACCTTTCAAGGTGCGCTAAAAAGGCGCGCGTCTTGGCGGGCAAATAGCGGCGCATCGGCATCACCGCCCAGGCAGGCACCGTGGGCAGCGACCAGTCAGGCAACACACGCACCAGACGCTTGAGCCGCACATCCTCGGTCACAAAACGGCAAGGCAAAGCCCCGATCCCCGCGCCATCGAGCAGCAACTGCTGAATCATATCGGGCGAATTCAGGGTCAACCTTCCCGGCGGCACGCCCTGCCATTCGACTTTGCCGCTCAGCAACGACCAGGGCACCGCAGCACCACGATCGGAGAGCAACCGCACCGCTGCGTGATTCATCAGCTCATCCGGATACAGGGGCGCCGCATGCAGCGCCAGATAGATCGGGCTGGCATACAGACCGAAGTGCTGCTCATCGATCTTCTTCGCCACCAGCGTCGCATCATCGCTCAACTCGCCCATGCGGATCGCCAGATCATAGCGTTCGCCGATCACATCGACACGACGCGAGGACAAATCGATATCCAACTGAATTTCGGGGTAGGCATCGATAAAGGTCGCGATGGCGCGGGAACAATGTAGTTTGGCGTAATCGCCCGGCATGGAGACGCGCAACCGCCCGTGAGGCTCGGCATCCTGACTGCTGACAAAGTCCTGAACGGCGGCGACTTCATCGGCGACACGCCGGCAATGCTCGAGAAACTCCTGACCGAACTCGGTGAGCATGAGGCGGCGCGTGGTGCGTATCAACAGCTTCTGCCCCAGCGCGGACTCCAGATTGCTCAACCGGCGCGATACGGTGGCTTTAGGGATAGACAAAAATTCCGCCGCACGAACCAGACTATGTTGCTCAACTATCGTGGCAAATAAAATATAATCATCGGCAGAAATGTTTAATTGTTCCATTTACGGGATAGTTTATCCCGATTCGACCGCTTTATCTATCGTTTTTCTTGCTCTACCATGCACCACCCTACAGAGACAGAGCATCCGATCATGAACACGCAACCGTCCAGAAGCATAGAACAATTAGTCGAAGGCGTATTAACTTCCGATGGCGCGGGCGTCAAACTGACTCGCGTGCTCACCGGCAAGCTGCAACGCCGTCTCGACCCGTTCCTGATGCTGGACGCCTTCGGCAGCGACGACCCTGACGAATACATCGCGGGATTTCCCGACCACCCGCATCGCGGCTTCGAGACCGTGACTTATATGCTGGCAGGCATCATGCGCCACAAGGACAGCGCGGGACACGAAGGCTTGCTGCAAAACGGCGGCGTACAGTGGATGACGGCCGGGCACGGCGTGATTCATTCCGAACTCCCCGAACAGATCGAGGGTGTCATGGAAGGCTTTCAGCTCTGGCTGAATCTGCCGGCATCGAAAAAAATGCAAGCTGCCTGGTATCGCGATTTCCCCGCTGAATCTATACCGGAATACACCAGCTCGAATGGCGTCACGGTGCGCGTGATCGCAGGCCAGAGCAACGGCGTTGCAGGTGTCATCACCCGCGAGACGACCGAACCGATTTATCTGGACGTACATATCCCGGCGGGAGCCAGTTTTCAAACTGACATCCCCGCGACACACAACGCGTTTATCTACGTCTATCGCGGTGCTGTTGCAATTGGCGACACCCGGGTAGATAGCCGTCGCATGGGCATCTTGGGCAACGATGCGGATAGCGTGTCACTGACCGCGACAGAAGATGCCCGATTCATTCTGGTCGCAGGTAAACCCTTGAACGAAACCATCGTACAGTACGGGCCTTTCGTGATGAACACGCAGGAAGAAATCCATCAGGCGCTGGATGATTACCGGAACGGACGGTTTATCTGATGAATACCTACACCCGCACCGCTAAAGCGTTGCACTGGCTGATCGCGCTGCTGATCTTCGCGGTCTTCCCGCTGGGAGTGTATATGCATGAGTTAAAGCTCTCGCCCGCCAAATTGCAGCTCTACAGCTATCACAAATGGGCTGGAGTGATCATTTTGCTGCTGGCGATCGTGCGCCTGCTGTGGCGGATAACGCACAGACCACCCGCGCTGTCTCTGCCACGCTTCCAACAAATAGCCAGCAGCGCGGTGCACCATTTGCTGTATCTACTGATGCTAGCCATCCCGCTTTCAGGCTGGCTGATGAGTTCAGCCAAAGGCTACCAGACCGTGTTGTTCGGCATCCTGCCGCTGCCTGATCTGCTGACCAAGGACAAGGCTTTAGGGCAAACACTGGAAAATGTCCACGCGAGTCTCAATTATTTATTGTTGCTGCTGGTGACTGCACACATCGCTGCGGCGCTAAAACACCATTTTATCGACCGTGACGATGTGTTGAGAAGAATGTTGCCAAAAGGAAAAAATCATGAATAAACAGATTATTACATCACTACTCCTGCTCGCTGCCGGCTCGGCACAGGCTGTCGAATACAACCAGTTGCAAGCCGCACAAAGCGCGCTGACCTTCGGCTACAAGCAGATGGGCGTGCCGCTGACCGGAAAATTCAACAAATTTTCGGCGCAATTGTCTTTTGATCCCGCCAAACCGGCCAATGCCCGAGCGCACTTCGATGTAGTACTTGCCAGCATAGACACGGGTTCGACTGACGCCGATGAGGAAGTCACGGGGCGTCAATGGTTCAACGCCAAGACTTATCCGCTGGCTACTTTTGTTTCCTCCGGCGTCACGTCCCTTGGCGGCAACCGCTATCAGGCCACCGGCAAACTCTCCATCAAGGGGCGCACCATGGATGTCACCGCCCCCGTCACCTTTAAGACTGAAGGCAATCGCGGCGTATTTGACGGCAGTTTCAACATCAAACGTTTAGCCTATGCCATAGGCGAAGGCGAATGGACCGATGTGAGCACCGTCGCCGATGAAATCCAGATCGTGTTTCACCTCGTCGTTTTAGCCGCACCCAAGTAATCCTCCGTCCACCACATAAGGAAATATCATGAAAAAAATCATTGCATTAGCCCTATCCGCCGCCTTCTCTGCCGCCGCTTTTGCCGCACCGGAAACCTATGTGCTGGAACAGAATCACACCAAGCCGCGCTTCGAATACAGCCACATGGGCTACTCCACCCAGTTGAGCCGCTTTGATACCGCAACCGGCACCGTGACGATAGACCGCGCCGCCAAAACCGGTTCAGTGGATGTCACCATAGACGCGACTTCGGTCAACACCGGCTCTGCCGCCTTTAACGTCCACATCAAGGCCGCCGACTTCTTCGACACAGAAGTCTACCCAACCATCACCTTCAAATCGGACAAGCTGAAATTTGACGGCGACAAACTGGTCGGGGTCGAGGGCACGCTGACCATCAAGGACATCAGCAAACCGGTTATGCTCACCGTGACCTCCTTCAAGTGCATGCCTCACCCGATGATGAAAAAGGACGCCTGCGGCGCGGATGCCACAGCGAAGATCAAACGCTCCGATTTCAACATGGGCAAATATGCACCGCTGGTCGGCGACGAAGTCACCCTGACTATCCCGGTAGAATCGATCAAGCAATAATCACAAGGGGGCGTTCAGCGCCCTTTTTTAATGGAGCATCCTATGACTAACACCCTGTTTACCCCCGCCAGCTTAGGCAAACTGGCCCTTGCCAATCGTATCGTCATGGCACCGATGACGCGCTGCCGCGCCACTGACAACACGCCCAACGCGATGATGGAAGAATATTACCGCCTGCGCGCCAGTTGCGGGCTGATCATCAGCGAAGGCGTGTCTCCGTCTCCGAACGGCTTGGGCTATGCGCGCCAGCCCGGCGTTTATACATCCGGACAAATAAATGGCTGGCGGCGGGTTAACGCTGCCGTACACAAGGCAGGCGGAAAAATATTTGTGCAATTGATGCACGATGGACGCGTCAGTCATCCTGCCAATATGCAAATCGGGGCGCGCGTCATCGCCCCGTCCGCACTGGCCGCGCCCGGTGAAATGTGGACAGACAGCAGCGGCATGCAACCCTACCCCGTGCCTGGCGAGATGAAAGAAGCTGACATCCGGCAGACCATCGTCGAATTTGCTCAGGCTGCCAAAAACGCTATCGAAGCGGGCTTCGACGGGATTGAGCTGCATGCGGCGAACGGCTATCTGATCGACCAGTTTCTCAACACGGCATCGAATCAGCGTACCGATAGTTGGGGCGGCAGTATCGAGAACCGCATCCGTTTCGCGGTAGAAATCGCCAAAGCAACCGCAGCAGCGATCGGTGCGGATCGCATCGGTATGCGCATCTCGCCTTACGGCGTATTTAACGGCATGACGCCGGATACACAGATGGACGCGCTGTATACAGCGCTGATCGCCGAATTGAACAACATCGGTCTGGTGTATATCCACATCGTCGATCACAGCGCGATGGGCGCACCGGAAGTCAGCCCGGCCCTGAAGGGGAAAATCCGCACGGAATTTAAGGGCAGCTACATCCTGTCCGGCGGCTACGATCTGGCTCGCGCCAACGCAGACCTTGAGGCTGATCGAGGCGATCTGGTCGCATTCGGTCGACCTTTCATCTCCAATCCCGATCTGGTGGAAAAATTGAAAACCGGCACGGCGCTGACCGAACCCGACTTCAACACTTTTTACACGCCCGGAGAAAAAGGCTACAACGACTATCAATCCAATATATTGATTAATAAGTAAAAAAACTACTGGAGCCGGATTAGCGGATTTATACGACAATCCGGCATCCAACGGAAGGCCATACCAACTATTTCCCGCCTAAGTTCAGCAAAAGTCTTATTGCGAGGAGCGCCTTTAGACGCGATCGCGAGATACTGCCGTCAGTGCCACCCGTCATCGCCAGACCAGAGGTTGTGGCGATCCAGCCTAAGCAAAAGGCACATTCTAATGGGCTGAATTGCTTCCCGCCTCGCGCTCGCAATGCAGGCATTTTTTCGCAGCTGGACTTGACGGCTAATCATGAACTATTTTTAGTTTTATGCACTTTTTCTGCGATTCACCCTCGCGTATTCCCCCAATCTCTCGTATATTAGCGGCTTGCTGCAACCTAATATTGCGCATCCAAAAAACATGCCCACCGAACGCACCCGCTCCAATCTGACAAAAGCGCTGTCCAACCTCAACTCACTGCCCGCGATGCCTGTCATCGCGCAGAAGTTGCTGGCGCTGCAATTGGACACGGTGAAAGGCGAAACACAATTACTCACACTGGTTGAACAGGATCCGCAGATTTCCGCCAAATTAATCAGTCTGGCTAATTCGCCCATCATGGGTGTTAAACGCAAAATTTGCACCGTTCCCGATGCTGCGATGTTACTGGGACTCAATCAGGTCAAGAGCGTATCCATCGGCATTGCGACGATGTCCACCTTTTCCAAACTCCCCGTCTCACCTTACTTTTCGCCACAGGATTTATGGCTGCACAGTCTGACCATCGCGATCGCCATGCACACGCTGTCCGCTTACATGCCCAGGGAAATTCGACCGCGAGCCGATCAAATTTATCTGGCAGGACTGCTGCATGATATCGGCTTTATGGCCATCCACCATCTGGATAACAAAGCCAGCGACCTGCTTCACCATCAGTTACGCCTGCAACCGAAGCGTCCGATACTGGAAATTGAACTGCAAATTTTGGGTGTATCGCACTGTTATATCGGCGCACAACTGGCCAGACAGTGGCATCTGCCGGAAGAAATCATCAATGTTTTAGGCTATCATCACGCCCCTTATGTCGATGAAGTGTCTATGCAGCCCCCCATGGCGCGCATGGTCAATCTGGCAGAAAAATTACTGCCTAATTTTGGCATCACTGAATTTTGCGGCACAGAAATCGCCGAACATGAATGGCTGGAACTGGGCATCAATCCGGCCCATACCGGTGAACTGATCAATACCATTAATGAACTGGCACTACAACTGGCACAAATCGCCGATGTTTATTAACCAGGCAACTCGCAACACAAACGACTAATATTACAATAAAAATCAGGGGGGACTAGAAGATGACACACGCAGTCAAGTTAAAACTGGCGATCAGCCAACTGGACACACTACCGGGCATGCCGGCAATCGCGCAAAAACTACTTTCGCTGGCGCTCGACACAGACGATGGCGAGGCGCAGCTGCTCAAATTAATTGAACAAGATCCACTCATCTCCGCCAAGGTGATCGGCCTGGCTAATTCGCCCATGTTCGGCTCCTCACGCAAGGTCAATTCCGTCAGCGATGCGACCATGCTGCTGGGTTTAACGCGAGTCAAATCCGTGGCCATCGGTATCGCGACGATGTCGGCCGTGACCCGAATTCCGGAAGGTTTACTCAAAGCCAATGACTTATGGCAGCACAGTATGGCTGTTGCGATGGTGATGCGCACCCTGGCCAAAGCCCTGCCCGCACGCAATCGCCCGCTGGATGATCATATCTTTCTGGCAGGACTGGTACACGACATCGGTTTCATGGCCTTGAGCTACTTGAATACCGAGGCCAGCGATGCCTTACATACGGCACTGCAAGCACAACCTGAACGCACGATTACTGACATCGAGCTGGAGCTGATAGGCATCACTCACAGCGAGATCGGGGCACGTCTGGCGCGCCACTGGGATTTGCCCGAGGAAATCATCGCGATCATCCGTTACCATCACACACCGGATGAAAAAGACGCTGAAGCCGGTCAACCTCTGGTTAAGTTACTCCACATCGCCGAGCGCTTGCTGGGCGATTTGGGTATTTCAGAGCACACCGCACAGCCAGTCAGCGATGAAGAATGGCTGACGCTGGATATTTCCCCTGAAAAAGCGCAGGAAATTATTGCTCAAATCCCTTCGATTGCCGAGCAAGCCGGGCAACTGGCCGGCGCGGTATAAAAACAAAAGTTTGTGGCTTGTAGCTTGTTGCTGCTACAGGCCACTTTCCCCAACTCCTCGCATCCCCTTGTTGCATTACGACTATCGCCGACAGTCGCAAGGCGACTATAATTGCGTACATTCAACCAGTACGCAATTATGAAAGCTATCCTGTTATTTTTGAGCCTGCTGATTCCGGCGGCCGTATTCGCACTCCCCGCACAACCGCTTGAGCGCCCCGTTCTGAACTCCAGGGCCTATCTGCTCTACGACTTTGCCAGCAATCAGATTCTCATTGAGCACAACGGCCACGCGCGCATGGAACCGGCATCGCTGACCAAGCTGATGACCGCCTACCTCACCTTCGCCGAACTCAAACGCGGCTCGCTCAAGCCTGATAGCTCAATCACAGTTTCCCCGGATGCCGTGCGCAACGCCAGCGGCGAATCGCGCATGTTACTCAAACCCGGACAGACCGTCACGGTGGATGAATTGCTGCGCGGACTCATCGTGCAATCTGGCAACGATGCGGCCAACACACTAGCTATCAGCATCTCAGGTTCTGAGGCGGCCTTCGTTGCGGTGATGAACAAGGAAGCTGTGCGTCTGGGCATGAAAAACACTCATTTCGTCAACCCGGTAGGCATGCCCGATCCTCAGCATTACAGCAGCGCCTATGACATGGCGATGTTAGCCGCCGCCCTGATCCGCGACTTTCCAGAACATTACCCGCTGTTTGGCCTGCACGACTACACTTTCAACAACGTCAACCAGGCTAATCGCAACCGACTGTTATGGCTGGATCCCTACGCCGACGGCCTGAAGACCGGACATACCGAAACAGCCGGATTCTGTCTGGTTGGTTCCGCCAAGCGCGACAAACGCCGATTAATTTCAGTGGTACTGGGTGCGGATTCCGACTCGCAGCGCGCCGCAGAAAGTCAAAAACTGCTCAATTACGGATTCCAGAATTTCGATACCGTGCGTCTCTATCAAAGCGGCCAACCCGTCACCCGCGTTCGCATCTGGAAGGGCACGGAAAGTCATCTGGACTTAGGCTTCAAACAGGATATCTATCTGACCATCCCCAAGGGTCAGCTCTCTGAACTGAAAGCCGCCATAGAAACCCATCAACCGATCCTCGCGCCGATTGCGCCAGGACAACCTTTGGGCATACTGCGACTGACACTGGAAGGAAAGCCCTATGCCAACTTCCCCTTACTCGCGCGCGACAACGTGCCGCTGGCCAACGTATTTTCGCGAGGTTGGGACAGCCTGCGTTTGCTGATACAGAAATACAGCCCCTGGTAAACACAGATGACCATTTATCTTAACGGTGACTGGCTGCCGATAGAAGAAGCGAGCGTTTCAGTACTCGATCGCGGCTTTATTTTCGGCGACGGCGTGTATGAGGTCATTCCGGTCTATTCGCGCCGTGCATTCCGCCTGGACGAACACCTGCAGCGTTTACAGCACAGTCTGGACTGCATTCAACTGCCCAATCCTCACAGCACCGAAGTGTGGCGCGAACTGATAGGCGAACTGATCGCGAAGAACGACGGCGAAGATCAGTACCTGTATTTACACATCACGCGCGGCGTAGCCAGACGCGACCACCCTTTTCCCAATCCGCCTGTACCGCCTACGGTATTTCTCATGAGCACCCCGCTGCCACCGCCTGCGGCTGCATTGATAGCAAATGGCACCAGTGCGGTCACGGCGCAGGACAACCGCTGGCTGCACTGCGACATCAAGGCGATCTCCTTGTTACCCAATGTGCTGCTGCGCCAGATTGCAGTAGTTGCAGGCTGCGCGGAAACCTTGCTGTTACGCAGCGAATCGGTCAATCCGCCGTTCGATATTGCACAGGCTTTTCTGACCGAAGGGGCTGCGAGCAATATTTTCGTGGTTAAAAACGGGACACTCCTGGCGCCCCCTAAGAGTCACCTGATGCTGCCCGGCATCACCTATGACGTCATTTTAGAAATCGCCACCCTGCACCACATTCCGCACCAGGTGCGACGTATCGCTGCGAGTGAAGTGTTCGATGCGGACGAGCTGTTGCTCAGTTCCAGCACACGGGAAGTACAGGCGATCACCAGCCTGGATGGCAAAGCGGTTGGAAAAGGCCTGCCAGGCCCCGTGTTTCAACAAATCAATCAGTATTATCAAGAATTTAAACGAAATGTGATGCGAGCCCAATGAATACCACCCTGCCCGTGATACCCGAATCTGAAAGCTTAGTCGAATACCCATCTGATTTCCCGCTCAAGATCTTCGGTGCACAACACCCGGAATTGGCTCAATCGGTGCTGGATGTGGTGATGAAACACGCACCCGATTTCATCCCCGCCAGCATGGAGATGCGTGCGAGCAAAACCGCCAAATACATCAGCCTCACCTGCACGATACGCGCCACATCTCGCCGTCAACTCGACGCGGTGTATCAGGACTTGGTCGACCATCCGCTGGTCAAGATGGTTTTGTGAGGAACGAGGAATGAGCGATGAGGAACGAGTAGTACTGCACGACAAACAAGGCGCGACCCCTGCTTTTTCTCAATCCTCTATCCTCAATCCTGCCCTTCACAGTCTGGGGATGGTGGATTATCAGCCGACCTGGGACGCGATGAAGCGCTTCACCGCTGATCGCACGGAACACACGCGGGACGAAATCTGGCTGGTGCAGCATCCGCCGACCTATACTCAGGGGCTGGCAGGACTTCCCGAACATCTCTTGCAAAGCTCCGACATCCCGGTAGTCAAAATCGATCGCGGCGGCCAGATCACTTATCACGGTCCGGGGCAGATCGTCGCCTATTTGCTGCTCGATCTGCGCCGCTGGAAACTCAATGTGCGCGAACTGGTGACCCTGATGGAGCAATCAGTTATAGTTTTGCTGGCCGAACACGGCGTGACCGCTGTTCCGCGCGCCGATGCACCCGGCGTTTATGTCGACAACGCAAAGATCGCCTCGCTGGGCCTGAAAATCCGCCACGGCTGTTGCTATCACGGCTTAGCGCTCAACGTGGATATGAATCTGGCACCATTCAACTTAATTAACCCTTGCGGCTATGCGGGCCTCAAGGTCACCCAATGCGTGGAACAGGGCATCACCCTTAGCATCGGCGAACTGCAGGCCGAACTGGCACAAAACCTGATACACGGGTTACAGAAGCACTATCAAGGAAAGCTAACACATGAGCACTCCTGACGAAGACCGATCTATCGTCATCATCGCGGGGCCAAACGGCGCAGGAAAAACCACCTTTGCGCGCACTTTTTTACCCGTTGATGCAAACTGCCTCAACTTCGTAAATGCGGACTTAATCGCTGCCGGACTATCACCTTTCGCCCCTGAACTCGCCGCTTTTAAAGCTGGCAGAATCATGCTGCAAACGATCGCTGAACATGCGCGACGCGGTGATAGTTTCTCTATCGAAACCACGCTATCAGGATTAACTTACGCGCAAATGATTCCGGTTTGGCAGGCCTCCGGTTATGCAGTGAAACTGATTTTCTTATCTTTACCCAATGCAGACATCGCCGTTCAACGAGTTGCGACACGCGTTGCACAGGGCGGTCATAACATCCCGGAGAGCACCATACGTAGACGTTTCACATCGGGCATCAATAATTTTTCACGCTATAAGTTGCTGGTGAACAACTGGCAATTGTATGATAATTCCGTCACTCCAACCGTTTTACTAGAAGAAGGAGGTCTGCCGTGAAAGCGCCCATTTCAAACTCAAATGACCCCGATTTGCGAAAAGTACCTGAAGCCTTGTTACGAGCGGCTGAAAACGCGCGGCTACTGGCCGAACAAACAGGCACTCCGTTTATCACTCGTTCAGTTGTCGAGGTCACCGAAAACAAGCCAAGCGCACCGCCAACCTACACGACCCAACACTAAAAACACATGAGTGAAATAACCAACAAGCAAACCGGCGCGGCCAAAACAGCGCGCAATCCGATCAAAATCGTACCCTTGCAGGAGCGGCTGCGCAAACCGGAATGGATACGCGTCAAGACAGCCAGCGGCACCGGCTACAACGATGTCAAAAAGCTGCTGCGCGAACACAGCCTGGTGACAGTCTGCGAGGAAGCCTCCTGCCCGAACATCGGCGAATGTTTCAGCAAAGGCACGGCCACCTTCATGATACTTGGCGATGTGTGCACCCGGCGCTGCCCGTTCTGCGATGTCGCGCACGGCAAGCCGCTGCCGCCGGATGTCGAAGAACCCGCCAACCTTGCCCGCTCGATCGGCCTGCTAAAACTCAAATACGTGGTCATCACCAGCGTCGATCGCGACGATCTGCGCGACGGCGGTGCTGCGCATTTTTCCGATTGTCTGGCCGCGATACGCGCCAGCTCACCGGCGACTCGATTGGAAATTCTGGTGCCTGACTTCAGAGGACGTTTAGAGGAAGCGCTTGATGCGCTGGCAATCAGCTTGCCGGATGTGCTCAACCACAATCTGGAAACTGTGCCGCGCCTGTATAAACTCGCACGCCCGGGAGCCGATTACGCGCATTCGCTCAAATTGCTGCAAGACTTCAAGACCCGCTTCCCCGACATCCCGACTAAATCCGGCGTGATGCTAGGTCTGGGCGAGACCGATGAGGAAGTGCTGGAAGTCATGCGTGACCTGCGCGCCCACGGCGTGAACATGCTGACCGTCGGCCAGTATCTGCAACCGTCCAACGGCCACTTGCCCGTGCTGCGCTATGCCCCGCTGGAGAGCTTCGCCATGTTTGAACGTGAAGCCCGAGCGATGGGCTTCGATCATGCCGCCTGCGGACCTATGGTTCGTTCAAGTTACTACGCAGACGAACAGGCCCATCAGGCTGGTGTTGTTGTTAATTCCAAAGATAAACGCTAATGAACATCGATAAAAGCTAATCTACATCGCTATAAGCTAATCAAAGCGCAGAATAATGAGATCAGGATAATAACTCATACTTGATCTGACAATGACTGTCTGTTTTTCGGTGCCGTCAGTCAATGAGCGCTGAATGAACGAGCACTTCCAACTCTTCAGATGACCTTCAGCGAACTGGACACGCAAGTGTCCAGCAGCAGTCCAGTGATCGAGATGAGGTTAGGCCGAAAGTAGTGCGCGCCGCTTTCATCACTCACTCTTGCTCCTTAACTTCTGATGCAGCATCTGGAAACGCTGGTTCTTCACCAAGATCATCTTTGCTGGCAATCATCATGTTCCAAGTGAACGAGCTGTAAACGTGAAATTCAGGCAGCGAACTTTTAACTTGCCCCCCCACGAACCAATGGTGAGCGATACCGGGGAACATATCGGGATCAACCGGATGCTTCGCATTGGGGTTGTGGAACATAGAAAGTCCTTCGGCCCAGGTCTCGGTCACAGTACCCTGCTTAACTTCATGAAAGAAGGGGTCAGGCATTGCGGCGTTTGGATCGTGGCGATGTTTTACGCCTGACCGGAAAATTCGCTGGTTCGGAAAGCCAAAGCCTGCAAGCTTCCCCATGCGATTGAACTTCGAAATCGTCCCGGACGACGAGAACAACACTGCACTGACGTTCTCGGCTCCTGGCTGTAAGAAGTAGCCAGACGGAATTACCTTGCCTTGGTACTCATGTGTTTCGATCTTCAGTGGAGTGATTATCAGCTGACCACTATCGTCAAAGATGAATTCGTGGGTGACACCGTAGAGGTATTCAAGGAGCGCTGGCGACGTCCATGTCATCGACTGGTCCTCGTGGAAATCAGCAACTGCAAAGACCAAAGGATGCCCCTTAACGTGTTCTAGATCCCAATACTTAGTCTTCCGGTTGAGCTTGGAGTACAACGCGCTGCCGAATCGAATGGGTGCGCGCGTCTTCAAAAGTTCTCTGATCTCTTCTGGCGCACGCATTCTAGGCATGCCGTTCTTTGGTAACTCAAGCGGTGGATCATTCGGAGATGGGCCAACAATGACGGCTTCGATGAACACCTTATCTCTCCCATCGCTAACCTCAAAGTCAGGAGCCTCGCGCTCCTTGGTTACGAAGAGGCCAAGTTCCAGCAACGCCGCGTAGAGATACAGCTCCCAAATCCGTGAGTCGAATGCGGTGGTCTGAAACTGTTCTACGAAGTTGCCATCAACGTCAACGTAGTGACGCATCATTTCTGACATGATCGCCCGGGCCGGCACCCAATGAACTCGCGAGCCCAGCATGTGAAAGGCAGGGTGCTGTTGGTCGACCGGCAGCTTCGTACTGAACAGATCGACACCGGCTTTATCGGTCTTCTCGTCGCCTTGACAAAATTCCGTTTCGCCACTCGCGATGAGCTTCTTGAACGACGCGAACAGTGCGTGACGCGCGTTTGTTTTAGTCATGCTGCAATTCACATCGATGCATCGGAATCGACCCTTGGCGTCTCGACCAAGCATCACAAAGCCAAAGTCTCGGTCATATCGATCTTTTATCAGGACACCGATTAACCTCTCAACCCTGTCCGCAAAGAACTCCAGTTCGATTCCTACTGCATCAGCAATCGGCGATCGTGTCCAAGCGACAAATGCGTTATATCGCTCGGCCGTTATCTGAACTACGCCACTCTCATCTAGTAACGCGACTACCCGCTCCGCTTTCGTGCCCCGGCGTTTTGCCTCGCCCATATATCCTCTGCCTATAGTTAAACTTCATTTCGAACAACTAAGTATCAGTATATATCGTCGTTATCAGGATACTAGGAATATGACCGTGAGCTCGTCACTTGTACCCAGTCGGATTGAGTTCGCGCGGCCGGCGTCAAATCAAATGAGGCATGGGTGGTAAGCCATGCATGAAGGCGTCGTTTTTCCACTCGCTGTCCATGGCAGTGATGCGATGAATAAACGCGTTGCTCACGCCATCGGAATAGTCGATCCTGCCCCGCAGGAGATCGAAGGTTTCGATTTGGGCTGCGCTCCACGCCTTCTTGCGCGCCAATAACTCTGGTAGCCGGTGCGCCTCGACGAAGTCCTGATATTTTCCGATCAGGCCCACTATTACATCAGCGAGCTGGATGCCGGGGGCGACCTTGGAGTCGGAGAACCGATAGTTGATGCCTGCCGCACGCTGCTTAAATCCATCGGCGTTCAGACTTTTTTCGATTTGGATTTCGTGGTCGAAGACATGCGTGGAATTCTTGAACAGCAAGACGGGCCTCGTGAAGAATGAGCTGAAGCTGTCGATAAGCACATCTGCGGTGTCATCGGCGAGGAAGGCGAGCTCTGTCAAAATTTGAGTTTTTCTGACCAGTTCTTTGAGCATGTGAGTCGGCAGGTTGGTAGTCTTTGGATTGTGGAGATTGAGAAAAGCTGCTACGTCCGCGATAAAGTCGGTGACCTTGCCACGCTGAATATCGGGGTAGCCGTGATGCTTCATCAGGGCCAGGAACGCTGGCTTATCCATAAGGACGATCCGATATAGCTCGTTCTTCATCTCCCTTCGAGCGGTGCAAAAGGCGTCAAATCGCTTACTGGCCAAGATCGAATCGACGATATCTACGATGGACCAATAGACGATATTGATACTTGAGTAGTGGATCGCTAGTTGGCGCTCAGTCAGCCAGGTCAAGAAATGCGCCATCTTGCGGGACGCCAGGACCGCCTCAAAGTCACCGCTAGCGACGTACTTGAACTTGATTTCCGGTGCGTTGTTCTGCATGCCCAGGGCGTGGCGAAGGGACGCGATGTCCGGTAGGGTTTCCCTCTCTTGGAGTGCGATGCCGCCAAGAACGAAGTTTTTGTGCTCTGCAACGTTGGTTCCGTCGTTCGTCAGCAAGAGCTTGCGGATGTTATTAGTCTCGTCGTAGTAGAAGACGAATTTGTCATCGGCCCGGCGAATCCTGTGGGCTTGGATCATTATGGCGCGCATGTCCGACCAATCGAATGACATCTGGCTCTCCTGCGGAATCAGTTGGCCTGCGACTCGGTTCCCGTCGCGACGACATCGATGCCAGACCGGTCGATGAGTTGGTCATAGTGAAAGGTCATAAACGTGGTCTTGATCCGAATCCATTGGCCTAATGCAGGACACTGTCGTTTTGAGTCAATGTCGGCAAACTATATCACACCAACCAATCGTCAGAGCACTCCTTAATGACGGCACCGAAAACAAGACAGTCATTGTCAGATCAAGTCTGAACCACCACATGACAACCAGCCGCCATCACATCAACCATTTAAAGCCTTAATCACCTCCGCCAACTCGATCCTGCGTACGATCGCAATTTTCGGAGGTTCGGATATTTTTTGCGCCTCGATTACAACAACAAACTGGATCAAATCGCCTGACTCATATTCGAATCGGAGAAAGCACGCTCGTCTCTGACGTATCTCTTTATCCGCATTGCAGCAGCTTGTCACAGGATCGATTACGCCGTCTTCGTCAACCAGTCTGGGCAATGGAAATGCAGGTTCGGAATATCCCGGGGCGAGCATCACCTTTGCGAATACCTGTATTTTGAATTTCGCTTTCTGCAAACGATTCATCGCCATCTTAATGGCCTTGGTGACAAAACCTGGCAACTTGAATTTACTCGGTTCATACCCGCGCTCGATACCGGCATGAACAATATCCGTCTCGCGCCCTTGTCCGCCGAACCCACTTTCTCCGAACGCGACTTGCTCGATAGAACCGTCTGCATGTTTCATGAACACCCCAGATGTGCCTGCGGTATCTATCTTTTCCAGCCAGACGGATTTATTGCTCAAGTCAGGAAACTTAGCTTTGCCGAACGTCGTGCGTGTGGCGCCGCTCTTCTTCGCATCCGGATCGTGACCAGAGACAGTCGGTTTGTCGGTGCCGTTTTTTCTTATCAACAACCCACTGCTGTTACCACCCACAGCACCTGCCTGCTTTTGCACGTCCCGGTGCGCTTTGAGGGCATCCGCCTCATACGACAGAGTTTCGAACGGGAATCGGTGATTGCAAGAGTTTAGGCGGTACACGACGAACGTGGAATTCGGCTCGCCTGCAAACGACAACCACCGTCCACTGACTTGAAGAGTAGTGCGCCCCGTAAAAGGGAAGCCAGTATAGGGGTAGGCTGTGCGCTTTTGGCTAGTCGCGGCGATGCAAGAGGCGTAGATTCCCGCAGCCGAGCGCCACGCCTCATGGCTCAAGGCGATGCGTCCAATATCCGATGCGGACGCGCCGGATATTCTGCTCGCCAGCTTGAGGTGCAGGTGTCCGTTAGCCGGGTCAAACGATTTTTCATGCCACAACATTTCATCCTGTAGCGGCCCGGAAAATAGTTTGTGCAGCACGTTACTTGATGTGCCGAAATAGAAACGGATGAGTTCCATGCATGGCACGATCAGGCGTTTGCCATCTTTCATGGATATACAGACGCAGTAAGATTGCGTCGCGCCTCGATGCCAGCGATGTTCATTCAGCGGCAGCAGAAAATTTTCTTCGACAGACAGTCCGGCCTTGATGATGTCCGCCCATGAATTGGCAATATGAACGCCGAAAGACTCATGCTGATAGTCAGGCTGAGCTACCCTCTCTCCGTCTTGCCAGATATCGCCCACACCCACCATTGGGAGCGTCCCAATAGACAGCCATGCTTCGCGCTGATCAGCATCATCAGTAACGATACTCAAAGACGACGTATCACCTAGAACCGGCGATATCAGAACTCTGTATACGGGTTGGCTGCGTCGATGGCTGTTGGGCTGGTATGCAACATCGCCAAACCAGTCTACACGCCACGGACGCGCATCTGGGGTTAGATCAGGGATAGTAAAAGTCATTCGTGATAAAAAAACCGACATAACAACACATAAAAATCCGCGTTTGATGTGAGCTCAATACACTTGAGCTGCGCATCTTGCGTACTATAATTACATTCTTTCTCAGGGATCGATACATTTATGTATTGCTACACTAAATATTTGCATATCTACAGATTGATTTTTGGTATTTCATGATACTATTTTAAGTATGGATAGAGTATATTTTGGAACTGCAAAAATACAAGCCCTCAGACGAGTAGCTTTAGATGCGAATTTGCTTGCAAACCTAGGTTTGTCTCAGAACGATACGCTATGTGTTTACCTAGATATAGAACGAAAAGAGATAGTGCTTAAAGCTCCAGAAAAATCGAAAAATGAAAAGGCTTCCCTCTTCGATAAAAAAGTTATGACTGAGACCATCAACACGTCAACACACAGCGGACTAACCGATTCATGAAAGGTAGTGTAAGAATGCTTGGTCTCGAATCTGTTTTGCATTCTAAGCAAACAAAACAGCAAGCTTATGGCGCATATTACACTCCACTTCGTGTTGCATCTCTCCTGGCCAACTGGGCCATAAGAAATCGAGATGATCTAGTGCTTGAGCCTTGTTTTGGTGGGTGTGATTTTCTCGAGGCAATAAAAAATCGTTTTGACGCATGCGGTCAACAATCTCTTGACTCTCACATTTTCGGTTGTGATATAGATCTAGAGGCATTTACACATTTATCCAACCGTATGCGTGCATCGACCGCATCTGGAAATTTTTTACGGACTGACTTTCTTTCTACAACGCCATGCGATTTTGGGCAGGAAGGATTTGAGGCTGTAATTGGAAATCCACCATACATAAAAAATGATCGTATAAATGATTTTCAGAAGGAAAGCATAAAACAACTAGCCAAGAACCAAACCAAATTTATTAAGGGTAGAGTTAATCTTTGGGCATATTTCATTGTACATGCCCTTAATTTTTTGCGGCCAGGAGGACGCATGGCTTTTGTGCTGCCAAGTACCTTTTTGACAGCAGATTATTCCCATGGTTTAAGAAGCAACTTATCAAATTGCTTTGCTAGAGTAACAGCAATTTCAGTTGCTGAACGCCTATTCTTATCGCAAGGCACAGAAGAAAGAACTGTTGTTTTACTGTGCGATGGCTACCAACATGAATCGATGAGGCCCATAAGTATAGGGTACTGCTCTAATGTGGAAGAGTTAGGCAATATACTTGTTGAAAATATTTTTGAGGACTCAAATAGCCTCTTTGAAAATATAGACGAATACTCCCAGCTAACCAAAGAGCAGCGAGAGATATTTCTTGCTGTTTCAAACAAAATCAAAGCAGTTAACATCGGCCAACTCGGCCGTATTTACATAGGAATAGTATTGGGAGACAAAAGATTCTTTGTTCGTTCGCTGAGTGACTGGAAAGAAATAGGCATCCCTGATACTTATATCAGCCCAATTGTCTCGAAGTTTAGTTACCTAAAAGGACTTAGTTTGCGGCCAGATGATATCAGCATCTGGAAAGAAGAAGACCAGCAGTGTTATTTTTTAAATACACGTGAGAAACAATTAGAAAGCGTGGTTGTTGAATATTTATCATCCAACGAGAAACAAAAAGAAAAAACCAACGCAACATTTAATAGGCGTGAAATTTGGCATTGTCCAGATGATGGAAAAATTGCAGATGCATTTATTGGATGCATTAGTCATTTTGGTCCTAGGCTTGTTTTAAACTCAGAAAAAGTGCAAGCTGCAAACTCAATTTACAGGTTTGATTTTAAAACCACTTTAAGTAACCGAAAAAAAGAATTGCTGGCAATCACTTTACTTACTACATTTAGTCAATTATCAGCAGAACTTCAAGGACGTCCGTTAGGATCCGGCGGACTAAAGTTAGAGCCTAAAGACATTTCACAGATTTTTGTGTCCATGAACACAAAAAAAACAGCCGCTGAAATTACTGTAGCATTAGAAGCGATTGATAATTTAATAAGATGCGGCAATCATGAGGCTGCCAGATCGTTTGCAGACAATTTTATTTTTGGTTCAAAAATCAACGAGAAGCAGAAAAATATATTGTGTGAAAGCTTAAATCGAATTCGATCCCATCGACATCGCGAAAAGTCCACTAGAAATATCGACGCGGATACGAATCTCTAGCTTGGATTGCACAAATTACTCATACTTATGAATGCTGAAGCTAAAAAAATGTCAATAAATAATAAATCAGGTCAATTAAACTTTTTTATAGCCAGTGCTTTTCTTGAGTATTTGCCTACCCAGTTTAGAAATCGTATGAAATCGAAGAAGGTGTTTAGGTTATGAGCATGGGGCTTCTTAAATCGTTAAAAGAACAGCTTTCAATAGAGCTTAATCGGGAGCCTATTGATTTTCAATCAATTGCGGACATAAACAAAAAAATACTTGAATTAGATAAAAGTACAGTACGTTTTTCGGTTGATGCGCGACATATCCACCGCCTTGGCTTTGAGCTTGTTGGTCGCCAAGAAACCGCACTTAGCGAACTCATTAAGAATGCATATGACGCGGATGCAACGGAAGTAAAAATCGACTTTATCGGATTTGATAAACCTGGCGGGATACTTACCATCGCTGATGATGGCTCGGGTATGACTGTGGAAACGATGCGCAATACATGGATGCGGCTTTCAACCCACGACAAAGAAAACTCCCCTATTTCAGAAAAGTTCAAACGTTCGCGGGCAGGTCGCAAAGGTATTGGTCGCTTTGCGGTTGAGCGGCTTGGTAAGGAGTTGATTCTTGAGACAGGTGTGCGCGGTGAGACTCAAGCTATTCGAATCCAGTTTAATTGGGACGATGTATTTAAGCCTGATGTTGACATAGATACGCTTTCATTTTTAATCAAGCGCTTTGATAAAGCCCCAGAAGAACATGGCACGAAACTAACAATTGTAACGATGCGGGATCGCTGGACTGAATCCCAATTGAGCCGTGTATGGAAGTCCGTCCTTCTGCTTCAGCCACCATTTAAAGTTCGCCGAACATATCGAGGCAATGTACATACAGGAGCAGAACATCTTGAGACCGATCCTGGTTTTTCTGTAGTAATAGACGGAAAATCTTCCACTGATGCCAAGTCAGAGTTTTCTCTCGACAAAACATTTCTAGATCAAAGGTTAGCGCGGATTAGTGGGAACATTGACAAGGATGGTCGAGCACACATTCTATTCGAATCCCAGAAGCTCGGTATCTCCGACAAAATAACATTAGATCGTATATTTGATCTCGTTGGATCAACCAGTTTTGAAGCAGATTACTTCATCTATTCACCAGAGCTAATTAACGGATTTTCATTAAGGACAGCACAAGAAGTTGGAGCTGAATATGGCGGTATCCGAGTATACCGTGATGGGTTCCGTGTTCTCCCCTACGGCGAACCTCGTGATGACTGGCTAAAGCTTGCATATGACACGGGGCGAAGAAATCTTTTGATGCCTGCAAGTAATAACAACTTTTTTGGACAGGTCGAGCTCTCAAGCGATGTAAATACGCTTCTAGAAGAAACAAGTAGCCGAGAGGGATTGATTGATAATGAAGCATTCGAGCAGTTAACTGCGTTTGTTAGAGGTGGTCTTGAATGGGCCGCTTTGCGAGTAGCCGCGGCTCGTGCTAGAAAGATGACTGCGGGTCAAAAAGGCTTTACCTCGGAGCGCAAGAAACCTTCTGAGCAAGTTAAAAAAATATTTGAAGATGTTTCAGAATCTGCGAGCCATGGTGGCAACGAAGATATGAACTCCATTCCTAAAGCAGCCTTACACGAGGCGCAAGAGGAAATTCAGAAGGTTGTTGAAAACTTTGAGCAAGAGCAGGAACTGCGCGAAATAGCTCATTTGCGTTACGAGGAGTTGCTTCGAATATTGGCATCATTGGGAACATCGATTGCTGTGTTTAGTCATGAAATTCGTGGGGCACTGAATGGTTTCAGTGGCAGCATCCTTAGCTTGAAGGGATTGCTGAAAAATCTAGGTGCAATGGAAAAAGCCAAGAAACCAATTGAGGAAGTTGAGGCAAGTCTTAGTCAGCTTAATGATTTGGCATCATATGTGATGAGTTTAATATCTCATACAGCCAAGCGAAAAAAGAATGAGATTCCTGTCTATAGTGTGATTCACGAATTTGTTTCTCAATTCAAACACTATCTTGACACCAGACAAGTTGAATTCGAGATTACTATCAATCCGGTTTATCTTCGCACTGCATCTATGCACCGGAGTGAAATTGATTCTGTGCTATTCAATTTTCTAACCAACTCGATCAAGGCAATGGATCGCGCCAATGCCGATAATAGAAAAATTAAAATCAGCGCGATTCGTGAAGGTGAGTTTGTTCGTATCGGATTCCAGGATACAGGGACTGGTGTTGCCCCATCAATTTCGGATAAAATTTTTGATGCTTTTTTCACAACGCATCAGTATGGTGAAGATGATTTAGCTGGCCCTGGATCAGGCTTGGGCTTGAAAATCGTTTCCGATATAGCAAGCGCAAATAGCGGTCAAGTACGTTTAGAAGCGCCCGAACCAGGTTTCAATTGTCGTTTTGACTTCCTAGTTCCCGCTGCAAAAACACAACAATAAGGAGATTGTCTTGTTTAAAGGTGTTTTTGTTGATGATAAAATAGAAGAAAAGAAATATGCTGAATTGCTAATAAACAACTCAAACGGCTTGTTGAATATTGAGTTTCGCCAACCTGAACATGAGCTGACAGAACTCGCTGATCATTTAATAGAGAAGAAATTCGACTTTGCTGCACTCGACTTCCGTCTTGATGAGGTGCCATTCAAAGATACCGAAGGAAATCAGCAAAAGAATAAATATCGTGCTAGTGCATTAGCCCAACAAATTCGTGATCGAGCTATTGACGACGCAAGCTGTGACTTACCCCTTATACTGCTCTCGCAGGAAGATTTTATTACACGTATTTTTCATTCTGACTCAACCGCAGAAGACCTTTTTGATCTAGTAATTTCAAAAGAAGAGCTCGTCACTGAAAAACCTCTGAGGCTGGCAGCCAATCGAATTGCAAGCCTAGCTGCTGCCTATAAATTTATACAAGACAACTTTTCCAGCAAACCTATTGAGCTTAAAAACCTGCTAGGCTTGAATCCGCATGAGGCTGAGGCGATCCTCAATCATCAAGCCATACGAGCCATCGATAAAATAAAGTATCCACATCAGGTCATCTCAAAGTTGATGGCGTTGTTGATTCAGCGCCCAGGAATCCTACTGACTGATGAACATTTGCTAGCGAGGTTGGCAGTATCACCTGACTCACCCAATATCAACCAACTTAAAGACAAATTAGACAAGCTGGGGCTGAGCTATAGCGGGGTGTTGCATGATGGGTGGCCACGATGGTGGTGGCATCGCGTAGAGGCGTGGTTCAAGGTTACCGTACGAACATCGCTTGGTGCGATCGCGGGTACTGAACGCGCTGCTCGGTTAGGAGATGCACTTGAATTAAAGCTCATGCCAGCAATTTCTAAATGGACAAATTCTTCGAGTGATTATTTTTGGGTTGCTTGCGCGAGTTGCGACCATCCTACCGAACTGAAACATTCTGTTTTAGGTTATGACGTCAACTATCAGCCTTTTTTTGAGCCATCAAGAATTTGTTGGTTCTGCGTTCAAACTGGAGCCTATGAGAAACGAGGATTGGAAATAGATGACTCAGACAGAAGCTTGGCTGAGAAAATAAAAAGCGGCCAAATCCAACATTAAAAGCGGTGGCAATCATGGTGGTTCCAACAGCGAAAGAAATGGCCGATGCGCTAAAGCAGACGGGCACGTCGCTATTTAATAAAAAGCTCATAGACTCCCCTCATATTTTTCATGGGCTTGCTACAGAGATTACCTCACATGGACAGAAGAGTGCCAAGTGGGCATATGAAATATCTGAATCAAGTCCAATTGAATTTAGATGGGTATTTAACGCGCATATACAAAAAAATATTCGACCGCGAATATATGCTTCAATTAGTGTCCAGCAGCATGCCGCAGGAGGTATCTGTTTTGACCGACTTGATCTCGCTTTGGAGATAATTGACGATGAAAGTAACGTCTTAATCAAGCATCATATTGACTTGGCTAATTCACCGTCTGGCCAATTCCAAGCTGGCCCGCTATTCCACCTTCAATTTGGAGGGCACACACCAAAGAACAGTAAAATGTTTGAAGTGCCAATTAAAGAGCCGCGGTGGTTGTGCATCCCTCTAGATGTAGTGTTGCTATGTGAGGTTGTAGTTGCAAATTTTTACCCAGATGAGTGGGTAGAATTGAAGCAGTTACCTAGTTGGCATAACCCTATCGTTACAAGTCAGCAACTGTGCATAGTTCCTTTTTTAACTGCCCTACAAAATAAAGCCAGTGCAACTTCACAGACTTTACTCGACCATCTGTGGGCAGAGTCACTAGGTTCAGTATATATGGCAAAAGGATTTTGCTAGTAACTGCATGGCGAAAAATCCGGTGATCAACTTTTTAAAAATTCTCACCTACAATCACGAGCGCCACACATGTCGCTCGGTGGCATCACTGAGCTTCCCCCGATATTTCGTCTTCCAAGGGTCGGGGTTCATGCTACCAGTTTCTCGTTCTGCTGAGCAATAAGCCAGTTATCCAGAAACTGAATCGGTGACTTGTAGCCCAGTGTTGAGTGCTGCCGTTTTCGGTTGTACAACACCTCAATGTATTCAAAGCTCATCGCCGTCATTTCGGCCCGTGTCTCGAACCGCACCCCGTGCACCCGCTCATTTTTAAAACTGTTAAACCAACTTTCAGTCGGCGCGTTATCCCAGCAATTTCCCTTGCGACTCATCGAGCAGACCATGCCGTAATCCTTTAGCTTTCGCTGAAAGTCATTGCTAGCATACTGGCTGCCGCGATCCGAATGATGCATCAGTCCCGCCGCCGGTTTCTTGCGAAACCAGGCCATCGTTAGCGCATCGGTGACGATGTCGGCAGTCATGCGCGGCTTGAGCGACCAGCCGACCACCTCGCGGTTGAACAAGTCGAGCACGATCGCCAGATACAGCCAGCCTTCATTCGTCCACAAATACGTGATATCCGACGTCCAGACCTGATTCGGCGCAGCCGGGTTAAAGTTTCGATCCAGCAGGTTCTGGGCAATCGGCAGATTGTGCTTCGAGTCTGTCGTCACTTTGTAACGCCGCTTATGCCGTGCGCGAATGTCGTTCTCGCGCATCAGTCGCTCGACTCTCGGTTTGGATGCCGGGAAACCACGCTCACGCAGCTCTCTAAACATACGCGGACTGCCATAAATCCCTTTAAATTCAACATGAATAGACTGAATCCACATTAACATCTGCGCGTCTGTCAGTCGTGTTCTCTCTGGCTTGCCACCACACTTCCAGGCTCGATAGCCACTTACACTGACATTTAGAACGGAACATATTTCGACCAGACCGAATTCTTCACGTCGCTCGTCAATCCAGGCGTACTTCACCGAGTTTCTCTCGCGAAGTACGCCGTCGCTTTTTTTAATATTTCACACTCTCGTTTCAAACGGATATTTTCGGCACGCAACCGCGATAATTCCATCTGCTCCGGCGTAATCGGCTTGGCGCCCGGACCATTGAGTTTGCCAGCCTCTGCCGCCTTGACCCAGTTACGCAATGTCTGCTCGACCAGTCCTAACTCTTTGGCGACCCCGCTGATCGATCCAACTTCCTTATGTCGCTTGACGGCCAGATCCCTGAACTCCGTCGTGTATTCCTGCTTCGGTATTTTCATCATTTGCCTTTCCAAAAGTAACGTTAATTTTACGTCACCCTTGGAAGACTATTTTTCGGGGGAAGCTCAGTTCACGACAAACTCCAAATACGGCTTTTCATGGTCAAGGGTTTGTGAAAGTCTACACCGACCTGGAAGGTCGCGACCAAATACCATAGCACGCTGATCAACTGCGCCTGACCTGTTATATCGGGTCTAATAGCCTCAATCAATTCACGGGGAGTAGCCTCATGAACTTTATTCAGATGTCCGAGAATATCCTTGATGACATCAGCATCGGGAATTGTGCGCCGGTAACTTGTCAGAAAGCGTGCATTAGCAAGATGAGGCGTGCGAATTTCACGTTCGGTGACAATCTTGAATCGCCAGCCCTGCTCCTTGGCAAAATGGAATGCCGCCTTGAACTTGGGGCGAAGCTCAGCCCATTTCTCCAGCAACTCGCTTCGGTATTTGACCTCACAAAGCCATGGCTGCTTACCCGTGCTCTCGATAAATGCCACGAAAACATCCGGCGTATAATTGCGTTTGCATTCGTTCGCATCTAGCCATTCGATCTTCACCGGCTGCGGGTCGATATTTTTAACTTCCGGCGAGAATTCCAGCAGCGATAGAAAATCACGCTCCAGTGTGGATTCAAACTGAGCAGCACCGCCCGCCTTGGATGCAGCAGCAACTCCGGTCACGTTCCGGTAGTTTTTAGGAATCGTTCTGACAGCCATTCTAACCACTAGCCTCCAGTGAGGGAATTTTAGGCAAGGAGCACTCAACGTGATGAAACGTTAGCGGTTAGCGATGTAAATTGCAAGAAAAAGTGTGGGGTGGTGGTACGAATGTGTCTATGCTGCACGACATGCCAACAATCCGGTTGCCGCCATCAATAATCGCGTGCTTAGCGACATCGGCGGTTGAGGGTGTCCTGGATTTTGTGTAAACGGGTTTTCTTAACGCTGCGGCATCCGGTCCTCAAACTGGATATTAAACCGATTTAGCGCAGCCTTCCAATCTCGTATCGGCATCGTCCATTTTTTGCTGATATTGTTGATGGCCAGATAGAACAGTTTCAGTAATGCATCATCACTCGGGAACGAGCCCCGATTCTTGGTAATCTTGCGCAGACTCATATTTACCGACTCGATCGCATTGGTGGTGTAAATCACTTTCCTGATTTCCGGCGGATAGTCGAAGAACGGAATAATGCGTTGCCAGTTGCTGCGCCACGATTTGATGATCGATGGGTAATCAACACCCCATTCTTGTTCAAATTCATCCAGTCGCTGCTCGGCCTCTTCTTGCGTGGCCGCAGTGTAAATTGTTTTCAGCCCGGCGGCGACTTCTGCCCGTAGCTTCCAGGAAACATAGTTCAAGCTGTAGCGCACCATGTGAACGATACACAGTTGAACGGCGGTCTTGGGGTAGACGGTTTCGATGGCTTCAGGAAAGCCCTTTAGTCCGTCCACGCAGGCGATAAAGATGTCCTGCACGCCACGGTTTTTGAGTTCGGTCACGACCTGCAGCCAGAATTTAGCGCCTTCAGTTTGAGCGATCCATATTCCCAATAACTCCTTCTCTCCAGCCAGATTGATGCCCAGAGCCAGATACACAGCCTTGACGCGAACGGCGCCGGAATCACGTACCTTTACATGAATACAGTCCATATAAACAATCGGATACAGTGTATCTAACGGCCTGGACTGCCAAGCTTTTACCTCGTCAATCACCGCATCGGTCACCGATGAAATCAGGCTGGGCGACACCTCCGTGCCGTACATTTCTTCGAGATGGCTTTGAATTTCACGCACCGTCATGCCACGCGCATAGAGCGACAAAATCTTATCGTCAAAGCCATTCCAGCGGGTTTGATGTTTTGGGATTAGTTGCGGCTCAAAACTACCGTGCCGGTCACGAGGAATATCCACAGGCAACTCGCCGAACTCACCCTTCAGCGTTTTGCTGCTCTTGCCATTACGGGTGTTTTTAGCCGTGTTGGTGACAGCCTCATTTTTGCCATGACCAAGATGCGCTTCCATTTCGGCTTCAAGGGCTCGCTCAACAAGCGCCTTGGTCAATTGCTTGAGCAGGCCATGCTCGCCAATAAGGTCTTCAGGTTTTTTATAGCCGGCAAGTAGGCTGTCGATCAGGTCTTTCGGTAATGCTTTTGCTACGGTCATTGCAACTCCTTTCAAAGTGGCGGCAGTTTCCTACCAAATGACCGTTTACACAAAATTTCTTACACCCTCCGGCGGTTTCCCTAGGCTGACACCTCATATTAGAATATCGCAGGCTTTAACCTAAGGTGAAACAAAAAGGTTTACTTTTTGCTAGCAATTGCTACATAATTGCACCCGAATCATCCTCTTCAGCATTCCGAAGAGTCCCGGTGACCAGCGTTGCCGGTGTGAATCATCCCAACAGCATCGCTGTTGGCCCCGACGCCCTGCGGTGTCGGCAATCATCCCGAGGGTAATTCCCGAGGTCCCGGCCGCCAGCGCGGCCGGTTTCATTTGTAGGGGCGAACTTGGCGAATCAGAATCGAGTTATCGTTTTCGTAGATGGATTCAATCTTTATCATTCCATTCACGAATTGAATTTTGATCTAAAAACTAAACGTCCTACCAGCCCCAAGCATTATCTCAAGTGGTTAGACCTTTCTGCACTCAGCAAGGCTCTCATTCATCCCACGCAGGACAGCCTAGCTGGCGCATATTATTTTTCAGCTTATGCTGGCTGGGTTTCACAAGATGTACAAGATAGACACCGCGACTATGTGTCCGTGTTGAAATCGACAGGCGTCATTCCGGTTATGGGGACGTTCAAGAAAAAACCTCGTAAATGCCCTAGCTGCAAACATGGGTGGGATACGCATGAGGAAAAAGAAAGTGACGTCAACATTGCGCTGCACTTGGTGAAGCTGGCTTATGAAGACGCTTTCGACAAAGCCATCATATTTACTGCGGATACAGACCTAGCGCCGGCAATTCGGACAGTTAGAGAGAAATTCCCGCATAAGGAAGTTCGTGTTGCAATCCCTGAGCGTCGATTGAACCGATCCAAAGCACTTGAAGATGCAGCAAATGGCAGAATTCGCTTAACCGAATCTCACTTTGCGCGAAACCTTTTTCCTGCTCAGGTTACCTTATCCACTGGTGCCGTAATTAGCCGCCCACTGAAATATACGCCTCCAAAATAAAGCATATTCGGCTTACGTATTCAAACGCATTCTACAATTCAGAATGCATTGATCCCAGTCACGTTGCGGCAGTTTTTTGGTATTATTCTGACAGCCATTTCTAACCACTAGCCTCCAGCGATGGAATTCTAGGCAAGACGCACTTAACGTAGCGAAACGTTAGCGGTTAGTGATGGAAATTGCAAGAAAAAACAAGTGACTGTTATAAATTAGCAATGGAAATTACAGTTGTTGTTAACTCCATCGATAATGGCTAATCTACATTGCTAATCATAGCTAAGAGCATGGGGTCACAAACATCCAAAAAACTATAAAGTAAAGGCCTGACCCCAGATTACTTTTGTGACCCCAGATTACTGTTTGCCGTATAACTTTCGGCCGCGAATACGCGCGCGGTGCGCGGCGCGCTGCTCCGCTTCGGTCAGTGCGCGCGGCTTCTTGCCCTCGAAAGGGTTCTTGCTGGAGTTGAACTGAATCTTCAACGGTGTGCCTTCCAGTCTGAACACTTCCGCGAAGGCGCGTTCCAAATAGCGTGCATAGCTGGCCGGAATGTTGTCCAGACCGCTGCCGTGTATCACAATCAACGGTGGATTGCTGCCGCCCTGATGGGCATAACGCATCTTGGGCAGGAAGCGGCCGACCTTTGGCGGTGCTTGTTTCTCGGTCGCACCCAGCAGGGCGCGGGTCAGTTTAGGCGTCGACATCTTAGCCATCGCCGCCGCATAAGCCTCATCGGCTGATTTCAACACATTGACGATGCCGTTACCGTTCAGCGCGGAAATGTAATGGCGTTTGGCGAAACCTAAGAAGTGCAGCTTGCGTTCGATGTCGCTCTTGACCATCTCGCGCTGGTGATTGTCCAGACCATCCCATTTATTCACCGCCAGCACCAGTGCGCGTCCGGCCTGCAACACGAAATCCGCCACGTGCGCATCCTGCTCGGTGATCTGATCGCGCGCATCCACCACCAGAATCACCACATTGGCGTCTTCGATCGCTTGCATCGTCTTGATGACACTAAACTTTTCGATCGCCTCTTCAACCTTACCGCGACGGCGCACACCGGCCGTGTCGATGATGGTGTACTGCTTGCCATCGCGCTCGAAATCGATATAGATACTGTCGCGAGTCGTACCGGGCTGATCGAACGCGATCACGCGCTGCTCGCCCAAAATCGCATTGACCAGCGTAGATTTGCCGACATTCGGACGACCGACGATCGCCAGTTTAGGCGGTTTTTCTTCCACGACCTGTTCTTCATCGACGATCTCTTCAGGGAATTTTTCCAGCGCGATTTCGATCATTTCGACGACGTTGTCGCCATGCGCGGAAGAAATCGGATACGGCTCGCCCAAACCCAGCTCGAAGAACTCGGCGGTCACGCGCGCACGCGCCATGCCTTCCGCCTTGTTGACCAGCAACAGCAGCGGCTTACCGGTCTTGCGCAATTCGGTGGCGATGATCAGATCCTGCGGCGTGCAACCGGCACGACCATCGACCAGAAACAACACGATATCCGCTTCATCGACTGCCTGACGGCTTTGTCTGGCCATCTCGAACATGATGCCGTCTTTGGCAACCGGTTCCAGACCGCCGGTATCGACGATCAGATAGGGGCGTTCGCCGACACGGCCACGGCCATAGTGACGATCGCGGGTTAAACCCGGTTGATCGGCGACCAGCGCATCACGGCTGCGGGTGAGACGATTGAACAAAGTGGACTTACCCACATTCGGACGACCAACTAATACAAGTGTGGGTAACATATTGAAAACCTTAAATAAATAAATGGTGAAGTGAGTGAGCAAAAGAGTAAAGGTGACAGGATTCCCCCTTATACCTTAAACGCCAAAGGCGCGCTCCCTACCCCTTTCGCGTTAATTAATAGTCAAAGAATAAACCGAGCCTTTGCGGGTTTGCACCAGCATGCCGTCATCCATCTGAACGGGAGCCGCCGACAGCGCACTGCCATCCAGTTTGATGCGCGCCATAAAACGACCGTCATCGCGATTGAGCGCATGCAGATAACCCTCGTAATCGCCGACCACGACAAAACCATCCAGACCATATGGTGCCGAGGTTTCGCGCAGTATCAACTGTTCATTCTTCCAGATCGTGCTGCCGCTATCCTTATCGAGCGCTAAAACCGCGCCTCTCGCATCGCTAAGATAAAGCTGTTTTCTAAATATAAACAATCCTTTATCGCTAGAAATCTCACGGTTCCACAGCGGGCTACCCTGACTCGATTCGAAACAAGCCAAATTTCCCTGAAAAGCGATCGCGCAGACTTGCGCATCGTTGACCAGCGGATTGCTGGTGATATCGCTGATGCGTTCGAGTTCGGTATTACCGCGCGGAACGGACACCGAATTTTCCCATAACAAAGAACCATCCGAGAGTTTGATCGCGATCAATTTACCGCCGGCAAATCCTGCAAAGGCCACGCCACGACGTATCGTTACCCCCGCGTGACTGCGAACCACCAGCGCAGGCGTGCTGCGCTCATAAACCCACAAACGCTTGCCATCCGCAACACTAAGCCCCGTGATGTGTCCGTCACCGCTGCGCACAACAACAACGCCCTCGCTCACCTGCGGCACGCCCAGCACTTCGCTGGACACCGTGCGCTTCCAGCGCAACACACCGTCGTCACCATAGGCGTGCACTTCGCCCTTATCGCTGCCAATCAAAACCAGACCTTCGCCGCTACCGACCCCGGCCGAGACGACCATATTGCTCTCGACACGCCAAACCTGCCGACCTGTCGCGCGATCGAGACGGGTCAGAACCCCCTTGCCGGAAGCGCCGTACACCGCATCGCGTGTCAGACTCGCCTGCAATGGACTCGCACCCGATTCGCCAAAGTCCGCATGCCAGCGTTCGGTAAAGCGGGCAGTCTGGCTGAACTCAACCAACTTGGTCGGCTCTACCATACCCGGCTTGTTCCCCATCCAACCCTTGACCATATCCACGCTGCCACAGCCACTCATGGCCAGCAACACTAACAGCAGGGGAATTTTTCTCATTTAGCGGCTCCAAAGGTATCCAGTTTCATCTGCACCAGATTGCGATATGAACTCTTCGCATCCAGCTTATCGTATGCTTTTTGATAAGCAGCACGCGCTTCTGCCGACTTGCCCTGTGCTGTGTATACATCGCCCTGCAGATCTGCATACAGCGCATCGAACGAGGCGGGATGCTTGGCATCGAGCAGCTTCATCGCGCCCGCATAATCTTTTTCATCCAGCAGGATGGAGGCCATACGCAATCCGGCCACATTCTTCAGACCGTCTTCTGACGCATGCTCGATCACCCACTGCAATTGTGTCTTGGCACGCAGAGGCTGACTGCCCATTTCATTGATTTGAGCGGCGGTCAGCGCGGCACGCGCGGCATAAGGGGTAGAAGCATATTTATCCATCACGGCGGCAGCGGCATCGTTGACCCGCTTGTCATCATTGCTGGCCAACTGTTCGACAAATTGTTGATACAGAGTCGCCGCTTCAGCGCTCTGCTTGTTATGGTAATACTGCCAGCCGCGCCAACCGCCCATCGCGATCGCGGCAATCAGAACCACGCCCACCACCCAGTTACTGTTGTCCTTCCACCAGGCCTTGAGCGTGTCTAACTGTTCCTGTTCCTGCAAATCCAAAGCTGCCATCGTTCTTACTCCTGCTTGATAAATTTATTAACTGTTGCGGTAAGGTCCGGCACATTCACCCGCACCTGCTCGCCGCCTCGCATAGGCTTGACGCTCACTTCACCCGCTGCCGCCTCATCATCCCCGATCACCAGAGCCACGACCGCACCGCTGGCATCGGCCTTCTTCATCTGCGACTTGAAGCTACCGCCACCGCAATGCATCACGACGCGCAAATTGTCATCGCGCAACTGTTCGGCAACATGACTTGCCAGTACGGCAGCCGCATCTCCCTGATGCACCACATACACATCGACCGCCTGTTTGGGCAAGGCCATCCCGCCTTCCTGCAACAGCACCAGCAAGCGCTCGACGCCCATCGCAAAACCCATCGCCGGCGCCGGTTTCCCGCCTATCTGTTCGACCAGCCCATCGTAACGACCGCCGGCACATATCGTGCCCTGCGCGCCTAAACGGGTGGTGACCCATTCGAACACGGTGCGGTTGTAGTAATCCAGGCCGCGCACCAGACGCGGGTTGATTTCAAACGGAATACCATGGCGCGTCAGGATAGCCTGCACCGCCGCAAAATGATTGATCGCCTCAATGCTCAGCTCATCCATCAATTTAGGCGCGGCTTCGATCAATTCCTGCATCGCCGGATTCTTGCTGTCCAGGATACGCAACGGATTGCTGTGCAATCGACGGGTCGCTTCCGCATCGAGCAGCGCCTGATTCTGTTCAAAATAGGCGATCAATTTGGCGCGATGACGCAACCGGCAGGCCGAATCACCCAGCGTATTGATTTGCAGCGTGACATCCGTCAATCCCAGCTTTTTCCAAAGCCTCGCGCACATCAAAATCTGTTCGGCGTCGATATCCGGACCTGCGAAGCCCAACGCCTCCACGCCCACCTGATGAAACTGGCGGTAACGACCCTTCTGCGGACGCTCGTGACGGAACATCTGACCGCTGTAATACAGGCGCTGCGGCGCGTTATACAGCAAATTGTGCTGCAACACGGCGCGCACACAGGATGCTGTGCCCTCGGGACGCAACGTCAGAAGATCACCGTTAAGACTGTCCTCAAAACTGTACATCTCTTTTTCGACGATATCGGTCACTTCACCGATCGCACGCTTGAACAGCCCGGTGGGTTCCACCAGCGGCATACGGATATTGCGATAGCCGTAAGCTGCCAGCCAGTCGCGCACCACTTCTTCAAACCACAGCCACAGCCCCGCCTCGTCCGGCAGTATGTCGTTCATGCCGCGTACGGCTTGTAATGTTTCGTTGCTCATCTGTATCACGAAGCGTAGAGCGCACAGCCTGCTTAACGCCCGCCCATCCTGAAAATTTATTAAGTTTGCGATGGTATCAGAAAACGCTCATTTCAGAATCGCTATATGCAGAAAAGTCAGCGTGTTACGGCTAAAATCTGCTTACCATGCAACGCCCGCCTCCCCCGGGAGCGCCACCGTGAGACAGTCAGTTAGCCGGCAAAACGGTGCAACCTAATTTTTGATCTGCAGCGGTTTGATTAATCGCCACCGTTTAACCGCATCTGAATTTAGCCGATATTGCCGTACACGCGACCGGAACCTTCGATACCGCTCCGAAACTGTTTCAGCATGATCTCACGGATCTGATCCATATTCAGCTTATAGGTTTCGCCCGGGAACAGGAACTCGGCCACACCCGAATCAAAGATACGTTTCACCTCGTATTCATCGTGCGCGACATCCCGCTGAAATCGATAATTCAGATAGGACTGATTGGTGTGGATGATCAACTCCACGCGCATACCGCCCATACGGGCGAAGAACTTGAGCATCTGCGTCCTGCTACTGCTGCCGACGTTATTCGAACTGTAAGTGCTGCCCGTCAAGGTGTCGGAGATATCCTCCAGCGTCATCAGAGAGCCGCTGTTGATGGCAGAACGGGTCATATGACGCACGAAGCGTTTCACATCGCTGATATTGTCCAGCACGGCCATCAGCCCCAACTCATCATCCACCGCGACTGCCGGATTCTTTTCGTTCTTGCGCAACAGTTTAAGCACCTTAGCCGCCGAGCCCTTCTTGCGCACACTGACGTAAACGGGGATATCGCGTTCGCCATCGTTGAACATGCGCCGTTTGAGCAGCGTGAGTTTCTGCCCGTCGTCCAGCTCACCCAGACTGGCACGACTGGCGGCATCGATCACCTTCACATCCAGACAACGGTACTCTTCCGTATCATGCCGGCTAAGCAGATAGACGCTCTCCAACTGGCCGATTTTCAGTTTGGAACTCCAGACATTGCGATTTAGAAACTCGAGAAACGCATAGAACTTGTTCTCGATATCTGTTTCACGCTCGCGCTGATCGATAGAGCCGGCAAGGTTCATCAGCACGAGCTTGCGCTTGGCTTCGAAGCGCGCCTTCATGTGAAAGCGATCATCGAACACGCACAAAAGCAATTCCAACGGATCATGTGTGGTTTCGATCTCGTTGCAGGTTTCGACATGCGAGGCATAGTGGGCGAACAGTTTACCGCGCAACAAATCAATTACGGCATCGGCGGTCTTGGCGTATTCACGTATCTTGCTGCGTATCTCGGAAGTGCTGCCCGCGATACCAAACAGGTTGGCCAAAAGCTGGTAAGCGCGCTCGCTGCGTTCTCCTCGCAAGGCTGGATCTGCCAGCAATGCGGGGATTTCAGAGTAGCGCTCTATACCCAGAAAATCGAAGATTTGAGCACGCACCACCCGATACTTTGTGGCCGACAGCCTATCATTGCCGAACTGCCGGGCCCAGGCACGCGTTTCCTTTGAAAACGGCTGCCCCAGCGTAAAACTATCCGTTACGGCGAACGGACCGTTTTGCTTCATCGCGGTAAAAATGGATTTATCGTCTATCAGGCTCATAAAATCTCGATCTTTCAATTTATCTTACAAAAGCGGTTTTCCGCATCAATATTTGCAAGCGTAACGCAGTTAACGAAAATAGAGTTATTTCGTTTGATTATCACTAGTGTCGGGTGAAAAATCAAATGCGGTGGTGGTCAAAAAATCAAAGCTCAGGGAGGGGGGCAAGTCAGCAGGGATGGGGTCAGGTCTTGCATTAACACATTCGTGTTAACGCAAGACCTGACCCCATCCTGCGCCCCTCCTGCACTATGTGTTAATGCAAGACCTGACCCCATTACGTGTGACCCCATTACGTGCAACAACCCGAGAAGGACAAAATAATGGTGACGTAGTCGCGATAAAACTTTATGATTCGAGCAAGATGACTGCACGATCAGAACTGCCGGACAAATCAATACAAGGCTTTTATGTTTTCCAACCGCAAGAAGAAAATTCTCGAACTGCAAGCCAGAATAAACGCGCTAGAAACCGGATTGCATAGAGCCGAAGAGCAAGCCTTGCTCGATGCCTCGAATAGCGCCAGACTGGAACAGGAAAACGCAGACTTGACCGAACAGTTGTCGCGCATTTCAGCTTTGCTAGTCAAATTCAACATCTTCAATCAGTCACTGCTAGAACTCCAATCCAGCCTCGCACTTAATGCCGAGACCATGCACGAAAGACGCGTTACCGCTATCGAGGCACAAAGCGCGTCCATGACCACACGCAGTGCGACCGAACACATGGTCAACGATTTTTCCCTGCTGGAACAGAAATCAAATGCGGTTGCCGAAAATGTCGGCGTGCTGGATCAGCGCGTGCAACAGATCGACCATATCGTCCACCTGATTAAAGATATTGCCGACCAGACCAATCTGCTGGCGTTGAACGCCGCGATTGAAGCGGCGAGAGCCGGTGAGGCAGGTCGCGGCTTTGCGGTGGTTGCCGATGAAGTTCGAAAACTCTCCGAGCGCACAGCCGGCGCCACCAATCAAATCAGCCAACTCGTTGTGGAAATTCGCTCGGAAACAGGAAAGAGCTGCCAGCTCATTGCCGAACTCGCCAGCAACGCCATCAGTTTTAGCAAAGACGCCGGACACGCTTCGGATACGGTCAACAGCCTGCTGGGATTAGCCGACAAGATGGAAAATGCCATTTCCGCTTCCGCGCTGCGTAGCTTCTGTGAACTCGCTAAAATTGACCACGTGATTTATAAACTGCGCGTTTACAAGACACTCTTCGGCACTTCCAGCGAGACGGCTCAGGACTTTACCGACCATACCTGCTGCCGGCTGGGCAAGTGGTATTACCAGGGGCAAGGACGTGAATATTTTGCCGGTTTAAAAGGCTATGGCACGCTGGAAGAGCCGCACAAAAAATTTCATCAGCAAGCCGCCGAAGCTGTCCGCAACAACTCGGCTGCCGATTATTCCAACGTGCTCAAACTGGTCGATGCCATGGAAAACTCCAGCCTTCAGGTCATTTCGGCTCTGGAAGCTATCTCCAAGGAAAGCGAAAACGCGCCTATTTCCCCGCAAAACAAAGGCGGGGATTTAACGCTATTCTAATGCGAGTTAAGTTAAGCGCCGCTCACAGAACCATGCCGAGAGTGAAACCCTATGGTTAGCAATGCAAAACTTGCAGCGATTTTAGAGAGCGTTCAGCTCCCCTCCCCCAAAGGGGTTGCGCTGAGCGTCATTTTGCTGACTCAACAAGAGAATGTCAGCAACTTACAGCTGGCTCACGCCATCAAGGCCGATCCCGCGTTATCGGGGCTTTTGATCAAGGTCGCCAATAACCGATTCGCCGGTCAAAGCCGGCACATCGCCTCGGTGCTGGATGCCGTGACGCTGCTGGGCTTCAACACAATCCGGCAACTGGTGCTGGGCTTGTCGCTGATGGATGAGCACCGTGCCGGCCGTTGCGCCAGCTTCGATTACCCGCTTTTCTGGTCGCACGCCCTGCTCGCGGCGATCACTGCGCAGAATCTGGTGATGCACAGCAAGATAGGCTCCGGTGAAGAAGCCTTTGTACTCGGTCTGCTGGGCGACATAGGAACACTGGCATTCGCTTCGGTCTATCCGCTCGAATATGGCCGGCTGCTTGAAACCGTCGAGCGCGATCCTGACAAGGAGCTCAAAGCACTGGAACTTGCCGAATTTGGTTTTGATCACAACCAACTGACGCAGGCGATGCTGGCCGACTGGGGCATGCCCAAGGTTTTTCAGGACGTGATTCGCTACCACGACGATCCAACCCAGTCAGACTATGAAGAGGATACCCGCACAGGACGCCTGCTGTATGTGCTGCACATCGCCGGCCACTTTGCACGCGTCTGCCTGAACCAGCCGCAACGGCGAAAAATGATACCGCAGCTCATCCTCGTGACAACCCGCTATGGCGTGGAGCTGGCCGAACTGACCCGTCTGGGCGATCAATCGCTGTGCGAATGGCGCGAATGGAGTTCCTTATGCGGCATCCTGCCAATACAGGTCCCCCGTGTCGCCGAATTGCTCGCCGCCGCCCCGCTGGAGATGACAGAACACGAGGAAGAGCTCCCGGGCTCCTCCACCTTCTACCCCTTGCGCATCCTGCTGGTCGATGACGACAGAGCGATTATCTTACTGCTGACCACCTTGCTGAAAAAGCTCGGGCATACCGTGATGACAGCCGGCACCGGTATCGAAGGGCTGGCCAACATAGAGATTTTTAAGCCGCAACTGATCATCACCGACTGGATCATGCCACAGATGAACGGCATCGAATTTTGCCGCGCGCTGAGAAAAAATCCCGCATGGCGCAATATCTATGTGTTCATTATGACGGCGCAGACCGGAGAGGACAGTCTGATCGAGGCCTTTGAGGCTGGCGCCAACGATTACATGACCAAGCCGCTCAGACCAAAATTGCTGGCAGCCCGATTGCGCGCCGCGCAACGCGTGGTGCAGTTGCAGGATGAAATTGAATTCGATCGAGGACAGCTGCATAAATTTGCCAACGAGCTGGTGAATTTCAATCATCGTCTGCGCAAGAGCGATATGAGTATGCGCGCGATCCTGGATAACTCACCCTATCTGACCTGGCTGAAAGATGCCGAAGGTCACTACATCAAGATCAACGATAAGTATCTGCAATACTGTGGTCAGCAAGATACGGCACAGGTAATCGGCAAGACCGATTTCGACCTCTGGCCTAAGGAATTTGCCAACAAGTATCAGGCGGATGACAACACGGTCATGGCGCAACGCCAGCAGATGCGTTTCGAAGAGTCCATACCTGACGGTAATACGTTGCGCTGGGTCGAGACATTCAAGACGCCCGTCATCGACGAAAACGGCAAGTTACTGGGCACCACCGGCTTTGCGCGCGATATCTCAGAACGCAAGCGACTGGAGCACGACTTGCAGGAGAGTGAGCTGCGTTACCGCACGGTTGCGAACTACACCTCGGACTGGGAATACTGGATATTACCGGATCAGTCATTTCGCTACATGTCGCCCTCCTGTGAGCAAATCTCGGGATACACCGCTGCGGAATTCTATGCCAGCCCGCAACTGCTCACCCGCATCATCCACCCCGACGACCTGCCTTACTATATCGGGCATATCCATAAGATTTCGACGCAGGGCTTGTCAGAACCGCTGGATTTTCGCATCTATACAAAATCAGGTGAACTGCGCTGGCTCTCCCACGTGTGCCAACCTGTCTATGATGAACAGGGGCAGCATCTGGGCCAGCGCGCCAGCAACCGCGACATCTCGGAGCGCAAACATACCGAACAGATGCTGACAGACAGCGAACGCGGAATGAAGGAGTTATTCGAAAATCTGCGCAGCGGAGTGGCAATGTATCAAGCCTCGGCAGACGGACAAGATTTCATCATCACCGCCTTCAATCACGCCGCAGAATGCATAGATAAGGTGAAGCGCGAGGATCTGCTGGGCAAAAATGTAGCCGATGTCTTCCCGGGCATTATCGAATTTGGTCTGCTTGATGTATTCAGGCGGGTATGGAAGAGCGGCGTAGCAGAACATTACCCGGTCTCATTTTATCAGGACGGAAAAATTTCAGGCTGGCGCGAGAACTATGTCTACAAACTGACGCGGGGTGACATCGTGGCGATTTACGATGATGTCACTCAAGAAAAACAGGCAGAGGAAAAAATTAGTTACCAGGCTAATTACGACGCGCTCACCGGACTGCCCAACCGAACGCTGTTTGACGACCGGCTGTCGCGTTCACTCGCCACCGCCAAACGCGACAAAACACAATTGGCGCTGATGTTCCTTGATCTGGATAAATTTAAGCCAGTCAATGACACTTACGGGCACGATGTGGGCGACCTGCTGTTGATCGCTGCGGCACAGCGCATGCTCGCCTGCGTGCGCGAATCCGACACTGTTTCACGCGCGGGCGGCGATGAGTTCGTGCTATTGCTGCCGGGCATACAAACCGAACAAGATGCCCTGCAAGTCGCCGAAAAACTGCTTATCGCGCTCAATCGGCCCTTTGAGTTGAGCGGATATAACCTGAGCATTTCCGCCAGTATCGGCATCGCTATTTTCCCGGAACACGGGGATACGGAAAAAGCACTCGCCAAACAGGCTGATATTGCCATGTATTACGCTAAGGGTAACGGCAGAAACCGAGCGCAACTCTACCGACCCGAGCTATAACCCCACGTAAAAAGGGAGCCTGAGCGCGGATCGTAATCGTAATAGTCAAAGGCCTTTTTGCATCAACTGGATTGCTTCTGCAACTCCGTTACATCGCAAAGACACCACCGTCGTTGCGAGGAGCAACGCGACGTGGCAACCCAGCGTCGTTGCGAGTCTCAAAGGGACGCGGCAACCCAGCGTCATCGCGAGTCTCAAAGGGACGCGGTAACCCAGCGTCATCGCGAGTCTCAAAGGGACGCGGCAACCCAGCGTCATCGCGAGTCTCAAAGTGTCGTGGCGATCCAGATTTCAAAGAGCCTTTTACAACCTCTAGATTGCCGCGCCACTGCGTGGCTCGCAAAGACAAACCACTGGATTGCTTCAGCCTTGGCTTCGCAATGACACCTCTATTCGGTCGTTGCGAGGAGCAACGCGACGTGGCAACCCAGCGTCATCACGAGACACAAAGTGTCGTGGCGATCCAGATATTCAAAGAGCCTTTTTGCAACCTCTAGATTGCCGCGCCACTGCGTGGCTCGCAAAGACAAACCACTGGATTGCTTCTGCAACTCCGTTGCATCGCAAAGACAGACCTCTAGATTGCTTCAGCCCTTGGCTTCGCAATGACACCCTCTACTCGGTCGTTGCGAGTCCCGAAGGGACGCGGCAACCCAGCGTCATCGCGAGACACAAAGTGTCGTGGCGATCCAGATATTCAAAGAGCCTTTTACAACCTCTGAATTGCCGCGCCACTGCGTGGCTCGCAAAGACAAACCACACCTCTGGATTGCTTCTGCAACTTCGTTGCATCGCAAAGACAAAACGCTAGATTGCCGCGCCACTGCGTGGCTCGCAAAGACAAACCACTGGATTGCTTCTGCAACTCCGTTGCATCGCAAAGACAAAACGCTGGATTGCTTCAGCCCTTGGCTCGCAAAGACAAACCACTAGATTGCTTCAGCCTTGGCTTCGCAATGACACCCACTACTCGGTCGTTGCGAGTCCCGAAGGGATGCGGCAACCCAGAATGACTTTATCTACCGTAATTATCGTCGAAGCGTTCGATGTCGTCTTCGCCCAAATACTCACCAACCTGAATCTCGACGATATGCAACGGAATTTTGCCGCGATTCTCTAGACGGTGCAGGGTTCCCATGGGAATGTACGTACTCTGATTTTTCTGCACGGTGACAATCTCATCCCCGTTGGTGACCGTAGCCGTGCCGGATACGACAACCCAGTGCTCAGAGCGATGCGAATGACTCTGCAAGCTTAGCTTCGCTCCCGGAGCGACCACTATTCTTTTGATTTTAAAGCAGTTTTTTTCATCCTCAAGCACAGCATAACTACCCCAGGGACGATTTACCTTTACATGACAAACCTGCTCGGTTGAACCCCGTTCGTGCAGCGTATCCACTACTTCGCGCACGCGCTGAGTCTGGTCATTCTTAGAAATAAGAATCGCATCTGCCGTTTCAATCACACACAAATCTTCAACGCCAATCGCCGCGACCAGCCGCTTCTCCGCGCGTATCAGGCTGTTCTTGCAGTCGATGGCGATCACATTGCCTTGCAGCGCATTACCCGCCTTGTCTTTCGCTGCGATTTCATGCACCGCGTGCCAGCTCCCCACATCGTTCCAACCGAAGTCACAGGGGATCAGCGACACCAGCGCAGATTTTTCAAGCACGCCGTAATCGATGGAAACAGATGGCATCGCTGCGAAATGTTGATCTACTGCCTGCTGAAAACTACTGCTGCGACTGGATTCAACGATAGCACGGGTAATTTGAAATACTTCAGGCAGATAACGTTCGATCTCGGCCAGAATGACCGAAGCGCGCCAGACAAACATGCCTGAATTCCAGAAATAGCCGCCCTCTTCAATAAATCGTTTTGCGGTGGCCAGATCAGGCTTCTCGGTAAAACGCTCGACATCTAAAATGCTGGATTGAGGATGCAGTACACCGGACGCAGGCCGGGTCTTGACATAGCCGAAACCGGTATCGGGACGAGTAGGCTGTATGCCGAATGTAACGAGACTACCGCCCTCCGCCTCCAAGATCGCCCGCTGCAGACTGGAACGAAACTCGGCCTCATCCACGATCACGTGATCGGCGGGCAGCACTACCATGACAGGATCGCTGCCATCCGCCGTAAGACTCGCCGCCGCCAGTGCGATTGCCGGCGCGGTATTGCGGGCAACCGGTTCGAACAATGACCGGTAGGGCAACAGCGCATGATACGCCTCGCCCTTGGCGTGTGACTCCTGAGTGACAATCAGCACCTTGTCGGATTTAATAACAGGAGACAGACGATCTATGGTGGCCTGCAACATCGTATCATCGCCATCGAGTGCCAAAAATTGCTTGGGCATGTTTTGACGCGAAAGCGGCCAAAGTCGACTGCCGCTGCCGCCCGCCAAGATCACCGCGTACACTTCATTATTACCAGTAGTCATCATTTCTCCCATTGTTTCAAAATATTACTGCGTCACCGCCAAGCCGCGCCAATGCGTGGCTCGCAAATACAGACCACACCATTGCTTCTTCAACTCCGTTGCATCGCAAAGACAAAGCGCTGGATTGCTTCAGCCTTGGCTTCGCAATGACACCCTCTACTCGGTCGTTGCGAGGAGCAACGCGACGTGGCAATCCAGCGTCCTTGCGAGCGCAGCGCGGCAACCCAGCGTCATCGCGAGACACAAAGTGTCGTGGCGATCCAAATAATCAAAAGCCTTTTGCAACCTCTGGATTGCTTCTGCAACTTCGTTGCATCGCAAAGACAAAGCGCTGGATTGCTTCAGCCTTGGCTTCGCAATGACACCCTCTACTCGGTCGTTGCGAGGAGCAACGCGACGTGGCAACCCAGCGTCCTTGCGAGCGCAGCGCGGCAACCCAGCGTCATCGCGAGACACAAAGTGTCGTGGCGATCCAAATAATCAAAAGCCTTTTGCAACCTCTGGATTGCTTCTGCAACTCCGTTGCATCGCAAAGACAAGCCAACCCATGGATTGCCGCGCCACTGCGTGGCTCGCAAAGACAAAGCGCTGGATTGCTTCAGCCCTAGCTTCGCAATGACACCCTCTACTCGGTCGTTGCGAGGAGCAACGCGACGCGGCAATACCCTACAAGGCCAATACCACCCGCAACTCTTCGCCTAATTCACGGACTGAAATACTTAAACCCAACTTTTGCATCTCCCGATAAATCATAGGAAAACCTCGACCCAATCTATCCATATAGCGCAGATTATCCATAAACTTCACGATCACTGGATTAGAAGCATAAGAAACACCAGAGCGAAGCTTTTCAATGGTTACCGTATTGGGCAACCGTCCAGGGCTAATAAATTCCAATCTGTCGTCATACATCAAAATCCGGATGCGTGATCCAACGATTGAATAGTTACGATGCACACAGGCGTTGACGATCAATTCACGAAAAATTTTGTCCGGAAAAACATTCCCAGTCGATTTACGCTTCAATCCATCCAGAACTGACGGACTCAAAAGATTATTCTTGATGACCGCCAAAGCCCCATCCACCTGTTGCGGCAACGTCCCGCCAATTTCCTGACGGTCGATCAACTCATCATCAGCTTCAATGCCATTAAAATGTGCAAACAAGATCCCAGCCTGAGGAAGATATCGCACGGGGTTAACGCCGAACATCAATAAACCACCCACCGTTGGCTCGCCGGATGCAGTTAAGATATCCGTGTTGCACAGCAAAGCGCGGCGCGACGACTCATCCTCTGCTGAAAACTCTATGCCGTAGCTCGAAAAAAAAGCATCCAGCGCCGCCATATTAAGATCATTAATCGAAGCTCCGGCAACCGGAACGATGTCGTAATGAAAAACGCCCGACACTTGAAACAAGCGCATCAATTCCGATTGACTGGCAACGCGATTGGTAGACCCAACACGAATCAAATATTTGTCACCCGTCTGATAAGGCTTATCATTCCCTTTGGGAATAGTGACGGCACACACAGTTACGCCCTCAACCGCTACCATTTCACACGTTACGATTAACGCAGGAATCACAGAGTGGCGAGCAATGTTCATTATCCACTCTTCCAACTGACTTGCGGCATCCACGCCACTGAGCCTTCCTTGGTCCGTCACCCCGAGCAATATCACGCCACCCAGGCTATTGGCGAATGCGACAATCTCACGCGCAAGAACTTCCGGACGAATAGGCAACTCTTTGAATTCAATAGACTCGTTTTCACCCTGCCGAATCAATTCGCCAACTTCTTGAGGGGACATCTTGATTACCTCCTGAGAAAGCTAAGTCTAACTGCACATTTTTTAACGAACTGCATGCCGCACCCCGCCACGACGATGTCTCGCGGTCGCGGCTAAAGACAACTCCTCGCAAAGACAGACCGCTGGATTGCTTCAGCCTTGGCTTCGCAATGACACCACCGTCGTTGCGAGGAGCAACACGACGCAGCAACCCAGCGTCATCGCGAGACACAAAGTGACGTGGCGATCCAAATAATCAAAGGCCTTTAGCACTGGATTGCCGCGCCACTGTGTGACTCGCAAAAACAGACCTCTGGATTGCTTCAGCCCTTGGCTTCGCAATGACACCCTCTACTCGGTCGTTGCGAGGAGCAACACGACGCGGCAACCCAGCGTCATCGCGAGATACAAAGTGTCGTGGCGATCCAGTAAATCAAAAACATGGATTGCTTCTGCAACTACGTTGCATCGCAATGACAAGCCCGCTAGATTGCCGCGCCACTGCGTGGCTCGCAAAGACAAACTACACCTCTGGATTGCTTCTGCAACTCCGTTGCATCGCAAAGACAAAGCGCTGGATTGCTTCTGCCTTGGCTTCGCAATGACAAGCCAACCCATGGATACCGCACCAATGTGTCGCTCGCAAAGACGCTAGCATGCTTCACTTCGTATTAATGACAAGCCAAAAAACATCACACAATGCTGGAATATAAATCATTCCAGTTCGCATTCATAGATTCAATCAAACGCAATTTTTTCAATCTTGACCCTGCCTTTAGCTGTTTCTCGCGTTGAATAGCTGCATCCATCGATTCAAGTATTTCATAGTACACCAGCATATGCACGCCATAGCGACTGGTAAATCCTGCAACAAGGTCGTTCTTGTGCTCCCACACACGCTTCACTAAATTTGAAGTCACTCCCACATACAGCGTCCCATTGCGATGACTTGCCAAAATGTAAACAGCAGGCTGTTTCTCCATTTCACGCTCCACAACAATTTTGGATTACCCAGCCCCGCCACTCGGCACGAGCATCTCGCAGTCGCGGCAAAACTCCTCGCAAAGACAAACCGCTGGATTGCTTCAGCCCTTGGCTTCGCAATGACGCCCTCTACTCGGTCGTTGCGAGGAGCAATGCGACGCGGCAACCCAGCGTTGTTGCGAGACACAAAGTGTCGTGGCGATCCAGACATTCAAAGACCTTTTACAAAAACTGGATTGCTTCTGCAACTTTGTTGCATCGCAATGACAAGCCCGCTAGATTGCCGCGCCACTGCGTGGCTCGCAAAGACAAACTACACCTCTGGATTGCTTCTGCAACTCCGTTGCATCGCAAAGACAGACCGCTGTATTGCTTCAGCCTTGGCTTCGCAATGACGCCCTCCATTCGGTCGTTGCGAGGAGCAATGCGACGCGGCAACCCAGCGTCATCGCGAGACACAAAGTGTCGTGGCGATCCAGAAATTCAAAAACCTTTTACAAAAACTGGATTACTTCTGCAACTCCGTTGCATCGCAAAGACAGACCGCTGGATTGCCGCACCCCACCGGGGCCACCACCCGCCACTACGATGGCTCACGATAATGTTCCGCCACTATAGCATGTGCAATTCACTCAAAAATTGGAGCAAGCCTTGCCAATACTTCGTCCATAATTGCTTCTGGTAAAGTATCAACCTTGCGTGCATTGCGCGCAACAAGATCAAGCACGCGTGGCTGATCGCAACGGACAACACCTGTTATCTTAATACCGCTGATAGGGACAGCAAACCCAATGCGACGGGCGAAATCACCGCCGCTCGTGATCGGACAAACGATTGGCAACTTAGTGGCTTCGTTGAATTCGCTCGGAGACACGATCAAAACAGGGCGACTTCCGCGCTGTTCGTGCCCTTCGGTTGGATCAAGTGAAACCAGGTAAATCTCACCACGATTCATAACAACTCGCCACCCACAATAGGTGCATCGATCCATTCGCGATCTTCAGTCGATTGCGGCTGTGAGTAGTCAGAGGAGGCAAGTAACTCGGCGAGTGTATAGCGTGCCTGTGGCTTAGGATTAACTACCAGACGACCATCAACCACAACCATGCCGACGGTATTCCCGGCTTGCAAATGCAATTGATCAAGGAATGCCGGAGGGACTGCCAACATGACTGAACCACCGACCCTGCGCAGATTTGTAGTGTGCATGATTCCCTCAAAATAAAGTTATATTTAAGTATAATTCCAGTTGATTTGAATAGCAAGCAACTTAGTGATGGCGTCACAAGATTGCCTCGCCACTTCATGGCTCGCAAAGACAAACCGCTGGATTGCTTCAGCCCTTGGCTTCGCAATGACGCCCTCTACTCGGTCGTTGCGAGGAGCAATGCGACGCGGCAACCCAGCGTCCTTGCGAGCGCAGCGCGGCAACCCAGCGTCATCGCGAAGCCGTAGGCTGTGGCGATCCAGTAAATCAAAAACATGGATTGCTTCTGCAACTTCGTTGCATCGCAAAGACAAACCACACCACTGGATTGCTTCTGCAACTCCGTTGCATCGCAAAGACAAAGCGCGGGATTGCCGCGCCACTGCGTGGCTCGCAAAGACAAATTACACCACTGCTTCTTCAACTGCGTGGCTCGCAAAGACAAACCACTGGATTGCTTCAGCCCTTGGCTTCGCAATGACACCCTCTACTCGGTCGTTGCGAGGAGCAATGCGACGCGGCAACCCAGCGTCCTTGCGAGCGCAGCGCGGCAACCCAGCGTCATCGCGAAGCCGTAGGCTGTGGCGATCCAGTAAATCAAAAACATGGATTGCTTCTGCAACTTCGTTGCTCGCAAAGACAAACCACACCTCTGGATTGCTTCTGCAACTTCGTTGCATCGCAATGACAAGCCCGCTAGATTGCCGCGCCACTTCGTGGCTCGCAAAGATAAGCCACACCACTGGATTGCTTCTGCAACTGCGTTGCATCGCAAAGACAGACCTCTGGATTTCGCTCAATAAACATTTTTTCCGACGAAACCGACCAGCACCGTCTTGAGGATAATCTTAATATCCAGCCAGAGCGACCATGTCTGGATGTACTCCAGATCGTATTCCACGCGCTTCTGCATCTTGTCCAGCGTATCCGTCTCGCCCCTGAAACCGCTTACCTGCGCCAAACCCGTGATACCGGGCTTAACCTTGTGCCTCAACATATAACCGCGTATCAGTTTGCGATACTGCTCATTGTGCGCGACGGCATGAGGGCGCGGCCCCACGATGGACATCGTCCCCTGCAGCACATTGATAAACTGAGGCAGTTCATCCAGCGAAGTCCGGCGCAAAAAGGCACCAAAGCGCGTCAAACGCGAGTCCCCCTTACAAACCTGCCTAATCTGCGATTCGTCATCAGACACCTTCATGCTGCGAAACTTCCAGACCTCGACCACTTCACCCTTCAGACCGTAACGCCGCTGCCTGAATATCACCGGACCATCCGAAGAAAACTTCACACCGAACGCAATCAACAGCAACAACGGCCAGATCAGCGTCAGGATAAACCCGGCGATCAACACATCCTCGGCACGTTTCAACCACGATTCTATGCCGTAAAATGGACTCTCCAGGGTACTGATCACCGGCATGCTGCCTACCGTCACCCAGCGTGCCCGGTACAACGAAAACACAAACAGATCGGGCACCAGATAGACGGCCGCCGTCGTGTCTGCCAACTGTTCGATCAGATTGATTATCCTCAACTCCGCCTGCATCGGCAAAGTAATATAGACGATATCGACGGCACCGGAACGCGCCATCTCTATCAGATGCGTGAAGTCGCCCATCAGGATTTCATCGCTCAATCCCACACGGTTATCGAGGCGGTCGTCAAACGTGCCCAGCATATGCAAGCCCGCCCATGGCATTTCAGCCAGATGAGCCTTCATTCTTAGCGAGACGCCGCCACTTCCGGCGAAAGCCACCGTACGAGTATTCCTGCCGTGCACCCTGGCCAGACGCAACAATTGACGGACAAAGGTGCGCTTCAAGCACATGACAACAGGAACCAGCAGCCCCCATAAGACCAGCAGTCCACGCGAGAAATCTGCCGTCGCGCCACTGACAAAGCCCAGTGCCAGCAGGCAAATCACAACTACAGACCATACCACCAGGACGCAGGCACATTCGGAAAACAGACTGCCCACACGCCATGATTGATATAGCCCCCGCGCTTCCGCGACAAACAGAAAAATCAGCGCAGAGAGCGTGATGATCAATAAGTAAGGCGAATCCAGCTCAACAGCATAAATGCGAGCCGCCAGATACATGCCGAAAGCGATGATCAGTACATCCAGCGCGCGAAACAATACGGCCAGACTCGAACTATATGGCCGGATTAAGCCAGTTGCAGAACTGTGAATCAAATCGAACACCAGAATATTTAAGATGTAATCAGCAAACCGAATTATTTGCCGAACGGCTTACTTGCTAACTACAAACCAAGTCTTGATGCGATCATATTAACGTGAAACTCGCGTAGCGATTCGCTTCCCCTTCCCCACGCTTGCGCGAAAAGCGGAATAGAAGGCATGGCGAGTTGCATTGTCAGGGGTATCGCCATACCAGATAGATCAGCACTCAGCAGGATTACCAAAAGTACAGTTTGAATGAAAAAGGGGAGCCTAAGCTCCCCAGATATCTCACCAATAAATGCTCAGCCTGCACTAACCGGAGTCTGTCCGGTAGTAGTACCTGTATTAGTGGTCGCAGCAGCAGCAGTCCCACCTGCAGCAGTAGAAGCAGTGTTAGCAGCTATCACAATTGCAGCAGTGTAAGCTGGGGCTGCAGCAATCGCAGCTTGTGTAACGCTAGCCGCAGCAGCATCAATACTCGCTTGCGTAGCACCTGGTGCCGCAGCAGCAATCCCGGCTGCCGCGCCCACTGCAGCAGAAGTAACACTAGCAACGGCTGCACTAATCGATTCAGGTGTAGCACTCACACTCGTAGAATAAGCAGTCACAGTTGCAGAGATAGCCGCCGTGGTGATGACTGAAGCTTCAGCCGGCGCAGCAGTAATTGCGGCTGATGTAATTGTAGATGCCGCTGAAGGCGCTGCTGCTATAGCGGCTGAAACAATTTCAGCTGCGGCTGATGGATTAGCCGCTATCGAAGCTGCAACAGCATCTAACAAGGCACGCTCAGCTTCTGCAGCTTGTGGGGTGCCAGCTACTGAATTTTGAACAGCCTGAATCGCTGAAGCAACATTAGCAGGAACTGCAGCAACAGAGAAACCAGAGGATGACATTAGTACCAATGCCAACATTAGAGAACTTAATTTTTTACTTTTAAACATGATAGCCTCCATATACGGGTAGGACGAACAAACAATTCTTGCGCGATTGTATACGACACAAGACAACTATGCAAAACATATTAAATACTAAGATTCAATCTTTTAGCACGATTTCTAGCCTCGTCAATGACAACCTGATCTGCAACGGTCAACTGTTTATAACGGGACTTCCCAAATTTAATAATTTGCTGCAACACAGATGGATTCCACGGATCAAGGATCGCGGCTCGACGCATTGAAATAGCAATCTCCTCCAATTCTTTCGCATCAGATGAAGTTGCAATACCTAGCTTCACATTTACCTCCAGCAGCCAATTCCCCATTGTCATTCTTGCAGCCCAAAGATAGGCAGAATATGGCCTCAGTGCAATTGCCGCATCAAAATTAACGATAGCTGCGCGTAAAAAATTAGCCTGTAAAACCGGACTAAAAGCGAGCAATTGAGCCATCGTAAAATCAGTTTGTCCCAGATACTCCGGAACTACCGGATTGGAAGCATCCCAAGACTTGGCCAACTGCAACCGAGTGCGCGCCTTATCCAATTCAACCGGATCGAACGGTCGCACGCCTTTTGCATTAGCATCCACATAAGCACAAGGCTCCAAGCGCAAGAAATCCGCAATTCCTACCTTAACTAAATAGACCAGAGAAGACAAAAGAAGCGTTGTAACTATAAGCTTTAGCAGCAATTCAGATTTATGCATATCGAACGTTCAATTCATTACAGACCAGCTAAGGAGTACTGATTTATTCACCCAGTTGCGAGCGAAGCGCGACAATCCAGTGTGTTGATATATAACGACTTCTGGTTTGCCACGTCCCGCCACTCTTCATTCGCGGCTAAAGGCCGCTCCTCGCAAAGACGATTTAATCAGTGCCTCCCAATAGCAAGCAACTTCGCAGGCATCGCACGAGTCAAGGCTTCGGCATACTCAGAACCATAACGTTCACTCACAAAGATTCTCGCCTCAGACAACACCGGTCTGCGGTGAAGCAAATTATGAGCATCGGTCGCAACGACAGAAGCCCACCGCCTGTCGAGCAGCAATCTGGCGCAATCCTGAACCGCCAGCCCGAAACCGCCTGTAATTGAAGCCGCAGTCAACTGCAACAGACATCCTCGCTCTACATATGGCCTGAGCGTATCGGCATTACGCATGACCACCTTATTTCGTTCCGGATGGGCAATCAAAGGACGAATTTTACGATCCAGCAACCAACTGACCAGTTTCTCCGAACCTACAGGAATCTGACCATAAGGGAATTCAAGCAACAATACGTGAAAGCCGTTATATGTGCCCAACAAGGGCAATTCACCCTGCTCGTACAAATCAATAATATCCGAACTGAGGCGAACCTCACCTCCGGGATAAACCTGCAAAGGAATACCTGCCAACTTCAACTGCTCACGATATCGCTCTACCGCGAGCGCAACCGTAGTCCTGGTATTTTCATAGCGCCCGGGATGAATATGCGGCGTCATGACCGCATGAGAAATTCCATCCTCCACTGAAGCACGCGCCAAATCGAGCGACTCCGCCATAGACTGAGAACCGTCATCGATACCCGGCAAATAGTGGCAATGCAAATCGATCATTTAATTTCAATGACAGCTAGATAGCCGCTACGCGACTCGAAATGACTTCCGGATTGCCGCGCCTCTTCGTGCCACGCAAACACTCATGCCTTAGCCGTCGCCTTGTCTGCATCGTCACCGTAATAACTGTGGTAGTTATACTTGCCATAACCACCGTAATATTCTTCATTTTTAAAGTTAGCCTGATTCAGCACCAGTCCAAATATGGAGGCACCGCCGCGCTGTAAATTACGGATAGCTAAACGCGCCAACTGGAACGGCGTTGCATCCGCCTTGAGAACAAATACCACACCGGTTGCCATGCTAGCCAGCACAACGGCATCGCTCACCAACTGCACCGGCGGCGAGTCGATGATGATGGTATCGTACTTCTCACCCATTCCTGCCAGCAATTCCTGAAAGCGCTCAGATAACAGCAACTCCAGCGGATTAGGTGGAATACTACCAGCCGTCAACACATCCAGCGTAGAGCCTTCAATCTTGTATACGCAATTCTCAAGCTTCTCCATGCCTAGCGCCAGCATAGATAAACCCGGATGAGTATTATCCAGGCCCAGCACCTTAGCGATAGACGGTCTTCTCATGTCCGCATCGATCAGCAAAACACGCTTGGTTTGCGCATGAGCCAGCGCCAGATTGATCGCGACGGTAGATTTACCCTCACCTGGCAGGGATGAGGTGACAACCAATGTCTTGCGCGGATGATCGATACCGGACAGCAAAATCCCGGTTCTTACAGTCTTTATCGCCTCGGCAAAAAGGGACTTAGGTTCATCCCGATAGATAAGACCAGCACTGCCTCCCTTACGAATATCAACCATCGGGGTGGCAGCCAGCAGCGGCAAGCCTAGCTTACGTTCGGCATCTTCAGCCGAACGCACACTGGTGTCCAAATGTTCGAGCATGAACGTGATCGCCACTCCGAGCAACAAACTCAACACGAATGCTGCGCCTATAATCATCTGCTTTTTAGGCTTGATGGGCGCATCGCTGACAATAGCAGGATCTACCACGCGCGCCACCACCGTCTGCATGTCGCTAACCGCACTCGTCCCCTTTAACTGTCCCATGAACATATCGTACAGTTCACGATTAGTTTTAACTTCCCGCTCCAGAGAGGTTAACTCAAATTCCTTGCGATTCGAACCTTGAATCGCCTGCTTAGCCTCCGCAACGGCGCCTGCGAGCACGGTTTCATTGGCTCTCGCCACTTCATACTCACGCTCCAATGCAGTCACCGCTTCGGCGACCTTGATGCGCAAATTCTCCTTTGTCTGCCTTAACTCCGACTGTGCTTCAAGCAGCTTAGGATGTTGCACACCATAACGGCTCGATAATTCAGACACTTTGCGCTCATGCTCCGCTACTGAGGTAATCATGGCCGCAACCTGAGGATTGCGCTGAATAATAGGGTGCGACGCTTCTGAACCCTTCGCCTTCTTGACCTGTTCCAGATTGGTCTGAGCCTGAGCGCGCGCAACGCGCGCAGAAGTCAAATTACCCAGATTAGAGCCCAACTGATTCGCAGCCCCCCCCAGATCCAAACCCTTAGCTTCAATGATATTGTGCTGCTCACGATAGGCTTGCAAGGCACGCTCTGACTTATCCAGATTATCCTTCAGTGCCAGCAAACGGACATTCATCCAGCCGGTGGCCTTCTGCGTCATCTTGTATCTCGCGTCCAGATCCAGTTCGATGTACGTATCGGCAATCGCATTGGCAATCGTCGCTGCCATTTCCCGATCCGATGAGGCTACGCTGATTTTTATTAACTGACTAGTTCGAGACGGCTCTATGGTCACCATCCCTGCAAGCGCACCCGCAACGCCTTTGCGCAAACGCTTTTCATCACGAACAGCTGGATTAGCCGAACTCATCCCCATACCAGACAAAATCCCACCAAAGAAGGACGGTTTGGCTGGCGCATTAAACAATGGATGCGCAGTCAACTTGAGACGATCTACGACAGCCTCCATCAGCACACGCGACTTAAGCATTTCAACTTGAGTCTGGTAATACACCTGATCTGATCCCGCACCTCCATACACCGCATCCATAGAGGCGAGTTTGGACTTGTTTTGTTCGACAAGAATAGACACAGAAGAGCTGTAAATGGGGGTCATCATATAAACGATAACAGCCACCAGCAAGGTCACGAACACAGCCAGACCCAATATTCCCCATTTACGGCGCTGAACGATCCGCCAATAGCTCATCAGATCAAGCGCCTCACCGTTCTCTTCAATGGCAGGTGTTGCGGTCATATTTAGTGTATTTTGTTGCATCAAAAGAAGCTTTCTTCAACTGTAACGGTATCACCGGGATACACAGGACCATCCATACTGATTTTAATTTGCTTGTGCTCCTGATCGGTTTCGCGCATCACGAATATTTTTCCTTCCGAAGCGCGTTCCTTTAACCCTCCTGCCAACGCCGCCGCCTTACGCACTGACATGCCGGGCTGGAATGGGTAAGCGCCAGGATTGCTTACCTGCCCGTTGATAAAGAAGGGCCGGTATGCTTCGATACTGACAGAGACACGTGGATTGATCAGATAACCACCACGCAATCCATCAGCCACTTTGGCTTCCAGTTCTATCAGTGTCAAACCCAACGCCCTCACCTCACCAAAGGGAAAGGTAATCAGACCGGAATCAGGCAAGCGGTAACCACGGCGGGATAAATCCTCCTCGCCATAGACCGCTATATTGACCACGTCCCCGGTGCTCAGTCGATAGTCTGCGCTATCATTCGTCACGCCCGTTTCTTTAACCGGCAACTCTGCCGCATAGGCTAATGAACAACCGTAGCCGCACGCCAACTCAAAAAAGATTAAAAAAACCAGCAAATAGCGTCGATAGCCAAACATAGGAACACCATTAGTCATACAATTAAAAACGCCTGCCAAATTGAAAAATGGAGCGAGTTACAAAGTCCCATCCAAAACAAACATCAGGATATTTTGCTTATAGGTCAGAGCTGTATTTGTCGAATTGCGCTTTGAAAACTGATAATCCGCACCGGCGTTCAACCAGCGATTTACCGAATAAGTCAGCCCTGCGCCATAAGTTTGACGTTTGTTAACCTGAGCAACAGCCTGGTATTTATCTTGCCCATCACCGACAGACAACTTGGATTTAACCTGACTAGTCCACTCGTGAGACCAATCAATCTTGGTATCATTGCTGACCATATAACTACCGGTACCGAAAGATTCAGCCGCGCTCTGTTTAAGAGTGAAATTAACGTTCGAATAAGTCAATGGCGACCAGGTTACTTGTGCATCCCAAACGCTGTTAGAGGCAGACGGGGTCGTTGCAAGTGCAAAGGATTTTTTCACCGTACCGACTTTAATACTACCGGTTGTTTTTGCAGTCGCCTCCCACTTCACACCGAGCATAAACTGACGCTCAGTGCTGTCGCGCGATTGGGCCGCAGCATCAAGATATGAAATATTTTGATTTCCCGCATGGAAAATCATGTTTGTAGCCGGCGCAATTTTGTAGAAAAACTCACCCGTCACATTAGTGGTGTCGGTGTTCATCAACTGGGTACGTGTGCTGTTGTTGGAATCGTAACGCTTGTTGACTTGCCCTGCCGTCAATTCGAACTGCCCCTGCGCATTGTCCGCACCATAATGCACCTTCCCTTTCAGGCCGGTCGTGTGCCAGAGCTCTTTGAAGGTATTCACAGTAGGCAATGCGTTGCGACCATCATGCCCCTTGTTGTAATCGACATTAACCAAGGAATTAAACCTTGCGGACCAGTCATTTTTCGCGGCCAAGCCAAAATTATGATCCGTAAAATTATCCTGGGCAGAGCCCGAATAGTTCGCATAAGCGCCGGAATAAGTCCCGCTGTAAACCTGTCCGTGTGTTGGCATTTCAACCACGATCTTAGGCGTCAGCTTGGTAAAGGTAGCCGCAGTCTTAACCGTGCTCGCCATCCCTACGTTGTCATTTCTGCCCAGCATCAAGCCGAGAGTAGGCTTGACTTCAAAACCGCCTGCATTGATAGTACCCGCCGCGCTATTCTGCTTGCCCCCGCTCTGATCCTGCATGTCCGCCGCAACCGCAGCACCTGACACCAGCACCCCGAATAGCACAATGGATAACTTTGATAACTTATATGTCATGACCGTCCCCTCAAAAAAGAAAAATTTAAAATATTTGGCATTTTACTCTAATTAACTACCAATAAAAAAGTATTACGCGGCACGCCTCAGCAAATACGGAATGCTCAGGAGAATAAGGAACATCATCGCATTAGCCGGAATCTGCAAATTAAAATCGACTAAACCGTGAATAAACAAAGCGACCACCCCCATCAGACTTGCAAACACCATTCCCCTCGACAATTGATCCGGTCTGTTTACCAATATCCTTACCGATTTCCTGACGCTGTGCAACATGATGGCCGCAAGCAAAGCCAAACCGATCAAGCCGGATTCACTGGCAATTTCAACATAATCATTATGCGCATGATCATAATATCCATAATTTTCAAACGGACGGTAGTGCTGGAATGCCAGGAAAAAAGTCCCGCCCCCCGTACCTAGCCATGGAAAATCACGAACTATCTGCATTGCGTTCTTACCCGCATTGATTCTGAGCTCCAGCGATTCTTCGGTGGATTGTACGGGTGCTGCGGGTGCTCCAACAATAGGATTATTCTGATTTACGGCCTTAACCTTCATTTCCAAATTCGTATTTTCGATGCGCTGGACGACCTTTTCCACACCCACCATGCCGCCGATGATCACCACATCCAGCACGATCAGACTCAAAATAAACACCACCGTAGCGCGCAGCTTATTTTTGGCAGATTTCTCATCAACATTACTCGCGATATATTTCGATACGATGACGGTGAACAAGCCGGCAATCAATAAACTGGCAAAAAACGCCGAATTCCCCATGCGCGAGCGGCTCGCCACCAACCCCACGACCATAATAATCAGCGACAATCTCAGCATAGCCTTTCCGCTCAACAGCACCGCCATCCAGCTGTGCAATCGCTGCCGCCAATTCGCCGACGAGCTTCCGTCCAACTTCGCGATCATCAGACCTATGCCAACGGACAGCGTCATCTCCATGTAACCCGCAAAATGATTGGGGGACACAAAAGTACCATGAGCACGCACTTCAGCCATTTCCACAAAAAACAACTGAAAACTGGTACCGGTTGCCATCAACACCACACCGAGCACTGCCTGAAACAAACCGGAAAATACAATAACTTTCGCCAGCCATTCAATTTTCCTTCTTGAATCGACCAGCGTGAGCAACAGCCAAAAGAAAATCGCCAAAATCAGTGTTTTAGCCAGATATAAACGTGTCGTGTATGGATCTATCGTGATGGTGGACGGGAATCCAGCATCGAAAAAAAGTCTTGGGCTGAGCGCATGGAGCCACGAAACCGGCAATGGGATCAACTGAAATATCAGCAATGCGATCCATGCGGTGAAAACAAGCAGTGGTATTTTTGCAAGCTTCCATGCGTGACCGATGTCTCTTTTAGTCCACACAACTAGTAGAAACAAAATACCCACTAACGCCCCGAGCAGCGCTATCGCCCACGGACGATTGCTGGCCAACGGCAATGGCGTGTAAAAAATTAAAGCGAATAAGAACCAAAGCTGATAACCGGCTGCACCATGACTGACCAGTCGACTTGCGTGGCCAGCCGTATTATTTGCTTTGAATGGCAAATCAAGCGCCATAAAATTTAACCATCAATTAATCCCGCCCATACGGCTACGAAACTCGTCGTAAGCGATAGCAATCCCCCGCTCCAAAGACACTTCAGGATGCCAACCCAGATTATTGAGACGACTGACATCCATGATCTTGCGCATCGTGCCGTCCGGCTTGCTGGTATCTTGCACAAAACCGTCTTCATATCCGACAACAGACGCTACCGTTTCAGCCAGTGCGCGTATGGTCAGATCCACACCAGAACCCACGTTGATCAGCGGACACTGTTCAGGATTGACGAGCTGCCCGTATCTCTCATCATCCAGCGTCGCCAGAAACACCAGCGCATTGGCCAGATCATCGACATAAAGAAACTCGCGCCTGGGCGTACCCGTGCCCCACAGCACCACCTCGGACACGCCAGACACCTTGGCCTCATGCATCTTGCGTATCATCGCCGGGAGCACATGAGAATTATTCAGATCGTAGCTATCGCCGGGGCCGTAAAGGTTAGTCGGCATCGCCGCCAGCCATTTTGTGCCGTATTGACGGTTATACGACCAGCACATCTCAATTCCGGCGATCTTAGCCAGCGCATAAGGACGGTTGGTCGCCTCCAAAGGTCCGGTCAACAAATACTCTTCCTTGATCGGCTGCGGACAGTCGCGCGGATAGATGCACGAACTCCCCAAAAAGATCAGACGACTGACCTTAGTCTCATACGCAGCGCGACAAATATTGGCTTCGATCAGCAGATTGCTCATCAGAAAATCGACAGGATAAGTATTGTTAGCATGAATACCGCCCACCTTGGCCGCAGCAAGAAACACTATATCGGGCCGTTCCAGCTCGAAAAATGCTTGAGTATCAGCCGCATCTTCCAAATTCAGTTCTGCATGCGTACGCGTAACGATATTCGTATAACCCTGACGTTGCAATTCGCGCAGGATGGCACTGCCAGCCAGGCCGCGATGCCCGGCTATGTAAATTTTAGAAGATAGATTCAAGGTACAAGGCTCAAGGTTCAAGGTACAAGGCTCAAGGTTCAAGTCAAACTCCTAAATAAAAAAACAGAAACAAGGGGGAAGGAGCAAGGAGAACTTGTACCTTGTACCTTGTACCTTGTACCTTGTACCTTGTACCTTGTACCTTGCACCTTCTACCTATTTCTCAATGCGACCACGAACTGCATGAATCAACCCGTATAGCATTTTCGATATTTCCTCACACTCTTTCAGCCATACCGTTCCGATCTCATGTTTTATATATCCGATTTCAATACCGATATAAACCTGAGTTCTGAGTTCTCCAGCAGAGCCCTTGGCGTAATTTAAAAAATTCGCCAGTTCCTTATCTGAGTTTCTCTCATAACCTTCCGCGATATTCGACGGAATGGATAGCCCCGCTCGAGTTATTTGATCTCGAAATCCAAAGTCCCTCAACCCTGCCAGCTCGACATACAAATTCGCGCTCAGGCGAGCCGATCTTTTCCACACATCAAGCTCTTCAAATCTAGACATGGCGGTCAGGTTCAAGTTAAAAGGTGAAAGGTGAAAGAATTGCCCCTTGCCCCTTGCCCCTTGCCCCTTGCCCCTGTTTATTCGTTATAGTCGAATGCAGCGAAGCCGTGCTTTTTAACCAGTTCGTCGCGTTCCGCACTCTTGAGGTCTTCGCGCACCATTTCCTCGACCAACTCATGGAAGGTGATTTTCGGCTTCCAGCCCAGCTTTTGATGCGCCTTGGTTGGATCGCCCAGCAGGGTTTCAACTTCGGTAGGACGGAAGTAACGCGGATCTACCTGAACGATGCAACGACCTTGTTCGTCATAACCCTTCTCATCGACGCCCTCACCCTTCCAGGTAATGTTGATACCCAGTTCCTTGCCGGCGATTTCAACAAATTGACGCACGCTGTACTGAACGCCGGTGGCGATTACGAAGTCTTCAGGATTATCCTGCTGCAACATCAGCCACTGCATCTCGACGTAGTCTTTGGCATGGCCCCAGTCACGCAGAGAATCCATATTTCCCAGGAACAGGCAGTCTTGCAACCCCAGCTTGATGCGCGCCAGTGCACGGGTAATCTTGCGGGTGACAAACGTTTCACCGCGTATCGGGCTTTCGTGATTAAACAGAATACCGTTGCAAGCGTAGATACCGTAAGCCTCGCGGTAATTCACGGTGATCCAGTAAGCGTACATCTTGGCCACAGCATAAGGGCTGCGAGGATAAAAAGGCGTGGTTTCCTTTTGCGGAGTCTCCTGCACCAGGCCAAATAATTCTGAGGTTGAAGCCTGGTAGAAGCGCGTCTTCTTTTCCAGCCCTAGGATACGGATCGCCTCCAGAATGCGCAGCGTGCCGATTCCGTCTGCATTGGCCGTGTATTCAGGCGTGTCGAAAGACACAGCAACATGGCTCATCGCAGCCAGATTGTAGATTTCATCAGGCTGAACCTGCTGGATAATACGGATCAGATTGGTCGAATCAGTCAGATCGCCATGGTGTAACTTGAAACGCCCGCCTTGAACATGAGGATCCTGATACAGATGATCGATGCGATCCGTGTTAAATAAAGAAGAACGGCGCTTTACACCATGTACGACATATCCTTTACCCAACAGAAACTCCGCCAGATAAGCGCCATCCTGCCCGGTAATGCCTGTAATCAGTGCAACTTTCCCTGCGTGACCTGTTGTAAACCCGTGAGCTTGCGTCATCATAACACCTTGTTTTAATTTGATAATTTAATTAGTAGCGCCGTTCATAAAATACTAATTTTTCTTCAAGAAACGTCTGTCAGCTAAATCACCCTCCGTAATCTGACGAAAACGCGTGTTTACATTTACTCCATCTTTCCGCCTGTTTCTCCTGACAAACCAAAACGGCAAACGGACACGCCCGAGTCCAAACCTAGCTCTCGCACGTCTGTCCCGCTTACTTTCAACACCAGAAGTCAAAACACAATCTTTCGCCGCCGACCTGAACTTTCTTCTGTCATTTTTAACCATCCAACGCGGCGTCTTGAATTTGACAATGCGCCAGTACAGCCATACATAAAAAAACACAAACGACAAAGTAGATGCGATCAGGGCAAGCGTATTATTCCAAAAAATGACCGCCAGCAAGGCTGTGATCGCCTTGAGCAGCCAGAAATAGGGCGCGGTCATCGAGTTGCAATGCGCTTTGTGGTGCGCCGACTTTGATGCCCATTGTCTGTGATTTAAACGCCTGAAAATCAGTGTATGCAAATGCAAGCCATCGGGATGCCATGGGGACTTTCCGTGCAATATTTTCCTGCGATATACGGAAAATAGTGTCTCGCACACCGGATGAACCAACAAAAGCGCTGCAAACCAGGGCGAGACTTCGGGGTGACGCGCCACAATCAGCACAGCCAACTCCGCCAGCCAGAATCCGACTAAATACGAACCGCCATCCCCTAAAAATATTTTCCCGTGAGGATAATTCCAGACTAAAAATCCGAGCAGCGCACCCAACATTGCAAGCGATGCATTTAACAAGAATGCATCTTCCAATTGAAAGGACACAAATGCGATGGCTATCAACATAAAACCGGCAAAACCGCTGACTATCCCGTTAAATCCGTCGATGATATTGATCGCGTTCACCACTCCGCCTACCGCAAACAGCGTCAGAAGAATCGCTATCACTGGCCATTGCAGCAGCCAATCCAGCGGAGCAATGCCCAGATGCGTCACCACGGCACCCAACAACCAGGCTCCAATTCCAGCGGAAACGATAGCGAGTATCAGACGTTTCGACACACTGACTCGCTTGGTGAAGTCCTCAACAACCCCGCCAGCAAAGGCAGGAATCGCAGCCAACACAAGAAAACTCAACTGAGCGACAACCTCTGCATCTTGATTAATTGTACGAAGGTATGAATATGCGGCCAGCAACCCTAACGCGATTGCTATACCGCCTATGCGAGGAGTTGGTTGAGAATGGAATTTTTGAGGTCCGGCATCAGTAAAGTCAGTTGAAAATCGAACGTGAAACTTACTAAATTTCAGCAATAAATAACAAACAAGGAAAGACACGATCGTGCCAAAAAATACTACCATCATAGCTCCCATCATTTTCCGCCGTGCATCGCGATGCTCACATGAATGAAGCACGCGTGCTTGTTGCCACGTCCAAGCCGCTCACGGCAACTAGCTGCGTAGCATTGTACCAAACAATCCCACATCGCCTATCATCCATTCGAATGATATTAATCAAACATATAATGATTGCCTCTATAGGAAACTGATTAATTAAGCTATTCCCGTGCGCACGGAGTCCTGCTACATGGTTGGTTTCTGCACATAATTTGACTGCGCAATTAGAATAACCGGGATGGTTCAGCTCACCCGTTGTGAGGCCTCAGGCCGTGGCGATCCAGCCCATTTACTCCGTACTCAGCACTTGTCTTTGACACAGCACTTGTCTTTGACACAGCACTTGTCTTTGACTCAGCACTTGTCTTTGACTCAGCACTTGTCTTTGACTCAGCACTTGTCTTTGACTCAGCACTTTCTTTTTATTTTCCTCATAACTCGGTACTCCGAACTATCTTTGTCTCAGCACTATTTTTATTCAACGCGACAGTTTATACCGATGATCCGGACTACGCTTTATTTCTCGATACATTGTATCGGGTGCCAAATCAAGACCATTGGGCCAGACAAGCACACCGTCATTCACCTGCGCATCACCTATCGACTCGTCATTACGCAAAGGATCAAACACCCCCGTGCAAAATGACAAATCTATATGTATCACTCCACTCAGCCCATCCTTAAACCGGACGGACAACTCACGAGGCGCTACAGAACGAACCTCAACAACATCCCAGTACATGATCTTCCTCCGCTATTTCAAAGGATCAATTGAATTAGGATGCTGATTTAATTGACATAAATTCCAATCAGTCAGCAACTCTGCCTGATGCAATTCCGCCCAATCAAGAACCAACTGCCTTGCGCGACGCGGCAAATCACCCTCACTAATGCACAACTCCCTGATATTGACAGTTGCCTTATATTCCCCGTAGGTCGCATGAAAATGCGGGGGAGCGTGTTCATCCCAAAACATCTGGATGATAATCCCATAGAACATGCTTATTGTCGGCATGGTGAACCTCACAAAATTTAGAAAACATATTGGGGGATATGGCAATTACAAAATCCCAATACTAAATACTCGCCTTTTCCTTTGACTTTCCTCAGCACTCCGTACTCAGAACTGCTTTTACTGTCTTTGTCTAAGCACTCCGTACTCAGCACTGCTTTTACTGTCTTTGTTTTAGCACTCCGTACTCAGCACTGCTTTTACTGTCTTTGTTTCAGCACTCCGTACTCAGCACTGCTTTTACTGTCTTTATCTCAGCACTTGCTTCTATACTGTTTTTTAACCGCCATTCTTAGACCTCCAACTAACCGTGCAACCTCCTCTGCCAGTTCCAAGATCTCATCAAATGTAGGGCGATCAATGTAGCCTACATCCATCGCGACATAAAGCTGGCAGCGGACTTCAGCACAAGAGGCTTTGGCAACAACCAGATACTGATGAAATTCAGCCGAACTACCCCGCTCGAATCCCTCAGCAATATTAGACATCACTGAAACTGCGGCCCGCTGAATTTGATCTTTCAAACCGTAATCTTTAGCAAAAGCACCATGAGTCGCAATTCGATAAATCGACACAGTCAGCTTCCTGGCTTTTTGCCACGCAATCAACTCCTCGAACCGTGAAACCCCCATCCAAATGCCCTCCCCACAATTTTCCCTCGCCTTTGCTACTTTTCCTCAGCACTTGCTTTTGTCTGCGCACTCGCCTTTCCTCAGCACTCGCTTTTCCTCAGCACTCGCCTTTCCTCAGCACTCGCCTTTCCTCAGCACTCGCCTTTCCTCAGCACTCGCCTTTCCTCAGCACTCGCCTTTCCTCAGCACTCGCCTTTCCTCAGCACTTGCTTTTCCTCAGCACTCGCCTTTCCTCAGCACTTTGGTTTTTCTCAGTACTATGTTTTCCTCAGCACTATTTTGTAGGTCTAAATAGTTCTTCTACGCTGTGCGCATCAAGCACCCGATCCAGCCAGTGTTCAATCTGCCCGGATGACGCACCAGAAATCATGCTCAGAACATTGCTAGGGATAACACCAAATTTTTTGGTTATTAGTTTTTGCAAGGCTAGTATCTCGCCTTGCTGCATTCCTTGCGCTTTATAATCCAGCGCCCATTCTTCGAGTCGATCTGCTAACATAACCTTTAACTCCTGTAAGTCATCTATTTGTGGCAACACAATACGATATTCCGGTTTACGCATCAAGGTCGCGCGTATCCAGATTGCAAACATCCGACGCAGATCCGGTCGGTCACTCAGCCATTCACCCAACAGCGAAATCAATTCGCCGATTCCTTGCGGTGAATTAGGATGCTCAATGCGGAACACCGCCGCAACCAGATTTTTTGCCGAGGCTAACTCATAATCGGTGTAACTATTTTCATCGATCAGCAGATACTTAAGGCGTGGCTTGTATTGCTCAACCAGACCCGGCACGGGCGGAATCAAATCAAAAACATCGGTCGCCGACGTCCACCTCGAGCTGCCGTTGCGAAACCTAAATAGCTGTGGCGACCTAACAAAGTAAAAAGAGCCATTTATGAAAACTGGATTGCCACGCCACTACCTGGCTCGCAATGACACCCCGCTCGTCATCGCGAAGCCGTAGGCTGTGGCGATCCAGAAAATCAAAAGGTCCTTCATGACAACTGGATTGCCACTACCTAAAGATTCATTGGCGTAAACAGTTCATCCAGACTTCGTGCATCTAGCACCCGATCCAGCCAGTGTTCAATCTGCCCGGATGACGCACCAGAAATCATGCTCAGAACATTGCTAGGTATAACACCAAATTTTTTGGTGATTAGTTTTTGCAAGGCTAGTATTTCGCCTTGCTGCATTCCTTGCTGCATTCCTTGCTGCATTCCTTGCTGCATCCCTTGCTGCATGCCCTTTTTAATTCCTTGCGCCTCATAATCCAGCGCCCATTCTTCAAGTCGATCAGCTAACATAACTTTTAACTCCTGTAAGTCATCTATTTGAGGTAATACAATACGATACTCCGGCTTACGCATCAATGTAGCGCGAATCCAGATTGCGAACATTCGGCGCAAATCGGGCCTTTCACTCAACCATACGGTCAGCAAAGAAATCAACTCACTGATACTCTGCGGTGAATTAGGATGTTCAATGCGGAACACCGCCGCAACCAGATTTTTTGCCGAGGCTAACTCATGATCGGTGTAACTATTTTCATCGATCAGCAGATACTTAAGGCGTGGCTTGTATTGCTCAACCAGACCCGGCACGGGCGGTATCAAATCAAAAACATCGGTCGCCGACGTCCACCTCGAACTGCCGTTATACAACACGATAGGTAGAATCGGCGGCAAACGTCCGTCATCCAGCACTTCACCGCGCTTAATCAAATCCTGATACAGCAAGCCAACATACACCATCATCCGTAACGCCATGTATTTATCGACGCTACTTTGAAATTCTATCAGCAGATAGAGATATACCCATTCGCCACCGACTTTGACGCGCCAAACCACATCATCGGCTCGGCTGCGAAAATCCTCACTGATATAGCTACCGGATATTTTCTCCAGCGTGGTGTAATCCAGACTGTGCAGCCATTCGTCCGGGACAAAACCGATAATCAAATCCCGCACCAGCTCCGGCGTGGAAAACAGAAATTTGTAACTGCTATCGTGATCGTGTGCCATGCGCGCAGTTTACACATTTATTTTCAAAGAGTTAACTGATATATATCACGTCAAGCTGCCGTTTCGAAACCTAAATAGCTGTGGCGACCTAACAAAGTAAAAAGAGCCATTTATGAAAACTGGATTGCCACGCCACTACCTGGCTCGCAATGACACCCCGCTCGTCATCGCGAAGCCGTAGGCTGTGGCGATCCAGAAAATCAAATGCCCTTCATGACAACTGGATTGCATCCCGCCACACCGTTGTTCCGAGACCGAGGGGCGCGCAACCCGGAAAATCGAATTTCCTCAGAACTGGTTTTTCCTCAGCACTTGCATTTCCTGCTTTTTTCTCCGTACTTGCATTTCCTCAGCACTAGTTTTCTGTTTTTTTTAACTCAGCACTGTTTTTTGTACTAAGCACTGTTTTTTCTCAGCACTGTTTTTTTACTCAGCACTGTTTTTTTACTCAGCACTCGCTTTTGTACTCAGCACTCGCTTTTGTACTCAGCACTCGCTTTTGTACTCAGCACTTGCTTTTGTACTCAGTACTTGTATTTGTGCTTGTTTATACTCACATTGCGGGCCATGGATTTAGTAACTCCACTGGCGCATTGGAAAAATCTCGAACATTTCTCGTTACCACGCAGAATGAATGTTCAACAGCGGTAGCTGCAATGATTGAATCAAAAGCAGCCATCGACTTGCCAGCGGCTTCAGCACTCGCACACATCGACGCCCAAACATGCGCCGTCTCCCGTGTAAAAGGCTTCACACGCTCATCAAAGCCCGCTTCCAGTTGCTGCAACCAAACCGTCAGATCAGCCTTTCGACGTGACGCGGGAAGTTTTTCAATACCACGTTGAAGCTCGGCAATCGTCATTGCACTAACGTAAAGCTCATGTTCTTTGCGCTCCTCTATCTACGCTAGCACGCTGGAGTCCGGGGCCGCCTTCACCAACTCTGATAGCACGCAGGTATCGAGGAGATACATCAAAGTGCTAGGCTCCGAATTGGCTCACGAACACGTTCAATCTCCAGCGGTTCACCTCGTGGCGCACCAAGCAACGTCTTTAGTAAACTGGGAACACCACTCATGCGACGGTAATCCAGCGCCGATAGAATAACAACGGCGTCCTGGCCTCGTCGCGTAACCAGCTGTGGCCCCTCGCTAAGGGTAAGTTCTACAACCTCGCTGAAACGGCTTTTAGCTTCTTGCAATTGCCATGTGTGCATATTTTCTCCAATCTAGTCTGTCCAGTCAGATTCTCAGCCAAAAATAGAATAAAGTCATTAAAATCAAGCAAAAACTCTTCGAGCAAACTGCCGTCTCAGCACCAGATAATCAATGGCCTTTTTACAACAGCTGGATTGCTTCTGCAACTCCGTTGCATCGCAAAGACAAGCCAACCCATGGATTGCCGCACCACTGCGTGGCTCGCAAAGACAAGCCACTGGACTACCGCGCCACTACGTGGCTCGCAAAGACAAGGCACCCCGTCGTTGCGAGGAGCGACGCGACGCGGCAACCCAGCGTCATTGCAAGCGCAGCGCGGCAACCCAGATAATCAAAGGCCTTTTTACAACAGCTGGATCGCTTCTGCAACTCCGTTGCATCGCAAAGACAAGCCAATCCACTAGGTTGCTTCTGCAACTCCGTTGCATCGCAAAGCCAAGCCACTGGACTGCCGCGCCACTACGTGGCTCGCAATGACACCCCGCTCGTCATCGCAAAGCCGTAGGCTGCGCCAATCCAGCCGCACAACTTCACTTGCTCAAACTTATTTCAACCCAACCTTGCATTTCAACAAATTAAACAAAAAAACTGGCGTGGAAACGAAATTCCTCTGCCACAAACGGCGCGGCTCCTGAATCAATCTTGGCAGCCACTCCAACCCCAGCCTTTGAAATATAGGATGTGAGCGCTTTACTCTGCCGGTGTAAAAGTCGAATACAGCGCCAATCGCCGCAGCAAACTTGACTGTCAATCGCTCCGAGTGAGCATAAATCCATTTCTCCTGCTTTGGCGCGGTCATTCCAACCCAAAGCACATCTGCCCCCGACTCATTGATAGCGGAAATCATATCCGAAATTTCACACTCACTGTAGACGGGCTTGAATGGTGGTGAATAACACCCAGCAAAACGCACATTGGGGTAATCATGTGCCATGCGCACCCGAATATCAGCCAAACACTCTTCCGACGCTCCCAAAAAAAACACGCTGAAATTGCCAATCGCGTTCATTCGACTATTAAGGCCATAAAATATATCGCTGCCGGTAATACGTTGGCGTATTCCACCACCTAACACCTTAGAAGCCAGGACGATACCGGAACCATCCGGCACCAGCCAATCTGCATCATTCAGAGCCTGCGTAAATTCAACATCATCTAATGCGACTACATAAGAATGTGGATTCAGACAAGCTAGCCACCCACACCCCATATTTGAACGAACTCTCTCGACAACCGAATCCACCAATTGATCGAGTGTTAAAGTACAGGTTGCGTAACTAAGGATGTCTTCTGTAGTAGATTTATTTTTCATATGAACCCGTCATAGTGCTCATATGTATCGGATTTTCGAAGAAATTCTCATAGAAGGTTTCTCAACAAATTTATAGAAAAATGTAGCAACAAGAATTGACACAAACAATGTAATTATAGAAACAAGAATTTGATCCAACGTTCCCATGCCAAGATACTTTCCATAACGCATTAGTTTTTCAACAATCGGATAATGAAAAAGGTAAAGTGAATATGAAATCATCCCAAAAAAAGTGAGGAACTTGAATTCAGGAAAACGCACATATAAAATAAAAAAACTGGTAGTTAAACCTGCAAATGTTGCAGCCATATCCAAATTTATCAATGACAATACGAGTGAACCACCAAACAAGCAAGCAAATTCGGTATTACCAATTGCTTTAATGTGAAAAAGAAAAACAAAAATCCCCATTAAAAACAAACCTGAAAATTTGAAAATAAAATTAGCATCGCGAATGAAATATGCGAGTAAAAAAGCACCTAAAAGCAAAAAAAAACGACCATTTTTAGACTGAAGTGCTTTATAGATAAAACCAATCAAAATGTAATACTGAAATTCTATTGCTAATGTCCAATAAACTGGATTAATCCACTCATAACCTAATAATGCATTGAGATACAAAAAATGAGCAGCTAGCTGCGCCGTATCAAACGTATAAACAGACTTCGCTAAAATAGCATTAGAGACTAAGGCTAGACAGATCGTAAATATTATAGAAATAAGATAGGTCGGCTCTATTCGCAATATACGTTTTAAAAAAAATGCACGCCAATGATCCCTAAAAACAAAATTTCCACACCAAAGCGAATATGGAATTATAAAGCCAGATATAACGAAAAATACATCTACGCCAATCCATCCGTAGGAACCAGAATCTCTGAGGATTTGGCTGATAGGGTAGTTATTTACGGTATTTGTTAAATGAAACCACAGAACAGCCGATGCTGCCAATCCTCGCAGAGAATCAATGCTTATTAACCTATCTTCTGACATTTTCATTAATTTAATATGCCTTTACTTTGAAAATCATGGTTATTGATTGCCTTCCGATAAATTTCCATTAACCTTTGATAGTTTGCATCCTCTGTGTAATTCAATTCAAATTCATTCCGCGCAGCCATAGCCATTTCCCCCAGCCGAACTTGATCCTGCCAGAGTTGCTGAAGACAGGTAGCTAAACTGCTTGAATTGGCTGGCTCAAACAACCCTCCCGTCTCCCCTTCCTTTACGAGACAGGGCATAGATCCTAAATTTGATGCTGCAACTGGTACACCCAAGGCAAAAGCTTCACGAATAGCCATTGGAAAACCTTCAAAATTAATAGAAGGCACCACCAGCAACTTGGCAGAAGCCAGCCGGATTTGCACTTCAGCAAATGGCAATTGACCAAAAAATAAAATTTTATCTACCAAACCACAACGCTCGACCTCAGTACGTAAAAAATCACCTTCTGGTCCCTCACCAATAATTTCAAGCATAGGAGCCTCAGTCCATAACTTCCAAGACTCAACCAAAAAACGTACACCCTTTTCGGTTCCCAGCCTACCAACAAACACAATTTTATCATCACGTTCAGTCCAAAGCGACGCAATCGGAGGATTAGAATAAAAGTGAGGTTTAATGTACACCTTCTTTTCTGGCAGTCCGGCATCGACCAGTGTTTTACGCTGAAATTCAGTCAACGCGATAAAGGCATCCACCTGCTTACCCCATGTACCAATAAATCGATGGAGTGCGATCATCATCGCCATCGGCAATGTAGCTAATCGATTTCTCCTATAACATCCATAGCGTAGTGCAGGTAAGACACTCTTTTGATCCAGACACAGAGTGCACGGTTTATCATCGCGCATCGGAATTCCCGCAGCACAAAAGCACCTGAAATTATGCAAAGTTAAAACCCTAGCTGTTTTCGTGCCACGGGCAGCATGAAAAATTCCCGGGGAGAACAACGGAAAAGAATTGTGTACATGCATTACATCCGGCTTTTCATTTGCCAACACACTACGCAACTTTTGCACAGCAAAAAAATTCCAGGGGGTACTGAACGCACCTTTAATGATCCCCCAAACACCTTGCTGACGAATTTCATCGCTGTGTCGAGTATAAACTATGACCTGATGCCCCTTGCTCTGTAGCAAAGTCATCTCAGCCTCAAACACTGCATTCTCGCCACTTGGTGCTGATGAACCGTAGTAGTTATGGACAAGTAAAATTTTCAAAACTGCGTCCTTTTAAACTCCAGAGCAGATTTCAATAAATTCAAAATAAACACCGAGTTTGGTAAAAAAACTAAAACCATAACACACAACATTTGCAGGTTAAATCCGCCAAGTCTTACAACACTAAAGATTGAGTTTAAACATGCAGAACGATTCCCTGTGCGCAAAAAAGTAACCGCACGCATACGATGCCAGTTAGCCAGATAAGAACGAAACTCCATTCTTTGACTACCCGTTATAGTGCCAAATAGCTCTTCAAGTTTAACACCGACTGGATCACCCTCATCATCAAATCTTCCAATACGCCTTGTCACATCAGCTGGCATCCAAAATACGGATAATGGCTCTGTACTGTATGCGATCGAATAATTTACTGCCAGCCTGGCCCAAGTTAACAGATCTTCACCATTGCGTATTCCTGAGGGGAAACCTCCCACAGAAAACAGAGCTGATTTCTTAACGGCAACAGCAGAGGACCATATCGGCGGATCAGATCGGGCAGCCAACTGAAAGTAATGACTTAAAATCCCCTCACTAAATCCTTTATCCAGCCCCCGTAAAATTGGAGTACGCGATTTTCCAAGTGAATCACGCATAAAATAAGAGGTCGCAAATACATCGGCATCAGGATAATTCTCAACAAGAGTTAATATGGTTTTCAAAAAATCTGGCAGCCACTCATCATCAGAATCAATAAATGCAACCAAATCGGAATTGGACTCATCCACCCCGCGATTTCTCGCAACAGAAACACCTTGATTATCTTGATTCACCAAACGAATTCGTTCGTCTGAAAAAATAGTAACCTGCTCAACACTACCATCATTTGAACCATCATTGACAATAATCAATTCAAAATCTGTATGACTTTGTGCAAGAACAGAACGAATTGCACGCGCCACTTCCAGCTCCTTGTTGTAAAGGGGCATGACGACCGAAATATTATATTTAATCATGAATCCATCCGCACTCGCTTAACATCCTGCTCTACCTTTAAGGCTCCGTAGCCTAACCCAAGAAAAGTGTAGTGCAGCATTCCAAAAAATGAGGCATAAACCATAATATTGTCTGTATACATGACGATCATAAAAGGAATAAACGCCGAAACACCTGCCAACATTAGCAAACGTGTAGCCATGTGGTGACTTGCAATTTGTGCCCTAAAACCATGCCAAATGGTTAATATTAAACATAAAACATATATAACGACACCCAATATTCCATAGTCATAAAAAGTTAGCAGCCAGTCATTATGAGGATAACCTACCGGCGTAAAAGAGTAAGTAATAGTTTCTGCTGCACCTGTTCCATGCCCCGTCAAAAGCTCCTTTTGCGCCTCTTCATATAGAACTTCCCAGATTGCTGAACGACCTGAGGTTGCAAAATCATCACTGTGACCAATATCAGACAATTCGCCATGACCAGAAAAAAACATTTTCTCCTGCACAATCGGCAATTGGAAGATGCCCAATCCGGCAACCATCATCAGCAAAATGAATACAAGCCTGCGTGTGATAGACATCGGTGAGAAGGCCAAGGGAAAAGTTAATAAAGTGACAGCAATAACCATGCGTGTAACCGAGATCACAGGGATACAGGCCAGGACAAACCATAACTGAAGGTCTCTCATTTCTCTGAATAGCAGATATCTGTTGGCAAAGAATACACACAACAACAAAACCGTCATATTTTGCGCTGCGAATCCCGAAAAGTCAGGTGTCAAAAACATGTTACGACCAGTAAAAGCTATCAACCCAATTACTAAGTATGCAAATAACTGCAACACGCTAAAAAATTTTTCCAGCATCGCCTGTGACGGCCTGTAAGTAGAAACAGCCACTCCAATCGCAAGAGGTGATAGCACTTGAGTTGTACGCTGAAGTGGACTCACTCGAAAATCCAGTAAAGCATAATCCAGCGTTAACATATGAATAATCAGCAATAAAACCCATGGAAGCCAAAGCTTCCATGGGAAAGTTACCAAGCTTAAACGCGTGGCGATTACATATACCGAAAACAAAAGTGGCACTATCCAGCTAATTCCGGAGATATTAAAGCCAAATATTTGCCCACTTGCACCGGATGCCAATAGTATAAAGAAGAGTACACACCATACCAGCATTGGAAGTTTCGTACGCTTCGAGTTAATGAATCTGTTCAACTGAGTACCTGCACTTGAAAAACTTATTGGATATTTTTGCATCATCTTCACTACGGTTTTATCATCATCTGATTGAATATTCTGAACATCATATATTGAGTGAAACGATACAAGCCGTATGAAATCATAAATGTAATCAGCAGATACAATATGACATTAACTGGGAACGTAGCAATAAATTGATGGATTAAAATACGGGTAGCACCATGTACCATGTAGAGCTCTAAGGTCATCGCTGCAATTACCGAAATAAAGCCTGCAATAACGGGCTGTTTCATCAATGTTTCAATCACAAAAGTAGACTTACTGACTTTCAGACAATAATAAAGCAGTGGAAAAATTGCAAGTTGCTCGATGAATTGTAATTCACCGGAAAAACCATTTAGCATCATAAATTTATGTACATATATAACTATCAACATAAGTAACAGAGCTAACCAGTCTACAATTCCACGATAAATAATCCTCTCATTTATAGCCGCAAAATAAATTCCTGACAAAAAAATCATAGCGTAAAAAATTATCTTAAACAACAGCGTGCTCTCAGTAACCCAGCTTGAATAATCAGAAAATTGCAGATAAAAGAAAATATACAATAATGATAGAAACAAAAACCCGACGGATAATTTCTTGAAGCTATAATTACTAATGAAAAAAAATCCAAACAAATAAAACAACATCAGTGCCTGTAAAAACCAATGAGCGGTAGGTGGATAGAAAATAACCCCCAATAGTGAAAGCGGTTGATTTAAAGCAAACTCACTAACTATTTCAGCATACCAAAATGGCGACGTAAAGTAATAAAAAGCCGCAAGCGGAAGAACAAACAGCAAAATATTCACCCAAACAGCTGGATATATCCTATTGATTCTTTTAATAAAATAACCAGAAAAAGATTGATGGTTACTTTTCTCACTCAATAGCAAGCCATACGAGGACAACATAAAAAAAAGCGAATTCCCTATAGCTCCGCCCGTAGCCAACCATTGAACTGGATAAAGAATATCCATGTGCGAGTTAATCACCAAGATAATTGCAATAAATCTCAGGAATACGGCACCATTTCTATTACTGTTAGCATCAAAATTCATCATAACCCCTTACCGTTTTGTCACGATCAGCTGTCGTACGCATCTAAGTACTAATAATTGACTAAGTTATTGTCGAGGAATCAATAAAGCAGGGCCTATGTAGTCCGGATATTCAAAGTAGCGGTGCTCCTGAAGATACATATCAAAGCACTGCAAACCGTGTACCGACAAGAATTGTTGAACATCTAATCCCGAATAGCCAAAATCTGGCCAGGCATAAGGATGCAACTCACAATAAATTTTTCCGACAGTGGCCAAATCCCATGAGAATCCATTTAATACGGGAATTTCTGCTCCTTCAACATCAATCTGAAGAACATCCACATGTTCAATGTTGTATTTCTCCATCAGCATTCTCAAAGTAAGCACATCAACAGCAACGCTCCCGGATGAAGCTTGATTACTTATCCCACTTTGGACATCTTCAAGTGAGATATTCATTTTACCGGCCTGGTCAGATACAGCCACACGTTCACAAATAATCGTACCTTCCAACCCATTTAACTTCACATTCCTTTCCAGCACAGAAAATGAAATTGGGTTTGGTTCAACGGCAATAATTTTCCCCCCCGTTTTTTGAAGTATCTTTCCGAGCACGATGGCATAAGCACCATGATGAGCGCCAATATCAATAATTACAGCAGGACTTTTTAATTGCGAAACATGCCTGACCATCGAATGCATCTGCACATAATCCGCATAGCGAACAATTTGAGATGCTGAATCACCACTAGGCAATCTCAGGTTTCGATAACTTGGAAATACTGTCGCAGGAGCTAAAGAAATATTCTGCCCGAACACTGTAACCATCCTGCCACCAGTAAGAGTCCAAAAAAATCGCAGCATGAATACACCAGCACGGTAAATTGCTTGCTTGATCATCAATACAAATTTTTTCATCTATTTGTGCGCTCCATTTTGTGTAGGAAGATAATGCCCATAAAGTGCAAGCATTGACTCAGAAAAACTCTCTATTGCAAAAAAATCTCTTACTCGAACTTGACCATTCTTACCAAACTGCGCGGACAACGACGGACTATTAAGCAGCTGTATCAAAGATGCGGCCAGAGCTTGGCTATTCCCGACGGGAAACAAAACACCGGTCTCACTATCCCTCACCACCTCAGCCAAACCATCAATATTGGATGCAATTACCGGAACACCCGCTGACATTGCCTCAGCAGCTGCCAATCCGAACCCTTCAAATAATGATGGAACGACCACAACATCCATCACCCCATATAGCCTATAAACATCTGCCTGATCCTGCCTGCCGAGCCAAATAATGCTTTCAGTTACACTCAACTCTTCTGCTAGCAGCATCAATTCCAGCTTATCAGGCCCATCACCAATCATAAGCAACTTAATATCGGGGATCACTTTAACAACTTCCGAAAATGCCTGAATTAGTATTTTTTGCCCTTTTTCAACGCGCAATCGAGCGACGCATCCGATAGTTCTTTCGTCACCAAGATGATACTGACGTCGTGTTTCGTACTTCATTGATACGTCAGACGCTACAGCAATGGCATTAACATCGACTGCATTAAAAATCGTACAATGCCTAGACTGAATCTTTTGTGCCTGCACATCAAATAATTCACTATTTTTAAACCATGAACTTTCAACCGACTTGGAAATACAAATAAATCTTGTGCATAATTGAGCAGCTATTCTTAGAAGATAGTGTGCCTTTTTTCCATAAGGATGCCCCGGCTGATGAACAGTAGCGAACACGACAGGCACTCCTGCCAAACGAGCAGCCACTACAGGAATAAAGCCGGGCGCCATATATTGAACATGGCAAAAATAAAATCTCTCTTTGCGAAAGAATTTCGTCAAACTTTTCAGCAACAACCAAAGACCGCCATCACGATCCAGTTTAAGTAGAACTACCCTCGCACCAGTTTTCTCCATTGCGGCAACCATTTTTTGTTCAAAATCATAAAAACATAAAACTGCCACATCGTAACCTGCCGTTACCAAAACTTTAACCAAAGAAATGGTTTGAATTTCAGTCCCTCCCGTAAAAAGAACGGGAAGTGTTATCACAACTTTTTTGGCCATCTAGACACCTAATTTTTTCAATCTCGAACTCGCTGGTTTATTTGTATATACGTAAATACCATTACCCCACTCATCTGGGTATTGCAAAATCTTTGTGAACCCAGCCATTTCAATTTGAGCATGGCACACTGGATTGTTATAGATAATTAATAGCTCTCTGTCACTCACATTGGACTGATTAATATTCTCCATCACTTTTCCCATTATTAAGCTAGTGAATGGATTATATAAATAGAAAATATTATAGTTACTATATCCATCAAAATCTGTTGCCGAGATATTAAAAATGGATGTTCGTAAAACACGAAGTCGCTGAAAATTATGTCTTGCTAGTTTGGCAATTTTCTCGGAGAGTTCTATTCCATCTATACGTAAAAAAGGGAAATTATACATGCCACGCATGGCATTACCTTTTCCACAACCAATATCTAAAATAGAATCACTCGAATTTATAGATAAATCTTGTAAAATACTCCTTAAGTATTTTCCACCAGAAGGCATGCATGCAACGGAAAGTTTTGGATCTAAACCGAGCGATTCTGCGGATAATCCGCCTTGAAAATCAATACCCAAAAACTCTCTCTCAAACTTAGCCAAAACTCGAATCATCAATCTACCAAAATGCATTTTTAACTCCATAAATTCAATCAGTTATAATAACAAATATACAAACAATTTAACTTTTCCTTATCCAAAATATTCGAAATAGAATTGGTTTTATTGTGTCCACTAATGCAAGTTGAATTTTCGAAAAAATACCCGTTCCACGTTGTTTAATCACATAAAGATCTTCAACACCATCAGCCCATTGACTCTTGTACGTCTCCTCTCCACGCAAGAGATCAAACAGAGCGCCGCCTTTTTTAATTGCGTCAACAGCACAAAAGTACAAAAGTAATTTTCCAGGAGAATAATTGTCATATTTTGGATTATTAACTGGCATATACCAATAAAAACGACGCTTGTAGAAAAAACCGAGATGCCGACTGATGATAATATCTCCCACGCACACCTCAGATAGATGTAAAAATCCAACCGGTAAGGCTTCACGTATTAACGATGCATGAAATCCTGGAAGTCTATAACTATTTGGCCACCTTGCGGCATGCTGTGACAACAATTCGGGAAGCACATTAAGTGCGGCTTCGGTTTCTTCTGGGGAAAATACCCGGAATGAAACGACACCAAGGTCTTCCAGACGGCGCAAACGTCGACGAATATCTCCCCTAAGATTCTGTCCGCGAGAAGAAAGAAAATCAGCCTCGTTCAAAAAACGTTCAATTACAAAATATGGAGCACGATCGGCAAGTTCTACTGCGTTGCTAAAAGATTGAGCACGAAGTCCTCCGAAAATCGCACGATCATACTTCTTACCCCACCTGACTGAAATTTCAATATCAAAGACTTGCCAGAAACTTGAACGCTCTACTTCGTTATTTACACCGAAGAGGGGATCGTGATAGTCATACTCACCAAGTCCAACAGGTTGCATAACACGTAGCCAAGCATTTCTAAAGCCTGACTGAACAATGACCAGCGGCATAAAAACTGACAAACCACTCACAGTTCTTGCCCACATAAAACAGGGTGAAACATTCTGAACTTGCTGTGCGGCCAAACACCATGCACGCACTAGAGGCTGAGTCACAAAAACATTTGGTTCGTTAGCTTGATCAAGCAGATTCTGCCAACGTTCCAGATGTGGATCGCTCCAAACTTCATCCCAGGAGGTAATCCATTCAAATTGCCAGTTACTCATCAGGAAACACCTTCCTTTTGTTGGAAGAATATCTCGAAATCATCATAGAATGGCCGTGAAAAACCTTCAGGCAAATTACCACACCAACGCGTCCCACATAACAAATTGATTTCGCTCAGATAGTAGCGCATAGCCTCTCTTTTCGTAGCTTGAACTGCCCTGATATCAAGGTTCAACGCATGCCAGCCATTCAACCGCCCCAAATCACGAAGGCGCAGGTTGTACCACATCCAGATGGGGTAAACGTATAACGAAATATCGTTCTTATGGCCAGAAATTATTTTCTTGATGATTTCACAAGCACGCTCATGGTCGACCCAGCAATCGAATGGAGCTGGCGCATAAATTTCCATAGGGACAACTTTATCAATTAATGCCTGAATCTTTGTTACTTTGGCACAATCCCCCTGCTTAATATTTCCATCAGGAAAGTCAAGCCAATGAAGATTAGCTTTCGATAAGCCAAGTTTGGCACACGCATGCTCTGCTTGCCGTGTCCGCTCAACAGCAACAACTTCCTCGCGAATAGTACAACACCCCCGATGTCCTCCCTCACCGCGAGAGAGGATCAGGACATGTACCACAGCACCTTGTGCCAGCTTTAGCGCAATTAACCCTCCACAACCAAACGTTTCATCGTCCGGGTGGGGTGCAACAATTAATGCAGTGTTAGCATTAGGCAGATAGGGTGAAGTTCTGTACAGCAGGTATCTTTTCACCATACTGCGACGCAACCGCTTGAACATTTCGCTAAGACTGAACTGACCAATTGACGAAAACATCACTTTTCAAACCTTCTCTGATGTGATTCATGTGAATGATCAAGCAATGCGGCAAGCTTTTTCGTCATTATTTTTCTGGAATATTGTTCGATACCGACAGACTCTATCGCAGGTAGAACCCCCTCATTGGTCTTCCATTGAACATAAACACTCTTGATGTAACCATACACATCTTGAGGAGTTGAGCCAGAAAATCCGGACTTTGTTTTGGCTATTGCTTCATCAAGCTCTCCTCCATCACCTGGTACACAGAGTATGGGGCGCCGCACAGCTAAGTATTCAAAAAACTTAGTTGTCATAACGCCTTTTGCTCCTCGATTAGTCAACACCAGATTCATACATGCAGTTGATATCAGCCGTGGAATTTCAGAATAACCAACCCTGTCAACCACAGTAACAAATGATTTACATTTATATGGGCTGATCATTAAATTAAAAACTTCCTTTTCGCTTCCAACAAAGCTAACGACAAAGTCGTTAATATCAACATCGCACGCATCCATCAGCAAATCCAATGCTTCAAAAAATACAGACGGATCTCTAAGGTGCTTCGAAATAATACTTCCTGTGTAGTTTATCGTAAATTTTTTGCTTGAAATCGTAGGGGTGGAATCGAACATCTCGGGATCATATCCGTTAGATATAACGCTGACAGCAGGCAAAACCCTTTTATTGAGGATTTTCTTATGTTCATCTGACACGACTATTACATGAGATGCATTACGAGTAATCCAATATCTTCGGAAGATATACCTGTAATAAACAAGACGATCACGAAAAGATTGATGAGTATCCTGCTCAACGATGTCTCTAAAATCAGCAACAAACGGGACATTCAAACTATTAGCCAACGCCGCACCTACCGTAATGGCAGCAATATCCGGACTGGTAGCATAGATTGCATCAATGTCTCGCGCATGAGACGAATGTATAAATGCCTCACACATTGAATTAATAAGAACCCAAGACACACCAAGTTCGGGACAAAAGAACTTATACAATTTTTGCCATACATTAGAAAGTTTTCCAGAATCATCTTCAGAATTCATTTCAACGCAAATTATGTCTTCGTTAGGAGGTAGCCCAGAAAATCCATCTAGTGTATCTTTTCTAAGATAGTCACCAATGGGATAACTTCTTGTTAAAACCACTGGCCGCCATCCAAACGCAGGAAAATACTTCGAAAAAACGGCAGGCCTTAGTCCTCCTACATCTTGTTGAGGAGGGAAACTAGAGCAAATAATCAATACACTTTTCATTGTGAATGGCATCGGAGTCATTTAACCATCAAAAATATAAAATTACTCAAAATACTTACTCCACTTAGTCCCACTAAATTTTTCTGCCAACTCATAAAAATTTGAAACCACCAAAGATAACGGTCTACTTTGCTGCTTCTTAAAAGAGGTGAAAAGGTTACGTTTTTCAACACCTAAAAATTTAAGTACACGATCACACTCAACTTGCATATTATCGACAAGCTCTTCATAGTAAACATCAAGTTTTTCGTGATGTAGAAAGGCTTCATCATACGTGGCTTCCCACTGACCAATTAGTTCAAATTCTTGTTCACACTCTTCAGGGCTAAGAAATATTGTATTGTGTTGACTCTTCACTTTAGCTTCTTTAGAGACAGTATATGTATTAGTATGCGCAGCAACTCGAATGGAGGCCAAGCATTCCAAACGATTTTTGCGCTTAACGTGAATAACCTTGATATTATTTTGTGATGTCAAATAATTAAATATATCTGGCAGCCCAGTTACATGCCATCGCTGCCCATAGTCACTCTCCAGCTGGTAGTAGAGAAACTTAACTCCAGCTGCTGATTCAAAACCGTATCTTTTAAAAAACCGGCAAACATAAGATAAAGCCCCCATTCGCAACAGTTCTTTCTTCAGAGATGGCGTTCTCATCATTGCTTCGCCAACAACCTCGCCATAAATACGAATACGAGGATGTGAGTTCAAAAGTGAAACTAGAAGATTTGAGCCTGTCCTGCCTCTAGTAACGATTACAAATTTTACTGGTGCCGGCATTGGCAATAATGATCCTGCCATACGCTTTACTCGAGCTCCAATCACTCGCAAACTTTGCATATCCATGATTAAAACACCACACCTTTAGAAATTCTCTCGCTGTTACATAGCATACGATCAACAATTTTAGATGCGGCATCTCCGCTACCGTATAGCATGCTCGAAAAACAATGTTCCACTGATGGCGGGATTTCTACTAAAGCGGCTCTGATGGCATCACGTCTTACCGGCACTAAACGATTCACCCCAATATCAACCAATTCAACCCACTCCGTTTCATCACGAAGCGTTATGCATGGCTTGGCATGAAAATAGGCTTCCTTTTGAACCCCACCAGAATCCGTTGCTATCAATTTACAGTTCATTTCCAGCCAAACCATCTCTAGATACCCCACGGGATCAGTGATATGAATATTCTCTGCGACAGGTATATTTTGTTCTGCAATTTTTCCCTTAGTGCGTGGATGCAGCGGCAGAATAACTGGCAAACCGGCGTCGGCCAACCCTTCAAAAATTGAAAGAAGTCTCCCTGAATCATCTGTATTTTCTGCTCGATGAATGGTGCAAAGTACAAAATTATTCATGGAAAAGCCGATACTATCGAACCAATTTGGCTTCATCGCCCTATTTTTATAGAAAAGTGCAGCATCAAACATCACATCACCAACCATATGAATTTTGTCTGCGGCAACACCTTCTGCCAATAGATTTCGGCATGCCAGTTCAGTTGGTGCAAAAAGCAGGGCTGAAATATGATCCGTTAGTACACGGTTAATTTCTTCCGGCATACGGCGATTGAAAGAACGAAGGCCTGCTTCTACATGAGCTACAGGTATATGTAGCTTCGCGGCTGCCAAAGCACCTGCGAGTGTGGAATCAGTATCCCCATAGACGAGCACCCAATCAGGCTGCTCTTTAAGCAATACCTCTTCAATCTTTTCAATCATACGCCCGGTATTCTGTCCGTGCGAACCACCACCGATTCCAAGATTATAATCTGGTCGTGGGATTGCCAACTCATCGAAAAACACATCAGACATATTGCTAGAGTAATGTTGTCCAGTGTGAATTAATACTTCATTAATATCTACATAATGATTACGTAAAATGCGAGAGACTGCCGCCACTTTGATAAATTGCGGCCGTGCACCTACTACAACGGCTATCTTCATCTTCCCTAACCTCATATTAATTCACAAAATTTCGCAATTTCGATTAGTGTTTCAACTCAACAAATAAAAATGCCAGTAATAATTTATTTTCAACCTAAATTCGCACGCAAGTAGTTATGCCAGCTTCCTTTTTATTTCCCTTGCCGGATTACCAACAGCAATAGAACCATCAGAAATAGACTTAGTTACGACTGCCCCCGCACCTATTACAGCCCCATCACCAATTTGAACCCCTGGCAAGATAACCACATTAGCACCGATCCATACATTTTTCCCAATTTTTATAGGCTGCGCTTTATCCCACTCTCCATAATTTTCTAAAGAATGATTGGCTGAAATAATTTTCACTCCCGGACCGAACAGCGTGCCATCCCCAATTTCGACACCATTGCCGCCTTGAATATAGCATCCACCACTAACCGCTAATGATATCCACACATCAGAACCAATTTTTATATCCCCATTCACTCGCGAAGTAAAATTAACAGGGAAAGGATATTCACGATTTATTCCAAATATTCTCTGAAATATAAAATTTACACAAACCAAACCAGAAGGTATGGGTTTACATAATTTCCAAAGAATATATTCAGGCCATTTCCATGGCTGAAGCATAAAAACAATTCGGTTCTTACTAAAAATCATAACCTAAATACCCACTATTTTTTTATCACACTTTCACTATATTCAAAATTTTAAATATCTTTGAACCCACATCTCCAATTACCTCACGCCCTTCTTCAAAATTACGATAGATAAGTAATGTGTAGACTCCACTAGACATTAAAAGAGCAAGAGAAAATACTACGAATATATTATTTGAGTTCAATAAAAACGTAACCGATCCGCTTAAAGAAACAGAAATTATACTAATTAGTAAAATAGTAAATAGAGCTGGGAGAGGTAATATTTCTTTCCAAGAACAGTCAAACCCCTTCGAAATCATTTTTAAATTGAAAGGTACAGACCAGAAGAAAAGCGTCACTACTGTCGCCCATGCTGCCCCATAAGGTCCATAAAAATACACAAATACATAGGTTACTATCATATTAATCAACAAATCCCCAACCGATCTCCAAAGAACAACCCTTGTCTTACCTAGTGCCATTAATGCAACACCATACATCACAACTCGAATAAGCAGAGTGAGTAAATAAATTCTAAAGATTCCAACACTCTCATGAAATTTTTCGGTGTATAGAATTGTTATAAACTCATCAGCGTAAAGCATGAGAAAGGCCATAACTGGAAATAAAATTAATGCACTTCTTACTGCTCCTTTCTTGAATAATATAAGAGCCAGTACTCTGTCGCCATTTTTACAATGCGCTACCATATCAGCAAGAATAACCGCACTAATAGCGCCCGTTATAATACCAACGAGTGGAATTTCAACAGCACCGTATGTATAAATTACAAAATCTGCTGGTGAACACATGGCTGAAACAATAAATTTGTCGAGTTGTAACGCTATACTTCCCAACATAGTCGCCAATGCCAATGGCAAACTGTAGGAAATAATATTTTTAATCTCATGCCATCTTAGCTGGGAATCTCCATCTGGAACTGCTCGTAATATAATTACAATGGCTATTAACCCATTAATCAAACTAACCGCAACATAAGTCAGAATGATAAACTGAACATTTTTCCAAAGTGCACAAACTGCAATGATAGAAATTCCAAGCACCAAATTACTTAATATATTAAAGACGGTTAGCTGCTTAACTCTATTTCGAACCACTAATACGGCTCCAAGTAAACCAGCAGGTAGTGTTAAGATGGAGTATGGAATAAGGTACAAGAGGGTATTTTCAATATTTGGATTTGAAAATCTTTGTGCTAATAAATGATTACCACCACATGCAATAAATAATCCGTAAAAAATCCCCATAGAAAACATTATCAACAACGCCTCAAATACAACTGCTCTTGCTCTTTTATTTTCACTTGGCAGAAAATAATATAATCCAAAACTTAGTCCAAGTGACAAAATTGGAGCGGCAATGTTATATGCAAGGAATGTCTGCAAGTACGTCGCTAAATCTCCGACTTTAAGCATTCTGGCTAACGCTACACTAGTTAACAAGGTTACAACTGAAGTCAGAGCTTGACCAAGTGACAAGGCAATAACTTTACCTGATCGCGACTCACTCATATAAATATCCAATTATAAAGCCAGAGATCACACAACACCCAATAATTTCAAACACTTATGATACACAATATGTCATTTTTATAATTCACTATTGTTCAATAAAAAACTGACAATTATTTTCTGACTTACATCCGAAACATCAGGATGCATGGGTAAACTCAACACATGTTTCGATGCTGATTCTGAAATAGGAAAATCTCCTTCATTGTAATTAGCACCTGCAAAAGCAGGTTGTAAATGCAATGGGATCGGATAGTGCACAGCAGTTGGAATACCTTTTTCGTTCAAGTCTTTCAGTATCTGATCTCGATTAGCTACATGAACAGTATATTGAGCGTAGACACTAGTGCATTCTGGGTCAATGTAGGGTGATTGAATTTTCGCATCCCCGACGCTCCTCTGCAATGTCGAAATCAACTCCGTGTAGCGTTCGCCAATTTTTTGGCGCTGCTCTACTTCCCAATCAAATCTGTCCAACTTAGCCAGTAGAATTGCGGCTTGCAGCGTATCAAGTCGGCCATTGATACCGATGCGAGAATGATGATAGCGGCGATCCTGACCGTGGACACGAATCTCACGCATCGCTTTTGCCAATACATCATCGTTGGTGAATAACGCACCTCCGTCACCATAACCACCCAAAGGTTTGCTTGGGAAAAAACTCGTCGAGCCAATGGTAGAAAGCGCGCAGGATTTTTTACCCTTGTATGTAGCGCCGAATGACTGCGCTGCATCTTCTATTACGGGAAGTCCGTATTTGTCAGCTATAGCATTGATCCCGTCCATATCAGCACATTGCCCATACAACGAGACCGGCATGATGGCCTTAGTCTTTTTGGTAATCGCGGCTTCGATTTTGGCCGGGTCAATATTGTAGGTGCGCGGATCAATGTCCACAAATACGGGAATCGCACCAAGCAGCGCTATCATTTCGCCGGTTGCTATAAAGGTAAAGGGCGTTGTTATTACCTCGTCGCCAGGCTTAATGCCCAATGCCATCATAGCAATCAGTAGTGTATCCGTGCCGGAACTGGCTGAAATACAATGCTTAACACCTACGAAATCTGCTAAACCTCGCTCCAGTTGTTGGACTTCCGGGCCCATAACATATTGGCCGTGATGCAAAACACGATGGATATTCCTTTCAAGTTCTGGGCGAATATGATCCTGTTGCGTTTTTAAATCGATAAAATCAATCGATTTCTGCGGCATCGGTAGCTGCAAATATTGCTCTGGAGAAATAGTCTGCTCCGGGTAGCGCTCACAAAGTAGCACATCTCGAGTAAGTAGTTTAATACAGCCTTCTTTAAACCTTCCCAAGGCGCGGATGAGTTGCTCATCCTCGGGGTCTGGACTATCAAATACATTACCTTCCTCTGCTAATGAGGCAAGCCAATGCTTGTCTTGTGCAAATAATTTTAAAGCTTGCCTCGCATGTGAGGCACATTGACGCTTGCTGAATGGCTTGAGTTGAGCTTCTGCATTACGTTGCACCTCTCGAACCATGTTGAATTCCATAGTCTGCACGCTACCCGTATAAAGCCACAACTTCCCTCCCATATCCTGGCAATGTTGCAGCGCTGCCGCCGATATGGGCGCAAAGGGCATGCGACTGGCACATACATCGAGAATGATGTTGATATCTATTAGTAAATCCATAGAGATTAAACCGGCCTTCCTTGTTCTTGTCTGATTTGCGCACGAAGTTCGATGGCCTCCAGGCGCTGTATGTACTCAGTGCTAAGTTCCGGCAAATCATCATCTGATGGCGGTGGAGCGTTTAGAATAGCTTGGTATTTTTCGAGCAACGCTTGAGCCCGTAACCCAGCCTGCTCTGACAATATAAATGGCATAGTTTGTAACTCCACTTCCTCGTCTGGTACGTTAACGATCAAACGAATGTGATCGTGTTTAAGACGTAAAGGCTTAACAAATTCGATGTTACCCTGGCTGTAAATAGCTTCTACTTGCATAGTCTAATCCTCCTGTACAGACAACTCGTTATCTTTCAATTGATAACGCAATCCCGTGTTCGGGCAAATAGCAACGCCTTCACCCTTTAACGGCAATTCTAACCGCTCACCGTGCTGGCTGATCCAGCCAATCTGCTTTGCTGGAACGCCCACCATCAGCGTATAAGGCTTAACGTCACGGTTAATCACCGCCCCCGCTCCGATGAAAGCATATTCACCTATCGTTGTACCGCACACGATGGTGCAGTTAGCACCCATCGTAACGCCTCGCTTTACCAGTGTATTGCGATATTCGTCCTTGCGTGAAACCGCCGAGCGCGGATTGTACACATTGGTAAATACCATGCTTGGCCCACAAAACACATCATCTTCGAGCGTGACGTTGTCATAAACAGACACATTGTTCTGTATCTTGACGTTATTACCGATGACAACTTTATTTCCGACAAAGACATTCTGACCTAACGAACAGCGCTCACCGATTTTAGCCCCGCCGCACACATGCACCCAGTGCCACACTCTTGTGTCTGCGCCTATTTGAGCACCTTCATCAACGATTGCTGTAGCGTGTATCACTGTAATTCCTTTAATTTTAGATAATTACGACAAAAACAATAAGCACCTGAATCTCAATTCAGAACAACTGCAACTTTGTCTGCTAATGCACAACACGTAGTCCATTTACCGCCGAATACATTCACTATCATTCCATCGCGACGAATCGCATATTCTCGGGTAACGCGAGACGGATCATCCGCCGATGATAGCAATGGGCGCACCCCCGCAAAAGTTTCAATTACATCCTGTTCGCTTAGCGGTATCTCCATCCAGTGGTTATAGGATTTAAGCAAATAGCTGATCTCTTCCCTTGAACAGATAACTGGCTCGTCAAACTCCTGTCGAATTTCGGTCGTGCCAATCAGGGTTTTACTCTTCCATGGCAGGACAAAAAATATCCGCCGCTCATCCGGCACTTCCAGCAAATAGGCATGATCACAGCAGCGGTTCACAATCAAGTGGCTTCCTCTAACCAAATCAAGCCGCACAGGTGATTTTATACCGCTCTGTTGCAATAACCTTTCTGCCCATGGGCCTGCAACATTTACGATCCAGTCAAACTGAAAATTCTGACCATCTTGTGTTTTAAGACTCCCATCAGTCCGAATTTTCTGCACAGGCGTATTTACAAATATTTCCACACCTGCACTACGGCACTGTTCTGCCACCCACATCCCCAAGGGATAATCATCCATCTGACCGTCATGAAACAGGTAACCGCCAGTCAAGCCATCTGCCTTTAAATTAGGCTGCAAATTTACAACTTCATCTTTCGACAGCCAACGCGGGGCTGGCATATTCGCACTCAGCGATAATAATCTATACAACCAAAGCCCGGCTGCGATCATCCACCTAGATCTTCTACCCGTCTTGAAAATCGGATAAAGCATAGGCAACGGTCTGGCTAAATGCGGTGCTCTTTTAAACCATCGTGTTCTTTCAGCCAGCGCCTCGCGAACCAAACCGATCTCACCGTTTTCAAGGTAACGCAAACCACCATGCAACAGTTTGGATGAAGCCTGACTGGTGGCTCGCATCAGTTCATCGCGTTCAAATAGTGTTACCTGATGACCGTCCAATGCCAGTTTCCAGGCACTGGCCAAGCCGTTTATCCCGCCACCTATTACAGCAATTTTCATTTAAAATCAATAATCTAGCGGCAATGAAACCCGTTTTCCATCTCTTGCCGATATATAGGTCGCAATCAAAGTTTCCAGCGAACGCAAGCCTTCTCGGCCATCCGTTTCTGGCTCTGCATTACCGCGCAATACATCAACCACATTCTTGTAGTAAAGCGGATGGCCGAAGCCATAAACAGAAGTCGTCTGGTAACTGGCGGTCTTGACAAGTTCATCATCAGAGTCCGCCTCGGCAAAATCCCAATGCTGAATCTCATTGACCGCCAGACCACCCACGCGAACAGTACCCTTTTCACCGATGATGGTTATCGAACCTTCCAGATTTTTAGGATAGGTCAGCATGGTCACATTCATTGAACCTAAAGCACCGGAGCGCCACTTGATGCTGACGACACCGGTATCTTCCACTTCGATATTGCGAGCCAAAGTTCCTGTATACGCCTGCAGACTCTCGACCGGGCCGATCAGCCAATCGACAAGATCGACATAGTGACTAGCCTGATTCATGAACGCACCGCCATCAAATTCCCAAGTGCCGCGCCATTTCGCGCTGTCGTAGTATTCCTGCGGACGAGTCCAGAACACATTGATATTGACCATATATATACGGCCAAATCGTTCCTTCTCGACCGCACTCTTCAAAAGTTGCAATGTTGCATTTCGGCGGTTTTGCTTAACTACAAATAGTCGAACTCTAGCATCATCACAGGCCTTTACCATACGCAAACCATCCGCCCAACGTGTAGCCATGGGCTTTTCGGTCATAACATGAACACAATACCTGGCTGCAGTTACCGCCTGATCTGCATGTATTCCACTGGGCGTACACAACACGACCAAATCAAGATTTTCGTTTTCCAACATGCTCTCAAGGCGCGTGTAACCAGGCACCTTGTATGTATTAACATGCTCAGCTAATACACTTGAATCAGTGTCGCAAACCGCTGCAAGTTCTAAGTTATCAGAATGTTTTTCAATAGAGCCAAAATGATTTTTCGATATACGCCCGCAACCAACAATGGCAACACGAATTTTTTTATTTTCAATTATGGGGAACATAGGTTATAGACGCCACACTAGGTGACTTGCTTGTTGAATAACGGAGGCATCATAGACCGACTTAACATCAGTGAATACGCCATTCGGTTGGAGAAGTTCAATAATATCTGTAAGTGGCATATCCATATACTGGCGATGTGATACAGCTGCAACTACTGCACTTACTCCTCTAGGCAATTGATCCCAAGGAGTCAGTTGCAGTCCATATTCATGCATAGCCTCTTCAGGATCGGCTACGGGATCATGAACAAGTACATTAAGGCCAAAACCTTTCAGATTACGTATCAAGTCAGCGACTTTTGAGTTACGTAAATCTGGGCAATCTTCCTTAAAAGTTAAACCGAGCACGACAACCGTATCCCCCTTGTTACAACCACCCTGATGAATCATACTCTGAACTGTCATCTTGGCCACGTAACTTGCCATGCCGTCGTTGATACGACGCCCAGCAAGAATAACTTGAGGGTGATAGCCAAGCATTTCTGCTTTATGAGTCAAATAGTATGGATCGACACCTATACAATGGCCGCCGACCAAACCTGGTCGAAATGGCAAAAAATTCCACTTAGTACCAGCCGCTTCAAGCACTTCAATGGTATCAATACCAATTTTTTCGAACACGATAGCAAGTTCATTCATCAACGCGATATTAAGATCACGCTGCGTATTTTCGATTACCTTCGAAGCCTCCGCCACCTTGATTGAACTTGCACGATGAATGCCTGCAGTAATAATTGAACCATAAATATCTTCCAAAATATCAAGAGTTTGAGCATCATCACCAGATACAACCTTCACTATTTTGGTAAGGGTACGAACCTTATCACCCGGATTAACTCGTTCAGGTGAATAACCAACGTGAAAATCTTGCTTCCATCTCATACCTGAGTGTTTTTCAAGGAGCGGAATACAAATCTCCTCAGTAGCACCTGGATAGACTGTCGATTCATAAACAACTATCGCCCCTTTTTTCATGTGCGAACCGACAGTGATTGATGAACCAATTAGTGGCGAAAAATCAGGTATATGGGCTTCGTCAACCGGCGTTGGCACGGCAATTATGATTACGTCGGCTTCACGAATAGTTTCAGGATCAACTGAAACACTAAGATACTCAGCTGCCTTCAAATTTTCAGATGTTACCTCACCAGTTGGGTCGCAATATTTTTGATAATTGGCAATTTTAGCTTCAGACAGGTCATAACCTATCGTTTTGTATTTCTTCCCAAACTCTGCCGCAAGTGGCAGACCAACATACCCAAGTCCAACGACAGCAATAGTAACTTTGTTTGAATTATTCATAAGTTTAGTATCTCAAAATGAAAAATATATTAACGTTAACGGTACAAAAATCACTTAGACGCCAAATGAAAAATTAGAAAAGTTCTATCCTTCATTATCGTTGCTGATTATGGTGCGTCCAACGCCAGGTATCTACGCACATCTGCATTAACCCCCGTTTCGCCTGCCAGCCCAACACCACCTTCGCCTTGGCCGGATTAGCCCAGGATTTCACGATATCCCCGGTTCTACGAGCGACAATATCGCAAGGAATACTCTTTTCACTGGCTTCGCGAAAGGCGTTGATCATTTGCATGACGGTATAACCCTGCCCCGTTCCCAAATTAACCGTCACAGTACCACCTTGGGTTAAACAATGAGTCAAGGCGGCAAGATGTCCTTCAGCCAGATCCATCACATGGATAAAATCACGCATTCCAGTGCCATCCGGTGTCGGATAATCATCGCCGAACACCTGCAACTTCTCACGTCTACCCGCTGCGACGGACGCAATAATCGGCATTAAGTTAGACGGTGTACCTTGCGGGTTTTCACCAATCAAGCCACTTTCATGAGCGCCGACCGGATTAAAATATCGCAAACAGGCAATATTCCATTCAGAATCAGCGAGATGTAAATCAGCCAATATCTGTTCTATCATCAATTTGGAACGTCCGTACGGATTATTCGGCTCCAGCGCAGCCTCTTCAGCAACAGGAACTTCAGCGAAGTTTCCGTATACATTGGCCGTTGATGAGAAGATGAAGTTCTTAACCTGAGCGCGTTTCATCGCGCCTAGCAAGGTCAAACTACCCGTTACATTGTTATCATAATATTCAAAAGGTATTTCTAAAGATTCACCAACCGCTTTAAGACCGGCAAAGTGGATCACCGCTGTAATGTTATGTTTCAGAAACAGCTCATCGAGCAATTGAGCATCACGCACATCACCGTTTACAAACTGCGAGCGAACGCCTGATATTTGCTCCAGACGGTCAAGCACTTCCAAGTGACTATTAGCCAGATTGTCGAGAATCAAGGTCTGGTAGCCCGCTTCTGCAAGCACAACACAGGTGTGCGACCCTATGTAGCCCATCCCGCCTGTTACTAGAATCATAAATACCTTCTGAAATAAATCTTAAAAAATTACTACTAATATCCCTGTGCCAGATTGCCACAGCCCTACGTTCTGCCACGCTACGCTCGCAGCTAAAGCTTTACTGCAATGACAAGCCAGCTGGCTTGCCTCAGCCTTGCTCGTCATCGCGAGAGACTGTCATTAGCCGCGCCGCGAGACATCGTCGTGACGGACGGCGATCCAGACAATCAAAAGACACATTACAACGACTGGATTACTTCGTCCCATACGGTTCTCGCAATGACACCCCTGAACTGGAATGCCACGGCCCTTCGGGCTTCGCAAAGACACCCACGCTTGTCATCGCGAGACACAAAGTGTCATGGCGATCCAGATAATCAAAAGACACATTACATCGACTGGATTGCTTCCCGCCACGCATTCGCTCGCGGTCGCAATGACATCCCTACACGGGAATGCCACAGCCCTACGGGCTTCGCAAAAACACCCACGCTTGTCATCGCGAGACACAAAGTGTCATGGCGATCCAGATAATCAAAAGACACATTACATCGACTGTATTGCTTCGTCCCATACGGTCCTCGCAATGACACTCTCCACACTGGATTGCTTCCCGCCACGCATTCGCTCGCGGTCGCAATGACATCCCTACACGGGAATGCCACAGCCCTACGGGCTTCGCAATGACACCTCTGCACTGGATTGCTTCAGCCCTTGGGCTTCGCAAAGACAAGCTCGCTGGATTGCCGCAGTCCTACGTTCTGCCACGCTACGCTCGCAGCTAAAGCTTTACTGCAATGGCAGTCCCCAGTGTCATATATACGCTCACCCATTCAACCTCAGGGCAATAACCCTAGCAAAATCCGAGAAATCTGCGAGGTGGAATTTAACAATACTATGCACGATTTCCCAATTGATAGCTTCATAGCTATGCACTGCGATATTGCGAAAACCCACCGCTTTTTTCAGACTGCTTGCCAACTTTTCATTTATCACGCCTTCCTGAGCCAGCAAGTCGAATGTTTGCCCCATCGTGCCAGGTGGCGTGACTTCCATGCCTGAGATCAAGTGTGCACCGATATCGACCGAGATTTGCACTGCACGACTCAGATTGAGCGAAATAATATCCTGCAGATCGAGATCTGCCGCCAGGGAAGCGCAATCTCGCGGGCACTTGGTTTCGATACGCAGTATGCAGCGACGCAATGATTCCAGCTTGTGTTCAACTACTTCCCGATCCATGCTACCCGCCTTTCCGTCAGAATCCTTGTCCGGTAAGGCATAAAATCTGCCTGCTCAATCAGATGCCGTGCAATCAGATCGCCATACATGGCATCACTGCCCAATATTCTTCTCCCGTGCTGCACTATTTGGCCAAGCAAGGGTTCTGTCACCGCATTCAAATCAATCAAATCAACCGGGCGACCGATCTGCTCTGCCAATGCACCGAGAAGCGTAATTCTTTCCTGAACCGTCAGCACCCGCTTTGCGGCAACGGCTATATCCAAATCACTATTTTCTCGCTGACTACCCGCTGCAACGGAACCAAACAACACGGCAAGTGTAATCTGCGGAAAATGCGTTAACACTTCTCGCAACTGTTCATCTATTGCCCGGGAAAATTTTTCACTCATATATCCAACGCTCGTTTACATTTCGCATCAACTGATCCGGGGAAAATTCTCCGGCTACGGTACTAACAGTTCCCGGCACGCGCTCAACGGTATTTTTGGTGATTTGTTGCACCCGGATGAGTCGTATGGCTTGAATAATCAAATTTCAGTTATTCGTTGATCCATCGGGATAATACCAAATTGCACAAGCTCTCCGATCACACGCAAAACGCAGGCTTCGAGTTCCGCAGTCCCCGTATCAACATCCAGCTCCGGTCTTTCCGGCACTTCATAAGGTGATGAGATACCAGTAAACTCACCGATCAGACCCGCACGCGCTTTTTTGTACATCCCCTTAACGTCACGACTCTCGCATATTTCAAGAGGCGTATCGCAGTAAACTTCTATAAATTCACCTTCATTGACCATATTGCGCACGCGCTCACGATCCGCACGATAGGGCGAGATGAAGGCGGTCAACACGATGATACCTGCTTCCATGAAAAGCTTGGCCATTTCGCCTACACGGCGAATATTCTCAATTCTGCCAGCTTCAGAAAACCCCAGATCGCCACACAAACCGTGACGTACATTGTCGCCGTCCAGCACAAAGGTGCGGCAGCCTTGCTGATGCAAGGTCTCCTCAACGGCATGAGCCAGTGTAGATTTACCTGAGCCTGACAAGCCAGTAAACCAGATGATCGCACCGCGATGTCCATTTTGCAGCTCACGACGTTGCCTCGTCACCGTTGCCTGGTGCCAAACCACATTGGATGAAACAGGAGGTGCCGTCATAATCTTCTCTATTGCGAAATAATTTTTGCGAGTAATTTGGTATCTTGTTCGGCGATGACCAAAAATTCCGGGTTGTGTAAATCTGGCTTATTGTAGATCAACTCCGTTCCAGCCCAATCGCACACTCTACCACCTGAGTATTTGACGATGGCGTGTGCCGCTGCCGTATCCCACTCCATGGTGGGACCCAAACGAGGATAGATATGTGCTGCACCCTCGGCCACCAGACAAAGCTTGAGGGAACTCCCCATGCTGATGCACTCGTACAGACCGAGTTTCTCAAGCAATGCCGATGTGCGTTCATCGGCATGCGAACGGCTCGCGACCACTTTAAGCGACTCACCGGGCATAGCCGATTTTACAGCAATAGACTGCACCTCATCCGCCCCACGTCTGACGAAAGCCCCCACCCCGCGAGCAGCAAAATAGCAAACATCCAGAACGGGCGCATACACGACGCCGAGGATGGGTTGTCCATTTTCAATCAGCGCAATGTTGACGGTAAATTCACCGTTACGCTTTATAAATTCTTTAGTGCCATCCAGCGGATCAATCAACCAGAATCTATCCCAGTTTTTGCGTTCTTCATAAGGAATCTGGGCAGACTCCTCTGAAAGCAGAGGCCAACCCAAATCCAATGCAGTCAAGCCTGCACTGATTACGCGATCAGAAGCTAGATCGGCCTGAGTTAGCGGTGAGGCGTCCGATTTACTCGTCACCTCGATCGACTTATCAGCGTAAACCACCATAATCGCCTGACCAGCATTAACTGCGATTGCGACAACCTCATTTAACAATTTTTTTAACATACGCGCATTCAAGGTTCAAGGTTCAAGGTTCAAGGTTCAAAGGGCACGAGCCAAGACACTGTATTACTTAAAGATGCTCGCAAGGACAACCCTGCTCGTCATCGCGACCGCAAACGAAGTGCGGCGGGTGGCGATCCAGATATTCCAAAAACACATTACAACGACTGGATTGCTTCACGATGTTCGCAATGACAAACCCTCTGGATTGCTTCGTCCATTACAGTCCCGCAATGACACCCACGCTCGTCATCGCGACCGCGAACGAAGTGTGGCGGGTGGCGATCCAGTATTCCAAAAACACATTACAACGACTGGATTGCTTCACGATGTTCGCAATGACAAACCCTCTGGATTGCTTCGTCCATTACAGTCCCGCAATGACACCCACGCTCGTCATCGCGACCGCAAACGAAGTGCGGCGGGTGGCGATCCAGTATTCCAAAAACACATTACAACGACTGGATTGCTTCAGCCTTACAGGCCTCGCAATGACAAGCTCGCTGGATTGCCACAGCCCTTCGGGCTTCGCAAGCCCCCCCTGCTCGTCATCGCGACCGCTAACGAAGTGTGGCGGGTGGCGATCCAGATAATCAAAAGACACATTACAACGACTGGATTGCTTCGTCACTACGTTCCTCGCAAAGACAAACCTGACGGTTTGCCCCGTCCGCTTTTCTTCCTCGCAAAGACACTGGATTGCTTCCCGCCACGCATTCGCTCTCAAAAGCATGTACCAACGGATTACTTTGTTACAGGCACATTATCCGTTTGCTATCAACGGCTTCGCAGCTTGCCCGTTTAATCCTCTTGGCGAAGAAGGCGAATAATTCAGCACATTCCTTAGTGTTTTTCAGTTGCTACACTTGCCAACCTAGCTAGTTCTTCTAATGAGTAGTCGGGCAATCCATGACGTCTCCACTCGGTATAGTCAAATCGATCCCGCAACATCGATATCATAAAGCGTTCAGCTTCGACCAACCCTAAAGCCCCAATCAGCGCACTCATACCTGCGACTCGAATTTCAGTTTCAGTTTTCATACTAATCCGCACAGTTTACAGCCCTGCATCCGCGCGAAGTGCAGCTGCCTTATCTGTCTTTTCCCAGGTGAATTCAGGTTCTTCGCGGCCGAAGTGGCCGTATGCTGCAGTTTTCTCGTAGATCGGACGCAACAGGTCGAGCATCTGCACGATGCCTTTCGGACGCAAGTCGAAATGGCGCAGCACCAGTTCGGTCAGTTTGTCATCGCTAATCTTGCCTGTGCCATAGGTATCGACCATCACGCTGGTCGGTTTAGCCACGCCGATCGCGTAGGACACTTGTACCAGGCACTTGCTGGCCAGGCCCGCTGCGACGATATTCTTCGCAACATAACGACCGGCATAGGCGGCGGAACGATCCACCTTGGAAGGATCTTTACCGGAGAACGCGCCGCCACCGTGGGGAGCCGCGCCGCCATAGGTGTCCACGATGATCTTGCGACCGGTCAGGCCACAGTCGCCTTGCGGGCCGCCAACCACGAAACGTCCGGTTGGATTGACTAGGAAGTTGATGTTGCCCTTGATCAGCTCCTTCGGCAGCATCGGTTTGATGATATCTTCGATCGCCGCTTCACGAATGGTTTCCAGCGTCATATCCGGTGCGTGTTGAGTGGAGAGCACCACAGTGTCGATGGAATGCGGTTTGCCATCCACATAGCGAATGGTGACCTGCGACTTGGCATCCGGACGCAACCATGGCAAACGGCCGTCGTGGCGCAATTGCGCCTGACGTTGCACCACCTGATGGGCCAGATAAATCGCCAGCGGCATCAAGGTTGGCGTTTCGTCGCAGGCGTAACCGAACATCAGTCCCTGGTCGCCCGCGCCCTGATTCAAAAAGTCGTCGGATGCGCGATCCACGCCTTGTGCGATGTCCGGGCTTTGCTTGTCGTAGGCAACCAGCACAGCGCAACCCTTGTAATCGATGCCGTATTCGGTGTTGTCGTAGCCGATACGCTTGATGGTGTTGCGCGCTACCTGAATGTAGTCAACATTGGCGGTGGTGGTGATTTCACCGGCCAGAACCACCAGGCCAGTATTAGTCAGGGTTTCAGCAGCTACCCGCGCATACGGATCTTGCGCTAGAATCGCGTCCAGAATGGCATCAGAAATTTGATCTGATACTTTGTCCGGATGGCCTTCGGATACAGATTCGGATGTAAACAGAAATTCGCTCATAGTTCCTCAATTAAAATTCGGCATTAGTGGCACGCAAGACAAAAGATACTGGATTGCTTCACGATGTTCGCAATGACAACCCTCTGGATTGCTTCACGTTGTTCGCAATGACCAACCTTCTGGATTGCTTCGTCGCTACGTTCCTCGCAATGACAAACCCTCTGGATTGCTTCGTCGCTACGTTCCTCGCAAAGACAAACCTTTCAGACCTTCGGGCTTCGCAATGACGGATGCACTAGATATTTCCCACCACGCACACTTTATCCACGTCTCTACGAACTTGCGGCTAAAGGCTTTAGGCTTAAGACCGTTCCTCTCAATAACATACATATACTGACACTCATCGCCTACTACTTCAAAACAAATCCACGCATTCACTATTTAACTGATTAATAATCAATTTAAAGCATTAAGTCTGCACATTATAGTCGATTGAGCGAACAACCACATCATCCAACCGGATGATGTGGTTGGCAGGACTTAACCATTTCCATCATACGCTACCAAGCTGACACGAAACTTACATCTGGAAAATCATCAAAATATTTACGAAATATTCATACTTAAAGAGGATTTTATAAATTTTGATGCCAGCACCTCGTCTCTTCGAGTCGCCCTCCACGCCGATATCTTTTGGTCATAATAATGACGCTGGATTATATGTCTTCGCAATACCAGCAGGCTGTGGCGATCCAGAAAATCAAAAATATCATTTTGACAACTGGATTACCGCAGCACTACGTGCTTCGTAATGACAGGATTGCTTCCCAGACACTAACTGTTTCGTTACGCTAGCAGCTAAGGGCTTACGCAGCCGCACTGACGCTGGATTGCCACAGCATTTCACTCTGCCGCCCGCCACGACGAAGTCTCGCTGTCGCAGCTAAAGCTTTAATGACCTCCCGCATTGAATTGCTTCCCGCCACGCATTCGCTCGCAGTCGCAATACCCCCTCTGCATTGGGTTGTTCGCAACGACAGTTTAATAGGTAATATGCTCAAGGTGCCACAGTGATTTTTTGTATCGGGCTGAAGACTCCGCCGATCTTATTGTTTGCGTACCAGCATAAACGATATTCACGCACTTCAGGCACAGTTGGCGCTTGCACGGGACGCTCATCTATCCATGGCGACACCAAGGCGACGCCCAGAAACGTCCATTCACCACCATTTCGCCTGCTCTCGATTAAGATGGCACTGTGATGGTGTTTTACAAAATCAATCGCAACCACCTCGCCATCTGCATTTCGTTTTAACGATAAATTGGCATCAGGGTAGGCATGCGTATCATCCTTCTGGATTCCGATCAGCCCTAGATCTAGACCAATAGATTCGGTGTAATTGCTGCTATTTTTAATACGCTGTACTAGTTTGAACAGGCGAGCCAAAATTCCTGAGGGGCGTTGTGGCGGCGGATTATCGAATGCTGCGGCCACTGGAAGAGGCTTATTGATTGCTGATTCATCCATCGCCATGCTATGTTTATATGCGGTGGCTTCAAGAGCATGTTGTTGCACGCCGAGATACCAATTTTGTATGAGCCAAATGTAATACGTTAAATCCGCTATAGTATTGTTGATTTCTTCAGTACTAACCCCCACGACAGGGCCTTGCACAGGGAATTTATCGCAAAAATGAGTAATCCAGGAAATGCGTTCAGATTCATTGTGCGGAAAATATGATTGAGTGCTCATAGCAAATCTCCTGATTAGTTTTGATTTATGCAACTGGCAAAACTATAACGTTTGAAAACAATCCCGCATATCAGACAATGCTGTTTTTTTATAAGCTTTTTCTGATGCAGAATATTATTTGCCAAGATTAAAAACTGCTGTCACAACTTAGAAATGGCGGACGACGCGCCAGGACAATTGACGTGATCATAAAAATCCCCGGGGATATTTTCTGAGGCATTAATGACCGCATAAAGGCTTCTGGTGCAGAATTTATGAATTTTGCGTTTCGCTATGACTCCAGACAGTACTTCAGATTTTGCTGGTGCAGCGCCAGAGCTATAGGTGCAACGCCATTTCAGTTGGTACAGCGCCTGAATATTTTCGACAAGCAATTCCAATGATTTAACTGCGCACAACAGTCTTTTGGAGGTTTATCGTTGCGAGATCTTTGTGTCGCGAGTGGCGGGGCGCGACAACCCAGTGTCATTGCGAGGAGCATAACGACGAAGCAATCCAGTAAATAGGCCTTTTATATGACTAGATTGCTTCGTCCCATACGGTCCTCGCAATGACACCCTCCACACTGGATTGCTTCCCGCCACGCATACGCTCGCGGTCGCAATGACACCTCTGCATTGGATTGCTTCAGCCCTTCGGGCTTCGCAAAGACACCCACGCTTGTCATCGCGAGACACGAAGTGTCGTGGCGATCCAGATAATCAAAAGGCCCTTTTGACTACTAGATTGCTTCCCGCCACGCATTCGCTCGCGGTCGCAATGACATCGGATTGCTTCAGCCCTACAGGTTTCGCAATAGCCCCACGCTTGTCATCGCAAGATACTGTCTTTAGCCTATGGCGTTCATGGGGCGAAGTTAATCTTTACCAAACAAATCACGGCTATACACCTTATCAGCGACATCTTTGATGTCGTCCGTCATACGGTTGGCGACGATCACATCGGCTTCACGTTTAAATTGCTCAAGGTCGTTTACGACGCGAGAGTTGAAGAATTTGTCATCGGTCAGCACTGGTTCGTAAACGATGACTTCAACGCCCTTGGCTTTGATGCGCTTCATAATACCTTGCACACTTGAGGCGCGGAAGTTGTCTGAGCCGGCTTTCATAATCAGGCGATGAATGCCAACGATCTTGGGATTGCGTTTGAGTATGCTTTCGGAGATGAAATCTTTGCGGGTCGTATTGGAAGACACAATCGCATTGACCAGATTCTGCGGCACATCCTGATAGTTGGCCAACAATTGCTTCGTGTCCTTAGGCAAACAGTAGCCGCCATAGCCGAACGATGGATTGTTGTAATGATCGCCGATGCGAGGATCGAGACTGACGCCCTGGATGATCTGTTTGGTATCCAGTCCATGCGTGGCCGCATAGGTGTCGAGCTCATTAAAATAAGCCACGCGCATCGCAAGATAGGTATTGGCAAACAGTTTTACGGCTTCAGCTTCTGTGGAATCCGTAAATAAAGTGTCGATATTCTGTTTGACGGCGCCCTGCTTGAGCAAATCGGCAAAGATCTCGGCGCGCTTCGAACGCTCGCCGATGACGATGCGCGATGGATGCAGGTTGTCGTAAAGGGCACGGCCTTCGCGCAGGAACTCGGGTGAAAAGATAATCTTGGGTTCGAACGGGATTGCGGCTGTCATCGCGAGCGCAGCGTGGCGATCCAGTTCAGAAGTCAAAGCATCCTTTGTTAAAGGCGTCTGGATTGCCACGGTGTCAGAGCCACCTCGCAATGACGATACGTCGGCTGCGCCTCCTTGAAAATCATCTGGATTTCCATAGCCCGTCGGGCTTCGCAATGACGATGACTGGATTGCGGCCGTCATCGCGAGCGTAGCGTGGCGATCCAGTTCAGAAGTCAAATCATCCTTTGTTAAAGGAGTCTGGATTGCCACGGTGTCAGAGCCACCTCGCAATGACGATACGTCGGCTGCGCCACCTCGCAATGACAGCTCCATCTTAAGCTTTTCTTTAAGCTTCGCGGTGTAACCTACCGGCACGGTAGATTTGATGATCATCACCGCCTGAGGGTTGATCGCCATCACATCCTGAATCACGGACTCAATCGAGCGCGTGTTGAAATAATTCGTTTCAGGATCGTAGTCGGTCGGCGTGGCAATGATCACGTAATCCGCACCGGTATACGCGTCAACCTTGTCGAGCGTCGCCCTGAAGTTGAGCGTTTTATGCTTTAAGTACTCTTCGATCTCGACATCTTCGATAGGCGACTGCTTACGGTTCAACATCTCTACCTTTTCAGGGACGATATCTATCGCAACCACTTCATTGTGCTGCGAGAGCAAAATGGCGTTGGAGAGTCCTACGTATCCGGTTCCGGCGATAGCAATTTTCATAAAGGCAGAGTCAAAAGTACAAGAAGCAAAGCACAAGGTTAAAGGTAAAAGGAAAAGACAAAACTACAGCCCTGCGCCAGCGCGCAATGCAGTCGCCTTATCGTTGTTTTTCCAAGTGAATTCGGGTTCTTCGCGGCCGAAGTGACCGTAAGCCGCCGAATTCTCGTAGTTTGGACGCAGCAGGTCGAGCATTTGCACGGTGCGCCGATTTACTGTTTCCCGCCATGAAACAAACCGACACATTCACTACCACTCTGATTAATAGTCAGTTTATAGCCTAATCTCTGCGCATTATAGTCGACTGACCAAACAACCACATCATCCAACTGCTTGATTTCACCGGCGAGTCCTAATTATTTTCATTCACATCATACGCCACCAAGCTGACACGTCATCGCGAGACACGAAGTGTCGTGGCGATCCAGATAATCCAAAAATGCCTTTTCATCAACTGGATTGCTTCCCGCCACGCATTCGCTCGCGGTCGCAATGACATCTCTGCACTGGATTGCTTCTGCGGCTATGCCGCATCGCAATGACATCCCTACACGGGAATGCCACAGCCCTACAGGTTTCGCAATGGCCCCACGCTCGTCATCGCGAGACACGAAGTGTCATGGCGATCCAGACAATATAACAGGGCTTTTATGACAACTGGATTGCTTCCCGCCACGCATTCGCTCGTGGTCGCAATGACACCTCTGCACTGGATTGCTTCTGCGGCTATGCCGCATCGCAATGACATCCCTACACTGGAATGCCACAGCCCTACAGGTTTCGCAATGGCCCCACGCTTGTCATCGCGAGACACAAAGTGTCGTGGCGATCCAGATAATCCAAAAATGCCTTTTCATCAGCTGGATTGCTTCCCGCCACGCATTCGCTCGCGGTCGCAATGACACCTCTGCACTGGATTGCTTCTGCGGCTATGCCGCATCGCAATGACATCCCTACACTGGAATGCCACAGCCCTACAGGTTTCGCAATGGCCCCGCGCTCGTCATCGCGAACAGCCTTTAAACCATCATGACAACATTAGGATCAGCCGGCGGGTTTCACAGACGACCTGGCAAATATCGCCTTTGTAGTGCCGAAATTTATGAACCGCACGCTTACAAAGGCCGCAACTGAAGGACGACACCCTCAGGCGACACAGCAATATTTCCAACTTCGATTTTCATGCCGAGTGCGACCAATTCATCCGGTTTGAAACGATACACAGGATGATTTACTGCATAATCCCTCAGTACGCGGCTAATTTCCATGCGCAGCATCTCGGTAAAACGATTCCCCTGCTGCTTTATCCGGAAAGAATCTAGCTTTGCATCCTGCAAAAATACAGCACGTTGTTTAGGATCATATCGAAGCATACTGCTGGATGCGAAGTCGCCGTCAATATCAAATAGCGCCGCATGTGCAACGAAGCGGGCGTTGAGCCCCATGCGACTCTGACTTGGATAGAACAACAACTGAGGCTGATCGACTGTGATACTGAACAGCCCGCCTGCCTTTTCCATATGAAAAGGAAATTGCTTATGCATCGTGCTCACCAGTTTTTCCTTCGGAATCAAATGTTCCTTGGGAATAAGAACCGCGCATGATGTTAGTGCAAGCATCAGCACAACAACAGCCAAACCTCGAAATACATTAGTCAAGTTGCGCTACCCTGCTATCACACTGATTTCCACATCACCCAGCGTCACCACAGCTCCGGCACGTATCTTGGCCGTCTTGCGCAGCTCCTGCTGACCATCGACAGAGACAACGCCTTCCGCCACCATCGCCTTGCCTGCACCGCCGCTGTCGCACAGGCCGACCATCTTGAGCAATTGGTTGAGTTCGACGTATTCGCCGTTCAGCTGAAACTGAAGTTGTTGCATGTGGGTGTCCTGAGTTGATGGGTGAGTGAATATACGAACCGAAGGGGAATTCTATACCGGCTTGGCCGAACTAAATCAGCCAGCTTAAAAAAAAACCGCCAACCATGAGGGAGAGCGGGCTTAGACTTGAATGGTGAAATCCTGAATTCATGAAACCTCACACGACTCACGCCAAACTGATCACCAATTTTTTCCCGCAAGCATGAGCATATTTTTTCAATGTCGAAAAACTGGGTGAATGCTTCTGACTGATCAGAGATGACTCCAGACGAGATACTGCACTGGTTGTTGTACCCATGCGTTGAGCAATCTCGGACTGAGTCAGGCCCGCCTCACGACGAGCACGCAACACAGCATGCAGAGCCACATACTCTTCCTCAAGCTCATCATAGGCATGTTTTGTTTCAGCATCACTCAACATCTGAGCAACAAACGCATCATCGTGAGCAACAGGATTGAACTGTTCATTTTGCATTTTCAACCTCCTTCAAGCGACGAGTCGCAATGTCTAACTCATTATTCGGTGTTTTTTGTAGCTTCTTGACGAAGAAATGAAGCACAACAATCGTCTGCCCTACCTGAGTACAGTAGAACTCACGACCGATTCCCTCCGGGCCTTTGGGACGCAATTCAAACAAACCGCTCCCCATTGCCTTGGAGTGATACATCCTCAAGTCGGCGCCTGTTCTTCCATCAGTTCAGCCAGACGCAAACAGTCGGCTCGGATGCCGGGATGCAAGGCCAATACATCAGATCGCACACGCTCAGATAGGTAAATTATCCTCCAGCTCATGCTCGGATGTTAGCATATATGTGAATTATTTTGCGAAAGGCATTCAACTGACCCGACGCATCGACGCCAGCACGACGATCAGAATTGCAGGTCGCAGATTTTACTTTTGCAGACTGCCAGAAATGCAGGTTCCCAGAATTTCAGATTTTTGCTGCCCCCCTTTTTTTCGCCGAAATCCTGACCCTGAGCGCATCCTGGCCGTCTTGCGCCGCCCCTGCGGACCATCTCGACAACACCTTCCTCCACCATCGCCTTGTCTGCACTGCCGCTGTCGCACAGACCGACCATCTTGAGCAATTGGTTGAGTTCGACCGCCGTTCAGCTGAAACTGAATCTATGGCACGGAGAGATCCTGACTTGATGTGTGAGTAATGGCAACTCTGAGAGAAAATCTATACCGACTTTGCCGACCTCAAACTCATGCGGCGGGCATGAAAAAACCCGCCAACCTTGCGGAAGAACGGGCTTTGACCTAATTGGTGCCGATTATCGGATTCGAACTGATGACCTACCGCTTACAAGGCGGTTGCTCTACCAACTGAGCTAAATCGGCTTGGTGAAACGCTGCTTCTAACATGTTCAGACTATGTACACCTGAGCCTGTTAGTAAAAAGCCACTTCCTTTGACAGAAGTGGCTTGAATACTGGCTCCCGACCTGGATTCGAACCAGGGACCTGCGGATTAACAGTTCTTTGGAGTCCGCAGTGCCATGCAACCCAATAATTCTCACAATACCATGATTACACTGCATTTCATGGGGTATGAAAATCGAGATCGCACCCCTTTCACCCTCTAAATTACCACCACATCACCACCAGAACCCCACCAAAAGCACCCAGAACGACCGTACCGCGACCGGAAAACCAGCCCTCCACGCCAGCCATTAGCAGCTAGAGATCAGTCAAGTCAATCGTTGGGTTTATTACCCAGCACTTACGCTTGCCAAATACTCACTCGGCGTTAGCACCGAAATATTCCCGTACGGATTGAGCGTCAACAAATCATCATCGCTCGACACAAGCACATCGGCACCGCTCACCACAGCCAATGCCAAAAATTTATTGTCACGGGGATCGCGGCAAGGTGGGTCGAGGGCTGCTTCATCTTCAGTTGACACTTGGAACATCCTAACCCTGTCGCGATACATCGCAACAAACTCAAGACGGATGTTCAAATCGAGGTAACGATCAAACTTGTCTCGACAAATCACCTCTTCAAGTTCCGCGAGCGTAGATGCAGATGCACATAAATCGCCTTCAGAAAGCGCCTTTATCACCACTTGTCTTGGAATCGAATGCTGTCGAAGTACCGCACCAATCAATGTGCTGGTATCCAACACGATACGCTTACCGTACTTCATCAACCAAACGCACCACGTCAAAATCGGTTAATTCATTCGTGGCAGGATCAAGCAGCTTATCCGATACAGCAAAGAACGATTGAAAGTCAGCGAGCGTTTTTCCCCGCGACTGCCTTACATTCATCAATTCCTTCATGTCAGCAGGCGACAATAAGAATGCCACAGGACGACCTCGACGGGTAATGGTAACCGGCTCCCGCTGAGCGTTGTCCAACAATGCTCCAAATTTATTTTGGGCTTCGACAGATGTGATCGTGCGCATAATGACTTCCTTTTAACTAGCTATTTTGTACATTATAGACATTTTCAGGAAAAATAGTTCATCTCGTCTTTAGAATGGATGTTCGACCGCCGTTCAGCTGAAACTGAATCTATGGCACGGAGAGATCCTGACTTGATGTGTGAGTAATGGCGACTCTGAGAGAAAATCTATACCGACGTTGCCGACCTCAAACTCATGCGGCGGGCATGAAAAAACCCGCCAACCTTGCGGAAGAACGGGCTTTGACCTAATTGGTGCCGATTATCGGATTCGAACTGATGACCTACCGCTTACAAGGCGGTTGCTCTACCAACTGAGCTAAATCGGCTTGGTGAAACGCAGCTTCTAACATGTTCAGACTATGTACACCTGAGCCTGTTAGTAAAAAGCCACTTCCTTTGACAGAAGTGGCTTGAATACTGGCTCCCCGACCTGGATTCGAACCAGGGACCTGCGGATTAACAGTCCGTCGCTCTACCGGCTGAGCTATCAGGGAATGAAGAGGTGCGCATTGTATAGAGCACATCCAGTTCGGTCAACATAAAAATCATCTTTTTTTAAAAAAATGATTCTTTAAAGAGAAAAAACTTGGGAGAAACCCTCACGAATTTCGCCAACGCAGCACTTAAAATTTATACATAAAATTTAAACTATTGATTTAAAATGAAATTAAAGAATCCACACAAACACCGTAAAAAAATCAAACACGCTCCGATAAAAGCAGCTCGCAAGCGTAACGACGTGACAGCAAATGAATCAGCCCGGCGATAACATTTAATCAATCTGCACTCCGGGAACGCTGACGCACTACCCGCTCTGCGGCACAAGACACACTTTGAAGGCACACTTTTTACTGCAATGAAAATCACTGCAATTGGTTCCGGCTATGTCGGTTTGCTATCTGGCGCTTGCCTCGCTGATTTGGGAAATGACGCGATGTGACTGGATATCGATCCCCGCAAGATTGAAATTCTCAACAACGGCGGCTCCCCAATTTACGAACCAGACCTGGATGAGGTCATTAAACGCAATATTGAAGCGGAGCGACTACGCTTCCTGTTGACATGGCCGACAAGGTCAAACAAGCGGTTTAGGCGGAACTGGATCTGCGCGATGCACGATTCCCTTTCAGCATGGTATCGAACCCCGAATTTCTCTAGGAAGGCGCGGCCATCGATGACTTCAACCGCCCCGCTCGTATCGTCATCGGCGCCGAAGATGGAACCTCTATCAAAATAATGCGCGAAATGTACGCACCGCTTCAGCGCAACCACGGACGACTGATGGTGATGGATATTCGCTCGGCAGAACTGACCAAACACGCCGCCAACGCCATGCTAGCTACCCGCATCTCGTTCATGAACGAATTGGCAAATTTAGCCGGGCGGGCGGGTGCTGACACTGAACACGTCCGCAAGGGCATAGGCTCAGGCCAACGCATCGGCTATCACTTTTTATACGCCGACTATGGCGCTTCTTGTTACCCCAAAGATGTACGCGCCTTGCAACGCACCAGCGCCGGCTTGCCATCCTGGAAGCGGTCGAACAGGTTAACAATGCACAAAAACAGTCCTGCGGCACAAAATCACGCGACGCTTCGGCATTGACCTTAGCGGCAGCATTTCGCACTTTGGGGACTCGCATTTAAACCTGGAAGAAGATATGCGCGAAGCTAGCCGTCGCGTCATCATGAAAAACCTGGGGAACTGGGCGCGGCCGTCACGGCCTGTACCCCTGTCGCAGAAACCTATCACATTTACGGTGACCGCCCGGATATCAACAGGTTGAAAAAAATCAATGCGGCTTGTTCAGATCACAAGCCATCCCCGCCTCGGCCGTCACCATTAGCATCGCCTGCTCAGTGGGGATATGCAACAGCACACCGATATCCTTATAATCATCAGGCAGCGCGGCATCATCCCAACCATTCGCAGAATGACGCGCCAAATTGATCGCCAGCGTCACATTGCGCACCCGCTGCTGCCAGGCACAAGACTCATCCAGTGAAGTCTGCAAAAGCTCAGGCAGCGCCCATTGGATATTCAGGGCTTTTTGCAGCGCCAGCAGCGAAAAGCCCAACACCTGCTCTTGTGCAGTACGGCTGCGCAAGGTCTTGTCGTTTTTCTGCATATCCCGTATTTTCAACATCTCATCCGGTGCAAAACACCACATGAGTATCTCGGCAATTTCATGCAGCAAGGCGGTAATCCGCACTTCTTCAAAATGCATATCGTGCAAACGAAGCGCCCAGTCATAAGCATATTCAGAGGCGCGATGCGAGCGATGTATCACACGCAGAATCGGCGGCAGCGCCACGATGTGAGACTTAAAAACATCCTCAATCAGCAACTTTGGCAGCACATGATTAAAAAATGATTCCATGCCCAACATCAGCAGCGCCTGCTCGACCTGAACCACATCGGCGGTCTGAGCCCGGCGCTTATGCAACTGCAAATAGCGCAGCAACTTCACTGTCATCACAGGATCTCGCTTGATGACATTGGCAATGCTATGAGCCGACAATTTATTGTCATCTTCGCGCAGCGCAACCAGTTCACGCGCTGTTTGTTTCAACACGGGCAACTCACTCTCACTGAGTCTGATCACCCATTCATTCAACGCCTTATTATCTTGCATCACTGCCTCCCTACGTGGACACTGTTATCGACCGACTATACAAGTAACTTTAACGTCAAACTCGCTCAATTTTTTTCGCCCTGCACAGCGAGCATACCAATGCGCCCCTCGATTTCGCGCATCACGATTTCATGGCGAGGCAGAGCCACAGCCTGCAAAGCTTGTAAATATTGCTGCATGGATACCAGTTCATAGCCCTGCGCCTGCCATCCTTGCAGCAACTCTTCAAAGATCGGCATCCACTTCCCTCCCTCCAATTCTGCGTGCAGCGTGTAAACATGTCCGGTATCCGGAGCCGCAGCGGTGAGCTTCAGCAAATGTTGCGCCACATTATCCAGCGTAATCCCGTCGCGATTGATCAATTCATCGAGCGTCGGCAAAGTCGTGGGCAGTTGAGGACAGGCGACGATCTCGGCCTGCCAGGTGGGAATAAAAGGATGAGTGCCGCGCGTATCCGAACTGTAATCAAAACCCATGCGCTGCATCAGACGCAAGGCATGACGATTCATCTGCCAACCGGCTGCAGCATGCGCATGCGGCGCCACACCAAAAATTTCAACATAGCGATCAACCGCACGCTGCAACTCGCGACGAGTCCATTCCGCATCCTTACCCGCCACCTGATCCTGCCAGCGTATATGGTCGAAGCAATGCACACCAACCTCAAAACCTGCATCACGCACACCGCGCATAATATCGGCGCATTTTTTACCGATATCGGGCGCAGGCAATAGCGTACCGTACAACAAAGTCTTGATGCCGTAATGTTCGACAACCGACATACGTGAAACTTTTTTAAGATAACCGGGACGAAACACCCGCCCGATGGCGCGCCCCATATGATCCGGGCCCAATGTAAAAAAGAACGTCGCCCCGGCTTTGTAGCGTTTTAGCACATCTACCAGGCGTGGCACACCTTCGCGCGTACCGCGATAAGTGTCCACATCGATTTTTAGCGCGATTTGTTTGGTCATATCAGGATGCGGGATACAGGATGCGGGATGCAGAGAACCCAGACTTTAGCTGAATCCTGCATCCTAATTCCTGTTTTTAGTCCATCAACTTGCGCGCTTCGCCAACCTGGCCGCGATACGCATCGAAAATATTGCGCAGCGTGTCAGCCATATTGATGGTTGGCGCCCAGCCCAGTTCTTCGCAGGTATTGGTGATCTTAGGCACGCGGTTTTGCACGTCCTGATAACCCTTGCCGTAGTAAGCCGCAGCCGTTGTCTCAACGATCTTCACTTTTTGCGCTGATTCGCTATATTCAGGATATTCGTTCGCCAACTTCAGCATCATGTCAGCTAAGTCGCGAATCGAGAAATTATTGACCGGATTACCGATATTGTAAATTTTGCCGGTTGCGACGCCATCCTTGTTCTCGATGATCTTCATCAGCGCGTTGATACCGTCATCCACATAGGTGAAAGCGCGCTTTTGCTGACCGCCATCCACCAGACTGATGTTTTCGCCACGCACGATATGACCCAGGAATTGAGTCACCACGCGAGAACTGCCTTCTTTAGGTGTGTGGATAGAATCCAATCCGGCACCAATCCAGTTAAACGGACGGAACAGAGTGAAGTTCAACCCTTCCATGCCGTAGCCCCAGATCACGCGATCCATCAACTGCTTGGAGCAAGAGTAAATCCAGCGTGGCTTATTGATCGGACCGCAAATCAGTTCTGAGTTTTCAGGATCGAATTCATCGTCGTGGCACATACCGTACACTTCAGAAGTCGACGGGAACACCAGATGCTTACCGTATTTAACGGCGGCGCGCACGATAGGCATATTGGCTTCGAAATCCAGTTCGAATACGCGCAATGGCTGTTTAACATAAGTGGAAGGTGTCGCGATCGCAACCAACGGCAGAATCACATCACACTTCTTAACGTGGTACTCAACCCATTCCTTGTTGATCGTGATGTCGCCTTCGAAGAAGTGGAAGCGCTCATGATCGATGATATCGGAGATACGGTCGGAACTCATGTCCATGCCGTAGACTTCCCAGTCGGTTGTTTCCAGAATACAGTTGGACAGATGGTGACCGATAAAACCGTTCACGCCGAGAATCAATACTTTCTTCATTTACATTTCCTTAACAATTAAATTCAAACCGTTGTGTACCGTAACGTCCGGCAAATTCTTCCGCGCTCATCGCACAGCCATCCAACTCAAAGCGCACGACACGCAACACGCCCTCTGCACAAGCAGCATAAGCCTTGCCATCTTCCACATAAAAGGCAGGCGCGCCCTGTGCTGCGCGACCGGTCAGCAGCGTCTGTAAAATCCGCATCGGCTTGCCCATAATTTCCGTAGTAGCACCCGGATACGGGGGGGCTACCGCTCGCACCAGATTATGGACCTGCTGCGCGGTGTGCGTCCAATTGATCACGCCATCTTTAGCGCTGCGTCCGCCAAAATAAGCCCCCAGGCTCAAATCCTGTTTAACCGCCACCGCCGTTCCTGCCAGCAAGGCGGGTAAGGCATCGTTCAGCGCCATCTCGGCCGCGACCGTGACTTTCTGAAACACATGCAGCGCGGTATCGTCGGGCAGTATAGGCACAGCCTGCTGCGCCACGATATCGCCATTGTCCGGTTTCTCGGTCATGTAATGCAGGGTTGAGCCGGTTTCCGTCTCCCCTCTGATTATCGCCCAATTCACCGGCACGCGACCGCGATATTTCGGCAACAAGGAGCCATGCATATTCAGCGCACCGTGCTTCGGGATTGCCAGCAAGGGTGCTTTGAGCATTTCGCGGTAATAAAATGAAAAGAAGAAATCGGGTTGCAAGGCTCGAATTCGCTCAACCACTTCATCTGTATTCGGATTATCCGGTGTAATCACGGGGATTCCGTGCAGCGCCGCCAGTTCAGCTACGCTCTCAAACCAGATGTTTTCATTGGGATTATCGCGATGAGTGACCACCAGCGCGACATCTACGCCATGCGCTAACAACACCGACAGACAGCGCACGCCGACATTATGGTAGGCAAAGACAACTGCCGAGGATGCAGGATGCAGGATTCGGGATGCAGGAAAAACCGCCGCTCCTTCATTGGCTGGCAGCGCACTCATAGACCCGCCGCCCCGTTTTTAGCTGAATCCTGAATACTGAATCCTGAATCCTGTTTTTCCAGAACCGCTTCCACCAGATACCGCGGCCTGTGGCGCACCTGCTGATAGATACGACCTACATATTCACCCAGCAGACCGATGCCGAACAGCGTGATGCCTATCATGAAGAACACCAGCGCGAACAGCGTGAACAGCCCTTCCGCTTCCGGACCGATGATCAGACGTCTGACGACCAGCAAGAAGAAGAACATCGCAGACACGGCCGAGGTCAGCATGCCGACCATGGAAAACCACTGCAGCGGCACGACCGAAAAACCGGTCATCAGATCAAAATTCAGGCGTATCAGGCTATACAGCGAATATTTGGATTCGCCTTCGGCGCGCTCCTCGTGTTCGACCACCACTTCCGCTGGATTGCGCGCAAAGGTATAAGCGAGCGCAGGAATAAAGGTGTTCACTTCCCGACAACTGTTGATCGCATCGATAATTCCTCTGTCGTAGGCGCGCAGCATGCAGCCCTGATCGGTGATCTTGATGCGCGTGATGCGCTCGCGCAGATTGTTCATCGCGCGGGAGGCGACATGACGCCACCAGCTGTCGTTGCGCTGCTTGCGGATCGAACCGATATAGTCGTAACCCTCATCCATCTTGGCCAGCAGCTTACCGATCTCTTCAGGCGGATTTTGCAAGTCCGCATCCAGCGTGACCATGCGCAACCCGCGCGACTGCTCGAAGCCTGCCATGATCGCCATGTGCTGACCGAAATTGCCGTTAAACAGGATCACGCGCGTGACATCGGGGCGCATCTGGAATTGCTCGCGCAAAATCGCGGCCGAACGATCGCGACTACCATCGTTGATAAACACGATCTCGTAGCTGATGTTGAGTTGATCTAGCGCCGGATACAGGCGACTGAAGAGGGTATGCAAACCCTCTTCTTCGTTGTAAACGGGAATAATGACGGAAAGTTGTATGGTATTCATGGGGCGACATTCTACCGCAGAGCGCGGCGTTAGCGAAATCGGGACTTGCGGGTGACCGGATAAGCTGATCATAAAAACCCTGTAATGCTGTCATTTTCGTCGATTTACCCTCGGGCTTTGACCACCCGTGCGCGCAACTGCCCGCACGCCCCTTCTATCTCCTGCCCTGCCGAGTCGCGTATCTTGGCGAGTACCCCTCTGCGATGCAGCGCTTGCACCATGGCGGCGATACGCACCGCCGACGGGCGGCGATAGGACAACCCGTCCACTTCATTAAAGGGAATGAAGTTCATCACAGCGTATTTTCCGGCAAGAAGCTGTGCGATACGCTCAACCTCATGATCGTTATCGTTGACCCCTTCGATCAGCGTCCATTGATACTGAACAGGATAGGAAGTCGCACGCGCATAGATTTCGCTACGCTCCACCAACTCCTCGACGGGGATGCGAGGCGCGTTGGGCAACAATCTGGCACGCAGATCAACATCGGTGGTGTGCAAAGACAAGGCCAGCGCAGGGCGGACTTTTTCCAGCGGCAAACGCTCAAAAACGCGCAGATCGCCGACCGTGGAAAAGACCAAATTCTTATAAGGAATATTACCTTGTGTGCCGAGCAGTTCTATCGCCTCGCATACGTTATCGAGATTGTGCGCCGGTTCACCCATACCCATAAACACTACCTTGGACACTTGACGACGGCGACGCGCGAGCACTACTTGCGCCACAATCTCTGCACTGCCCAAGTGACGCTGCAAGCCGTTGCGACCGCTCATGCAGAACACACAGCCCACGGCACAACCCACCTGAGTCGACACGCACAGACCGCCGCGCGGCAACAGCACGCTCTCGACCATCTGCCCGTCAGCCAACTCCACCAGCAATCTGGCAACCTCCTCGCCCGCCGGATATTCACCGGAGAGTCTTGCCAATCCGGTCAACTCGGCTTCGATAGCAGGCAATTCGCGGCGCAACGCCAGCGGGAAAAAATTATCTGCGGGGCTGCGCGGTGTATCGTAAGAACGGACCTGCGACCAACCGCGCAGCAAGCGGTCTTCGTGGCAAGACTTGGCACCGAGTTCACTCAGGCGTTGACGAAGATGGGAAATGCGCATAGAAAAATCGACTATCAGGGTTGCGGTTATGGGGTAGTCGATTTTAACTCAGGATATGTTTGCCTGAGACTCTGACCGCAACGAATATACCCGCGCAGTGGACCAGTTCATTGCCAGGCAATTTGGCGCTATCATGCAATCCGTTCAACTCAACCATTTAATCCCATGCAAAAACCTGTCAACATCCCCGTCGTTTCCGCCCCTGTGCAGGAAAACCCCACCAATGACACCAGTTGTTCAGGCAGCGAGATCGTTGCGCTGATGGTGCTGGGCGACAGCATGGAACCCGAATTCACCGAGGGTGAGATTCTGGTCATCGAGATGGGTGCGCCAGCATCTGAAGGTTCATACGTAATCGCCACGCTGAACGGCGAGTTCATCTTCCGGCAACTCATACGAGATGAACAACTAGGCTGGATACTGCACGCGCTCAACCCGGCCTATCCTGACGAAACTATCGACAATCTGAATGAAATCAAAGGACTGATCACACACAAGAAGAAGTCCGGCTCGCGCAAGTCGGTCAAATACTACGTGACGCCTGCGAACGCTTAGAGAAGGTCAGCTGAACGTTATGCTTTGGGCGGCCTGACAAAGCTGATAACTTGCGCATTCGGCAGTTCATCATCCTTGTAATAGGGCTTGGACTGATCGAAGTTGAGTTTCTCGGCCAACTCCTTTTCACGCTCCGAAATCAAAGCAAAACAATCCTTGATATCCTGAATGGTCGCGCCCTGCAGTGGATTGGGACGTCCGCCAAGCGGCGTGACATCTCTGACGACATTGCCCAGCGTCTTGCGCATCAGGCGTAAAATTTGTTGTTCACGGCTTAATTCTTCAAGATTCATGGATATATCCCGGATAAGGCACGGTGTTGTGCCGGAGCATCATTCTATCCTGCTTTGCACGGCTAAAGTCCACGCATGTAATGTGGGCGCAAGGGACGACAGCCCGCCATCGCCTCGCGCAATGTAAGCAGCAACGCCTCCCGGTCTACCGGCAAATTTCCTGCCAGCGCCAGCGCATTGGAGGCGTGATTGGAACGGAAGATCACAGTCTGCGGCGGGTTCAGACCGCTGATCAGTCGTTCCTGTTCCTTCAAAATCGCCAGATCGTCCTGCATCTCGAACGGCTCGCCGTGTTTGCGGTAAAACTCATCTGCGATGCTCTCGTCCAGATACAGTTGCAGCGTGGAAAGATAGGTGACGGGCGCACTGTTCAACAGCGCAATGGTGCCGTCTATGTGTTCCTCGCTGTAGCGCTTGCCGCCCAAGCCGAGAATAACGGTGACGGAGACCTTCATGCCGCCCGCCTGCGCCTTGTGCAGCACCTCAATCATGGTGCGTTGCGTCGCGCCCTTGGTGATCTTCTTCAGAATCAGATCAGAGCCCGATTCGATGCCAACATAGAGCAGATTGAGTTTATGCTCGCGCAACAGCGCCAGCTCTTCGACGCGCTTCTTCATCAGGTTGCCGGGCGTGGCATAGCAGGAGACGCGAGTCAGGCCGGGCAGCACCGCCGCCAGTTCTCGCAGGATGGCAAGCAGATGATCGGTGGGCAGCGCCAGCGCATCGCCGTCGGCCAGAAAGACCCGCCGAATACCGGGCACAGCCGCCGCGCGGATATCGGCGAACACCTCGGTTAGCGGGCGCGCAACATAGCGTTTGCTGCGATACATGGCGCAGAAACTGCACTGATTGAAGCTGCAACCCAAGGTCGCCTGTATGATCAGGTTGTCGCCCTCGGCGGGAGGACGAAACAGCGGCATGTCGTACATTCCAGAAATTCGCCTTTAAATAGGCTTCGGCGTCAGCGCATTACCCTGAAACACCACACCATCCCAGCCGAACTTTATAAAATTACGAATATTCTGATGATCGGTGGCTTGCGGATTTTTCAGCACATCGTCGCGATAATAGGCGCCGAAACAGTACAGGGTCTGCTGCTGTGTCAGATTATGCAACTTCGCGAAGGAAAACAGCTTGCAGGAACCGTTGTTCTGCCCGGCTTCGTTTTGCAACTCGCCGTTTTTAAATGCAGTGGGCGCAAAGTCGTAATTCGTGTCGATCACCGCAATGGTGTCGCTAAACGCGATGCCTTCGGGTGCGGCTGCCAAAGTTTGTAGAAATTGTTTCATATGCATAAACCTGTCAGGTAATTAAAATAGTTGCGATCATATACCGGCAGTTGATAATGCCGCTTTTAACGATAAGAACACACCATGTGGTTACAAAAAGAAATACGCCTGTCACCGAAATCCAGAGGATTCCACCTGATCACCGGCGAACTGTTGCGTGAACTGCCGGAATTACGCGACTTCCAAATAGGTATGATGAATGTATTCATCCTGCACACCTCGGCCTCACTGACGCTAAACGAGAACGCCGATCCGACCGTCAGGCAGGATTTCGAGAACTACTTTAACCGTGCGGTCAAAGAAAACGAACCCTACTATCGCCACAGTGACGAAGGATCTGACGACCTGCCCGCGCATATCAAATCCAGTCTGTTAGGCGCCAGCCTGAATATCCCGATCTCGAACGGCCAGCCCAGACTCGGCACCTGGCAGGGGATTTATCTGTGCGAACACCGCAACAGCGGTGGTTCACGCCGCCTCGTCATCACGCTGCACGGAGAATAAGCTGACAAATCCGGACTAACGATAAACTTCGTCGTGACTGCCTATATCGAGCAGTACGATTTCCTTTTCCGTCATCATCAGAGTTAGCGTAATCCGGTAACTGTAAGTCAGGCTGACGGCATAGCAACCGGTAAGTTTACCGCTCAAGGCATGCAACCTTAAACCGGACTGATAAGGATCGCGCTGTAACTCATCGAGTAACTTTGCAAAGCGCGGTTTCAAATCCGGATGCTGCCGGAAGAATTTGCGCGCCACCCGAAGGAACTGCTCAGGCGTAACGACAACGTACATTATGCCGTCTCGTCTAAATCCATCGCAGCCAACAATTCTGCCGCACTCTTGAATTTTTGTACCCGACCCGCGTTGACATCTTCAAGCGAGGCACGCACGCGGGCACAATGCGCTTCCTGCTCAGCCACAATCAAATCCTGATAACGCGCTTCCGATAGCACAACATACTGAAGCTGATTATTTCTGATCACATGCAAATCACCATGCGCGATAAGATCATCAACTGCCGCCAGCCCGCGACGTTTGATTTCCTGTGCCGGAACAATATTCACATCAGACCCCTTTTGATACCTGATTAAGTACCAAAACTATACGCAACTACACAAAAAGTTGCAATAAAGCAGGGATCCGCCCGTCATCAGCCCAGCACTTCCTGCATCGCGGCGCAGACGCGTTCGACATCTGCAATCGTCATCGCATAGAACATCGGCAGCGAGACGATCTGACGCCCCACTTGCTCTGCAACCGGGAACATGCCTTCATGGAAGCCCAGCGCACGGTATAACTTGAACAGATGTATCGGTGCGTAATGGAAACCCACACCGATGTCGAACGCCTTCATCTTCTCCATGAATTCGGGGCGCGTCATGCGCTCTGGCAGCACGATCTGAAACAGATGCCAGTTGGTGGATTCAAATTCAGCCGGCGGCAGTTGCGCACCGGTTTTCGCCTCGAAATCAGCTCCCAGCGTTGCAAAATAATGCTTCGCGAGCGCGCGTCGATGCGCGGTGATCGCATCCAGTTGCGAGAACTGACCCAAGCCGATGGCGGCAGCGATGTCGGTCATGTTGTATTTGCCGCCCAGCACATCCACTTCGATGCCGTCCCAGCCGCTGCGTGTGACGCCCTGCAAGCGATATTTCTCAGCCAGCAACACTTCGGCTTCATTGTTCATCACCAGACAACCGCCCTCGGAGGTGGTGATATTCTTGTTAGCCTGAAAGCTGAACGAGACGAAATCACCGAACGAACCGATGGGCTTGCCCTGCCAGGTGGAACCGATCGCCTGAGCGGCATCCTCGATCACGCGCAGATTATGCTGCTTGGCGATCGCATAAAGACGGTCCATATCCAGCGGACGACCAGCCAGATACACGGGAATCAGCGCACGGGTACGCGGCGTGATGGCAGCTTCGAGCTTATCCAGATCGATGTTGCGCGTCACCGGATCGATGTCGGCGAAAACCGGCGTCGCGCCCACTTCCAGTATCACATTGGAGGTCGCCATCCACGAGATCGGCGTGGTGATCACCTCGTCGCCCGGGCCTATGCCTGCGATGCGCAGCGCAATCTCCATGGTACAGGTGCCGGAATTGAAGGTGCGCACCGGACGCCCGCCGAAGTAGGCGGAGAGTTGGCGCTCAAATTCGATCACCTTAGGGCCGCTGGTGATCCAGCCAGAACGCAGCGTATCCGCAACAGATGCGATGGTCGCCTCGTCAATCGTAGGTTTAGAAAAAGGCAGAAACGCGTTCATATAAAATCCAATATATTCAATAAGTTATCAAGCGCGCGAAATAATCACCACGCCCAGGATGATCACGCCCATGCCGATCACCTTGGAGGGGTTGAACGACTCATTAAAAAGATACCAGGCGGCCACCGCATTGACCACATACCCCATCGAGAGCAACGGATACGCGATGCTGACCTGCACGCGGGAGAGCGCCAGTATCCAGATGATCACACCCAGCACATAACAGGACAGCGCACCGATGATGTGCGGCTCGGTCGCCAGCTTCCAGCCGACCGGCAGAATATTGGCGATGCTAAAATCGAAATATCCGATTGAATTTGTACCGGTTTTCATCAATATCTGCGCCGCCGCATTGAGCATCACGCCAGCCATAATCAGACTGAAACTGACTAAATTCATGGTTTTTTCACCACAATATGCTGCGTGTCCTGGAAAATGATCTGCATAGAGAGGCCCATTTGTTGTAGTTGCGGATAAAGATAGGCAGGCATGATGGCCAGCGCCTCTGGCCGGCTCGCCCACACCCCGGCGAAATCCTGCAAGGTCGGCACCCAGCGTTCAGGCTCCTGTTTAATGCCAAAGCCCATTTCGTCCTGATACTGTACCAGCGTAAAGGTATGCTTGAGATAAAAAGCCAGCGTCTGCTCGTAGGTCAGCACAGAATAAAAAGTGATGTCAGGCTTCACTTCCTCGCGGATTGCTTCGGCGATGTGTTTAGCCGAACGTTCGCGCGCCACCGTGTTATAGCCTGAGACACCGACCTGCGCCGCCAGCAGCGTAGAGAGCGCGATCAGCAGCACCGCAGCCGGTTTTTTAGCACGCCACAACAGCGCCATCCCGCCCAGCAAACCGGACAGCAAAATCAGCGAGGCCGTGACCAGCCAGGCGCTGTAATGCGGATAAAGCTCGATCTGATTCGGCGTATCGGCAAACTTGCCCACCAACAAGCCCAGCCACAAGAAAACCAGCGCGACCGGCACTACAGGCGCCATTTGCCAGAACAACACGCGTTCGCGGATCTGCGCGAGACGCTGCCCCATCAGCAGCACCAGCGCAGGAAACATCGGCAACAGATAAGAGGGCAACTTGGAGCCTGAAATAGAGAAGAACACATAGATGAACATCGCCCAGATCAGCAGGAAGCGAGACGGATTAAATGCTCGAGCCGGCACCGCTGGTGCCCGGAACAGCGAATCGAACATCAGCACCGTCCAGGGCAAGGCGCCGGCCAGCAGGATAGGCACGAAGTAATACCAGGGCTGGTAACGTCCCAGATCCTTGGTAGTGAAGCGCGTATAGTGCTCGTAGATGAAAAAGCGCCCAAAAAATTCGGGATTAGCCTTCATCACCAGATAGAACCACGGCGCGGTGATCAGCAGAAACAGCGCAATACCGGGCAGCCAGTGCATTCGTTTCAACACGCTAAAATCGCGTTGCACCAGACAATAGATAAACACCGCCGTACCCGGCAGTATGATCCCCATCAAACCTTTGGAAAGCACGGCCAGCGCCATGCCTGTCCAGGCCAGCAGCATCCAGTTGCGCTGTTTTTTGACCTCGGTCTGCGACTGCGCCAGCAGCAAAGACAATATCCCCAGCGTGATGAAAAAGGTCACCCCCATGTCCAGCGTATTGATGTGCGCCATCATCTCGTAGAGCAAGCTGCTGGCGAGCAGCAGCGTGGCATAGGCCGCAGCCTCGCGTCCGAACAGCCTGACACCGGCAAACCAGACCAGGAACAAACCAGCAAAACCGGTAAGCGCAGCCCACAAACGCGAGGTCCACTGATGTTCACCGAACACGGTATAGGCCGTCGCGGTTGCCCAGTATTGCAACGGCGGTTTTTCGAAATACTTTAGATCATTGAGGCGAGGTGTTACCCAATCGCCGGAAACCACCATTTCACGAGGAATTTCCGCGTAGCGTCCTTCGTCCGGCTTGATCAGCGTGCGATATTCGAGATTTGCAAACCAGATACCGGCAACTACGATCAACAGCCACCAGAAGTGCCTTTTTGCAATCGACGCCATCATTTTCTGGCCACCAACAGCAAAGACCCGCCTAGCGGGAAAGTGAAGCCGAACGAAATCAACGATCGCTCGACCTTCATCACGCCCAGCAGCAGCCGGTTGACCAGTTTGCCTATCTTAAAGCCCGCATCCATCTGATCATCGGCATCGCCCGTTTTTTGCAACAGGCGCGAGGCCATCATCACAGGCAACAACAGGGAAACGAAGGAAGTAGCGTATTCGACTTTGAATCCGGCCCGCTTCACCCGCTCCACCAGCTCTTCACGGGTATAACGGCGTTTATGATGCGCATAGTCATCTGTACTGCTCCACAACCAGCGATGCTGCGGCACGGTGAGCACTAAGCCACCGCCGGACTGACTAGCCTGATACATCTGCACCAGCGCAGCCTGATCGTCTTCTATATGCTCTAGTACGTCGAAGCTGCAAATCAGATCAAACTCATCACGATAAGGAATGTGGCAGGCATCCATTTGAAACAAGCTGGCCGTGGGTACTCGCTGCTTCGCGTAATAGAGCCCCTCGGTAAAGATATCGCTACCTGACATGCTGGCCGCCGGATAATTTTTACGCGTATTTTCCAGCACAAAGCCCGTGCCGCAGCCGATTTCCAGGATATTGTCTGCACGGGGGAAAAACCGCCTCATACAGTCTTCCAGAATCGCATTACGCCCGACAAACCAGAAGTGCCCTGCTTCCACCCGGGCAAAACGTTCGAACAACTCGGGATTAAATCCATCGTTTTGCGCCGCCAGTTCAGGCGCATAAGCCGGAAATCCATCGCGCTGGACGGTTACATTACCGCAGGACGGGCAGTCGCCACTGGAATAGGGGGTTTGGCAGGCCAGACAAAATTTCATGGGTCATTCCCGGCAAAAAGCCTGAGGGATTAATGGAGTAAACGCGGATTTTACCTGTTCCTGCGTGCTCGCTTCAACTTTTGCACAGATCAATTGCACACCGAGCGTATCTGATTGATATTGGTGAGCCCCTGCAACACCAGTTCAATACCCGCTTGTTTCAAGGTGCGCATACCCTGCGCCATCGCCGCGAGCTGCAACTCCTCGACCGTGGCCTGATGCTGAATCAGCTTTCTGATCGGCGCCTTCGCCTCCAAAAACTCATACAATCCCATCCGCCCCCTAAAGCCCTTGCCTTCGCAATCATGACATCCCTGTGCCGCATACAGCATAAATCCACCTGCCGGGGTAAGATAGGTCTTCTTCCACTGCTGGATGACCGCAGCCGGATTAAGCTGTGTTCCCGCGCAGTATTCTTCGGCCAGTTCGGCAATCTCATCATTCATCGGCACATAGCCCTTTCTGCATGACGGACAATAGCGCCTGACCAGTCGCTGAGCCAGTATGCCGACCAAGGCGTCGGAGAAATTGAACGGGTCCATCCCTAAATCCAGCAGACGCACCATGCTCTCAGCCGCACTGTTGGTGTGCAGCGTCGAGAAAACCATGTGTCCGGTCAACGAGGCTTGAATTGCTATCTTGGCCGTCTCGATATCGCGCATTTCACCGACCATAATCACATCCGGATCGGCACGCAAAAAGCTGCGCATCGCCGCAGCAAAAGTCCAGCCTATGTTCGCGTTGACTTGAACCTGGCGCAGCCCTTCCTGAGTGATTTCTATCGGATCCTCTGCGGTCCATATTTTACGGTCAGGAGAATTGAGGTAACCTAACACCGAATGCAGCGTGGTGGTTTTACCCGAACCTGTCGGCCCGCAGATTAAAAACAGGCCATACGGTTTCACCGCCAGCGCCTTGATGCGTTCCAGTATCTCGGCAGGCAGACCAACCTTGTCGATAGGAATCGGTTTCGCGCCAGCGAGCACGCGCATCACCACATCTTCGAGCCCGTTGGCTGTCGGCACGGTAGCCACGCGCAGCTCAACCTTGTGATCCTGGCTCAATTTGAGTTCTATCTTACCGTCCTGCGGCCTGCGTTTTTCGGAGATATCCAGCCTCGCCATAATTTTGATGCGAGACACCAGCGCATTCCTGAAATTGGGAGGAAATTCAAAATACTTGCTGATCGCGCCGTCGCGTCGAAAACGAACCTGAGTATTGCGTTTGCCGGAATAGGTTTCGATATGAATGTCGGACACCCCCTGATTATAGGCATCGAGCATCATCTTATTGACCAGTCCTACCAGCGTATTATCTGTTTCGGCGATCCCCTCCTCCGCCACTTCCTCTGTCGTCTCTATCGTCATACCGACGGCCAGATCATCGATTTTTTGCAGCGTTGCCTTTTCATTACGCAACTGATTGATAACAAATAGAATATCCTCACGCGACCCCAGCACCGGCACGATGGTCAGATTGGTGATAACACGCAACTCGTTGACCGGCTCCCAAATCAGCGGATTTTCCATAGCCACCACCAGGGTGTGCTCGGAATGATAGAGAGGCAGGATGGTATATTTATTGATGAAGGCGATAGGCACCAGATGAAAGGTCGCATGATCGATATGGAATTTTCTGACGTTCACATAGGGAATACCCAGCTTTTTGGCCAGCATGCTCTGCACAACCTCTGCATTCACCACGCCCATGTTGATCAGAATCTCGCCCAACGCCACTTTCTTGTCTACTCGCTGCTTGGCCAACGCCTGTTCGAGCACCTCTCTGGTGATCAGCTTCTCCTGAACCAGTACATCACCCAGCTTCAAAACTGTGCCGGGCTGACGCCCCAAGGCTGCCACCAGTTGTTCCGGCGTGACTATCTGTTCACTGGTCAAATATTCACCCAATCTTTGATTGCGCATCTGCGCCTGTTTCTCCAAACCGGAATCGATTTCCTTATGCGTCGCGATGCGTTCTTCGACCAGCATCTGACCGATTTTCTTGCCGATCTGATAGTGCTTAATGGACGCTGCCGGCACAAAACAGCGGATCACGGTATCCCCCTCATGCACCAGATAGAGGTACAGCCCCGTCTTGTCGATTGCAAAACCGACCGTCTCCCCTTCCAACTCCTTGTCATTCATAAACAGGATAGAACAGATTTGCCGCTCCGACGGACCGAACATCTCTTCGTATGTTTTGCTGGGCGAGATGGTTTTTTTAATCAAATGAACCGGATTGAGCAGGCGCAAGTAATTAATTGATTCGAACTTGGGGCGTGCGACAGCGCCCTTAAAAGGGCGCAATTCAATCAGGCCGTCCTCCGGAACAAAATACGTCAACTCGCCAAACAGCTCGTGATTGTCTTTGCTGACAACCAGACAGGGCTCACTCTTAAACGCCTCCAGATTTTCTGCAAATTTATAATAAAAAGGGGTAGGCCATTGACTCAGTTTCATGTGGACTCCGTACAGCAAGTTACGAGTATTATCAGTCGGACTCGAAGCGAGTTGAATTATCCATTAACCGCGCATCAATTCAATCAAAATTTAAAACGCCTATGCAGCGCCCTGTCGCACTTTGACGGTGGCCTGCGCCCACCCTTGAGCAAAGGTAATACGCACGCCGTCACCGACCGTCAGTTGACAGGCATCCGACACCAAATGCCCCTGTGCGTCCTGCACCAAGCTGTAGCCGCGCGCCAGCACGCGCTCAGGATTGAGCATCCCCAGATGCTGCTCCACGGCCGCCAACCTGCTCTGACTCCGCATCTGTTCCTGGCGTGCCGCCGTCACCAGTCGATCACTCAGATGAGACTGTCGATCCAGCATCCTAGCGAAATCGCTGCCCGCCCTGCGCAATCGCTGCGTATAGGACTGGCACTGCCAGGACTGTTGCTGACGGCTGTGCGTAAAACTGCGCTGCATACGCTGTTGCAATTGATCCAGATGCAATTTTTGCCTTTGCAATTGCTGCTCGGGATGAACCACCCGGCATTGCAGATAATCCAACGCCTGCATGGCGCTTTGCAAACGATGACGCATCGGTCGCATCAGATGCTGCGCCGTATCGCGCAACCCTTGCAGCAGCGCATGGCGATCCGGTACCACGCGTTGAGCGGCGGCCGTCGGCGTCGGGGCACGCTCATCGGCGACAAAATCGGCGATGGTAAAGTCCGTCTCATGCCCCACCCCGCTGACCACCGGAATTAAGCTACCCGCAATCGCGCGCGCCACAACCTCTTCATTGAACGCCCACAAGTCCTCGATACTGCCGCCGCCGCGACACACGATCAGCACTTCGCATTCAGAGCGTACATTGGCAATGTTGATTGCCGCCGCAATTTTCTCCGCACTCCCCGCGCCCTGTACCGGTGAGGGATACAACACCACAGGCACACCGGGCAGACGCTTCTTTAAGGTGGTTAAGACATCGCGCAACGCGGCGGCCTGCGGGGATGTGATGATGCCGATGCGCTTGGGAAATAAAGGCAAGGGGCGCTTACGCCCGGCATCAAACAAGCCTTCCCGCTCCAAATGCTGTTTAAGCCGCTCAAATTTCTCATATAAAACACCCAATCCGGCCGGACGCAACTGCTCCACAGTCAACTGAAACTCACCGCGCGCCTCGTACAGACTGGCCGACGCCAGCAATTCGACCTGCATTCCGTTCGTCAGGGGACGCTCCAGTTGTGACAGCTTGTTGCGAAACATCACGCAGCGCACCTGCGCCTGTTCATCTTTGAGCGCGAAGTAGCTGTGACCGGAAGCCGCCTTTACCAGATTGGAAATCTCCCCGCCCACCCAGAGCAGCGGCACATTGCCTTCCAGTAACTGATTGATTGCACGGGTGAGTTCCGCAACACGCAGCACACGCGTTTTTTCTGCAAAAGAAATATGACCTGACATATTGACAATCCCGAATTATTCACAAAGCCACAGAACACGGGGGTTTGCGCCCCACTCCCTGTCATAAAATATTCACACTTACGATAACGCTTTGTTTTTATTGTATTTATTTGTCTTCTAAAAATTAAGCAAATCAAGAAAAGTCCTTATAGTTCACGGCTCTAAAGACACATTTCCCAACCTTATCCACAGAGTTATCCACAGATACTGTGGGTAAACAAAAATACGCTTTAATAACGTGGGCTTAAGCGGACTTTATGAAAGAAGATTCTTAGAAATCTTGCTCAACTCACCGCGACACGCTACAGTTGCGACCCCGGAAGCGCCAAACGCATCCCCGTCGTGTCCTAATCGCACCGCAGGGCGTTTCCACAATTTAAGCACATTTGGAGAATCCGCGTGTTTGCAATCGTAGAAGCGGCCGGCTGGCCGATTTGGTTTTTGATTTTTGCCTCTGTGGTTGCCGTTGGCCTGATCGCAGAAAGACTGATTTATTTGCGTAGTGCCAGGGTCAGTCCTCCCGCTCTTCTCGACGAGGTGGTGTTGACGCTCAAACAACACGGCGTCAGCGATGAAATGCTCGATCAGCTGGCTAAAAATTCCCCGTTGGGTTACATCTTTGCCACCGGTCTGAAGAACATCAAATCGACGCAGGACGTGATGAAAGAGTCCATCGAGGAAGCCGGACGCGCGATGACGCATGATCTGGAACGTTTTCTCACCACGTTGGGCACTATCGCGTCCATCAGCCCGCTGCTGGGTCTGTTCGGCACGGTGGTCGGCATGATCGAAATCTTCGGTGCACAAACGGTGGCTGGCAACAGCCCGGCCATCTTAGCTCACGGTATTTCGGTGGCGCTGTACAACACCGCTTTCGGTCTGATCGTGGCGATACCCAGCATGATTTTTTACCGTCATTTCCGCGCAAAAGTAGACAGTCTGACCGTCGAAATGGAGCAGCAGGCGATCAAACTGGTCGAAGTCGTGCACGGCCAGCGCAAGGGTTAAGCAAAAATGAATTTTCAGCGCGGACGCACCCGTGAAGAACCGGAAATCAATCTGATTCCGATGATCGATGTGTTGCTGGTGATCTTGATCTTTTTGATGGTCACCACCAGCTATGCCAAATATTCGGAATTGCAGATCAACCTGCCACAAGCCGGCGGTGAAGCCAGCGCAGAAAAGGCTAAGCCGATCAACGTATCGGTCGATGCGTCTGCACGCTATGCGATCAACAGCACCGAGGTCAAATACACCGGTATCGCAGGGCTCGCCTCCGCCTTGAAAAATTCGGCTGCCGATCAGACCGACCCTGTGATCGTCATCAACGCCGATGCAAAAACACCGCATCAAGCTGTCATCAATGTGATGGAAGCGGCCAGACAGGCAGGTTACAGCCGCATCACCTTCGCCACACAAAACGAAGCCAACTAACGGGCATGGATAAGAAGCGATCCCTGATAATAAAACTCGCCATGCCTGTTCCCTCTTTTCATCTTTCCCCCGCAAGCGAGGGAAAGGGCAAACGAATCGCTACGCGAGTTTCACGTTAAAGGGCATGGCCAGACTTGAGCGCTGCTGGTATCGCACGGGTTACGCCCATCTGATACTGCTGCCGGTAAGCTGGGGTTTTGGCGCGCTGGCCGCCTTGCGGCGCACCCTGTATCGCCTCCGCCTCCTGAAAAGTTTCCGCCTGAATGTTCCCGTGATCGTGGTGGGCAACATCAGCGTGGGCGGCACAGGCAAAACACCGCTCACTTTAGCCCTCGCACAACAACTCATCGATCGCGGTCGGCACCCGCTCATCATTAGTCGCGGCTACGGCGGCGATGGATGCCAGCGACAAGTCACACCAGACAACACAGCCAGTCAGACCGGTGATGAACCCTTGCTGATGGCGCGCCGCAACCTATGTCCGGTATGGGTGGGGAGGGATCGCGTTGCCACTGCCAATCAGGCCTTGCTATCTCACCCGGAATGCGATGTCGTGTTGTGTGACGATGGTTTGCAGCATTATCGCTTGCAGCGCGATGTGGAAATCGTAGTCATCGATGGCGCGCGCGGCTTCGGAAATGGCTATCTGCTGCCAGCCGGGCCTCTACGAGAACCAGCCTCAAGATTAAACAATGTTACTGCAGTGGTTATTAACGGAAGCCAAAGCATAAGTAATTTCAATAATCAATATATGATGAGCTTATACGGTGATATTTTTTTCAATCTGCGTTATCCTGAAAAAACTATATCAGCCAGCAAGTTACAAGCATTAAACCTGCATGCTGTTGCGGGTATAGGCAACCCGCAACGCTATTTCGATCACTTAAAGGAGCTGGGACTGACGGTTACACCGCATGCATTCCCCGACCACTACCCCTATCAGGCAGGTGATCTGGACTTTGACTCATGCGATGCACTACTCATCACCGAAAAAGATGCGGTAAAATGCGCCGCTTTTGCTGATGACAGATTCTGGGTATTGCGTGTTGACGCCCGGATTGATTCAGCCCTGACAGACCACATACTGAGAAAGATTGCCACACATGGATGCCAAACTGCTTGAAATTCTCGTCTGCCCCCTGTGCAAATCTCAACTGATCTATAAAAAGGCGGAGCAGGAGCTCATCTGCCGCGCAGATCGCCTGGCGTTCAAAATTGCCGATGGCATTCCGGTGATGCTGGCGGATGAAGCGCGCAAACTGACCCCCGAAGAAGCTGAAGCGCTCAAATAATCATGCTCGCTTTTCACGTTGTCATCCCGGCACGGCATGCCTCGACCCGCCTGCCCGGCAAACCGCTGCTGCCTATCGCCGGCAAGCCTATGGTGGTGCGAGTCGCCGAACAGGCGGCGAAAAGTGGCGCACAGCAAATCTGGATAGCCACCGACTATCATGCGATCGCCAATGTGGTGCATGAGCACGGTTTCAAGGCTTGCATGACTGCCGCCACACACACCAGCGGCACGGACCGGATCGCCGAAGTCGTTGAACAACAAGGCTGGACCGATGACACTATCGTGGTGAACGTGCAAGGCGATGAACCGCTGATGCCACCGGAGCTGATACGCGCGGTAGCCCAGCATCTGCACGACCATCCAGAATGCGCGATGGCCACCGCCAGCCACGCCATCCACGATACTGCATCGATGAAAAATCCCAACATCGTTAAGACGGTGCTGGACATCAACGGCAACGCCCTGTATTTCAGCCGTGCCCCCATCCCCTACCCTCGCGACGCGTTTGCGGCCGGTGAAGAGTTGCCTGCCGGCTTACCGGTATTGCGACACATCGGAATTTACGCGTATCGTGCAAGCTTCCTGCGCGCCTATGGGCAATTGGCTCCGACATCCGTCGAGCACTACGAATCGCTGGAGCAATTGCGTGCGCTGCACTACGGCTACAAAATCGGCGTAGTGATTACCGCTGACGCACCGCCAGCCGGTGTAGACACAGAGCAGGATTTGCATGCAGCAAGAATAGCCTTTGAAAAAACAAAACAGACTTAAGACGTAAGCTTTTAGCGACCGAAAACACCATCGACACACGTCCTGCCAATTACCATTTACTTTTAAAGAGGAATCACCATGAGAGTCATACTGCTAGGCGCACCGGGTGCTGGTAAAGGCACACAAGCCAATTACATCAAAGAAAAATTCAACATCCCGCAAATTTCAACCGGCGACATGTTGCGCGCAGCCATCAAAGCCGGCACACCGCTGGGCATCGCTGCTAAATCCGTCATGGATGCGGGCGGACTGATCTCCGACGACATCATCATCAATCTGGTCAAGGAGCGTATCAAAGAGGCAGATTGCGCTGACGGCTTCCTGTTTGACGGCTTTCCGCGCACGATCCCTCAGGCTCAGGCCATGAAAGACGCAGGGATTCCGATCGATTACGTGCTGGAAATCGACGTGGCCGACAGCGAAATCATCACCCGCATGAGCGGACGCCGCGTACATCCCGCCTCGGGTCGCACTTACCATATCGTATTCAATCCACCCAAAGTGGCAGGTCTTGACGATGTGACCGGAGAAGAACTGGTGCAACGCCCGGATGACACCGAAGAAACCGTGATCAGACGCCTGTCCATCTACCATGATCAAACACTGCCACTGGTCGAGTACTACCAGGCATGGGCTGCATCTGGCGATGCAGGCGCGCCAAAGTCAGTCAAAGTAGCCGGCGTCGGCAGCGTAGACAGCATCCGTGAACAACTCTTCGCGGCATTGGCGAGCTGACATGAAACCCGTTCTCACCTTAACGGATGCAAAACGCATCGCCGCCGCTGCGGAAGCCGAAGCGCAAAAAAACAACTGGCGCGTGGTTATCGCGGTGGTGGACGATGGCGGACATCTGTTGTATCTGCAGCGCAGCCACGAAACGCAATTTGGCAGCGTGGAAACAGCGATCGCCAAAGCCTATGCCGCGATCGCCTTCCAGCGTCCAACCAAGAGTTCTGAAGATGCAGTGATGAGCGGACGCCTGATACATCTGGCGCTCCCCAGCGTGATTCCAGCAGAAGGCGGCGTACCGTTGCTGATAGACGGCATCGCGGTCGGTGGATTGGGCATCAGCGGGGTGCGCTCGCCCGAAGACGGCCTCATCGCCGCCGCAGGCCTGGCCGCACTACAAGATATCAAATAACCTATTGATTTAAAATAAAAAAGCAACGCGAGCGATCATCTCGCCCGCGTGGCTTGTGTGCACCAGAGTTACAGTGGCGCGCGATAATTATCCTGTGTCATCAAATCGATACCGCAGGGCAATTGCTCGATCCAGTCCAGGAACTGATTGACCATCTTCTTTCCCTTGAACGACTTGCCATGCTGAGGCACGATCATTTCCACATCCATCTGACGCACCATCTGCACCCAGAAACGGCAAATCTTATTGGAGATCATGTAACGGCGATGGAAGCCTTCCATGGTCTTCAGATGCTCATTGAAATCAGTTACCGGCGTATCCGCATCGGTATGAGAAACGATAGACGCCCCCATGTCGCCGGAGAAAAGAATCTTGCTGATCGGATCATAAAACTGAAAATTGCCTTCAGAATGCATGAAATGAGCAGGAATCGCCTTCAAAACACCGTTACCCAGTGAGAAGTTCATCCCCTGATCAGGAATCGGCAGGATACGCCCTTCGGTCTTGCCGGCGGTACAAAAGTGCGGAACGAAACGCGACCACAGTGCTGAAATCGCCACCTTGCAGTTGGAATGTATCATCCATTTATTCACCGACGCGATGATGTCCGGATCGGCATGAGAAGCCAGAATATATTCCATGTTTTTGGAAGGCACATATTGCGCCATTCCCATCAACAATCCATTGAAAGTCATGTTACCACCCGGATCCAGCAAGGCCGCGTGTCCATTATCGACAATCAGAAACTGATTAGACTGCACGGCAACATCACCACCCTCATCCGACAGGTCATCAAACATGATGCACATATGCTTACCGTCATTAAACAACTCAATTGCCATATCACACCCTCCATTGATTATCGTTTTACAATCATAACCGAATATCGCCGAAATTTAACTGATGAAGGTCAAAAGCCTGCAAATTAAACAGGGAATAGCGCTACTATACATCGACAGGATGCTGCTATGATTACGCGAGTCAGCATACACTGACGGGAAAGCGGGTTTTGGCGATTCAACTCAAGGAGGTGAAATTATGTCAAGCGGTCTGGTCTTTGCAATGGGGTGTGCCGTAATTGCAATTTTATACGGTATATTTTCAATCAAATGGATACTGGGCCAACCCACCGGTTCGGATCGAATGCGAGAAATTTCGGCCGCCATTCAGGAAGGTGCCACCGCCTACCTTAACCGTCAGTACTTCACCATCGCCGTCGTCGGCGCCATCTTATTCGTTCTCCTCTTCGCGGCTTTAGGTTGGCAAACCGCCATCGGCTTCGCGATCGGTGCCATCCTCTCGGGCGCAGCCGGTTTTATCGGCATGAATGTCTCGGTACGCGCCAATGTGCGCACTGCCGAGGGTGCCAAACACGGACTTAATACCGCACTTGACATCGCCTTCAAGGGTGGTGCGATCACAGGAATGCTGGTAGTGGGATTAGGGCTGCTAGGGGTGACAGCTTACTTCGTTTTCCTCACCAGCACCGGCGCCACACAAATGGAAGCTACGCACGCACTGGTGGGACTCGGTTTCGGCGGCTCACTGATCTCCATCTTCGCCCGCTTAGGCGGCGGCATTTTTACCAAGGGGGCAGATGTCGGCGCAGACCTGGTGGGTAAAGTCGAGGCCGGCATCCCGGAAGACGACCCCAGAAATCCTGCGGTGATCGCGGACAACGTCGGCGACAATGTCGGCGACTGTGCAGGCATGGCAGCGGATCTGTTTGAAACCTATGCGGTCACCATCATCGCCACCATGATGCTGGGCGGACTGCTGATGACCAATGCAAATGCGGTAATCTATCCGCTGGTGCTGGGAGGCTTCTCCATCATCGCCTCGATTGTCGGCACGTTCTTCGTCAAAGCCAGACCAGGCGGCAAAATCATGAATGCGCTGTATCGCGGCCTGGCCGTTTCCGCGGCGCTGGCACTGATCGCCTTTTACCCGTTAACCAGCTGGATCATGGGTGACAATGGCGTGTATAGCGTCGACGCATTGTATGGCTCGACGATCGTCGGCCTATTGCTGACCGCAGCCCTAGTGTGGATCACCGAATACTACACCGCCACGGAATATGCACCGGTACGCCATATCGCTCAGGCATCCACCACAGGTCATGGCACCAACATCATCGCAGGACTGGGCGTCTCGATGCGTTCGACTGCAGCCCCCGTACTGGCGGTTTGCGCTGCCATCATGGCCTCCTATTCGATGGCAGGACTGTATGGCATTGCCATCGCCGCCACCTCCATGTTATCCATGACCGGCATCATCGTCGCATTAGATGCTTACGGACCGATCACCGATAACGCAGGCGGCATCGCCGAGATGTCCAAATTGCCGGATGAAGTGCGCGTCATCACCGACGCACTGGATGCCGTAGGCAACACCACCAAGGCCGTCACCAAAGGCTATGCGATCGGCTCAGCAGGCTTGGCCGCGCTGGTTCTATTTGCCGATTACACGCATGCACTCACGGCCAGCGGTCATAACCTGACCTTCGATCTGTCCAATCACATGGTGATCGTCGGGCTGTTCATCGGCGGCATGGTGCCTTATTTGTTTGGTGCGATGGGCATGGAAGCGGTCGGACGAGCCGCCGGTGCCGTTGTGGTTGAAGTGCGCCGCCAATTCAAGGAAATTCCCGGCATCATGGAAGGCACAGGCAAACCGGAATACGGCACCTGCGTGGACATGCTGACTAAAGCCGCCATCAAGGAAATGATCGTGCCATCCCTGTTGCCGGTAGCCATTCCCGTCATCGTCGGTCTTACGCTGGGCGCGCAAGCCTTAGGCGGCGTGCTGGTAGGCACCATCGTCACCGGCATCTTCGTGGCAATTTCCATGACCACCGGTGGCGGCGCATGGGATAACGCCAAGAAATACATCGAAGAAGGCAACTTCGGCGGCAAAGGCTCAGAGGCTCACAAGGCTGCCGTAACCGGCGACACCGTAGGCGACCCCTACAAAGACACCGCAGGCCCTGCAATTAACCCATTGATTAAAATCATTAATATTGTGGCATTGTTGATCGTTCCGCTGCTTTAACTCCTCCTATGGGGTCAGGTCTTGCAATAACACATTTTTTAAAAAAATGTGTTATTGCAAGACCTGACCCCGGACAGTTGCAAGACAATGTGCGCACCTTGCATTCCCAACCTTAATAAAACCACCTCACCACTGATCACATAAAATATTCGTTCTGGCTTCTTGCCTTGTGCAAATAATCGTTCATTTTTTGTGCCAATGAAGAATGTACACTGATGCTGAAGCGCTATAGGCAGGAGTTGTTGCAGTGCTAGCTGAGGATATTTGCATTTAACTTTGGCATATGATCGTAATCATACGGCATGTCGGATGAGAGGCTTATAATCTAGCCAATATTTTTTGGGGATGGAATTATGAGCAATTTTTTTGAATTTGGCGAGCAGCTCAATGGCTACGAGGTGAAAGTGCTAAACGAACGAGCTGTACGAGCCAGCGCTGGCATTTTGTTTCTTTTTGCCATGATCGCGTTTATGAACGCTTGGCTCATGGGTAACTTTCTACCCACCCGTGTTTTTGTTGTTGCGTTTCTGCTTGATTTCACTATTCGTATTTTCATCAATCCCCGTTATGCTCCCAGCATAATCATCGGGCAATGGATCGTGCGTCATCAACAGCCCGAATATGTTGGAGCACCGCAAAAACGTTTTGCTTGGGCGATTGGTTTTGCACTGGCTCTCACGATGCTATATCTGATGGTCCTCAACCATGTGATCGGCCCTATCAACCTGATTGTGTGCGGCGTCTGTCTATTACTGTTGTTTTTTGAGAGTGCGTTTGGGATTTGCATCGGTTGCAAAATTTACAATTTATTCAATAAAGATCAGGCACAACTTTGCCCGGGTGGCACTTGTGAAATGCCTGAAAGGAAAAGTAGCGACATAAGCTTGGCACAATTTGCGATGGTGTTTTTATTCGCAGGCGTGATTGGCGTTTCAGCCAAAGCAATCTACGGCTCAGCTCAGCAAAACCAAGCCCACAATACTCAGCAAAGTATTACTGAATCAACGACCGCCATCGATCCTGCTGAAGTTGAGCGTTGCAAGGTTCCCGATTTCGCCAAAGCGATGGGGCATGAAGAAAAATGGAAGCTACACCACAACTGTAAGTAAATTCGTAAGCTTTGATTGATCCACATCAGCAGTATTTATTTCAACCGAAGTAAGAAAATGATCATATGAACAAAATCTATATACTTTTATGCTCAATAGCATTTACTGCCTGCGCCCACACCTTGCCTCCGACAACCAAAGCGGGGATGCTGGAATATGCAGGCTCACAGAAAACCATTTTCGACACCGGCAAGGCTGAGGCCAAAGTACCAGTAAAGGTGATGTCCGGATCGTCAGCGCTATTTGGAGTAGGTGCCGTGGCTGGATTGGATGGAGAAATCACTGTATTTGAAGGTAAACCTTATGTGACCAAGGTTCGTGGCGACAGCTACATAATGGATCACAGTTCTGACCATGTGGCCACATTCGCCGTCTGGACACGACAAACTGAGTGGGTCGATCAGCCTATTCCACAGGAAGTTAAAAATTATCTGGATATACAAAATTTTATCAAAGCCCGAGCCGCTATCGCAGGTATCGACGTTAGCCAGCCTTTCCCGTTTCAAATTATAGGCACCCCCGTGGAGGTGAAGTGGCACGTCAATGTTGATTTAACTAATGGTAAATTTATTACCAAGAAGTTATTTGCCGAGTCGAAAGCTGGCTATGTAATGAAAAACGAGCCTATGGACATTATTGGTTTTTACTCTGAAAAACATCCCGGAGTGTTTATCAGCGCCTACGTACCGGCCATCAGTGAGGGCAGCGGCGCCAAAAACGCCATGCATATCCATCTGCTCTCCCGGGATAAAAAGTCTGCTGGGCATATCGACCATTTGATCCTAGCCCCCGGAATGACACTGCGTTTACCAAAAATTTAAAGAGGAGATTAATGTGCGATCCAGTTTTAAGTGGTTGCTGATTACCCTTTTGTGCGTGCCGGCGAGTACTTTTTCCGCGGACAGGGCTGTTTCCAAATCCTCTCCCGACCCACGCCAAAATCTGCAATTAACACCTATTGAGCGTGCTGAATTTTTGAGCGAAATGCGCAATATGCTCTTTAGCGTTCAGCAGATATTAGAGGGCATTGGCACATCTGACCGTGACAAGATTACAAAAGCAGCAAAACTGTCAGGCAACCGGATGGCAAGAGCTACACCCGCCGCCGTTCGAGCCAAAATGCCACAGTCTTTTCGTGACCTTGGTGGGGCAACTCACATGATGTTTGAAGAGTTGGCAATACGGGCTGATTCGGATGAAATGGATATGCTGGCAAGTGACGCCGGCAAACTGATGGGGCAATGCCTAGCATGTCATGCAAAGTTTCGGGTTCACTGAGAGACAAATATCAAGAGTCCGCTTTGTCCACGAACATGGCCGTGAAGTCCCGTTATCGCACAACAAAAAGGGTGCATTGAATTATTTTTTTCTAGATTTTTCACAGGCAGGCGGAATCAGCACCAAAGAAGAGGAATACACAAAAATAATGGCAAAGAGAAATAAGAATTCATGCACACGCGTACAAAAACATGGCAAATATCGCACTTTTGGTATGCAAAACTTATTTTTTGGGTAAAAAGCGTGTAAAAGATGCAAAGCAGACGATGCCAACCATCTGTTTTATAAGTAATTTTGCGCCAATAACCGGAATCGAACCGGTACGGCCTTTTCAAGCCGACGGATTTTAAGTCAGTTGTGAAACAACGCTGCAAGCCTTATAGCACGTAGGAAAATCACTGCAACAGGTCAAAAATGATCTAGTTTTGGTCTAGTACGAAAACTTACTTAAAAATCGGCGTGGCGACAACCCGAGAGAAGATGCTGATAGCTCGCGCTTCTACCGTCGATTATATGGCCGCATTTTGATGTTAACGCTGCTCATTTAACATTGTTGTATTTACATTTTTGTAGTAACATTTTGACGTGAATATTGAGTTTGAATGGGATGCAGAAAAAGCATCGATAAACCTGAGAAAGCACCATGTCAGTTTTGAGATTGCCTCTCGCGTATTTCTCGACCCCTTAGCGCTTTCCCATCAAGATCGCATCGAAAATGGCGAGCACCGCTGGCAAACGCTCGGGATGGTCGATGGGTGTTTACTTCTGCTGGTCGCGCACACGGTACGAAATGAAAATGGTGCCGAAATAATTCGATTGATCTCAGCGCGAAGAGCTGACAAAAAGGAGCGAAAATATTATGAAGAAAACCGTTAAGTACACACTGAATGCAACAGCGCCTTTAACAGAGCAGCAAAGAGCAGAAATCAAAGCGGCCTCAGAACTGCCTGACAGCGAAATTGACTATAGCGACATCCCGGCTCTACCTGCTGATTTTTTAAAAATCGCAGCCGCCAACCCTTTCTATAAGCCAACAAAAACATCAACCACCGTGCGCGTTGATACGGATGTACTGGTTTGGCTGAAATCTCAAGGCAAAGGCTACCAGACTCGCATTAACGAAATTCTGCGTGCCGCCATGCTGCAACAAATAAAACACTAAAAGTCTCTCAAACTTTGCTTGCCCGAAACCGGTCATTCATGACGGTTGCAGAGACGCATCTGTCTTTAGTGAATAGCAGTTATGGGGAAGCTAATTTAGAGAGGCTGATTTCTCCGGTGCGTCATTTATTGACAGAACAGAAAGCAGACGTAAATAGTCCATTTTTGACTATAAATTTTCATTTGGGGGGATCAAACGGTGTAAACAGATGTAAAACAAACTAGATTAACTATCTGTTTTATAAGGAATTTGGTGCCCAGAACCGGAATCGAACCGGTACGGCCTTTTCAAGCCGACGGATTTTAAGTCCGTTGTGTCTACCAATTTCACCACCCGGGCGGATGTTTGGAGGTGCGTCCCAGAGTCGAACTGGGCTAACTGGATTTGCAATCCAGGGCATAACCGATTTGCTAACGCACCACTAACTTTAAGAACAAAAGGGAAAGCGCGATGCTCTCCCTTAAATTTGGAGCGGGAAAAGAGGCTCGAACTCTCGACCTATACCTTGGCAAGGTATCGCTCTACCAACTGAGCTATTCCCGCATTTACTACATAAAAACGACGGTCAATCTACTACTTAAATCTGGAGCGGGAAAAGAGGCTCGAACTCTCGACCTATACCTTGGCAAGGTATCGCTCTACCAACTGAGCTATTCCCGCATCAACTACAAAAAACAACTGACAATCTACTACTTGAATCTGGAGCGGGAAAAGAGGCTCGAACTCTCGACCTATACCTTGGCAAGGTATCGCTCTACCAACTGAGCTATTCCCGCATTGCGAGGCGCGAATTATAGTGTCTAAAAATAATTTGTCAACTTTTTACTGCCAAAATGACTAGAGACTGAACAACCGATTGAAGTTTTCCGAGGTACACACACCCACTTCCGCCGCACTCATACCGCGCAACAAAGCAATTTCTTCTGCAACATGTTTCACATAAGCCGGTTGATTGAGCTTGCCGCGAAACGGCACGGGAGCGAGATACGGTGAATCAGTTTCAATCAGGATGCGATCCAATGGCACACGCTGCGCAACATCTTTGATTTGCAAGGCATTTTTAAACGTCACAATACCCGAAAAGGAGATATAAAACCCCATGTCGATCGCCGCCTGCGCGACTTCCCAATTTTCAGTAAAACAATGCATCACCCCGCCCGCCTTTTCCGCACCCTCTTCCGCCATGATGCGCAGCGTATCTTCCGCCGAACTGCGGGTATGGATAATCAGCGGCTTGCCGCACGCAATAGACGCACGAATATGATTGCGAAAGCGTTCACGCTGCCAATCCAAATCGCCGGTCAGACGATAATAATCCAGACCGGTCTCGCCGATCGCGATGACTTTAGGATGTTGCGCCAGATCAACCAGACGTTCGACCGTCGGCTCTTCGACCGATTCGTAATCGGGATGCACGCCGACCGAGGCGTAAATATGCGGATACAGCTCCGCCAGCGCCAGCACCTGCGGGTAATCGGCCAGATTGACCGAGACACACAGCGCGGCTTCCACATCGTTCTGCTGCATTTTCGCCAGCACATCGTGGATGTTGGCCGACAACTCGTGGAAATTGATGTGACAGTGAGAATCTATAAAGGACATGGCTTAGTGAGCTGACAATAGGTAAAAAACAGGGATTCGAAGAACAACTTAGGATTGAGCGTGTGCTGCGCTTCACGCTTAGCCGTTTGCAGGTATTTTTGCAACCGCGCCAAATCTAACGCATCCAGTGGCGCAACCAGCTGCCCGATTGCTACGGCTTCAGCAGGATGGTAGCGCACCCGATCGGACATTTTTTGCGATAGCAGATCGTAACACCATTGCTGTAACCACTGCACCACCTGCACCTGCTCGGTCTTCTGCAAGGCATCGGCGAGCGCAAATACATCCAGCGTAGAAGGTTGGCGCACCGCCCGCAACAATTTTTCGCGCGCCTCCGTCCCACCATCTGCTGCCGATTGCATTGCCTGCAAGGGAGAGAATCCTGAAATCGCCAGCACATCGGCAGGATTCTTCACCCCCTTGCCCGCCAGCCATTTAGCAGCGCTGGCCGCATCAGGCACACCCAGACTAAACGCCAGACAACGGCTCAACAGGGTCGGCAACAATTGATGCGGCTTGTGCGTCACCAGAATAAACAGCAAACCCGGCGGCGGCTCTTCCAGGCTCTTCAACAGGGCATTCGCAGCGTTGGTGTTCATCGCTTCAGCCGGATGAATGATCACCACCCGACGACCACCCTGATGGGCCGACATCGCCATAAAATCGGCAAGTCCGCGTATCTGTGCGACCGAAATCTGCCGACTGGGTTTTTTCCCGCCAGTTTCGACCTCTTCCGTTTCGGACTCCGGTTGCAGAATACGAAAATCCGGATGCGAGTCCTGTTCGAACCAATGACACGCTGGGCACACGCCGCAGGCACCGCCATCTGCCAGAGGATGTTCACACAACAGGGCGCGAGCGTAATTGATCGCCAGATCCAGTTTGCCTATCCCCTTCAGCCCCTGAAACAGCAAACCCTGCGACGCTCGTCCGCGCAAAGACTGTAATCGCGACCAGTCACCCGACTGCCACGGATAAATTTCGTTATAAATCATATAGTTGAAACAATGTCAACCAACTGCTGCTTAACCGCATCCAGAGATTGTGCCGCATCGATCACACGGAAGCGCTGAGGCTCTTCGACGACGCGGCGGTGATAACCTGAACGCACGCGATTGAAAAAATCGTCCTGTTCCTGCTCGAAGCGATCCAAACTGACGTTGTTCGCCAGACGCTGCCGCGCGACTTCCACCGGCACATCGAAGAACAGCGTCAGATCAGGCTGCACGCCAACCCAACTCTCCAGTTGTTTGAGCCTATCCCAATCCATACCTCGCCCGGCTCCCTGATAGGCGAAGCTGGCGTCGGAAAAACGATCGGAGATCACCCACTTCCCGGCACGCAAGGCCGGCTGTATTACCTGCTCTACGTGTTCCAATCGCGCGGCAAACATCAGCATCGCCTCGGTGCCGATACTCATAGACTGATTGAGCAGCATTTCGCGCAACTGCTCACCCAACTGCGTACCGCCCGGCTCTCGCGTGACGATCACATCCAGTCCGCGCTGACGCAGGGCATCGGCGAACCACGCCAGATGGGTGCTCTTGCCCGCCCCGTCCACACCTTCGAAAGTAATAAATTTAGTCATAAAAAACGCTCAAAATTGTGAATGGGGTCATGTGAATGGGGTCAGGTCTTGCATTAACACATTGTGTTAATTCTTTTAAAATTGGGAGAGGTATTGCATTAACTCATTGTTTTAATGTGAAACCTGACCACTCACTTTGTTATGAACACAATGTGTTAATGCAAGACCTGACCCCATTTTAAAATGACCACATTTTAAATGTAAAAAATAAATTTATTTAAGAAACGCCCCTCAAGCTAAATGCCGTCCGAAATATAGGGGAAGCACAGCTCGACCAGCTTATTGGTCAGTTCCGAGGAGATAATCGGTTTACTGATAAAACCGGTCATCCCCGCCTGATCGCAGGCCGACTTTTCATCCAGCGTCACGCCCGCGCTCATCGCCACGATAGGCAAGGTCATAAACCTCGCATCCTGACGGATCAATCGCGTCGCCTCCAGTCCGTCCATGACAGGCATTTGTATATCCATCAGCACAATGTCATAAGCTGTCTCGTTGATACGCTGTATCGCCTCTTCGCCATTGTTCGCGATATCGACCAGCAAACCGATCTTGGTGAGCATTTTGCTTGCCACCAGCTGATTGATCCGATTGTCCTCGGTCAACAACACCCGCTTGCCGCGTAAAATCTGAGCTAACTCTTTAAACTCGGACGGCGCTCTGTCTGCCTCACGACGCTGCATGCCAGCTGGCTCGGCTTCAGGCAAGGTGACAGTAAAAAAGAAGGTACTCCCCATACCAGGAATACTCTCTACGCGGATGTCGCCGCCCATCAGCCTGGCCAGATTGAGACTAATGGTCAGGCCCAGACCTGTTCCGCCGAAGCGACGACTGATCGTGCTATCCGCCTGAGAAAAAGGCTGAAACAGACCTTCGATTTGCGCCGCTGTCATACCGATACCACTGTCTCGAATGATAAAACTAAGCTGCGCATCCACCGTCCCGGTTTGGATAGACTTGATTTCCAGCGTGACACTGCCGTGCTTAGTAAATTTAAACGCATTGCCCAGCAAATTGGTCAATATTTGCCTGAGTCTTAACGCATCTCCCCTGATTAAACGAGGAATCGGCTCGTCCCGTACGATAGAAAAGCCGATACCCTTGTCCTGAGCATTCATCGTAAACATCCGGTTCAGGGTATCGAGCAAATCATCCAGATTAAATACAGCACTTTCTACGCTCAGCTGCCGGGCCTCGATTTTAGACAGATCCAGAATATCGTTGAGTATCCCCATCAGGGAACGCGACGACTCATTGATCTGGCGCAGATAACTCTCCCGCTCCGACAGATCGGAGCTCTCCAGCGCCAATTCAGACAGTCCGATCACCGCATTCATCGGCGTCCTGATTTCGTGCGACATATTCGCAAGAAACTCCGATTTTGAATTAGCCAACTGCTCCGCCGCCACCTTAGCCTGCTGCATCGCCTGCCCAGCCTGTTTCAGACGAGTGATATCCCAATTTGTGCCTATCATACGCAACGGATTGCCGTCGGCATCAAATTTCACTGTAGCAATAGAACGAATATTGCGTAACGTGCCATCGGGCCAGCGCACGCGAAACTCAGTGTCATATTCTTTTTCACCGCTCAAGGCCATCTGCACGCTCAAATCAGACTGCTCAATATCATCGGCACAAACTACAGAGCGCCAATCGGCATAAGCGCTGCCAAACTGATCGCGTTTGATGCCATAAAGCGCAAACATCTGATCATCCCAGGTCAGCAGGTTGCGCTGCACATCCCAATCCCAAACGCCCACACCTCCAGCGCGCGTTGCAAGCTCCAATCGCTCACGCACTTCGCGCAACGCCTCCTCTCCCGTTCTGCGCTCGGTTATATCCGTGATAAAGCCATGCCAGAGCACACTACCGTCGTTCTGGCTCTCAGGTCTTGCCTGCCCGGCCAGCCAGCGTCTCCCCTTTACGGGTAAATTCACACAAAACTCCAGCGACCACGGCTGCACTACACAAGCCGACGAGCGGATAGACTCGATGACTGCGTCAGGATCACACAGCAGCAACTTGACCGGAGTCGCGTCACTGATGACTTGCTCCGCTGCCAGTTCAAATATCTCTGCGATACCGTCACTGCAATAAGGGAAGCATGCGGCGCCGTCAGCGGGCAACCTGAATTGAAAAATCATCCCCGGCAAATGCTCCGACAACTCGGCGATTCGTCGCTGGCTGGCTTGCAAATGGGTGTTTTTCTGCTGTATCTGAACAGCATATTCGCGCGCCCGTTTATGCGACAGACGCAGATTCAAATGAGACATGATATTGTCAGCCAGCACCCTGAGCGCGAGCAATTGTTCAGGGTTCAACTCCCGTGGCACGCTATCGATGACGCAGAGGGTACCCAGATGCTGACCGTCAAAAGCTGCCAGCGGCACACCGGCATAAAAACGAATGTGGGGAGCAGAGGTAACCAACGGATTATCGAAAAAGCGTTCATCCAGATGCGCATCGACGACGATCAGCGGCTCTTGCTGTAGGATGGTGTGCGCGCAGAACGCGATATCTCGCGAGGTTTCCTTGGCGTCCAGTCCGACACTCGCCATAAACCACTGGCGCTTTTCGTCCACCAAACTGATGGCGGCAACCGGTGCATGACAGATATAGGAGGCCAGTTGCGCCATCGCATCTAACGCCGCATCCGGCTCTGTATCCAGAATAGCGTAATCTCTCAACGCGGCGAGGCGAGCTGTTTCGTCATCCGGTAGCGGGGCAATTTTCATGCTTTATCACGTAGTGTGCCAGTTACTGGCGATTATGCCACAAACACCGCACTACCTTTGATACTGATACACCGCCCGGTTATGCTCATTCAGATTGCTGGAAAACTTCGAACTGCCATCACCGCGCGCGACGAAATACAGCGCATCCGTCTTAGCCGGATGCAATGCCGCATTGAGCGCCGCCATACCCGGCATGGCGATCGGCGTCGGCGGCAATCCGCCACGCGTATAGGTGTTATACGGCGTATCGCTGGTTAAATCACGGCGACGCAGATTACCGTCGAAGTTCTCACCCAATCCATAGATCACGGTAGGGTCCGTTTGCAGCAGCATGTGTTTGCGCAAGCGGTTGACGAACACCCCGGCGATCATCGGCCTGTCTTTCGCCGCACCGGTTTCCTTCTCCACGATGGAGGCCAGAATCAATGCCTGATAGGGCGCTTGCAACGGCGTATCCGGACTTCTTGCCTGCCAGAGTTCCTGCACGCGCTGCTGCATCATCTGATAAGCGCGCCTGAGCAGGGCCAGATCGCTGCTGCCCGCCGCCACCGAATAGGTTTCCGGCAAAAACAGTCCTTCCGGATGCGTCTCGAAAGCACCGATGCGCTGCAAGATCTCCGCATCGGACAGGGCTTCTGTATCGTGTTTCAAATTCGGCGCTGCATTAAGGGCTGCGCGCAGTTGCCTGAAATTCCAGCCCTCGATGATGGTCATCCGACCGGTCGCGGAACTCCCCTGCGTGATGATATCGAGCAATTCCATTTTTGAGACTGCGTGATCCAGTTGATAGACCCCCGCCTTGATCTGACTCGCACGCCCCATGGCGCGCCCTAAAACGACAAACAGCGTGGCGTTATCGAGCAAGCCATCCTTTTCAAACTGGCGCGCGATGGAGGTCAAACTGCTGCCCTGATTCAGTACAAAATTGAAAGGCTGCTTAGGAGGAGATACCGGCGTGTAGACGTAATATGCCGCCGCAAACGCTAATAAAATAATAAATAAAGACAATAACTTACCCATCAATCTCTCCGTTTTCAAGCGCAGCACACAAGCTTGCTGCACCTGCAAAGTTCGTCCAGACCTTGTCCGCCAGACGCGCAACCGGCCATAGACCAAACACGCTGTTGGTTAAAAACACCTCATCGGCCATGTGCAACTCATCTAACCCGACATCCCTCACTTCGACCTGCATGCCGATTTGCCGCGCACAATCCATCACCCGATCGCGCTGCACCCCGGCCACGCCGCAACGCGATAACTCAGGTGTAATCAGACACCCTTGCTTGATCAGAAACACATTGCTGCGCACCCCCTCGATCACCAGACCGTCGACATCCAGCAGCAAGCCCTCGTTGACCTCCGTGCATTCCGCCGCTGCCAGCACATTTTCCAGACGGTTGAGGTGCTTGATGCCAGCCAGACGCGGTTGATGGGAGAGACGCAAGGTGCATAAACACAGCGTCACGCCTTCAGTCGCATTACTTGCCGGATAGACAGGCAGAGGGGAGACATCCCAGATATGAGTGGGGACTGCGTAAACGAGAGACTCGCGCTGCGAGACCACGTCCCTCTCGCCCGTTTGCGGGAGAGAGCTAGGAGAGAGGGGAATAGGCGCATAGCCGCGCATACCCTGCCCGCGCGTGACGATGATTTTTAATACCGCATCGGGGTGGTCGACCAACAGACTTGCCAACTCAGACGACAGACGGCCGAAATCCGGACAGGTGATGCCCAGAGCAGAACAATCGTGTTGGAGTTTTTGATAGTGCAACGGCCAGTGCAATGCACGAGCGTCAGCGGAGCGCAGGGTGCGAAACACCCCGTCGCCGTAGAGCAGACCGCGATCACGGATGCTGATTAAATCGCCGGTTACGCCATTAATCAGCATCAGCAGTGAACGGGATCAGATTTTGGAAAAGACCAGCGTACCGTTGGTGCCGCCAAAACCGAAGTTGTTGTTCATCGCCACGTCGATCTTCATATCACGCGCCGTGTTGGCCACATAGTCCAGATCGCATTCAGGATCTTGTTCGAAGATATTGATGGTCGGCGGTGAAATTTGATGATGAATCGCCAGCACCGAGAACAGCGACTCAATACCGCCCGCGCCGCCTAACAAATGGCCAGTCATGGACTTGGTTGAATTAACCGCCATCTTGTAAGCGTGATCGCCAAATGCCAGCTTAATCGCATCGGTTTCGTTCTTGTCGCCCAGCGGAGTCGAGGTGCCGTGTGCATTTACATACTGCACGGCATCCGGATTAAATCCTGCATTTTTCAATGCATTCAACATACTGCGTTTAGGGCCATCGCTGTTAGGCGAAGTGATGTGGTAAGCATCACCGCTCATGCCGTAACCGGAAAGTTCGCAGTAGATCTTCGCTCCGCGCGCTTTGGCGTGTTCGTATTCTTCCAGCACCAGAACGCCGGCGCCTTCACCCATGACGAAACCATCCCGGTCTTTGTCCCAGGGACGACTGGCCGTCGCAGGGTCATCGTTGCGCGTACTGAGCGCACGTGCTGCCGCAAAACCGCCCACCGCCAACGGGCAGGTAGTCGATTCCGCACCGCCCGCGATCATCACATCGGCATCACCGTATTCAATCATGCGCGCCGACTCACCGATACAGTGCGTACCGGTGGTACAGGCGGAAACCATCGCCAGATTCGGCCCTTTCAGGCCGTACATGACAGACAGATTGCCTGAAATCATGTTGATGATGGTGCCGGGGATGAAGAACGGCGAAATCTTGCGCGGACCGCTCGCCAGATAATCATTGTGCGTATCTTCAATCATCGGCAAACCACCGATGCCAGAACCGATATTCACGCCGATGCGCTCCGCATTCTGCTCGGTGACTTCGATACCCGCATCCTTGAACGCTTCCATTCCGGCAACCAGCCCGAAATGAATGAATCTGCCCATACGTCGAGCATCCTTGGCGGGCAAATACTGCGTGACATCAAAGTTCTGCACTTCTCCGGCAATCTGACTCGCGAACAGACTGGCATCGAAATTGGAAATTTTGACGATACCCGACTTGCCAGCGACAATATTTTGCCAGGCAAGCGAGACACCAATACCGACCGGAGAGACTATCCCCAGTCCGGTTACAACTACTCTACGTTTAGACAAATTAGCTCCGCCAACGGTAAATAAGGGGAAACCTAACGGGCATGGCAACAAGGCCACAACCGATTATGAAACTCTGCCATACCCGTTCCTTCTTCTCAATCCTCTCCCGCAAGCGGGCGATGAGACGAACGAATCGCTACGCGAGTTTCATAATTTAGAATATTACTTTTGATGAGCCAGGACGTAGTCGATGGCTTGTTGTACTGAAGTGATGGTTTCTGCATCTTCATCAGGAATTTCGCATTCGAATTCTTCTTCCAGCGCCATTACCAATTCAACGGTATCGAGTGAGTCAGCACCCAGATCGTTCACAAAAGAAGATTCGTTCTTAACTTCAGATTCATTCACGCCCAGTTGTTCGGAAACGATCTTTTTTACACGTTGTTCAATAGACATTTTATAACTCCACCCTGTTGTAAATTAAAAATACAGCGCTAATTGTATCAAAGTTGCCGGATTTTCCCAACTACATCCGCAAAATCTAAAATAATTCAATATAATCAAATAGTTATTCTGAACGCAAGATGCGCATAGGCGACATTCTACCCAGCTTTCGCGTTGTTAGCCAGCCTGAGAGCATCACCAACACCATTCCGCCTACGAGGCCCGCCAGCCAGATAAAACCATCCTGCCGCACCGGAATTTCCAGCACGAAACGTCCCAAACCCCATCCCAGCATCACCGCGCTAGCCGCCGCAAACAGCCCGCTCATCAAGCCGATCACGGCAAATTCGGTCAGATGCAATCGACGCAACCAGGCGTTATCAGCCCCCAGGGTGCGCAAGATCGCAGCCTCATGCAGGCGCTCATCCTGCGTGGAGAGCAAGGCGGCATACAGCACAGCCAGACCGCTGGCCAGAGTAAACAGAAACACCACACTGATGGTCTGCGAGACCTGATCGATAATTCTCCGAACTTGGGCAATCACCTCGCCGGTATCGATCAGCAACAAGTTGGGAAACTTTAACGTCAACGCATCGCCTGTCGCAGCCTGAGCTGGCGGCAGATAAAAACTCGTCAGATAACTGACCGGAGCATCCTGCAGCAAACGAGGCGGCGCGATGACAAAGAAATTCACCTTCATCGAGTCCCACTGAACTTTACGTAAACTGGTGACGGTGGCGGTAAAACGACTGCCCGCCGCATCGTAAGTCAGCCTGTCGCCCAGATGCATACCCAGCGTTTTAGCGATCCCTTCCTCGACAGACAACTCCCTAAACTCCTCCCCATCCCTCCCCTTTTCAAGGGAGGGCTTCCACCATCGCCCCTGCACCAGTTCGTTCCACTCCGGCATTTTGTCGGCATAGGACAGATTGAACTCCCGTTCAACCAGACTGCGCGCACGCGGCTCGGCGTAAGCTTCGCCACTGACCGCCTTGTCGTTGATGGCGAGCAAGCGCCCTTTCACCATCGGCAACCATTGAGGGACCGGTATTTTCTTGTCGGTAAAAAATTCGCGCAAGTCCGCCAACTGTTCGGGCTGAATATTCACCACGAAGCGATTCGGCGCATCGATGGGCAACTTTCCCTGCCAACTCTCCAGCAAGTCGGCGCGCACCAGCGTCAACACCAGCAAAGCCATGCCGCCTAAACTTAGCGCCACCACCTGAACCGCAACTCCGGCGCCCTGCCGCGACAAGTTATTCAGCGCGTGCCGCGCCCCCGTCCATCTGACAAAACGAGTTAATCCGCGCAATAGTCCGCGCGCCAACCCGGCAAAGACCAGCAAACCCGCCAGCAAACCGCCCAGCACCACCAAGCCCAGCTTAAACCCACCCGCCTGCCAGACGAACAGCCCGGCCAGCACCAGCACTGCTAACCCATAGAGCAACCAGGCACTCACCTCGGGCGCACCCAGTTCGCGACGCAGCACCCGCAAGGGCGGCACACTGCCCAATTGCAGCAAAGGCAAAAATGCAAAACCCAGCAACAACGCAAAACCGCTGATCGCAGCCTTCAGCGCGGGCATCACACCCGGCATCGGCAGCAGCGCATCCGGCATCACGTGACCGACCAGCCAGTCCTGAGCCAAATAACCCAACAAGAGCCCTACCAGCACCGCAAGCACACCGGCCAGCAAAAACTGATACAAAAATAGCCGCATCAACTGCCCCTGCTGCGCACCCAGACAGCGCATCACCGCGCAGCCATCCAGATGCCGCGTCACATAACGTCTGGCCGCCAGCGCGATCGCCACCCCAGCCAAGATAGCCGAGGTCAACGCGGCCAACCCTAAAAAGTGTTCAGCGCGCTCAAGGGCTGTGCGAATTTCCGGTCTGGCATCCCGCACATCTTCCATTTTCTCATTGGGGGTCAGACGCAGCGCGGCACGAAATGCCGCCAACTGCACGGCATCGCCCGCGAACATCATGCGATAGGAGATGCGACTGCCCTCCTGCAACAAACCGGTCGATGACAAATCTGCGTCATTGATCAACACACGCGGTGCAAAACTGGCAAATCCTACCGACTGATCGACATCCTTCACGACCCGCGCCGCCACGCGAAAATGACGCGCACCGATACCCACCTCATCGCCTACCCGCAAATCCAGTCGCCGCATCAATCGTTCATCCGCCCAAACGTCGCCACTTACGGGAAAGGAGGATTGTCGTGATGAATCCCGACCTACAACTATCTCACCTCTCAACGGATAGCCCCTCTCCACCGACTGAATCTCGCAGAGTAACACTCGCCCATCGCGCGACACCATACTGGGAAAGGTGCGACTCTCCACCACCTGCAAGCCGCGCGCTACCGCCTTTGCCCGATATTCGGCTGAGACGGGCCGGGTCGAGGTGATGCGCAAATCCGCGCCCAGCAAACTGGCGGCCTGCTGCGCCAACGCCATGCGCACGCGATCGGCAAAAAAGCCCACCGTGGCCAGACTGCCCACAGCCAGCACCAGCGCCAGCATCAGGACGCGCCATTCGCCGGAGCGCCAATCGCGACGCAGCAGATTAAAGGATAAACGAAGAAGGCTCATTCCTATTCCCCTCGCCCGTTCACGGGAGAGGGGCTAGGGGAGAGGGTTTTCTGCAATAGCGCAAGCCGTATCCGCTCCAACACCCCATCCATTGCATTCAGCATTTCGTTATCCCAAAAACGCAGCACGGTATACCCATGATTACGCAACCATGAATCTCGCTCTTTGTCGTAATCAATATTTTCAAGATGTTGGCTACCATCCAATTCGATAACCAACTTTTCTTCCAAACAAACAAAGTCAACCACATACCGCCCTATCGGTTTTTGCCGCTTGAACTTTCTACCCATGAAACGATGCGCGCGCAAGAGATACCAAAGTTTCTGCTCAGCATCGGTTTGGTTATGGCGCAAAGCTTTAGCGTTATCCAAGATACTCACAACCCTCTCCCCACCCCCTCTCCCGTAATCGTGAGAGGGGAAATACACAGACTCGCCACTTCAATTTTCCACTTAATCAGCCACCCGCCCGGCAGTCAGGCGCAGTTGTTTACCGCAACGCGCAGCCAGTGCTTCATCGTGCGTGACCAGTATCAGCGTGGTTTTTTGCAACTCATTCAGCTCGAACATTAATTTTATAATTTGCGCGCCAGTTGCCGCATCGAGATTACCGGTCGGCTCGTCGGCAAACAGGATTTTTGGCTGGCAGACGAAAGCACGGGCCAGCGCGACCCGCTGCTGTTCACCGCCGGAGAGATGTTTGGGGAGATGATGAGCGCGGGAGGCAAGACCAACCTGCTCCAGAGAGGCAGTGGCACGCTGTTTCGCATCAAAAGATCCGCGCAATTCCAGCGGCAGCATGACATTTTCCAGCGCGGTCAACGCTGGCAGCAATTGAAACGATTGAAACACAAAACCTGCCAGTTCACCGCGCAAACGCGCACGCCCGTCTTCATTCAGCGCAAACAAGTCTTTGCCGTTCAGCATCACCGTGCCGCTGCTGGGCAAATCGAGACCCGCCAGCAAACCCAGCAGGGTCGACTTACCTGAGCCGGAAGCGCCTACGATAGCCAGACTCGCTCCCGCCTTCACTGAAAAACTCACCTTATCGAGTATCACCAGGGGTAATTCACCACTTACCACTTGCCGAGACAGGTTCACCGCCTGCACAATTGCTGTCATGAAAAAATCACCTTTAATTTGGCTTGCTCTGATATTGCTGACCTGCTCATTGCCCGGCATTGTCTTTGCCGCGCCAGCTGCCGCAAAAAACATTCTGGTGTTCGGCGACAGCCTGTCGGCCGGCTATGGCATCGAATTAGCAGAGAGTTGGCCCAGCCTGCTGCAAATCGAACTCGACCGCACCCGCAGCGGATATAAAATTGTGAACACCAGCATCAGCGGGGAAACCGCGCTGGGCGGGCGGCAACGCATCGCCAAACTGCTTGAGCAATATCGCCCGACGATCGTCATTCTGGAACTAGGCGCCAACGATGGACTGCGCGGCTTTAGCACCGCCGATATCGAAAGCAACTTAGATGAAATATTAATGCAAATAAATCAAATACATGCAAAAACCGCACTGATCGGCATGAAACTACCGCCCAACTACGGCGAACCCTATATCACTCAGTTCCAGAGCATGTTTCCCCGGCTAGCAGCGAAACGCCGTGTTCCGCTGCTGCCCTTTTTACTCGACGGCGTACCTGCGGAACAATTTCAGGCCGATTATCTGCACCCGACAGCCGCATCGCAACCGCAAATCATGCGCAACGTGCTGCAAGTGCTAAAACCCCTGCTGCGCTAAAGCGAACACTGTCTTTTAGTGCAACGTCAGCCCGTTCTTAGTCGATAAACCTGCCGCACTGACGACACCTGCACCGAAACGTTTCGCCAACCGGTCGGCAAAACCTTCCTTGACGGTGAAGTCGACGATTTCTTCCGCCTTGATCACATCGCGCGCCACCGACTCGACGCTGCCGTAACCGTCCGCCAGACCCATCTCTATGCCAGCCTGACCATTCCACACCAGACCGCTAAAGGTATCTGGAGTCTCCTTCAGACGTTTACCGCGCCCTTGTTTGACCACATCGATGAACTGCTGATGAATCTGCCCCAGCATCTGCTTAGCGTACGCCTGCTGCTCGGGTCTCATCGCAGAATAGGGATCCATGAAACCCTTATTTGCGCCCGCCGTCACCAGACGACGCTCGACCCCCAGCTTTTCCATCGTTCCGGTAAAACCGAAGCCATCCATCAGCACGCCGATCGAACCGATCAGACTGGCCTTATCGACATAAATTTTATCAGCTGCTGCCGCCACATAATAACCACCGGATGCACAGATATCTTCGACCACCACATACAGCGGAATCGCCGGATACTTTGCGCGCAAACGGCGGATCTCGTCGTTGATCTGCCCGGACTGCACAGGGCTACCGCCCGGACTGTTGATGCGCAGGATCACACCTTGTGTCCCCTTGTCCTTGAACGCCTCCTGCAGACCGGGAATCATATTGTCGGCACTGGCCGCACTGTCCGGAGCGATCACCCCCTGCATATCGACCAGGGCCGTGTGTTTGCCCGTATTCAACGTTGTTTCGCTCTTGCCTGACCAACCCATGATGAGAAACAAGATGAGGAACAGATAGCCGAAGGTCAGCGCCTTGAAAAATATCCCCCAGTGACGCGCACGGCGCTGTTCCTGTATGGCTGACATCGCCAACTTCTCCAGCACACCGCGTTCCCAATTTTGCTCAGACATTTTATTCCTTAATAATCAATATAATACAAACTACGCGTTATCCTTCAACCAGGTACGCAATTGTCCGAAATCGTCCATCAGGGCCAGCGGTTTTAGCGCCAGCAACTGATCGGCCGGATGCGCACCAAAGGAGACCGCCAGCACATCCACCCCGGCGTTGAGCGCCAGTTGCACATCGTGCGTGGTGTCGCCCACCATCAAGGTGCGCGCTGCACTGACAGCCAATTCCTCCATCAGTTCAAATAACATGGCCGGATGCGGCTTGGACATGGTTTGTTCCGCCGTGCGGGTCGCATGAAAATAGCTTTTCAATCCCGTCGATTCAAGCGCACGGTTAAGACCCGCACAATTTTTTCCCGTCGCCACCCCCAGACTGTAACCTGCTTCGTGCAACTCGACGATGGTCTCGCGGGCGCCGTCAAACAAGGGAATCGACTGATCCTGCGATAAAAAATGGTGGCGGTAGCGTGCAACCAACGGTTCATACATCGATTCCGGTGCATCGGGTACGGCATGACGCAGCGCCTGCATCAGACCTAAACCGATCACATGCCGCGCGGTTTCATCGTCGGGCACGGTCAAATCCAGATCGCGACAGGCCGACTGGATGGAGCCTGCGATAATCGCCGTGGAGTCCATCAGCGTGCCATCCCAGTCGAACACTATTAAATCGTAACGTTTGCTCATCGCTATTTCGAGAAATACAAAACAGCGATGTTACCATCTTAGCGCCCCCGCCCCCAACCTGTGCCACAATACGGGTTATGCAAAAAACATCAAAAAAGAAAGCCCAGGGCGGGTACGCGAACAGCGAAACAGCCAAGCCGCGTCGCACCGATGCGAAAAACACCGTTAAACGCGACGATAGCTCACCGCGCAACGATAGCCGACCGGCGGTAAAAACGCGAAGCGATTCGAGCAAGCCTGCACGCACGCCCAAAGCAACGCCTGACCGTGCCGCTTCCAGAACAACATCGGACAGGCCCGCTCCCAGGGCCGCAGCGGATAGATCAGCACCCAGAGCAGATGCGAACAAGCCGCGCCGAGGTGCAGCGCCAGTTAGACCTCGCCCACCCGTTGCTGAACCCGCGAAACCACGTCGCGTTGGCACCAAGTTGTCCCGCCTGCTTGATTTAAACGTCGCGCCTGTACAGGCAGCTCCGCGCAAAGAATCCACGCAGCCGCGCACCGTGCACACCGGCAACACCCCGACAACCAACTGGCTGATGTACTGCCGCGCAGGTTTTGAAATCGATTGCGCGCAGGAAGCCGTGGCGCATGCGCGAGCACAACGCCCGGTACTGGCCGAGCAGCCGGATATCGCGCTGGATGCTGGTTACGCGCTGGTGACCATCAACGAACAAACGCTGGACTATCGCGAGCTGATTTTCGCCCGCCAGTTAATCCGCCTGCATCAAACCATAGAAACGCTGCCCGAACGCGATCGTCTGACGCCGATACTGACCGCCATTGCGGCACTGCCCGGCAATTTCGCCGCGCTCTGGCTGGAAGTACCGGACACCAACGACGGAAAGACGCTGTCAGCCTTCATCCGCCGCTTTGGCCCTTTGCTGGAAGAAGCGCTGCGCGAACAGGGTCGCATTGTTGACGATGGTCAAACTGCAAACAAACAGTTACCGCGCCTGCACCTGTTTTTCCCGGACAAGTCCTCCGTACTGATCGGCACCAGCGATCAATACAACAGCTCTCCCGAGCTCATGGGCATCGCACGTCAATCCATGCCGGCAGAAGCACCCAGCCGCTCCACCTTAAAACTCGCTGAGGCGATCGACGTATTTCTGGATAAGAGTGAACAAACGCGATTGCTACGTTCGGGCATGACTGCGGTCGATCTGGGCGCAGCTCCCGGCGGCTGGACATGGCAGATGGTTAAACGCGGCATACGCGTGACTGCCGTGGACAACGGCCCAATGAAGGGTGTGCTGGCAAATCATCCGCTAGTTGAACATCTGATGCAGGACGGTTTCAAGTTCGCCCCGCGCAAGGCGGTTGACTGGCTGATCTGCGATATGGTGGAAAAGCCCGCCAAAGTCGCCGATCTGATCGGCAACTGGTTTGTTCAGGGCTGGTGCAAACACGCAATCTTCAATCTGAAACTACCCATGAAACAACGGGTCGCTGCACTGGATGCGGCACTGGGTGGCATACGCAGCAAACTGAATATGGACGGCATCAGCTACAAGATGGTCGCCAAACAGCTCTACCACGATAGAGAAGAAGTCACGATATTTTTGAACAAGACCCGCAATCGTTAAAGCAAAAGGGCAGACTGATCATGTCTGCCCCCAACTGACCACCCGCAATTCATACCTCAGATTTTTATGCTGACGTGCATCAGCATATCGTCTTCACGCAGGTGACGACGCCGCCGACAGGCGCCAGAGCGAAATTCAAGCAAGACTCGTTGACGCAAGATACGCCGACACACTTTCCGCCGGTCAACCGAAGAGGCAGATCTGCGCCGCAGTCTCTCCCCCTCTGATTTGGCATCGGCACCAGTCACCAACCCAGCCTTATTCTCACCTTCAACATGAGTGCTGGATTTTTTCATACTGGCAGCCTTAGTCTGAGCGGTTTCTTGCGCCACATTACCATTGACATAGCGCACATCACGCAACAACCCGGGCATTGAGGGCATCGCATTTCCTTTAATCGTTATTCATTCCGCCGAATTATCGGCAGCACATTCCAAAAGTTTAATCCGATATCAACACTCAGGATTTACGTCACTCACCCGCCCGTCCAGCTTTGCGACAAAACTGGCCAACTCGGGTGGCAGCGGCGCGCTGATCTGCATCGCTTCACCGGTTAACGGATGGTTGAAGGCAATGCTGTGCGCATGCAAAAACATCCGCTTCAGACCGTTCTTCATCAGCTCGCGGTTACGCGCAAAGTCGCCGTACTTATCGTCGCCTGCGATCGGGAAGCCTAAATGCGACAGATGAACACGGATCTGATGGGTGCGCCCGGTTTTCAAATGCGCCTCCAGCAGACTGAAGGCCGGCAGCGTCGTGGCAGGCCAGTTTTTCTGTAAACAGAAGATTGTGTGCGAGGCTTGCCCGCCCTCTTTCACCATCACGCGCTTCTCACCCTGCGGGGTGTCAAACTTATGCAGCGGCAATTTAACATGCTGCTTGACGTTATTCCACTGCCCCAGCACCAGCGTCAGATAGCGTTTGTCGCTATTTCCCTCCCGCATGATCTCGTGCATCGCAGTCAGGGCGGAACGCTTCTTCGCCAGCAACAACACACCCGAAGTTTCTCTGTCCAGTCTGTGCACCAACTCCAGAAACTTGGCCTGAGGACGTGCACGACGCATCTGTTCGATCACACCGAAACTCACCCCGCTGCCGCCGTGCACCGCTAAACCTGCCGGCTTGTTGATCACCACCAGCGCATCGTCCTCATAGATAATGGGCAATTCCAGCGCCGGAATATAGACCTGCTGTTCCACGTCAGCCTTTTGCGCCACACGCACCGGTGGAATGCGCAACAGATCACCCATCTTCAAACGGTAGGTCTGATCGACGCGCTTCTTGTTCACCCTGACTTCACCGCGCAGGATGCGATAAACATGACTTTTAGGCACGCCTTTCAGATGGCGAAACAGGAAGTTATCGATGCGCTGATCTTCGCCGCTTTCGTCGATTGTGAGGAATGTGACAGATTCTTTGCTTAAACTATTCATTATGCTTATACTTCGCCGTTCGCGCGTTTTGGATTGGGTAAGTTTGGGATATATTCCCGCCGAGATTTTTTGATTCGTTCATACTAACCTAGAAGTTGTCCACGAATTGGTTTATGCAAGTCGGCCTGTCAGTAGACGGGAATGATGTTCAGTGAACATCGACTCGCAAAGACACGAATAAATACCAGCAAATTCTAAAACAGTGTTCCCCGTCAAGCGACGGACGTATGCAAGCTGTTGATTTGTTTGATAAATTTCGAAACTTTCGCAGATAGATTTTAGGATTAACGAATTATATCGTTGGCAAAAGCAATGGCGCCAAGCGCCGCCCCCCGCCAACCGCAGCCCGGTTAATATCACTCACCGGAACCAGCAGTGATAGTAATTGATTTACGCGCTCAAAGCACCTGAGAATTCCGTAACGGGGCAGACGAGTTGCAACACCTAAGCTGGTTGAGCCAGATGATTGCCGCCACAGAGGCGCAAGAGTCCGGGAACTCCCCCAACGGTGCGCAACGAATGCCACGTTACCCAAAACGATAAGACCAACTACTCGCAGAGAACCGATTTGACCAACCGTTTGTATATGCTAATACGCTGTTCGCACGATTGCCCCTCATTTACGCCGAATTGCCAGTAGCTTGAATCTTTCCCGTGTCAGAGCGCGGGAGAAAATAAATGAAACGCATGTTATTCAATGCGACACAACCGGAAGAACTCCGTGTCGCCATTGTTGACGGTCAAAAATTAATTGACCTCGACATTGAAATTGCCGGCAAAGAACAACGCAAGAGCAACATCTACAAGGCCATCATCACCCGCATCGAGCCCAGTCTCGAAGCCTGCTTTGTCGAATACGGCGGAAATCGCCACGGCTTTTTGCCTTTCAAGGAAGTGTCCTCGCAGTTTTACCAACCCGGTTGCCCCAGCCGCCCTTCGATCAAGGAAGCACTGAAAGAAGGCCAGGAACTGCTGGTTCAAGTCGAAAAAGACGAACGCGGCAACAAGGGCGCGGCGCTGACCACCTTTATCAGCCTGGCCGGTCGCTACATCGTTCTGATGCCTAACAATCCAAACGGCGGCGGTGTTTCACGCCGTATCGAAGGCGACGAGCGCACCGAACTGCGCGAAGTGTTGTCCCACTTGGAAGTACCAACCGGCATGAGCATCATCGCGCGCACCGCCGGTATCGGTCGCAATGAAGAAGAGCTGCAATGGGACTTGAACTACCTGAATCAGCTGTGGACGGCGATTGCGGATGCTGCCAAGTCAGAAAAAGCGCCCTCGCTGATTTATCTGGAAAGTAGCTTGGTCGTTCGCGCGATTCGCGACTACTTCAACCCGGAAATCGGCGAAATTCTGATCGACACCGACGAAGTGTACGAGCAGGCGCACGCCTTTATGAGCACCGTGATGCCGGACAACGTCAACCGCATCAAACGCTATGTGGACGATGTCCCGTTATTTTCCCGCTTCCAGATCGAACACCAGATCGAATCGGCACATTCACGCGAAGTGCGTCTGCCATCGGGCGGTGCGATCGTCATCGACCATACCGAAGCGCTGACCGCGATCGACATCAACTCGGCACGTGCCACCAAGGGTTCGGACATTGAAGCGACTGCCTTCAATACCAATCTGGAAGCGGCCGAAGAAATTGCCCGTCAGATGCGTCTGCGCGATCTGGGCGGTCTGATCGTGATCGACTTTATCGACATGGAAAACAGCAAGAACCAGCGCGATGTGGAAAACCGTCTGCGCGACTCCTTGCGTTTTGACCGTGCCCGCGTACAGACAGCCAAGATTTCACGCTTCGGCCTGCTGGAACTCTCCCGCCAGCGCCTGCAACCGTCGTTAGGTGAGAGCAACTACATCACCTGCCCGCGTTGCAGCGGTATCGGCCATATCCGTGGCACCGAATCCTCTGCCTTACACATCCTGCGCATCATTCAGGAAGAGGCGATGAAGGACAGCAGCGCCGCTATCCACGCGCAAGTGCCGGTGGATGTTGCCACCTTCCTGCTCAACGAGAAGCGTGCTGACTTGCACCGCATCGAGTCGCGCCTGAAAGTGCCGATCACACTGATCCCTAACCCGCATCTGGAAACGCCAAACTACACCATCAACCGTCTGCGTCAGGACGAATTGAGCGGCGATGCGGCAGCACCCAGCTACACCCTGGTAGAGAAGCCGGAAGAAAACAAGGCTGCACAAGAACCGCAAAAGGGTGTACGCGCACAGGCTGCGGTCAAGGGCATCACACCGGTCGCTCCGGCACCGATGAAGGTAGAACCGGTCGCAGCGCCCGCCCCCGGCCTGCTCAGCCAGATCGGCGGCTGGTTCAAATCGCTGGTTGCCCCTGAAAAACCGGTTGAAGCACCTGTAATCGCACGTCCTCCGCGTGGCCGCAATGACCAACGCGCTGAGCGCAGCGAAGGCGGCAACCGTGAAGGTGGCAATCGCGAAGGCGGCAACCGCAAGCGTCGTGATCGCAATGACAAACCGGAACGGGCTCAGGCAACTGAAAAGCCGGCAGAAGTTGAAAAACAAATGCCCGCAGAACCGAGACCACCACGCCCTCCGCGTCCTCCACGTCCGCCCAAAGCAGAACAGCGTCCTGTAGAAGACAAATCCGTCATCGAAGCCGCAGTTATCTTGGCCCCAATTGAAGGCGAAGGTGAAACAGAAGCCGAGAAGACTGAGAAGAGCAGCGCTCGTCGTCGCGGTCGTCGAGGTGGTCGTCGCGAACGTGAAAAACGTGAAGTGGTTCCAGGTACAGAGACTGAAGGCGCAGCGGAAGCTGCACCGGCCGTAGCAGCACCACGCAAGCCGACAGAGTATGTGGCGATGCCAAGCAATATGACCCGTGCTGCGGAAGTCGTTGTTGCAAGCGCACCGGTAGCGGCTCCGGTTGCTCAACCGGCACCAGTTGAAGTGGCCGCACCAGTCGAAACTGTTGCCGAAGCAGCCGCACCGGTTGAAGTGGTTGCACCTGTTGAAATTTCCGCTCCTGCGGCCCAGGTCGCTGCTCCTGTCGTCGAGACACCGAAACCGCAGGTCACCGCACCGGTATCTGAACTGGTGCAAATCGAAACCGTGGCGAGCAAAGTCGCTGCGATTATCGAACAACCGGCGGCCAGACCAGCGCCGGTTAATCGTCGCCGTGCCCGTCCGCTTGAGGTGTATGTCGAAAGCGAACCGCTGGTACAAATCGAAACACAAAACCCTAAGGTTTAAGTTTCGAGCAATAAGAAAAGCCGCACAACCGAAAGGCTGTGCGGCTTTTTAATTATTAATCACAAGTTACAAATCGTTCTGCCGGATATGTTGCAGCAGCGATTGCGCCGCATCTTCCACCATGTCCAGCACATGCTCGAATCCCTGCGATCCGCCATAGTAAGGATCGGGCACTTCCTCCTCATTGTGATGACGGGCATAGTCGAGAAACAACTGAACGTGCTTCTTGCAACCGCGCGGTGCCAGATACTGCAATATCGCCAGGTTAGCCTTATCCATCGCCAGCACATAATCGAAACGCTCAAAATCCGACTTATCAACCTGCCGCCCGCGCAATCCACCCATCTGATAGCCGCGCTGCCCTGCCGCCTGCTGGGAACGCAAATCCGGTGCATGACCGATATGATAATCATGTGTGCCGGCAGAATCGATCAGGATCGCGTCAGACAAGCCCGCCGTCTCTACATAATGGCGAAACACCGCCTCCGCCGTGGGAGAGCGGCAGATGTTGCCCATACAGACAAATAGCACACTTACTTTTTTAGTATTTTTCATTTCACATTGTTCAGCAACACGCTGCCAATAAATCATGAGCGGCAGCTTCCAGCACCTCATCCGATACGCCGCGTTTTTTCAACGCTTCGATCAGTCTTGCTGTTGCGCCAAACGCATATTGCGCCTCATCACGCCTCAACCCTTCGCCGATGTAGGACTTGAGCAAGGGTTGATAACCGGAAAAACCACGCTGAGGCGCAATTTCTTTCATGGAGTCCACCACATCAACGGGGATGCGCATGGTGATGGAAATCATTGGCCGCTCTTTTTGCAACCTTGTTTTCAAGCGTTCAGGAATGCTCATAATTGCGCCTCTCTTCGTTCGTTGCCCTGCGGGCGGAAATAATACGGATAAAATCACCCTCAACCTCAATATGCACCACATACAGCAATCGACTTAAAACATCGAAACCGACAATGGCATCACGAGCCTCGTCATTACGCCCCGCCTCCAGCAATGCAAAAAACGGGTCAAAAAACACCGCAGCAGCTTGCTCAAAAGCAATTCCATTGTGCTTAACCTGATTACTTGCGGCTTTTTTGGCGTGCCATACAAAGCTTGTGCCGTTAAGTTCGTAGTGAATATCCATGAACGCATTCTATCCAGCGTATTTACTTTGTCAATAAACCCACATTGTTTCAACAAAAAACCCCGGAAAACCGGCTCGACGCCGACTCTCCGGGGTTTTTGTTGAAACGTATTACAAACGGCCAATTTTCGGCAGATCGCCTACCAAAGGGGCTACGTAATCAATCCACGCTTGAGTCACATCGTTACCCGCTGCATTGATGTATTCATCGCCCATCTCGGTCGCCACACGCGCCACGGTCGACAATGGGGTGATAAAGCATTCGCTGGCATAAGGCACGCTGGAGACACGACGAATCGCCACTGAACCCGGTTCAGCAGTAGTCGCAGCGTGATTCACCGCATACTCGCCCACGGCACGCGCCTCGCTGGAATCGACCGGAGAGATGATGGTCGGGAATGAACGTTGCAGATAACCGAAGGTGTCGGCACGCACGCGCACTTTTTCACCCGGAAAGGCCGCTTTGACTAATGCCGCCAGCGTGTCTCCCAGCGCACCGCTACCGGACAACTGGATATTGCCGTGCGAGTCGCGCTCTCCGCTGGTGGAAATCGGATTGCCGTCTTTATCGGTGATACCTTCTGATACCGCAATCACACAACGACCGTACTTGGCCATCACATCGCGCACATCCTGCTGGAAAGATTCGACGTTAAATACACGCTCAGGCAGATAGATCAGATGAGGGCCGTCGCCATCGGCCTGACGTGCCAGGGCTGAAGCGGCGGTCAGGAAACCCGCGCTGCGTCCCATCACCACGTTGACCTTGATACCCTGCAGGGCGTTGTTGTCTCTGTCGTCGCCCATAAAGGCCAGCGCCACGAAACGCGCAGCCGATGCGTAACCCGGACAATGGTCGGTCACGCGCAGGTCGTTATCGATGGTTTTAGGGATGTGTACCGTACAGAAATCGTAGTTGGCTTCTTTGGCCATCTCGGCGATGATATGTGCCGTTTCGGCTGAATCATTACCGCCGATGTAGAAGAAATAACGCACATCGTTTTTCTTGAATACTTCAAATACTTTTTCGCACTCCGCCTTGCCCGGTTTCAGGCGCACAGAACCCAAAGCGGCAGCCGGTGTCGTCGCAACCAACTCGAGCTGTTCGATGCTCTGCGTGGTCAGATCGACGAAGTCTTCCTTCATGATCCCGGCGATACCGTGACGCGCACCCAAAATCCCCGTGATATTCGCCTGCTTGCGTGCGGCCAGAATCGCGCCAACCAAAGACTGATTGATCACAGCGGTAGGACCGCCGGATTGACCGATAACCATCTTGCCGATAAGTTTGCCTTGCGTTGTCATATCATCATCTCCTTGAGTAAAGTCGCATCATTTTAACGCAATTCCACGCAGCGACAGCGTCCGGCTTCGCTTATAATAAACGCGTTTTTAATTATTAACTTTTTATGGAGTCACTATGAGTCTGCTGAACGTACGCCCCGGAAACAAACTGCCTCACGAATGCAACGTCATCATTGAGATTCCAAAGCACGCAGATCCTGTCAAATATGAAGTCGACAAGGCCTCAGGCGTACTGGTGGTAGACCGCTTTATCGGCTCCCTGATGCGCTACCCTTGTAACTACGGTTTTATCCCTGAAACCATCGCTGACGATGGCGATCCGGTCGATGTGCTGGTCATCACGCCTTTCCCTATCGTACACGGCGCGATCATCGCCTGCCGTCCTGTGGGCGTGTTGCAGATGAGCGACGAAGGTGGCGACGATGCCAAGATCATCGCAGTTCCTGTCGACAAGCTCACCCCGCTCTATCACGAAATCAAGACTTACGAAGATTTGCCTAAGATCACGCTGGAACAGATCAAGCACTTCTTTGAGCTGTACAAGGCGCTGGAACCGGGCAAATGGGTCAAGATCAGGGGTTGGGAAGGCGTTGAAGCCGCGCATACCGAAATCACCAACGGCCTTGCCGCCTACAAAAATTCCATCGCAGCAGAATAATAATGACCGCGCAAATCATAGACGGCAAAGCCATCGCCATGCAGGTGCGCGCCGAATGGAAGGTGCGTGCAGATAACCTGATTGCACGCGGCATCACGCCAGGCATGGCGGTCATCATCGTAGGCAACGATCCGGCCTCCAAGGTCTACGTGGCCAACAAGGTGAAGGCCTGCGCGGAACTGGGACTGTATTCCATCCACGTGGAGCTGCCTGCCGACACGACGGAAGCTGCGTTGCTCGCCGAAGTCGATAAGCTGAACAACGACCCCAAGATCCACGGCATTCTGGTGCAATTGCCACTGCCTAAACATCTGGATTCACACACGGTGATCGAGGCGATCAATCCGGACAAGGATGTCGACGGTTTCCACCAGATGAATGTCGGCGCACTGGTCACAGGAGAGACTCCCTTTCCTTCCTGCACGCCATACGGCGTGATGGTGATGCTGGAAAAAACCGGCATTGCTATCGAAGGAAAACACGCGGTAGTGGTCGGTCGCAGCAACATCGTCGGCAAGCCGATGGCACTGCTGTTACTGCACAAAAACGCCACCGTGACGATCTGCACCTCCAAGACCGTTGATCTGGCCAAACACACGCTGGACGCTGACATTCTGGTGGCTGCGGTGGGCCGCCCCAACTTCATCACAGGCAATATGGTCAAGCCGGGTGCTGTGGTGATCGATGTGGGCATCAACCGCAATGCCGATGGCAAGTTGTGCGGTGATGTGGATTTTGCCAGCGTGAAAGAAGTTGCAGGCTACATCACCCCGGTTCCCGGCGGTGTAGGTCCGATGACCATCACCATGCTGGTTGCCAATACGGTTCGTGCCGCAGAACGCTTGTCAGAACAAACCAAATAGCAGTACAGTTTGCAAATTACATCAATCAAAAAGGCCCGCTTATGCGGGCCTTTTTGATTTCCCGACTGCAGCGCCTCCCCCGCAATAACCCCGTCGAATTTGACTTGCCTGCCTTGCTATCAACGGCAGCTCCATCCGTCTGGCGCTATATTTCAACTCTCAGCAAACACAGCCTAATACTTTTGCTCCAGCACGTCCCTCCCCAAAAGCGATCTACCCTGGAAGTACATTATCCGGAAAAACATCACCAGAACCACTTTTCAAAAACAGTCACCACTTTGTGCGTTAGCACACGGTAAGCAATACAAAAAAAAGAGATAGTGCATTCGGTGTTACGAAGTGTACTGGCTTCAGTTGATCAAGTTTCGAGAACAATCAAATGACATTTCACAATCGAAAAATTGATCAATTTAGCGCACCGGGGTAGTTGCCAGTATTTTTTGATTCGATTTTCCAAGGAGAAACAAAATGAACAGATTAGACAGTATCAACAAACCGATGATGTGGACGATGACCATCCTGATGACCGCCATTCTGGCCGGTTGCGGAGGTGGAGGTTCAGCCGCAGCGCCTGCCGCAACACCGGCCGTCGCAGCAGGTGCAGCGCTTGGCAACTCAAGCCTGTCAACCACCCTAGGTGCAGCAACTACACCTGATATCTCGGTCACAGGCCTTTATGCCAAAGATGTGTCCCCTGTCGTCACTGGCGGCGGCACGATACACGTGGTTAATAATGGCGCTCATGTTGCAGCCACACAAACCGGAGCCGGCAAAATTTCCATTGTGAACAACGGACAGGTGATGGCAGCCACCAACATCGGTGGCGGTTCTATGACCATCAATAATACAGCGACCGGTGCTGTGGCCATCACCAACACGGGTGCGACCAACAACATTACCGTCAGCGCATCGGGATCATCTGCGATTGCTTGTACCTTCACGGATAATCTGGATCATATCGTTGTCGCCAACGCTGCGAATCCGGCTTGCGCAACCAGCACACTCATTCCTGTTCCGGGACTGGGCACGAGTCTGGGTGTCAGCACCAATTCCCACATTCACGTTTCAGGCACGGCAGCCGGCAATGTGGCATCAGTGGTTAACGGCGGCGGCTTCATCACGGTCGTCAATAACGGCGCACACGTTGCAGCAACACAAACGGGCACGGGCGCAATCAACATCGTTAACAATGGGCAAGTGATGGCAGCGACCAACACCGGCACAGGACTGATGAGTATCGACAGCACTAATACCGGCGCGGTCGCGGTGACCCGAACCGGCAACGGCAAAACGACGGTAACCACTGCCGGCACAACACCGCTGACCCTGAATTACACCGGTGATGCGGACTTCACCTACCCTGTGATCGGCACGGTACTGGGCACGGGCTTGGGCGCAAGTTTGGGCACTATCGCGGCCCTCGATACCGGTGGCATCACCATCACCGGTAGCAATCCGCTGGGCGTGACGCCTGTACTAACCGGTTTGGGTACACTCAACGTGACCAATAACGGTGCAGGCGTGACCGTGACGCAAACAGGACCCGGCGCGATCAATGTGGTCAATACTGGTACGGCGATGCTGACCGCGACCAACACCGGCTATGGTGTGATCACGATCAACAACAGCGCAACGGCAGCAGTGACGGTGACTAACACCGGGGTGGGTGTGACTGTTAACCATATCATCGTTAATGCCTCAGGTTCCACGCCTATCACTTGTACCTACACCGATGGTCTGGATCACACCTGTTCGGCTGCAGTGTCGGGTGTACTCAATGGCGGTCTGGGCGCGATTGCAGCCAACCCGAATATCGTTGTATCGGGTGCCAATGCGGGTGCGGTCACTACCACACTCAATGACCCTAGCGGTGTCGGTAAAATCAACGTCATCAACGATGGCGCGGGTGGTGTGACAGCAACTGAAACAGGTACGGGCACCATCACTATTAATAACGGTACCGGTGCTGCAGGCCTGACCGCGACGAATAATGGTAATGGCTTGATGACCATCAACAGCACGGCAACAGGCTTTGTCACGGTAACCAATACCGGTAACGGTAAGGTGACTGTGACTGCAACAGGTTCGGCGCCTATCACCCTCACCCACACCGGTGATGATGATTTTGTCTATCCTATGCCTTAATTGTTGTAGCGGGTCGTAACACAAAAGGCCGTCTTCGGACGGCCTTTTTCACGATTTAAATCCGTGAGCAGCTCTTGTTAAAGATAGTCAGCCTCCTCCCGACAAGCGAATTCCGGGCAACCATCACCCAAAATTACAATCTACTGATTTTATTTGTATTTTTCCGAGGAGTATGCAGCACCCGTCAGTCGTTCACGCTAGATGACGGTGAGCGCCAGATCGATCTGAATTCTGGGCTTAACAATGCCGTTGCGCGGATCGGTGATCGGAATGCCGGTGGCGCTTAGCGCATTGAGACCTGCGTCCACGCCCAGCACAGAGTTTTTCTGCTTCATGATCGCCCAGGCACCCGCGACCTGAGGCGCTGCCATGGACGTACCGAACCAGGCCACATAAGTACCGCCGGGAACGGAAGAGGTGATTTGTGCGCCAGGGGCTAGCAGACTGAGAAAGGAGGCGGAATTCGATTCGCAAAGAATGGCGTCCACGCTTGATATACCCAGATTATTACCCGCGCAATTGTTGTTGTAGCCTGCCACGTTAAACGTCGCCCCCACGCTGATGGCCGTCGAGATACACGCCGGTGCCGCCATGCTGTTTTTATAACCTGCATTGCCAGATGCGATGATGCTGGGAATATTTACCGAACGCAGCGTGTCTATCATCGCCTTGATGGAAGCATTGGCCGCATCACAGCTACCCTGATCAAAATACTGGCCTGAGCCCAGACTCATATTCACTGCAGCAATCGGATAGCTGCGACTTAAGGCGTACACCTGCTGCAATCCCAAAATTTGATCCGAGGTATAAGTCAGTGCGCAAGGCGTGCTTGATCCGCAATTAGCGATACTGTTGAATACCGAAAACACCTGAACCGCGATGATCTTCGCGTCACGAGCGACACCTGAAAAACTTGCGCTGGTTCCGGCGGCAATGCCTGCCACCACGGTGCCATGATCACACGCCCCTGCCGGACAAGCCCCGGAATAGGGCATGGCCGAACCCGTTGCCGTCGATTGAGCCACGCCACCGGGGCAGGCGGAAGTCGCACCATCAGCCGCATTATTCGTCGAAAAACAGGCTTCAGCAATCACCTTGCCGGCCAGAAATGGATGATTCTTATCAACCCCGGAATCGAGAATCGCGATATTCTGCCCTAGACCACTAAAACCCGCACCCCAGACCGTCACGGCACCGATGATGGCGTCGCTAGGCGCATCAGCGGGGGCTGCCAGCCTATCTTCTTCTACCGTAACCACTTCATGCAGCGTGAGTAACTTCTCCAGCTCCGTCGGGTCAGCCTCTATAGCCATAAACGGGATGAAGGTGAATAACTTCGCAGAGCGCTGCCCTAGCGAGCCTATCTGTGTGAGGATCGCGGATTGCGTGCGAGCGATTTCTGCTCGCTGTACCACTACCTGACGGGCAGACAATTCACCTTCCGGCATAAAACGGGTGCGCAAACCGACAATCAGATGCACGGAGCCACGCTCCGCCGCGATATTTTTTAACCTATTGATTTTATTTGCTATTTCAGCATCCCCGTGTTTAATTAGCGGGATCGATTGCTGGACAACATGCGTATCCGTACTTTCCCCGTTGCAACCCGCCATCATTAGCAGTAAAGCCAGTGTCGCCAACGGAAACAATTCACGGCTTAACCCAACCTGCCTATCTCCTGCGATATCGAATGGAGGCGGGTGCATCAAAGTGATTTTTTTGAGCTTGCTGCGCATAACTGTCTCCTGATCGCGATCGTATTATCGTAAAACTCGCGTAAACGCACGTTTCCCCCTTACCCTGCATGCGGGAGAAAGAGGGGATCGCGGGGTATTGAAAAGTGGAAAATGAGAGTAAATGACATGGCGAGATTCAGCTCACATCCCAGTTAGGGGAGCGTCACCGTCACAGGGCCGGTACTGCCCCCCGTGGTAGTCACCGCCCCGCCGGTCTGGATATTGGGCACTCCTAACAGGTCGGCACCGGCTAACACTCTGCCGGTCACCGCGGCACCTCCGGCAAAAGTGACTGAATTACCCGCCATGATAGTGCCGACAAAAATCGTATTATTTTCTATAGGTCCGGTCGCAGCGGTAAAACTCACATCACCACCCAAGGGCGCGCCTGCAGCCAATCTCGGCGTGCCGATCTGCCAGAACACATTTTTAGCTTGTGCGCCATTGCGAAGTACAATTCTGGTTGGCGAGCAAACCGTAGGTAAGGAAGTGCAGGCGACCGTAGAACCGGTAATGGTCAAGCTGCTGCCTACCTGAAACAGCCAGACGCCATTGGGATCACCAAATGCATCCAGCGTGAGCGTCTGACCACTGCCCAGAACCATGGTGCTTGCGCTCTTATAGACACCCGGCGTCAAAACATGACCATCCAATGCGCCCGGCCCTGCGATCAACGTTGCTCCGGATTGCTGCGCTGCGGACACCCAGGCGCTGTTGAGGGCATTCTTAACTGCACGCACGCGGCTATTGAACGCGAGCGTATTGGTAGAAAAAGAACGAATAGTCGAACCGCTAATTTTTAAGCCTCCGGTGATATTGACCGGCGCATTGACCGTATCGATCAGACCTGTTTCCAGACCGCAACTGTCGATACTGGATGCCCCCGCCACACCTGTCGCGGTCGATGCCGGTGTTGAGGTGCAAGTTGAAACGGGAGCATCCATTGCCACATTGCCTCCGACTATGACGCTGTTTGCAACGCCTAGCGCAGTACCTATAGAAGCCGTCAATCCAGCCGATGTGGTTAACGCGTAGGTATCGAGCGATGGCTCGGCCGAAATGCTCCCCCCCATGGAAGTGCTAAGTCCGCTGGACATAGCAAGTAATGGTGAAGTAGCGTGTGGTCCAACGGGCGCACCGGGCGCACCGGGCGACATTGCAAAGCGTGGGCCACTCAAGGCGAGGGGCGCGCTTGAAACAGGAGATTTTCCTCCCCCGCATCCGGACATCATCACGAGTAGCATTAATACCATTAAGCAGAAAACCAATTTACTCATGCCCTCTAGCGTATTCATCTTGTTTCCTCTCAATCCTTGAAGAGAATCTGCGAAAATTATGCAGAAAAATACCCTCCCCTTTATCCGGTTTTTGAGGTCCTAACTCAGTGCGCTAAAGCACATAATGAACTAAAAATTTTTAAAGACAGGAATTCGCTCTGAGCCAAGCGAAACAGTTGACGTACTACAACATAGGCCGATGATACCCTCGCGGCATTGTCGTTCAGCCAACTCTTCCCTTGTTCGGGTGAGTCAAAGTGCGTTCACCTTCAAGATTGTGCCCTCAAAAAAACCGGACTAAACGAGTCATCTTTAAACATGAGTGCTAATCAGCACATGCACCGGTTAAGTCAGATGATCAAAATCAGTTAGTCATGGCTTAACGTGAAACCCGCGCTGCGACGAGCAGCGAATCTGCCGAGATCAGAGAGATTCGAGCTGATTCGGTCATTGTTTAATTTATAATGAGACACTATCCTATTCGCATCAGCCCTCGTCATCCGCCATGCTGTTCAAATCTGCCCATGCACGTCCCCGCTACACCCGACTGACCGGTTCTTCCGACGCGCTGGCGTTAGCGCAGCTGGCTAAAAAATCCGCGCCGCTGGTGGTGATTTCGGCCAACGCGCTACAGGCGCAGCGACTGGTCGAGGAAATCCCATTTTTCGCACCGGAACTGCGCGTGCATCTGCTGCCGGACTGGGAAACACTGCCCTATGATCACTTTTCCCCTCATCAGGATCTGATCTCCGAACGCCTAGCCACCTTGCATCATGTGCGCAGCCAGTCCTGCGACGTGCTGGTGGTGCCGGTGACCACCGCCTTGTACCCGCTGGCGCCACCTGAATATCTGGCCGCATTTACCTTTTTCCTCAAACGCGGCGAGAAACTCAACCTGCCGGGACTGCGTGAACAGATGACCTTCGCAGGTTACAGCCACGTGCTGCAGGTGTTATCGCCCGGCGAATACTGCGTGCGCGGCGGCATCATCGATTTGTTTGCCATGGGCAGCGTGCTGCCTTACCGCATCGACTTGTTCGACGACGAGATCGAGACGATTTCCACCTTTGACGTGGACACCCAACGCACCTTATATCCCGTACCCGAAATTCGCCTCTTGCCCGCGCGGGAATTCCCGCTGGACGATAAAGGGCAGGCGCATTTTAGGCAGAGTTTCCGCGACCGCTTCGAGGGCGATCCGTCCAAATCGCGCATCTACAAGGAAATCAGCAAAGGCAACGCACCGGCCGGCATCGAATACTATCTGCCGCTGTTCTTCGACAAGGCCGCTACCTTATTCGACTATCTGCCGAAAAAATCCACGGTTTGCCTGCACGGCAATGTGGATGAGGCGATCACCCAGTTTGGCGTCGATGCCGCCTCGCGCTATAACCTGTTGAGAGGCGACCCGCAACATCCGTTGCTGCCGCTGGCAGATCTGTTCATGGACGGTGAAGCGTTTTTCATCGCGCTTAAAGAATTTGCGCGCATCGACATCCTGCAAACTTCGGATACAGCCATCCCTTGTGCCACCGCCGCGATTCCCAATATCGCGGTGAATCGCCATGCCGACACCCCGACTCAGGCGTTTGCCGAGTTTCTCAACGGTTACGGTGGGCGCACGCTGCTGCTGGCGGACAGTCTGGGACGACGCGAAATCATGTCGGGCTATTTGCAGGAATACGGTTTGAAGGCCGCACCCTGCGACGATTACGCTAACTTCTTGAATAATAAGCAAAAGTTCATGCTCGGCATCGGCCCGGTGCAGAACGGCTTTTTGCTGCCGGATGACAGCATCGCCGTCATCACCGAAACTGAGCTGTACGCCGCGCAACCGCGTAACCGCGCCGCGCGCACCGCCAAAAAATCCAACGTCGAACACATGCTGCGCGACTTGTCGGAACTCAAAGTCGGCGATCCGGTGGTGCATGAACAGCACGGCATCGCGCGCTACCGGGGACTGGTCAATCTGGATCTGGGCGAAGGGATGGGCGAATTCCTGCTGCTGGAATACGCAGGTTCAGACAAACTCTACGTGCCGGTCTCGCAACTGCATGTGATCGGCCGCTACAGCGGGGGCGCTGCGGAAACCGCACCCTTGCACAAACTGGGTTCGGGCGCATGGGATAAGGCCAAACGCCGCGCGATGCAGCAGGTGCGCGATACCGCCGCCGAACTGCTCAACATCTACGCGCAGCGCGCCACCCGCAAAGGCTATGCCTTCAAGCTCACGCCGCGCGATTATGAGGAATTCGCCGCCGGTTTCGGCTTCGAGGAAACCGCCGATCAGGCCGCCGCCATCAGCGCCGTGATCGACGATCTGCAATCGGGCAAACCGATGGACAGGCTAATCTGCGGCGATGTGGGGTTCGGCAAGACCGAAGTCGCCTTGCGCGCCGCGTTCGTCGCTGCCATGGACGGCAAACAGGTCGCGGTGCTGGTGCCCACCACCTTGCTTGCCGAACAGCATTTCCAGAATTTCTCCAACCGTTTCGCCGACTGGCCGATCCGCATCGCAGAACTGTCGCGCTTCCGTTCCGCCAAGGAGCAGAATCAGGCTTTGAAGGAGATGGCGGATGGCAAACTCGACATCATCATCGGCACCCACAAGCTGATACAAAAAGGTATTGAATTCAATAATTTAGGCCTACTCATCATCGATGAGGAACACCGTTTCGGCGTGCAACAGAAAGAAAGATTGAAAGCCTTGCGCGCTGAAGTCGATATTCTGACGCTCACCGCCACCCCGATACCGCGCACGCTTGCGATGTCGCTGGAAGGCTTGCGCGATTTCTCCATCATCGCCACCGCCCCGCAACGACGCTTATCGATCAAGACTTTCGTGAGTTCCTACAGTCAGGGCGTGATCAGGGAAGCCGTGCTGCGCGAACTCAAGCGCGGCGGTCAGGTGTATTTCCTGCACAACGAGGTGGACACCATCGCCAATATGGCGGAAAAACTCGCCGAACTGCTGCCTGAGGCGCGCATCCGCACCGCGCACGGCCAGATGGGTGAGCGCGAACTCGAAGCCGTGATGCGCGATTTTTACCAGCAGCGCTTCAACATCTTGCTGTGCACCACCATCATCGAGACCGGCATCGACGTGCCAACGGCGAATACCATCATCATGAACCGCGCCGATCGTTTTGGCCTGGCACAACTCCATCAGTTGCGCGGCCGTGTGGGACGCTCGCACCATCAGGCTTACGCCTATCTGCTGGTGGACAGTCTGGACGGCTTGACGGTACAGGCCAAGAAACGACTGGAGGCGATACAGGCGATGGAGCAATTGGGTTCCGGTTTCTATCTGGCGATGCACGATCTGGAGATACGCGGAGCCGGCGAAGTGCTGGGCGAATCGCAAAGCGGCGAGATGCAGGAAATCGGCTTCTCGCTCTACACCGACATGTTGAATGCGGCGGTCGCCTCCCTCAAACAGGGGCGCGAACCCGATATGGCCCACCCCTTGGGCGTCACGACAGAAATTAACCTGCACGCCGCAGCCCTGCTGCCCAATGACTATTGCGGCGACATCCATCAGCGTCTAGTGATCTACAAACGGCTGGCCAACTGCGCCAGCCAACCCGATCTGGACAGCATGCATCAGGAACTCATCGACCGTTTCGGTCTGTTGCCGGAACCAGCCCAAACGCTGCTCGACAGTCACCGATTGCGCATCCTGGCAAAACCGCTAGGCATAGCAAAAGTGGACGCCTCTGAAGAGGCCATCGCCATCCAGTTCATCGCCAATCCGCCTATCGATCCGATGAAAATCATCACGCTGATACAGAGTCGTCGATACATCAAGATGGTGGGACAAGACCGACTGCGCATAGAAGTGAAGCACGAGGACCTAACCGCGCGCGTACTGGCGATCAGGAACTTCTTTAACGAATTGAAATAACAAAGGGGGTCAGGTCTTGCATTAACACATTTTTTTAAAAAAATGTGTTAATGCAAGACCTGACCCCCTGCTTTAATTACGCGACGACTTCGGCCTCAGTCACCGCAGGCTGACGGGTCAGCAGGGTGATCAATGTAGCCAACTGCTTACGCATTTCGCGTCTATCGATGATCATATCTACCGCACCGTGTTCGAGCAAAAACTCCGCGCGCTGAAAACCATCCGGCAGCGTTTCGCGCACAGTTTGCTGAATCACACGCGCCCCGGCAAAGCCGATCAGCGCACCCGGCTCTGCAATCACCACATCACCCATAAAGGCGAAACTGGCCGACACACCGCCCATAGTAGGGTCCGTCAGCACGGAGATAAACGGTATTTTTTCCTCTGACAACTGAGTTAGCGCCGCACAAGTCTTAGCCATCTGCATCAGCGACAGCAAGCCTTCCTGCATACGCGCCCCACCGCTGGCCGCAAAGCAGATAAACGGGCACTTTTGTTCCAGCGCCACTTGCACGCCGCGCACGAAGCGCTCGCCAACCACCGACCCCATCGAGCCGCCCATGAAGGAGAACTCGAAGGCCGCGACCACCACCGGTACGTTGCTGATGGTGCCCTGCATTACCACCATCGCGTCGTCTTCACCCGTGCTCTTCTTGGAGGCCGTCAGTCGCTCGGAATATTTCCGGCTATCCTTGAATTTGAGCGTGTCGGTTGGCAGTACTTCCGCACCGATCTCAAAACATCCCTCGGCGTCCAGCAACCAGTCTAGACGGGTGCGCGCGCAAATGCGGTGATGATGACCGCATTTAGGACATACGCCTAAGTTTTTTTCCAGATCGGAGTAATACAGCACCGTCTCGCAGGAAGGACACTTGATCCACAAGCCTTCCGGCACATTTTTCTTGGCATCGCCATCGCGGCGATTGATTTTCGGGGGGAGTAATTTTTGAAACCAGCTCATAAGTATTTCCTCTTTTGCTTTATCGGATACACCAAGTTATCCGATCTCTACATTCGTTATTTAAGCCTGATCGATCGCCACGCGCAACTCATAGACCAGACGACCCACGTTGGCGACCACATTCGCCTCACTTGAATCCTCGATTTCCTGCACGATACGACTACCCACCACCACGCCGTCACACAGCTTTGCCACTGCACAGGCGGTTGCTGCGTCGCGTATGCCAAAACCCACGCCGATCGGCAGTTTGATATGTTTGCGCAACTGCGGGATTTTCTCTGCTATTGCAGTTAAATCGAGATTACCCGCACCGGTCACGCCCTTGAGCGAGACGTAATATACATAGCCGCGTGCCAGTTTGGCGACCTGTTCGATGCGCGCCTCTTCCGTGGTCGGTGCCAGCAAGAAGATAGGATCGATGCCGTAACGCTGTAAATGTTCGAATGCGTCATGACTCTCTTCCGGTGGAAAATCCACCGTCAGCACGCCATCCACACCCACCTCCGCACAACGCCTTGAAAACACCTCCCAACCCATCGCCTCGATCGGATTACCGTAACCCATCAATACGACAGGCGTGCTGTCATTGCTGCGGCGAAATTCTGCGACCATTTCCAGCACGCCGCGCAGCGACATACCTTGTTTAAGCGCACGTTCGGACGCGCGCTGTATAGTCGGGCCATCCGCCATCGGGTCGGAAAACGGCACACCCAGTTCGATCACGTCCGCACCCGACGCGACCAGCGCATGCAGCAACGGGACGGTGGTTGCCAGATTCGGATCTCCTGCCGTAAAAAACGGAATCAGCGCACGGCGTCCTTGTTGATTGAGTTTTTCGAAAGTTGCTTGTATACGACTCATAAGTTATCTATTCCTTGACTATCTATTCAAGCGTAGATCAGATGCTCGCGCGGAACAGGAATCGCATCCCCGAATTCACGCGCAGTATCAATCCACAATTGCATCGCCTCTTTTACATTAGCCAACGCTGCCTCCTGCGTATCACCGTGCGCCATACAACCGGGCAACTCGGGGACTTCGGCTATAAACACCGCATCTTCAGTTCCCCAGTAAAGAATAATTTCGTAACGATCCATTTATTCCTCCTTGCCCAATTTATGCTTAACGATAACGATTCTGATCTGCTTGACCTGATAAGCTTTCGCCTGGGAACCAGTTCTTTGCAAGTTGATGATCTCAGGCACACCCGCCTTTCGAAAAACATGATGACTGCCACGCACCCTCATCTCAAAACCAAGCTGACTTAGCAGACCGCACAGATCATCAAAGCCGATGTTGTTATCAGACAATCCGCGCAAGATTTGCAGCAGTAATTTATCGTACTTCCCCATCTTTACAGCGTAATTCCCTTGATGCGCGCCACCGTATTCATATCCTTATCGCCGCGACCGGACAGATTCACCAGCAACACCTTATCTGCGCTCATGCTCGGGGCAATTTTCATCGCATGGGCAAGCGCATGACTGGATTCGAGCGCGGGGATAATTCCCTCAAAGCGGCACAACGCATCAAAGGCGGCAATTGCCTCATCGTCGTTGCTGGCGACATACTGCGCGCGACCGATTTCCTTTAATAAACAATGCTCAGGCCCAACACCCGGATAATCGAGACCAGCCGAGATCGAATGCGTCTCGGTGATCTGCCCGTTTTCATCCTGCATCAGGTTCACCTTATTGCCGTGCAACACACCTACCTTGGCATTCGCGGTCAGGGGAGCCGCGTGACGGCCTGTCTCGATACCGTGACCACCGGCCTCCACGCCGATGATCTGCACCTCCGGCACTTCGATATAGGGATGGAACAGGCCGATAGCATTCGAGCCGCCGCCTACACAGGCGATCACCGCATCGGGCTGACGACCTATCATCTCAGGCATCTGTAGCTTGGCTTCATTGCCGATCACGCACTGAAAATCGCGCACCATCATAGGGTAAGGATGCGGACCCGCCGCCGTACCGAAGATATAGAAAGTGCTCTCAACGTTGGTAACCCAGTCGCGGATCGCCTCGTTACACGCATCTTTCAGCGTCTTCGATCCACTCTCCACCGGCACAACCGTCGCACCCAGCAGCTTCATGCGGAATACATTGGGTGCCTGGCGCTGAATATCTTCCGCGCCCATATACACGATGCACTCCATGCCGAAACGCGCAGCCACCGTCGCCGTCGCCACGCCGTGCATACCGGCGCCAGTTTCAGCGATCACGCGCTTCTTGCCCATGCGACGAGCGAGCAGCGCCTGCCCCATCGCACTGTTGATCTTGTGTGCGCCGGTGTGATTCAAATCTTCGCGTTTAAGATAGATCTGCGCACCGCCCAAATGTTCGGAAAGGCGCTTGGCGTGATAAATCGGGCTGGGACGCCCGACGTAATGCTTTAATTCATAAGCCAATTCCGCCTTGAATTCGGGATCGTTTTGATAACGCAAATATTGCTGGCGCAATTCTTCCACGGCCGGAATCAACGTTTCCGCCATATAGATGCCGCCAAACTGGCCAAAGTGCCCCGTCAAATCAGGATAGCTATACATTTCTTACCTCTTGCATGAAACGGGCGATTTTCGCCGCGTCTTTTATACCCTTCAGGGCATGAATACCTTCGCCCGCCTCGACACCGCTGGACACATCCACCGCGTAGGGGCGCACTTGTCTGATCCCTGAGGCCACATTTTCCACATCCAGACCACCGGATAAGATCAACGGCAGCGATAAATCTTCAGGAATCAAGGTCCAGTCGAACACAGCACCAGTGCCGCCGGGGATGCCTTCCACATGAGCATCCAGCAATAAACCCTGAGCTCTGCTAAATTGAGCCGCGCATTGTATCAAATTCACGCCCGGCTTGACGCGGATCGCTTTGAGATACGGTTTAGCAAATTGCTGACAATATTCCGGCGTCTCATCACCGTGAAACTGCAGCACATCTAAAGAGACGGAGGCTAACACCTCGCGCACCACGGATGAGTCTGCATTCACAAACAAGCCCACCACCGTCACGAACGGCGGCAGACTAGCGACCAATTCCACCGCCTTCTCTATACTGACGTGGCGCGGGCTCTTCTCATAGAACACCAGACCGATCGCATCCGCGCCGCTCATCGCCACCGCCCGCGCATCCTCAATCCGGGTAATACCGCAAATTTTCACGCGACAGGACTGAGGATAGCGGATTGAGGATTGGGAAAATTCTAAGCCTGTCTCAACACTCTGCGAAGTTTCCCCACTATTTTTTCTCTCATCCATGTTCAATCACCACTCCGTTTTTAACTCGATCCTCAGTCCTCAATCCTGTATTTGAGGTAATCCCCATTTCGCGTCATAGTGTATCCGGCGCAAGTATAAACCATCCGGCGCAAAGGTCGGCGCAGCCAGTCGCCGTTCACGGCTTGCCAAAACCTGCGCCAGCCACTCGGGCGGATATTTTCCTTTGCCCACATAGATCAAACAGCCTACGATGTTGCGCACCATGTGATGCAAAAATGCACTGGCACTCACATCGAACACCAGCATATCGCCATCCTGATGGATATCGATGCTGTACATGTGCTTTACCGGAGATTTAGCCTGACACTCCGCCGCTCTGAACGCGCTGAAGTCGTGTTCACCCAGCAAGCACTGTGCCGCCTGCTGCATCGCCGCCAGATCGAGCGGCAGGTGAAACCACCCGGCCCGCCCGGCATGCACGGCCGAACGCACCGAACGATTGATCAGCAGATAACGGTAACTGCGTCCATGCGCCGAAAATCGCGCGTTAAACTCCTCGGTGACAGGGTGCGCCCAGCGCACGGCGATGCTGCGCGGCAACCAGGTATTCGCCCCCCGTACCCAGGCGGATAAGGGACGTTCAACCCCGGTATCGAAATGAACCACTTGCTCCAGCGCGTGCACCCCGGTATCGGTTCGACCAGCGGCAGTCACTACAACAGGACTACTCGCGATTTTGCTCAAGACGGCCTGCAAAGTATCCTGCACCGTGCGACCACAGGGCTGGCTCTGCCAACCACTATACGGCCCGCCGTCGTATTCCACCCCCAAAGCAATTCTCATCAGACCGCCTGCCAAAACAATAACATTGAAATAAACAGCAACAACAGATCTGCCAACGTAAATCTGGCAATAGGCAAAACCATCGTTTTACTCTCAGGATCCGGAATTTGCCCCCCTGATTTGAGGCTCTGCAAGCTCTCTTGCCACGATACGCTGCGCAACATCGCGACCTCGGCATAATGCAAGGTCAAAGCTAAACGCACCGCGAAACGTTCCCGCGACAGCCCCAGATATTGCAACGGGGCAAATAAACTGTATAAGCCTGAGATCAACTGCTGACGGTGCAAGCGACCCAGCAATATCGCTAAGCCCGCCAGCGCTGCCATCAATCGCATCATTTGCAATCCGCCCTCCTGTAAACCTTCCACACTCGGCGCCAGCGGCAGTTCGAACAAAGCGTCCCCCGGCGTGGTGTAGGCGTAAATCAACCACAAAGACAACATGATCCAGCGCGTGCGTCGCAACAATTGCATCAATTTATGACGCGCCAGAATAAAAGCGGCCAGAAGCACGAAGCCCGCGGCTAACAGCAACGATCCTGACTTTAAAAATTGCATGTCGGCAACCAAGACACACCAGGCGATAATTTGTGTGGCAGGATGTAGCTTCATCGAATACATAAAATTCGCGCAAGCCTTCGCGCGTTCCCTCCCCAACAGGAAATCACAATGACTTCTCTCGTTTGTCTTCTCGCCCGCTTGCGGGAGAGGATTGAGAAAAGGAGAGCGGGCAGATCACACTCCACTATCTGATTGAATTTTTAGCATAACGTTTTACTCCAAAAAAAACGGCAGCTCGTAGTGAGCTGCCGCAACATCGATATAAATAAATCAGCTCAACTGCGAGAGCAGCGATTGCGCCTCCTGCTTTTGCGCTTTATCGCCCTCCAGCATCACTTCGTCGAGTATTTCACGCGCCCCCACATCATCGCCCATTTCCTGATATGCACGGGCCAGATCCAGCTTGGTTGCCACTTCGTGCCACTGCTCGCTATTCTCTACCGGCCCCTCTTCGAGCGCGTCATCAGTTTCCCCGGCATCAATTATCTCAGGCTCGTCAATTACCATCATCTCAGGCTCGGTGATATCACCCAGTTCCAGATCGATATCAGCCAGATTAATTACCGGAGGCTGAGCTGCATGCTTTATATCATCCATCGGGAAGTCCAGCGTGAACTTCATTCCGCTGTCATCGAGCTCCTCTTCAGCCTCCTCTTCTAAAGAAGGTAGCGAATCGAGTTTGCTTTCAGGCGCTGAGGCCGACATCACATCAAAAATTAAGTCGTCAAGATTATGTTCCTCATGCACCGGCTCCTGATATTCCTCCGCAACATGAGCCATCTCCTTCGTTGTCACATCGAAGTCCAGCGCATCCGGTGCACCGGGCAAGGCATAATCTTCAGCGATATCAAAATCGACAGGCTCACTGCTGACAGGCTGTGTGGCAGGCATATCGAAATCGAAGTCCAGAACCTCTTCATCCTCAGGTTCGCTGACCTCTGGCACCTTCTCCGCGACAGGATTAACCGGGGCCGGCACATCATTAAATGACACCATTTGCATGGTAGCGCTACCCACATCCTCGACGCGCTCTTCTTCTGCAAATAGCGGGTTAGTCGGGTCCAATTTCCTTCCCATAACCGCCGCTTGTTGAATCGCATCTGCATCACCCGAGTCCTGCAACTGCTGAGCAATGGTCGCAAAAGCGTCCTTATCCTGACGATTAGCGTATATACCTAGCAATTTCAAATGCAACTGATGGTTATCCGGCGTGCGTTCCAACGCATCTTTAAGCACTTCTTCTGCTTGCTCATCACGACCAAAGTTCAAGAACAAATCGGCTTCGCTAATCGGATCCACATCGTCAAAATGATGCGCGGATTCTTCAGCTACGACAGCAGGAGAAGTAAAGTCTCCTGTTTCGGGTGAAGGAACAACAGGCGTAGCCAAATGACTGCTGGTCGCCTCTGGATTCTCAATTGTTTTAGGTTTGGCAGCCGGCGCCTGTTTACGGCGTTTGAGCACTATACCCAAGCCACCCAAAGCGAGTAATGCCGCAGCGCCCAAGCCCAACGGCAAACCTAAAACCGAGTCGAACAATGACGGCTCTTCAACCACGACAGGGGCGGGTTTGACCGCACTAGCCGCCGCCACAGCACTCACCACTTCACTCGCTGGCTCAACGGCGCTCGCCGCGACCACTTCGCTAGCAACAGACACCACTGCGGACTCCGCTTTGGCGGCTTCTGCTTTGGCGGCTTCTGCTTTGGCTGCCTCCACCTTGGCTAATTCCGCCTTGGCTGCCTCCGCTTTCGCCAATGCAACGCGAGCGGCTTCCACCTTGGCAGCTTCAGCACTCGCCGCCAGCGCAGCGGCTTCAGACTTGATCTTGGCTAAGCGCTGCATGTCCTTGATATTGGCCTCCAGCATCGCTGCACGCGCTTTTTCTTCTTTGATGGCTTTGCTCTTGGCGATGGCATCCTCTGCCGCTGCATTTTTCTTGTCCTGAGCGGAACGCGCTGCTGCACCGGCACTATCACCGGGTTTCTCACCCTTGGACAGACGCAATACTTCCTTCGCGGTTTCTGCTGCTACCGGGGCATTGTCCGCTGCCGGCGCTGTGATTTTTCCAGTGGCCACCTGACTGCTGGACTCACCCTGACGGCTCGAGGTCGCAGCGACAGCGAGTTTTTGACGATACGCATTCCAGTCTGCGGACTGAGCGTGAATTTCCTGCACCGCTTCGGCTTGCGCGACACCATCCAGAGTACCTTGCTCCGGCATACGCAGAATTTTTCCGACATTGATGCGATTCATGTTTCTGCCATCAAACTGATTGGCATTAGCTCGATACAACGCGACCAGCATGCGTTCCAGGCTGACATCATCCGGCTTGATTTGCGCGGCAATTTTACTTAATGAATCACCGCGTTTAACGGTTACTGAATCGACTGCCGCCGGCTTCACGCGCGCCTGAGTCTTAACCGGTTTAGCCACAGGTTCGACTGCGACCGACTGTTCAACGGGGGCTGATTGCGGTTTTTCCGCCTCAGCTTTAACCGTTTCAGCATTCAAGGGTACAGGCGCAATCGTTGCGCTCTCTTGTACCGTAGCCGCTACAATCTCCGGCGCCACTGTCGATTTTGGTTGAATAGCCACATAGCCCGGCGGATCGAGCAAGAAAGTGTACTCGCGCATCAACTTACCGGATGCCCATGACAATTCAACCAGCAGGCTGACAAACGGATCGTTGATTTCCCGGCTGCTGGACAACTTCAGATAAGGTTCGCCATTATCGCGACTCTCAATCTGAAAGGTGTATTTCGCTCCGTAGGGATAATCTAAACCTGCGCCTTTATAGGCATCAGGGGACGCCAGTCTTGCGACCAGACTGGGCTTATCCGCTTTGCCGACCGCCACCAGCTCAATTTCTGCTTTTAACGGTTGCCCTAAAGCGGAAACCACATTGATACTGCCCATGCCTACCGCGTTACCCCACGCGCTCAACGTCAACCCCGCCGTCAAACCGAGCACCTGCATCATTAATAATGATTTACCCGGCATCAGATCACCTAAGCCTCTTGCTGGTGCCAGTTGAACTGCGGCCTGGTCAGACGCTGTCATTTGAGCGTTGAGTCGTTTCCCCTGTGGTTTTCGCACGGTATTGCCTCGCTTTTTTATTGGACGACAAAAAGTAACATCATGAGGGCTGTCAAAGCAAGCCCCCCGTTTAACACTATTCCAAATACTCGGTGATCAGAATCTCGGCGATCTGTATGCTGTTGAGCGCAGCGCCCTTGCGTACATTATCGCTGACCACCCACATATCCAATCCCATCGGATGTGAGATATCTTCTCGTATACGGCCTACATAAGTTGCATCCTGACCTGCCGCATCCACCGCAGTCGGCCAGCCGCCCGGTACATGTTCATCCATCACAATCACGCCTGGTGCTTTTTCCAGCAAGGCGCGCGCCTCTGCGGCCGTGATCTTTTTGTGCGTTTCAATGTGCACCGCTTCAGAGTGACCGTAGAATACCGGCACACGCACCGCAGTCGGATTGACCATGATGGTGTCATCTTCCATGATCTTCTGAGTTTCCCAGACCATCTTCATTTCTTCTTTGGTGTAGCCGTTCTCCATAAACACGTCGATCTGCGGCAACACGTTAAAGGCGATGCGTTTTGGATAAACTTCTACTTCCACGTCCTGCGAATTGAACAGCGCACGGGTTTGACCTGCCAGCTCGTCGATCGCTTCCTTACCGGTGCCCGATACCGCCTGATAAGTCGCCACGTTGATACGCGCGATTCCTACCGCATCCTTGATCGGCTTTAACGCAACCAGCATCTGGATGGTCGAGCAATTCGGGTTCGCGATAATACCGCGATTTTTGTATTGTGCGATAGCATGCGGATTCACTTCCGGCACAACCAGAGGAATGTCACGGTCGTAACGGAAATGCGCCGTATTGTCGATCACTACGCAACCTGCGGCGGCTGCGATCGGTGCATATTTTTCAGAGACACTGCCGCCTGCCGAGAACAAACCGATTTGCGCTTTGGAGAAATCGAAACTATCCACGTCCAGCACGGTTATTTCTTCACCGCGATAGCTCAGCACAGTGCCGGCAGAACGGCTGGAGGCCAGCAAATACAGATTGCGCACAGGAAATTTGCGCTGTTCCAGTATCGACAACATTGCCTCGCCCACCGCACCGGTAGCCCCCAGGATACACACATCGTATTGCTTGCTCATGTTTCACATTCCTTAAAATTCAAATTTTGTAGGTCGGGTTTCAACCCGACAAGATGTCTCGGAATAAATTCCGACCTACAGCGCCTTCACCACCGCATCACCCATCGCGGCGGTACCCACTTTTTGCATGCCATCCTGATAAATATCACCGGTACGCAATCCCAGTTGCAATGTCTTGCGCACTGCCGCTTCGATACGCTGTGCCACTTCTTCCTGACCGAAGGTATAGCGCATCATCATCGCCACCGACAAAATTGTCGCCAGCGGATTGGCTATATCCATACCGGCGATATCCGGTGCAGAACCGTGACAAGGCTCATACAAGCCCTTGTTGTTCGCATCCAGCGAAGCAGATGGCAACATACCGATCGAACCTGTCAGCATCGAAGCTTCGTCCGACAAAATATCACCAAAAATATTACCGGTCAAAATCACGTCGAACTGCTTAGGCGCACGCACCAGTTGCATCGCCGCATTGTCGACATACATGTGCGACAAAACAACTTCAGGATAATCCTTCGCCACTTCGCCTACGATTTCACGCCACAGCATGCTGGTATCCAACACATTCGCCTTATCAACCGAGCACATCTTCTTATTGCGCTTCATGGCAATCTGAAAACCGACATGCGCGACCCTGCGAATTTCCGACTCGCTGTAGTGCATGGTGTCAAAACCCTGACGCTCGCCGTTTTCCAATGTGCGGATACCGCGCGGCTGACCAAAATAAATATCGCCGGTCAATTCGCGCAGGATCATGATATCCAGACCGGACACCAGTTCAGGCTTCAAACTGGATGAATCCACCAACTCCGGATACACCAGCGCGGGACGCAAATTAGCAAATAAATTCAAACCCTTACGAATACGCAGCAAACCCTGTTCCGGGCGCATCGGACGCGGCAGCGCATCATACTGATAGCCGCCGACCGCGCCTAACAGCACCGCATCGGATGCTAACGCCAGCTTCTCGGTCTCAGCCGGAAACGGATCACGCGCCGCATCATACCCTGCGCCGCCGATATGCGCATATTCCAACTCGATTTTCAGCCCGTCGCTGCGCAGAGCTTCCAGTACTTTCGCAGCTTGTGCCACGATCTCAGGTCCTATGCCGTCACCCGGCAAAACTGCAATTTTCATACTCATATCCTAAAATTCTTTAAAAACCAAGAGAATGGAAAGTGGAGCGGCACTGCGTGCCTCAGTGGTGAGTGGCCAGTCAAAACCACGATCCCACTTCCTACTCTCCACTTCCTACTTCCCATCTACAGCCAAGGTTGTGCCGCGCGGTGTTTAACCTCATACGCCGAAATTTCTTCGACATGTTGCAAAGTCAGACCGATATCGTCCAGGCCGTTGAGCAGACAGTGCTTGCGGAATGCGTCCACTTCAAACGGATAGACCAGGCCATCATGCGTGCTGATGGTTTGCGCCTCCAGATCGACCAGCAGTTTGTAACCGATATGCGCATCCACCGCGTGGAACAACTGGTCCACCAACTCAGCCGACAGGCGTATCGGCAACAAACCGTTCTTAAAGCAGTTGTTGAAAAAGATATCGGCAAAACTAGGCGCGATGATTACGCGAAAACCGCAGTCTTCCAGCGCCCAGGGCGCATGCTCACGCGAAGAACCGCAACCGAAATTCTCCCGTGCAAGCAATACCTGCGCCCCCTGATAACGCCGATGATTAAGTACAAAATCATTATTAATCAATCGCTTAGAATTATCCATCCCCGGCTCTCCGTGGTCCAGATAGCGCCATTCATCAAAGGCGTTCGGTCCGAAACCGGAACGCTTGATCGACTTTAAAAACTGCTTGGGGATGATCGCATCCGTATCCACGTTGGCGCGATCCAAAGGCATGACCAGACCATCGAGTTTTGTAAATTTATCCATTACCGTTCAGCCGCCTTCTCGAGTTTTGCGCCGCCCTTTTGGATGTCTTTACCGAGACCTTCCATCGTGTTGCAACCTGCCAACACAAACACTGCTAACAACAACATCAATGTTTTCATCATCATTCCCTTACTGTTTGCTGATATCGACAAAATGACCGGCAATCGCAGCCGCTGCCGCCATTTGCGGACTGACCAGATGAGTGCGTCCGCCCTGCCCCTGACGTCCTTCAAAATTCCGGTTGGAAGTCGACGCGCAACGTTCACCGGGTGACAGCCTATCGTCATTCATCGCCAGACACATCGAACAACCCGGATCGCGCCATTCAAAACCCGCTTCGATGAAAATCTTGTCCAGCCCTTCTAACTCAGCCTGTGCCTTCACCAGACCGGAACCTGGCACGACCAGCGCCTGTTTCACGGTGACTTTTTTGCCCAGCGCAACAGCCGCTGCAGCTCTCATATCTTCGATACGTGCATTGGTGCAGGAGCCGATAAACACCTTATCGACAGCAATCTCGGTGATCGGGGTATTGGCGACTAAGCCCATGTACTGCAAGGCGCGCTCTGCACCTTCGCGTTTGACAGGATCGGTCATGTTAGCCGGGTCAGGCACACAACCGTCCACCGCCACCACCATTTCAGGCGAAGTACCCCAGGTCACCTGAGGCTTGATCTCGGCCGCATCCAGCGTCACTATCGAGTCAAAAACTGCGCCCGCATCGCTATGCAGAGTTCGCCAGTATTCAACCGCCTTATCCCAATTCTCACCTTGCGGCGCGAACGGCCGACCCTTGAAGTAATTCACGGTCGTGTCATCCACCGCGATCATACCCGCGCGCGCGCCGGCCTCGATCGCCATATTGCACAAGGTCATGCGGCCTTCCATCGACAAACCGCGTATCGCGCTGCCGGCAAATTCAATGGCAAAACCCGTGCCGCCTGCCGTGCCTATCTTGCCGATCACCGCCAGCGCCACATCCTTCGCGGTCACGCCACGGCCCAGCACGCCGTCAACCAGCACCTGCATCGCGCGGTTCTTCTTCATCAGCAAACATTGCGTCGCCATCACATGTTCGACCTCGGAGGTACCGATACCGAAGGCCAGCGCAGCAAACGCGCCGTGCGTGCTGGTATGCGAATCGCCGCACACCACGGTCATCCCGGGCAATGTTGAGCCCTGCTCAGGGCCGACCACATGCACGATGCCCTGACGCAGGTCATTCATTTTGAATTCATTGACGCCAAATTCCGCACAATTCGCATCCAGCGTTTCGACTTGCAGACGCGCAATCGGATCCGTAATCCCCTGATCGCGACCTGTTGTGGGCACATTGTGATCCGCCACCGCCAGAATCGAGGCTGTGCGCCACAACTTGCGACCGGCCAGTTTCAGCCCCTCAAAGGCTTGCGGACTGGTCACTTCATGAACCAGATGACGGTCGATGTAAATCAGCGCCGTGCCGTCATTTTCCTGACGCACCACATGGTCATTCCAGAGTTTATCGTAAAGAGTTTGCGCATTCATCGTATTTAACCTGCCTGATACTCGATTTTAGAACGCGGGATTATGCCACAACAGGCGCGGCTTGGCAGCCTAGCGCTTGCCGATGAGACCTTGAAAGCCCGTTTAAAACAGAAAAATCAAGCTCCATATCGCAGCGGCATTGATAATACTCAACAATACCGCCGCACTTGCGATGTCTTTGGCGCGTTTGGCCAGCGGGTGATCCGCCAGAGAAGTGTGATCGACCGCAGCTTCCAACGCCGAATTGAGCAATTCCACGATCAGCACGGCGAAGATACTACCCACCAGCAAGGCTTTCGCAAGCGCCGAGCCGCCAAACCATAAAGCGATCGGCATGGCGACCAGCGCGACCAGAACCTCCTGCCGGAATGCATCTTCACATCGCCATGCGGCCACAAAACCCTGCCGGGCAATCGCCATGGCGCGCCAGACATGTCCGATTCCAGGCTGATTTTTATGTGGATTATCCATCCTGCGTTACGGCTTGACATCCGGTTTGTTGAATTCCTCGTATTCTTCCCATTCGCCTTCACCTCGATTGAGATAATAGCGGTGATTGTATTCCGCCACTGTAGACCTTTCATTTTGCGAAACAAAAGGGGTCAACGGCAAATCAACAACATAGTCAGCAGGGGAAAAACCACCCGCAGCATAAGGAGATTTTTCCAGCATACGCTGCACGATATGGGAGATCGCCAAAAAGCTGGTGGACTGATCTATCGTCAAGGACTCCCCCGCACGAGTTCCGCCGACCACCTTGATACCGACCGGCACCAGGGTAATCGCCGGAGTTGGAATTTCACGCAAGCCGGAAATCTGCCGCTTGTCGCCGATTAAGGCGGCACCGTGTTCCGGCACCATCACAAGCACCGCCCGCCGCCCTGAACGCTCCAGCTCGGCTATTATTTTCTCTATATTATCCAATAACTTGGATAACCTAAGACCATAAGTCTTGGCGGTATTCGGTTCAGCATAAGTGCCCGGCAGGTGATTACCATCGTGCAGACTGGTGGTATTGTAATAAAGCACCGCCCTCGGATTGGCAGACTTGTTGCGCGTACCAATCCAGCGGTTCAGCACGGCATAGTCGTCGTATACGACCGAATTATCGAAGGCATACTGGGCGGCGGGCAAACCCTCCAGCGGTAGCGGACGCACCGCCACCCGCCCGTAGGTTTGCACCTGACCTATAAAATCATCAAATTTACCATTGTGGTTCATCGCAAAATTAGGCTCGAAGCCGCTCTGTTGCAGACTGTCCAGCAGATAACATTTCTCGGCGGTCTGTGTATACATTTTTTCATGTTTGGTCTGACCACAACTGCCGCGCAACAAATGCACCGCAGCCGGTCCGCTGTAGGAAGCAGCGGAATTAAATTTGCTAAGCAGAAAGTCGAACCTCCCCCATAAAGGATGCTGCTCCAGCCCCACCGCACGTACATCCTCCCAGGACAGCGAGCAGACCTGCAAAAAAATCACATCAAATGGCGCAGCCGCAGGAGCGGGCGGCGTAAAGACCACGGAACGCTGTGATTCCCTGTCGAAAAAGTCCTGCAACACCCTATCCATATCCGGCTTGGCGTTTTCTGCGACCTGTGCCGCCTGCTTTTCATCGCTGTCGAGCAAATGGGTGATATTGCTGAGCAGCGCACTCTGAACCAGCCAGATACCCAACAGGCATGCAAAAACAACCACCCCTATCCGCAACCAGCGCGACAATACCCAGAACACCACCCAGGCTATCAACACCGTGCCCAAGATAGGCATATTGACAAATCGCGATAGCAATTCAACGAGATAACTAAAACTAAATTCAGACAACAAAGAGGCCTGTGAAATCAGGCGGGCGAACGGCGGCAACCAGGAATCGTAATAAAGCAGCATCACCGCTAGGACGCTGGCAATAACGTTTTTCAGCGGTCGGCCGATTCTTGAGGTGACCGGCAACAATAACAACAAGGCAAAAAACAGATTGGGCAGCGCATGAAAACTGATCAGCCCTTTCCAGTACAGCCCGAATTTAATGATAAAGTAAAAGCTCCACTTGCCCAGCGTAAAGGTAACAACCGGTGATGCAGCACTCACCCTTCGGTCGCCGATGGGGTGAGCGCTAAGCTGACGCTGCTCCGTCACAGCCTCACCCGACTGAGCCGTTTTAGCCTGAAGCCTGAGTTTTTCCCTTATTTTACCGGCCATCCGCCGGATCGATGATACAGGGTCAGATGACGCTGCCGACGCCTCCAGGGGAGCACGCCCCGCCCGGCGATCACCGATGGGCGGATGCGCCTGCTCGCGCCGCACCACCGGCGCTGCAGCCTTATCCTGCACTTGGGCGAGTTTGCTCAGCCCATCCAGATAAGCTGACCAGTGCGGCAAATTCCGCCGCACATCGCGGGCTTCACCGCCAGCCGTTGACTTATTCAAGTCCGGGTCAACAGCACGCTTCACCAATCCCCCTCGCTAAAATTAACATTCTGGCAAGCGGCACGGACTTCCCCCCCATCATCGTGGCGTGACCGGCGAATTAAATTCAGCATAATCTTCCCAGCCCTCCGAGTTTCGATTAAGGTAATAGCGATGATTGTACTCAGCAACGGTCGTTCTGTCATTTTGCGCCACAAACTGCGTCTCAGGCAGAGCGCTGACATAATCCGCCGGTGAAAAGCGAGCCGCTTCATAGGGCGAGTCCTCCAGCATGCGCGAGATTATGTGAGAGATAGCCAGATAGCTGACCGGTTGATCTATAGACAAAGCCGCGCCTTCCCGGTGCGCGCCGATAAATTTAATCCCGACCGGTACCAGCGTAATGTTAGGCGTTGGGATTTCACGCAGACCGGCCATTTGCTGTTTATCACCCCGCACCGCAGCACCGTGTTCAGGCACCATCACAAACACAGCCCGCCGTCCGGAATTTTCCATATTTTGCATGAACATATCCATTTCATCCAAAAACTTGAGCAATCGGGTTCTATAGTTTTTCAAGGTGCTGGGCAAGGCGTCCGCGCCTGGATAATGATTACCGTCATGCAAACTGATCGTGTTATAAAAAAGCGCGACGCGCGCACTGCTGTCTCTTTGCCGAACCGCCAGCCAGCGATTTAACACCGACAAATCATCGTAGATAACCGATTCATTAAAAGCATACTGGGCGATATCCAATCCGCTCTGCGCCATCAGCGGCGCTCTCAAATTGCCGTGCGTTTGCACTTGCTCGATGAAATTATCGAAATTACCCGTAAAGTTCAAAGCCAGATTCGGATCAAAACCGCTCGCTTGCAGACTGTTCATTAAATAGCATTTTTCAGGCGCAGGCAGATAGACTTTTTCGTGCGATTGCTGCCCGCATGGGGCGCGCAACAAATGGATCACGGCGGGTGCACTGTAAGATGCCGCTGAATTGAATCGATGGAATACCATATCGAAGCGCCGCCACAAAGGATGTCCTTCCAGACCGACCGCACGCAAATCATCCCAGGACAGCGAACAGACATGAATAAAAATCACATCAAACGGCAGCGCTTTAGGCGAGGGACGGGTAAAGGAGACCTGTCGTTCCGCCTCACGATCAAAAAAACCCTGCAGTATTCTATCCATATCCGGTTTGGCATTTTTCACCCCTGCCGGATTGCTGTCCAATTTCTGTTCTACCGCTTCAAACAGCGTGCTCTGTAAAATACCCACCAGCAACATGGCGAGCAGCACCACAGCACCGGTGCGCACCAGATGAGACAAAATCCAATACGCAGCACCCGCGAATAACAAGGCGCCGATGACCGGCAGGCTGATAAAGCGCATCAGCAATTCAATGAAGTAGGAAAAACTAAAATCGGTCCACCAGTTCGCCTGCGAAATCAACCTTCTCACCGGCGGCAGCCAGGAATCGTAATACAGTAATGCAACGGCGAGCAGCGGAATCAGGGCGCGCTGCACCCGGCGCAGCGAACGGGTAGTGAGCGGCAATAAAATAAATCCTGCCAAAGCGATGTTTTCCAGAGGATGGAAATTCATCAACTCCATCCAGTACATGCCTAATTTCGCCAGGAAGTAAAAACCCCACATACCCAGTGAAAATCGGGCAAGCCATACCTCTTTACAGGGCTCGCTCGTGAAGCTGACAAGATCTTGCTGCGGCTGAGCAGCAGGCGTGCCGTTAACTTCGGCAGACAAAGATTTGAGCCCCCCTGCCCCACGGGCAGACTCTTCCGGTTGCTGCGCCACCACCTCACGTTGATGTGTATGCCCCTCCAGTCGATCCAGATAGGCCGACCAACCGGGTAATTTCGGATCAGTATGATGACTCACTTGCCACTCCCTACTTGCCGCTACACCGCAAAATAAAACATATCGACAATAAAATAGTGCATTGATTTAAATGATCTATTTTTTATTCCGAACAAACTTGAAACCGGTGCAGTTAACCATCGTCACGGCACGCTGATTGGCAGGATAAGAAGCGCAATTGAGCAGTTTTCTGAGCGGGTGATGGTAAATAGTACAAACGGCACCACCCTCCCGCTCAGCCAGAAACTTGCACTTTGACGCGCGACAGCAATTGCCGCACCCGTTGCAACTGCCAACCATTTTTTGTCCGGAGAAATCCGGCATGACCCTAGACACCGCATTCCAGAGCAGGAATTTAGCATTGAAGGCAGCTGCGGCACTCGTTTGAGCTGTATTTTTGGACGAATCACCGGCATCAGCCGCGTGTTCCTGATGGGCATTCCCGACCTTCTGCGAGCCTACACCGGAATTTGCGGTGACGGAATTGATCACGTTTAGCAAAGATTGACTTTTCATTTAAGCTACCAGCCTGAGCATAGATTTAAAGCGCCGTGCATAGCAGTATTGTAGCACCAGCCCAACTCACAAGCAGCTAAGGCTTACCCGAAGGTGGATTAAATTCGACATAGTCTTCCCATCCCGCAGCGGCATTGTTCAGATAGTAGCGCTGTCCATATTCTGCTACGGTAGTGTTTTCATTTTGCGAAACAAATGAGGTCAGCGGCAAATCAGTAAGATACGCTGACGGCGCAAACGAGCCGGTTTTAAACGGTGACTTTTCCAGCATCCCTGCCAGCACATGAGCGATGGCCAGATAACTGGTGGGCTGATCGATCGTCACTGTCGCGCCGGCACGACGCGCCCCTCCGCCGATCACCTTGATACCCGCAGGAACCAGCGAGATATGCGGTGTCGGGATCTCGCGCAGACCGGGTATCTGCCGCTTGTCACCGCGCACCGCGCCGCCATGATCGGACACCATCACCACGACCACGCGCCGCCCGGAATCATCCAGCTTTTGCATAATCTTTTCCATACTATCCAAAAAACGCTGCAAACGCGCTTTATAAGTGGTCAGGGTATTGGGCAACGATTCGCCACCGGGCAGATAATTGCCATCGTGCAGACTCACCGTATCGTAGTAGAGCGCCACGCGGGCGCTGCCGGATTTTTGACGTACCGTCAGCCAGCGATTGATCACCGACTGATCATCATAAACGGGCGTGTCGTAAAACGAATATTGCGCAATATTCACGCCATCCAACGCGAGAGGCGATATGGGCATGCGGCCATGCGTCTGCACCTGCCCCAAAAAATCATCGAATTTGCCGTTATGATTGAGCGCCAGCTGAGGCTCATAGCCGCGCCCTTCGAGACTGCCCATCAAATAACAATGACTGGCCGTAGGCTGGTAGAGTTTTTCATGCGCCTGCTGACCGCAGGTCGCGCGCAGCAGATGAATCGCTGCCGGTCCGCTGTAAGATGCTGCGGAATTAAAATGACTCAGCAGAATATCAAAACGCTGCCAGATCGGGTGCTGCCCCAGTCCTACCGCACGCACATCGTCCCAGGACAATGAACATACGTGGATAATCACCACATCGAACGCAGGCGAATCCGGCACGGGCAGCGATACGCTGCGTTGCGACTCCCTGTCGAAAAAGCCCTGCACCACCTGCTCCATATCCGGCCTTGAATTTGCTGTCTGCGGCCCGCCCGATGTGACTTCGACACGCAGCGGAATTTCAACGAACAATAGCAGCAGCAACGCCAGCATGACCAGCCACTCGACACGCAACCAGTATGACAGCAGGCGATAGATGACCCATCCCGCGAATAGCGCCAAGACCGCCTGCCAATTGACAAATCGTGTCAGCAATTCCAGCAGATAACTCGGCCTGAAATTCGCCAGCGAGGATTCTTTTGCAATAACCCGCGTGATCGAGGGCAGCCAGGTATCATAGTAAAGCAAGGCTAAGGCGAGCAAAACCGTGAAGACACGCTTAACCCTGCGCCAAAAAACGGAAGGTGCAGGCAGCAGAATGAAGGCCGCCAGCGCCAGGTTGTACAGCGGGTGAAAAGCGATCAACTCCATCCCGTACAGAACCAGCTTCGCCAGGAAGTAATAAACCCAATTACCCAGAGTGATTTTTGCGATCCACGCCGGTTGAAGCCAACGCGGATCGGTTGGCGGAACAGGTCGAGCAGGAAGCACGAGCGGAGGTTGCGGTTGCGGTTGCGGTTGCGGTTGCGGTTGCGGTTGCGGTTGCGGTTGCGGTTGCGGTTGCGGTTGCGCAGCTAGCGTATCAGTCCGGACCACAGAGTGGCCTTCTTCATGATGCGACTCCTCCTCCAGCCTGTCCAGATAGGCCGACCAACCGGGAAGCTTAGGATCATTAGGGTGAGGCACTTACCACTCCTGATTTAACGATGCGTAACCTGCGCCTCATGATTATATCGCCTATTGTGACTCCGCCAAGGCATGTTTCCATTTCATCAGCACCAGACCGCTTAACGCCATCAGCGCACTACAGGTAAATAGTGTGGTCGCGCCATAATACTGCCAGAGAGGACCGCTGATTATCCCGCCCAGCATACCACCCGCACCGTAAGTAATACTACCGAACAGCGCCTGTCCCCGTGCCTGATGACGCCCCTGAAAAAGCGCATGCACCAGCCCTACCGAGGCGGCGTGATAGGAACCGAAAGTCGCCGCATGCAGCACTTGTGCGATCAACAACAGGGAGAGAAAATCCACGCCCCAGCCTATCAACAAAAACCGAAGCACCGCCAGCGCGAAGCTGGCAATCAAAATACGGTTGTATCCGTAACGCTGCGCCAGTCGCGGCATCAGGAAAAAAACGGCGATTTCACAGATGACACCCAGCGCCCACAAGCCACCCACCGCAAACTTGGTATAATCATGTTCGACCAGATAAATTGAATAAAAAGTGTAATACGGACCGTGCGCAGCGGACATCAGAAAACAAGCCGCAAACAGGATCAGCACGCGAGGTTGCAGGAAGATTTGCCGGATAGACTGATGATCGGTGTGGTGCGGCACTACCTCCGTCTGCGGCATCTGACGGGAAAAAAGCAGAATCCCCAACTCACAGATCAATCCCGCCCACAACAACCAGGCGATGGCAATGTAGTCAAAAGCATAGCCCAACCCCACCACCGAAACAATAAAACCGATAGACCCCCAGGAACGCAGACGTCCGTAGCGGGCACTTTGCGCACCCAGATAGCTCAAGGTCGTCGCTTCAACCAGCGGCATGGACGCGCTCCAGAAGAAGCTCATCAAACCCAGCACCAGCAGCATCCCCCAAAAACTAGTCGTCCAGAATACCCCGAGATAGAAGAACGCGCTCAACAAGGCCGCAATCTGTATTACCAGCAATCGCCGGCCGGTGTGATCGGCCAGCCAGCCCCAAAGACTGGGCGCGAGCATGCGCATCACCGGCTGCACCGACATCAAGATACCGATTTCTACCGCGCTAAAGTGTATGGACTGTAGATACAAACTCCAATAGGGTGCGAACAGGCCGATGAAGGCGTAGTAAAAGAAATAATAGCCTGCAATACGCCAGTAATAGTTTTTAGCTCGAATCACAAAATATTTAACAAAAATCAATCAGGCGTGCATTCTAACCCGCGCCTGACGATTGGTAAGACGCATTGCAAAGTCAGCCCGCGTTGCGTACTATCCGATACTCAAAAACAGTATTTAGCAGTGTCTCGCGCCGCGCCGGGCAACAATCCGATAAAATACATAAAACATAATAATTTCAACACACTACATAACACACAAAAAATACCGCCCCGCACAAAACCGTGGCCTGAGATTTTCACATGCAATCGTTAACTAAAATTTAGTCATTTAATGCGACCCGACGCCAAATTTATCTACAGAATCGTGCGCTGCCTGACCCTGCTGGTGCTAGTCAATCTGGCGACGCTAGCCCATGCCGCACCAACCGCTTGCGAGTCATCCTGGCCGGCCTGGGAATCATTCAAAAAAAACTTTATCGACGAAGACGGTCGTGTAGTAGACAACAACTCCAGCGACCGGCGCACCACCTCAGAAGGCCAGGCCTATGCACTTTTTTTTGCGCTGGTAGCCAATGACAGACCGACTTTCGACAAACTTTTTAACTGGACTGAGCTCAATCTTGCGGAAGGAGATCTGACGACACGTCTACCCGCATGGTTATGGGGAAAACGTGAGACGGGAGAATGGGGAGTGCTGGACGACAACTCCGCCTCGGATGCGGATCTATGGCTCAGTTATACCGCAGGGGAGGCCGGCAGACTGTGGACAGACCGCCGCTATGTGGCTATGTCGTCCTTGCTGGCTCACCGCATACTCAACACTGAAACAACCGAAACTGCCAATCTGGGACTGGTATTACTGCCAGGTTCCAGCGGCTTTCAGGAAGGCGGACAGGTACGCCTCAACCCCAGTTATCTGCCGCTGCAATTGATGCGCTGGTTTGCTCACCGCAGCGCAGACCCGCGTTGGGATGCGCTGACCAATTCATCCCTCCAAGTCATCGTCAACGCCTCCGCACAAGGATATGCACCGGACTGGACGCTCTACGATGACAAACAAGGCTTTGCGCCCGTTCCTGAAACGGACAAACGCGGAATTGGCTCTTACGATGCGATCCGCGTCTATCTTTGGGCCGGCATGTTAAATCGGGACGACCCCGCACGCCGCGTACTGACTGACAGGTTTAAGCCGATGGCTCAATTTATCTCGAAGCAGCATTCACCGCCTGAATCAATAGAAATCAGTACAGGCACCGCTTACAATTCGGGACCTGCCGGTTTTTCTGCGGCTGTGTTGCCTTTTTTATTAGCCTCAGGCCTCAAAGACACGGCACTAGAACAAGTGAGGCGGCTCAACGCGAACCCGCCGGGCGCGGAAAATTATTATGATCAGGTGTTGACCCTGTATGCCACAGGCTGGCTAAATAAATTGTATCACTTTGATTCAAAAGGTAATTTAACTACACGCTGGATGTCAAAATGCCCATAAACTTACGCACACTGTCGCTCACCCTGGTTCTGGCAGGAATCATTTCGTCCCCTGTTATCGCAGCGACCGCACCATCGGGCTCCGGTGAGTTATTGAGCAGCGCAAAAAAATGGGAACAAAAAAACCGGCCCGATCGCGCAAAAAGTTTTTTACTTAAATTGATACTGATTGAGCCCGACTCCGAAGAGGGTTTGTTCATGCTGGGCAATATTGAATTACAGCACGGCAAACCCGATTTAGCACTGCGCTATCTGCGCAGCCTGGAAAAAGTCGCCCCCAACAGCACGCGCGCCCTCGAACTGGGCAAAACTTACCGAATGAAGGTTGGCGACCCGAATTCTGGCGAACCCGCAAAACCCGCGACCGCCCCTGCACAACCAGCACCCGTAGCCGCCTCGGCTCCACCCCTTGCAGCACCCGCAGCCACCTCAACCCCGGCACGCGCACAACCTGGCATGCCGAGTGCCAAACCGGCTGTGATCGAACCGCCTGTTGTTGATGAACTCGATGAGTCTCGCTTTCGCAACGCGCCTAAATCCGAGTTCAGCAAAGCGGATGAGGAACTGTCTGCGCTGTACAAGAAATCAGGGAATACCCGGTATCGCCTGCTACAGCTCGAACTACAGAGCAACCGGCGCGAATTGCTGCCTGAGGCCGTGTCAGGCTACGAAGCGCTGGCTGGCGTTGCCGGTGTCAATACGCGGCGCCTTCAGGAAGGCTGGCGACGCAGTTTGCATAAACTTCCCGACAATGCCGCCAAACAAAATGCCATTAAGCACTTTCTGGCCACCTACCCCAACGATCAGGAGATGATCACTCTGCTGGCTGATGTGCAAAAAAATGCAGCTGTGCGGGGTGTGGTTAGCAAACCGAAAGCCATTGCAGTTAAAGCCGTCGCGGTTAAAACGGTTACCACCAAAAAGACCAAAGCGGAGCGCAAATCTGTAAACCCGCCGGCAAGCTTGCAAACCGAGACCGCTGAAGCGAATACCGTCAAAGCAAACGACCCCGACATCATCGCGCGCACCAACGCGCTGGACGCCTTGGAAGACGGTGATCTGGAGCTGGCCGAAACCGGCCTGCTCGATGTCCTCAAACGACGCCCGCAAGACCCTGAAGTGTTGGGCGGACTGGGCTTTGTCAAACTCAGACAGGGCAAGAATCAGGAAGCCGAGCAGTGGTTCTCGCAGGCGTCAGACGCCACGGGAGGCGAGAACGCACGCTGGAAGGGACTGGTCATCACCGCAGGGTTCTGGAAAAATATGCGTGCAGCAGGCGACCTGCTCGAAGCCAACAAGTTAGCGGACGCCGAAGCCGCTGCCAATCAAGCGCTCGCCTTACAGGCGGATGAGCCGAATGCGCTAGCCTTGCTGGGCAATATCAAGGCAGCCGGCAACGACCTGACAGAGGCGGAACGACTGTATCGTGCCGCGCTGCAAAAAGAAGCTTTTAACGTCTCGGCCATACGCGGTCTGACCAGCTTGCTGACTCGCACGCAGCGCGAAGTCGAGGCGCTGGAACTGATCAACCAGGTGCAGAAGAATTATCCGAACGAACTCAATAAAAATCCTGCCGCACAAGCCGGCCTGCTGCGTGAAGAAGCGGATCTCTACATCGCCGCGCATCGCCCCGGCCAGGCCATTCAGGCACTGGAAATGGCCGTGCTGCTGGATCCGAAAGAGCCTTGGGCGCGTTTTGCACTGGCCAAACTCTACGTCAGCATCGGCCTGACCCCGCTGGGCAAGCAACTCATGCAGGAAGGCGCCACCCTCTCCCCTAAAGACCCGGTTATGCACTATGCACGCGGCCTGCTACTGCTGAGCGTCGATGATTATGCGGCAGGTCTGGACAGCCTCAATAAAATTCCGGAAGACGCACTCACCGAACCGATGCGCGAAACGCGCAACCGCGCGCAGATTCAATATTACTTCCAGCAGGCGGAGGGTCGCATGGCGAGCGGAAACCGCAAGGAAGCGATCCGTATCATGGCGATTGCCGAAGCACACTCGCGCGGCAATTACCCTGCCACCGAGCAGGTCGCAGAAGGCTGGTTCAGACTGGGCCTGCCCAATCAGGGTCTCAGCGCGATGCGTAAACTTCCGCAACCGGCGCCGCTGGGCACTCAGGTGTATTTTGCCAGCCTGCTCAATCGCGCCAGCAAGGACCAGGAACTGGTCAGCTACCTGCCTACCCTGAATATCCCGGACAGCCGTGATGAACAGACCCTCAAATACAAAACCACTATTCAGGAAATCGAGTTCGCCATGGCCGGCAGACGATTCGACAAGCTGATGAAGGAAGGCAAGACCGAGCAGGCCAACCAGTTCGCCGACACCATCTTAAACAGCACGCCGCTGAGCAACGCCGACTACTTCCGCTATCACCGCAATTATTTTTCCAGGGCAGGTTTCCCGGACAATGCCATCGAACTGTTAAATCAGGAGAAGGAGCAATACCCTAACGATCTGAATCTGCGCTGGGACCTGGCCTATGCCTATTACGAGGATAAGCAGAACAGCAATGCTCAGAGAGAAATCGGAGAATTGCTGGCAATGACCCGTGGCGACGACATTGATGCCCGCTTGCGCATCGCGCGCCTGCAACAAAACATCGGCGATAAGGCCGGCGCGCATCAAACCGTAAACGATCTGCTCAGCCGCTTCCCCGCCAACAGCGAAATACTGTTACAGGCAGGCAATCTGGCTCGCGCCGACGGGCAGTACAACGAGGCGATGAGTTACTACGAGAAAACCAAAAATCTCCAGCCCGCCCCCGTGCAGGACAAACCGTCCGCCCCGGCCAAACCGGCACCTGAGAAACCCGAATTACTGCTGAATCTGTTACCCGCAAAAACTGGCGCATCCGCGAAAATTAGCAGCAAATCGACACCCGCCTTAGCCAGCAGCAAAGAGAGCGAGAAGGTATACCGCGCGGCACTCTCCGGCGATGTAAGCCGTGAAAAGTATGTCGCCAATAATGCCGCCGCGATCGCTGATCGTGAAATGAACAGTATTGCCGCCACCCGTTCTCCTGTCGTGATCGAAGCCGGGCTGGACATACAGATGAAGACGGCCAGCAATGGCACCTCCACCTATAATGCGACCGAAATCCCGGTGCTGGCTCGTTTCCCGATAGGCTACGAGGCCCACGGCACGGTGCAGATAGACAAAGTTGATATCGACGCAGGGTCGCTGCCCGCCACGTTTGCGGAGGCTGCCACCTTTGGCAAGATACAAACCCGCCAGGCAGCGCTAGCTCAACCTCTGGCGCAAAAAGCCTCAGGCACCTCACTCGCCTTAGGCTATGAACAGGATTCCTTCCGCGCCGACATCGGCGTAGTCGGCATCGGCTTTGCCGTCAGCAATCTGGTCGGTAGCCTGCGCACCGGCGGCGACATCGGACGACTGAGTTACTCGCTCAATCTGTCCCGCCGCCCCTATACCGGCTCCCTGCTCTCCTATGCCGGCACCACCGATCCGGTCAGCAACACTGTCTGGGGTGGCGTTACCAACACCGGCTTAACCCTCTACATGTCGACTACACTGGGCAGCAACAACGTCGCGGCGATGGGATCTTACGGCCTGCTGCGCGGACAAAATGTGCTCAATAACGACCGCTTATTTCTGCGCTCTACGATAGACCGCGACCTGTACAGCTCGGAGGACCTCGTGTTGAATATTGGTTTCAATGCCAATTACATGAGCTATTCAAACAACCAGTCCTTTTACACTTTTGGTCATGGCGGTTATTACAGCCCGCAAAGCAGCCTGAGTTTTGGCGTGCCGGTCTCCCTGAACGGGCGCGCGGATCTGCTCTCCTATCAAATGACCGCCACCGCCACCTATTCGATCACCAAAGAGGATGCTGCGCTTTATTATCCAACCGACCCTGCACTGCAAGCGGTCGCCGCAGCCGGGCCTAATTTTGCCGCCTACTATAAACAGGCCAGCTATCCCGGCAGCACCGGAGGCGGTTTTGGCTATAGCCTGCGCGGTCTGGCTGAATACCGCCTCAGCCCGGACATGGCACTGGGCGGACGCTTCAGCATGGAGCGTTCGGCTTATTACGCGCCCAATTCTCTGTTGATGTATATGCGCTTTATGTTTAAACCTGAAACAGGCCCTGTCAGTTTAAAAACCGCCCCGGTAATTCCTTATTCACAGTTTTAGCAAAAAAACCGAGTATCCGGCGCGCCGCAAAACGGCCGCCGCTTATTCAACTTATTGAATAATAATCAATTTCAACCAGGCAGCCGGCAATCCAACACCCCTGCCTGCCTGCCTGCCTGCCTGCCTGCCTGCCTGCCTGCCTATCCACTGCAAAGCAATCCAACACCGCATCAGATTTTCCTGATTGCGAAGAAATTGCTTTACTGCGCATAATTCAAGCCCTGACCTCTAACCGTAACGTCATGCCTACTTACCGCGCCTCGAATCACCGCTTACAGCCGCGAAATACCGGCGGTTCGTGTTCGCCATGCTAGCGCACAACGTCATCGCCGACTCCCGCATCAGTCAGAATTTTTTAAACTCGGTGCTCAATTCAATGACGGCTCATATCGCCGTGATCGACACATCAGGCGTCATCATCGCGGTCAACGAATCTTGGCGGCGCTTTGCCGTTCAAAACAACTACCTCGCCTCAGACTTGGGCTGCAACTATTTGACCGTCTGCCAGTCCGCGACTGAGGCCTGCAATGGTATCAGGGATGTCTTACAAGGCCGCCGCTCCGACTTTCGTCTCGAATACCCTTGTCATTCGGCGCAACAGCAACGCTGGTTTGAGATGAGCGTCACCCCGCTGGGAACAACAGTCCAGTATGGCGCGGTGATCACCCACACCAACATTACCGAGCACCACGCCATGCGGGAAGCATTGCTGCTCGACACTGCCTGCCGTGAGCAGGAAGCAATAAAACTGTCGGTCGCGCTAGGCAAACTAAGATCTTTAACCGCCAGTTCAGAAATTCTGCTGGTCAACGAAAGAAAACGTATCGCTCACGAACTGCATGACGAATTAGGCCAGTTGTTAACCGCCTTGCGCCTGAACATCAACACACTCAAAGCACAGTACAGCACGCAACTGCCCGACTTGATCGAGCAGACCACGCAAATGCAGGAAGTTTTGAATCGCGCCTTTAGCAGCATGCGTGGCATCGTCTCCAATTTGCGCCCCCCTGTTCTGAATATGGGGCTGATCGCCTCACTGGAGTGGCTCAGGGATAATTTCAACAAGACGTATAACGTTCCCTGCACACTGCTCAGCAGCGAGACGTTCCCCGACCTGAGCGAGGTGCAGTTATCCATGCTGTTTCGCATTACGCAGGAGTTGCTGAGCAATGCCGCACAACATGCCCATGCCAGTTTCATCAATATCACCGTGCAGCGCAAAGACAACGCCATACAACTGAGCGTACAGGATAACGGCGTAGGTTTCGATCCGGACACCGCCCGCCGCAAACCAGACTGCTTCGGACTATTTGGCATGCAGGAGAGAATGCAGGCGCTAGGCGGTGAACTGTTGATCGACACCGCGCACGGCATGGGAAGCTGCATAACCGTCAATATCCCGCTGACAAATGCACAAACCGAGCCTAACAAAATACCAGAAATCGTCGTTTAACACATGCCAGTAAAGCCATACCGGCTTAGCTTTGCCTGTTCTGCAATAGCCAGGCTTCGAACTCTTCTACAGGCACCGGCTTACTGAACAAATACCCCTGAAAACGCGTACAACCTGAAGCCTGCAGCATCTCCCGCTGGAGCGGAGTCTCAACCCCTTCGGCGATCACGTCCATGTCGAAATTCTTGCCCAGATCCAGAATCGTCTTGACCATCAGCATGTCGGTTTTCACGGTGGTGATATCTCGCACAAAGGACTGGTCTATCTTAATCTGATCCAGCGGCAGACGTTTCAAATAGGACAGCGAGGAATAGCCTGTACCGAAGTCATCCATCGAAAAACTCACACCAAAGGCCTTGAGTGCATTCATCTTGACGATGGTGTCATCGACATTATCCAACACCAGACTCTCTGTCAGCTCCAGTTTGAGCAAGGCCGGCGGAATGCCGTGACGGGCGACCGCATCTTGCACCTGCGCGACAAAATCAGCCTGACGGAACTGTTTGGAACTGACATTGACCGCAATAACCAGATGTTCAGGATATGATTGGGCCTGCCAACTGGCGATCTGCGCACAGGCTGTATCCAGCACCCACTCTCCGATCGGCACGATCAGCCCGGTATCTTCCGCCAGCGGAATGAACTGCGCAGGCGAAACCAGACCGCGTTGCGGATGCAGCCATCGCACCAACACTTCCGCACCGTGCGGCCGCCCTTGCGTGTCCACCTGAACCTGGTAAAACAGTTTAAATTGCTGCTGTTCGAGCGCCGTATGTAAATCAGACTCCAGCGCGGCGCGCGTCTCTATGGAAGTCTGCATCGCAGGATCAAAGAAACGGATCATATTGCGGCCGGCATCCTTGGCGTGGTACATCGCCATATCCGTCCACTTGAGCAGCTGCTCCAGACTCTCCACCCGATCAAGAAATACGGTCACACCGATACTGGAAGAACAGTGGTGCGTAATGTATTCCTCATCGCGCTTGAGCAAATAAGGCTCAGCCAGTGCGGCGCGTATCTTTTCCGCCACGGCGTCCGCTTGAGTGACCGCATCACCCACCTGTTCGGCCAGACCTTCGAGCATCACCAAAAATTCGTCGCCGCCAAAGCGCGCTGCACTGTCCTGATCTCGGATACAACCCCGGATACGGCTTGCCACCTCTACCAGCAACTGGTCTCCCATATCATGACCATGCAAATCGTTGAGCACCTTGAAATGATCCAGATCCAGAAACATCAGCGCAGCATGGCGACGATTTCGCGCGCACGAGGTAAGCGCCTTATCCAACCTGTCCAACAGCAAACGACGGTTAGGCAACTTGGTGAGCGGATCATAAAAGGCCAGGTCGTGCATCTGTGCCTCCAACTGACGGCGCTCGGTGATATCGTGGATGATGGAAAACAGCAGCAGCCGCCCATCGACTTCAACCGGTGATGAATACACCTCCACCGTGCGCACCTCGCCTGACGCCAGACGATGGGGAAAGACAAAATAATTTCGCTTCTCTTTCAACGCACTTTGCCGGCTCAAAATCACTTCGCCCGATGTCTCATCGTTGATCTGGGCAATATTCATTTCCTGCATCTGCTCAACAGCATAGCCGTAGAAGGCGGCCGCAGCCTGATTGGCGTTGACCACGCGACCGTCATCGGGCTCGATCAGCAGCATAGGCGAGGCGTGATTTTCAAACATCTGCCGGAAGCGTAACTCACTTTGCAGCAAGGCCTGCTCGGTCTGTTTGAGCGTCGTGACGTCATAAAACCAGCCGAGCACGGCTTCCTGCCCTTCAAATTTAAAGGGGAGATAGGAAGCTAAAGCCCACTTAACCCCCTGACCGGGAATAATCAACTCAACCAGTTTATCGGTGACTTTCCGCCCTTCGGCAAGCAATAGCAGCGTCTCATCATAAACAGACGGATCTGCATAGTAGCAACGCGGATCTATGGCCTCAGCGCTACCCGGATGCCCATTGATCAGTTCAAAATAGCGCTGGTTAGCAAACACCACGCGCCGCCCGCCACCGTCGGCGATTCTGACCGCGATCGGACTCGATTCCAGCATAAAACTAAAACGGGCTTCACTCTCGCGCAACTCGCGGGTACGCAGTACCACTTTATCTTCTAGGTTGGCATTCGACTTTTCCAGTTCGAGATCGAGTCGTTCACGTTCACGATAGCTAAGCTGCAAATGCCGGTTGGTACGCGCAAGATGAACGCCTGCCGCAAACATTCCCAGAAACAACAACAGCCCGCCTGCGCCCAGTTCCAGCGCATATTTATGACTGACATCGCGCAAGCTAAATTCCTGCGCCATTTCCGGATTGACTTTCAAACGCTGCATCAGGACCTCCACCGTGGAATAGTTACCCGGTGGAGAAAAGCCAAAATACTTACCCTGCTGCGCGGATTTATCGGAAGGCTGTATATTGAGCAGCACCAGCACTACCTTTTTCACCAACTCGTCCGGCACAGCCGGCATCGCAGAAAACGGCCATTCCGCATAGAGGTCGGTGGATAACAATTGAGGAAACAGGTTCGACGGCTGACGGTTGAGCACCTTAAACTGCTTGAGGTCTATCTTGCCTTCACGCACCATGTTCTCGAGCACACCGGTACGCACAAATGCCACATCCGCCTGTCCGTTCAATACTTCAAGAACAGCCTTGTCATGCGGCATGCCGGTAAACTGCACGCGGTCGGCTTCGCCTATCCCTACCCCCTGTTTAAATAGGGTCCAGCGCTGCATTAAATAGCCGCCTAGCGATTGTTCGGAAGGCGAAGTGATGATCTTCCCGCGTATATCTTCCAGTTTATTTATATCAGCGCGATCAGCCCGGGTCAGGATCACCCCGCCAAAGTTCGTCACCGGACTCCCTTCGGCAAACGGCATCAGGGTGGCGATCGCCGAGAGTCCGTGCGCGGCACGGACGGTAATATAGTGCTCAGGATTAGTCAAAACAAAGTCAAAATCGTGACGATTTACCGCCAGATCGAGCTCTTTGTAATAAAGGGGGGAAACGCTGAAATGATAACCGGGAATTCGCGCATTGAGCGTGTCAACGGTAGCCTGCCATTGCAACGTAGTCTGCTCCAGCGGCCTGAACGACAGCACGCCGATACGCACTTCCTTATCGGCGGACCAGGCACAGGGAATCGCAAACAACACGAACAGCCATGTACCGACAGCAGTGTGAAACCAATTTTTCACGACTTCCTTTATGGTATTGACAGACGACAGCCCGTCTCTTGATTCAGTTTGTCACCGCATCATTATAAACACAACACCTTACACGAAACTTACAATTCGAAAAAACTGGAAGATGAGCCTAACTCTATAAATTATCGGCGCAGCTTTTCCAGTTTAGCCTTCAATTCAGGCAGGATAGCCGCGACCGCCTTTTCGCCTTGCAGTATCGCCAGATGCCGGTCGTCCAGATTGCCCTGTGCAATTTCGCGGGTGACCGGACGTATCACCACATCCGCGCTCGCCAGCTCATAGCGATTGATGGTCTGGCTCATGATATCGAAGGTTTGCAGCAATACATCCATGGTCGACTCGGTAGGATTATTTTGCGGCAGATTGGAGATATTCACCGCGATGACAAAATCCGCCCCCAGCGCTCTGGCATCTGATACCGGCACGGGCCTGACCAGTCCGCCGTCCACATAACTCTTACCGTTGATCACGACAGGTTGAAATATACCCGGCACGGCACAGGACGCGCTGACCGCCACCCCGGTATTACCGGTGCGAAAGACAATTTTTTCACCGCTGGCAAGATCAGTTGCGACCGCCGCAAAGGTACGACGCAACTTTTCCATCGGCTGCTGCTTAACCGCCTGATTGATGAAATCCTGCAAAGGACGACCGGTGAATAGCCCGCGATTGGGCAAAGACCAGGCGATCACCCTCTCCTGCTTCATCGGAATCGACATATCCTGCAACTGAAAACCGCTATAACCTGCGGCATACAACGCACCGATCGCAGAACCGACACTGGTGCCGACGACAATATCGGGCACGATGCCCTGCGCTTCGAGCGCCTTGATCACGCCGACATGAGCGAAACCGCGCGTCCCGCCACCGCCTAATACCAGCGCAATTTTAGGTGCAGGTTTGACGACTGAAGGGGCGATGACGGTGGGAGCTTGCGGCGGAACCGTACCGCACGCCGTCAACAGCATGGCAAACAGGAATGCACATATACGCCATAAGCTATTAACTTTACTCATTACTCTGCGTTGGTTTGCGACGCATAAACAGAGCCGGAATCTGACTGCCAGGTTTAGCAGACGGCACCACAGCGGTGGCGACTTTTACCTGGGTGCTGACAGAAGGTTCATAAGGCTTGTTGAACCACGCGTCATGCACGGGTCTTTTCGATACGCTGTGATGCGGGGTATGACTGCGCACCGGATAATCGGCACGCGGCGCATGCCGCTCGACGGGGCGCTCAACTGCCCGTGGCGCAGGTTTCGCGGGTGGCGTTGCCCGTTCAATCTGGCACTTAATCAGCTTTTCGATCTCTGCCAGATATTTTTCTTCATCCGGAGACACCAGAGAAATCGCGTTACCAAAAGCGCCCGCACGACCGGTACGTCCGATACGGTGCACATAATCCTCCGCCGCACTGGGGATTTCGTAGTTGATCACCATAGGCAACTGATCGATATCCAGACCGCGCGCGGCCACATCGGTCGCGATCAGGACGGTAACCTTGCCGGATTTAAACGCATCGAGCGCCTGCATGCGCTCCAACTGACTCTTGTCGCCGTGGATCGCATCGGCCGCAAAGCCTTCGCGTTCCAACTGGCGGGCGATGCGGCTGGCGGTCAGCTTGGTTTTGGTGAACACCAGCGCCTGCTTGGCGTCGTCACCGCGCAACAAATGAGCCAGCAAGTCATGCTTTTCACCGTGACCGACCAGATAGACCTTTTGCGTAACATTCGCCGAAGTCGCATTGCTGCGCGCGACTTCGATCAGTTTTGGCGCAACTAAGAATTCAGAAGATAACTTCTTGATTTCATTTGAAAATGTAGCTGAAAACATAAGGTTCTGGCGCTGTTTTGGCAACAGAGCCAGAATGCGTTTCAAGTCAGGCATGAAGCCCATGTCCAGCATGCGATCCGCTTCATCGAGCACCAGCATCTGCACCTGATTCAACTGCACCGATTTCTGTTCGATGTGATCTAGCAATCTACCCGGTGTTGCCACCAGAATTTCCACGCCATTACGCAAATGCGGCGTCTGGGTCTTGATATCCACCCCGCCGAACACCACCAGGGAGCGCAGATGGCTGTGCTTGGCATAAATTTTGACACTGGCTTCCACCTGAATCGCCAGCTCGCGCGTGGGGACCAACACCAGCGCGCGCACCGGATGGCGAGCCGGAGAAGGACTTGCACTTGCAAAAGGCATCAATTTTTGCAGCATCGGCAACACGAAAGCAGCGGTCTTACCCGTGCCGGTTTGCGCGCCCGCCATCAGGTCACAACCTTCGAGCACCAGCGGAATCGCTTGCGCCTGTATCGGAGTCGGCGTGGTGTAACCTGTTTCAGTCACCGCCTTGAGAATTTCAGGCGCCAGCTTTAAATCTAAAAAACTTATATTATTCAATATGTTATCTCTTTAATGTATTCGGGAGAAGACGGGTAAAACTAGTGCATTATACGCGCGCTATAGTCAATTTCCTGCAATCAGCACGATATGCGCTGACGCACCGCCTCAAACAGACAAATCGCGGTAGCTGCGGCGACGTTGAGCGACTCGACCCTGCCCGGCATGGGAATGGTGACGGGATGCGTCGCCAGCATCAACAATTCGTCTGACAAACCCGCTCCCTCATTGCCCATCATGAACGCGATGTTTCCGGTCAGATCACACTCATACAGTGTGCGCGTCGCCTGCAAACTGGTTGCCAGCAACGTACCAAAGAAGCCGCGTGCAACCGATTGCAAATCCTGGGACTCGTATATAGCAAGACAGAAATGCCCGCCCATCGCCGCACGCAACACACGAGGCGACCAGGCGTCAGCACAGCCTTGTGACAAAAACACGGCATCGCATCCCGCCGCTGCCGCTGAACGCAACATCGAACCCAGATTGCCGGGGTCCTGTATATCCTCCAGCAGCAAGGCAAAACTGGCTGCAGAGGTTGGCGGCTCAGGAATCCCGATCAGCGCCATAATGCCACTGGCAGTTTTAAGCTCGGAGAGTTCGGCAAACAACCTATCGTCGAGCTGTGTGACCGGCACATCAACCAGGCGGGAGAGCAGCCCGGCACACTCGGCATTGGCCGACGAACTCAGCAACACATGCAGCGGACGATATCCCGCATCCAGATAAGCGGATAACAGATGAGCGCCGTCGAGCAGGGTTTGACCTGCCTTGCTGCGCTGACGGGCAGAACCCGCCAACTTGACCAGTTCTTTAAAGAACGGATTTTCGCGCGACTGAATCAGCTTCATGCCGCAGCAGAAATCCTCTGCGCGATATGCGCCAACGCCTCATCGACCTGATCGATCAGAATCAGACATAAATCCCCGGGCTCAAGACGAGATAGCGCCAGATCGATAGCTGGAAATTCGCCGTTGATCTCATCCATCCGCTTGGCGCGTTTGGCATTTACCAGACCTGCGCGCAGCAGACTCAACACTTCGCCATCCGCACGACCGCGCTGGCACTGATCCTGATACAGAATCACCTCATCGAACACATCGCCCAGCATCTCCGTTTGCAAACGGATATCTTCATCGCGCCTGTCCCCCGCACCGCTGATCACCAGCAGACGCTTCTTGGCCGTCATGCTCTCGATGGCGGGAATCAGCGCCTGAATCGCATCCGGGTTGTGTCCGTAATCGGCGATGACCGTCGCGCCGTTATAGTCGAAACAGTTGAAGCGTCCCGGCGCCGTCGCGGCATCGTTGACAAAGGTCGCCAGGCCACGGCAGATGGTATCCCAGTCCACATTCAACGCCCACACAGCGGCAATCGCCGCCATGGCGTTTTCCACCTGAAAACCGATAGAGCCGTTACGGGTAATAGGAATATCTTTTAAATCAACATATTGCTCAACTTTATTTTCAGAGGCGACGATCTGATCATCCAGTACATACACCACGCGACGACCTTGTGCACGGTGCGCCGCCATCACAGGATGATAGCGCTCTTTAGCAAAAAAGGTGACCGAACCCGGGCAGATATCGGCCATCGCCGCCGACATCGGATCGGCCGCATTGAGCACCGCCACGCCATCGGGTGCGACATTCTGCACTACGACCCGTTTGACCACGCTCAAGTCTTCCACCGTGCTGATGAAATTGAGACCCAGATGATCGCCCATGCCGATGTTGGTGACCACCGCCACGTTGCAACGGTCAAAAGCCAAACCTTCACGCAACACACCGCCGCGCGCCGTCTCAAATACGGCTGCATCCACATCGGGGTGCAGCAACACATTGCGCGCACTCTTAGGACCGCTGCAATCGCCGGTGTCGATGCGACGCCCTTCGATATACACGCCGTCCGAATTGGTCATACCGACCCGCAAGCCCTGGCAACCCAGAATATGCGCGATCAGGCGCACTGTGGTGGTTTTGCCATTGGTGCCTGCCACCGCGACCAGCGGAATACGACCGTTATCGCCTTTGGCGAACATCATTGAGACAATAGCCTCACCGACTGCACGCCCCTTGCCGAACGACGGTTGCAAGTGCATGCGCAAACCGGGTGCCGCATTCACTTCAACGATGCCGCCGCCCTGCTCCTCCATCGGACGCAGCACGGAATCACAGACGATATCCACACCACAGATATCCAGCCCGACCATTTGCGCCGCCGCGACCGCACTGGCCGCCATATCGGGATGCACATCCTCGGTCACATCGGTGGCTGTGCCGCCCGTGCTCAGATTGGCGTTGTTGCGCATCACCACGCACTTACCCTTGTCGGGGATCGAATCCACCGTATAGCCCTGTGCATCAAGACGCGCCAGCGCAATCCCGTCCAGACGAATCTTGGTCAGCGAAGTCGCATGTCCTTCGCCGCGTCGGGGGTCGCTGTTGACGATCTCGACCAGTTCGCACACGCTGTGCACACCGTCGCCGATCACCAGCGGCGGTTCGCGACGCGCGGCGGCAACCAGCTGATTGCCCACCACCAGCATACGGAAATCGCTACCGGGGATAAAACGCTCGACCAGCACTTCGTCGCTGATCTGTTTGGCACTCGCGAACGCTGACTCTAACTGTTCACGGGTAGAAATATTGACCGTCACGCCTTTGCCCTGATTACCATCCACCGGCTTGACGACCACCGGCGCTGCTATCTCGCCCATCGCAGCCCAGGCATCTTCAATATCCGAGACAGGACGCCCCTGCGGCACGGGCACGCCCGCCGCCTCGAGCAGCATCTTGGTCAGTTCTTTGTCCTGTGCAATCGCCTCGGCAATCGCGCTGCTGCGATCCGTTTCAGCCGCCTGAATACGGCGCTGGCGACTGCCCCAGCCAAACTGCACCAGGCTGCCCGCCGTCAGACGACGATAAGGCAGACCGCGCCTAAGGCCCGCTTCGACGATCGCACCGGTGCTGGGCCCAAGACGCACATCCTCATCCAGTTCGCGCAATTCGGCAAGCGCAGCGGAAAGATCAAAAACGGTATCGTCGGCAGCGGCACTGCACAGGGCGCGCGCCAGTTTGAAAGCCAGCCGACCGACTTCTTCTTCGCTGTACTCAAACACCACCTGAAAGATGCCTGTCTCCAGCGTGGCGGTAGTGCGGCTGAAAGTCACCGGACAACCGGCCTGCGCCTGCAAGCCTAAAGCCGACACTTCGAGAATGTGCGCCAGCGTCACCGCCTCATCGTGACCCGGCAATTGCAGCAAACCGATTTCAGGAAAACGGGCGCGCAGGCGCGCCTCGAAACCGTCCATATTGGCAATATTGCACTCGGCCTCAGAGCAAGACACGATGGCTTCAATGGCGGTATGCCGACTCCACAAATTTGGACCGCGCAGTGCGCGTATGCGTGACACTTCCATCAGGAAGACTTCCTTGTATTATTGGGCAAAGCCCGCTCAACTTCAAACGTCGCTATGCCGGCACGAACGATATCGGTAGAAATACCCAGTGCCCATGCCGCAGCGACCGCCGCCAACACATTCTCCAGTTGCCAGTTACACTCCTCCCCCTGAACGGGCGCGAGTTTCAGCAGCACCATCTCCTGATCACCCTGTTTCAACACGAGGTGACCGTTTTTCATCAGCACGGCGCGTCCGCCTTGATCCAGATGATCGGCAATTGCATTCAACTGACCGTCAACGGAGAAGAATATAACCTCACCGTCACAATATTTAGCCATTGCCGTCACCAGCGGATCGGAGGCATTGAGCACCGCCACGCCACTGGACAACACCACGTCGACCTGAGTGCGCAACACATTGCACACCTGCTCTTCGTTCTCGATGTAATACTCGCCGAAATGACGGTCAGGATTGATATTAGTCACGATGCCGACCTGGCAGCGGTCATAGCCCAGACCTTCGGACAAGATCGTCGCAAAACTGTTTTCAATCACGGCGGCTTCGACCGAGCGATTCAGCAACACCTTTTGAGCCGAACCCCAGGTCGCGCAATTGCGTTTATCCACCAGTCGACGGTCAAAATAAAGTCCTTCGCTGCACGCCAAGCCCACATATTTACCGGCCAGCTTCAGCAAGCGGGCGACGATACGTGCCACCTGGGTCTTGCCGCGAGAACCTGTGATACCGACCACAGGAATGCGACCGCTATCCTCCTGAGCAAACAGACTGTCGACGATGGCACGCCCGACAGGACGCGGTTCGCCGGAAGCCGGTTTCAGATGCATCAACAAGCCGGGCCCCGCATTGATCTCGACGATCGCGGCGCCTTGCACGGCTAACGGCTTGGAAATATCTTCCGCCATCAGATCGATCCCGGCAATATCCAGCCCCACGATACGTGCGGCCAGTGCCACGGTCGCGGCCACATCAGGATGCACCAGATCGGTCACATCGCACGCTACGTTGCCGTTACGCTGAATCAAAACCTGAGTACCGGATACAGGCACCGAATCTGCGGTGAACCCCTGCCTTGCCAACTCGAACTGAACGGCAGGCGTCGTGTCGGCGTTAATCACATCCAGCGGAAATTCTTCGGCTTCGCCGCGACGCGGGTCGCTGTTGATCTGCTCATCGATCAACGCCCTGACCGACGAGACGCCATCCGCCATCAAGAACACCACCTCACCCCGGGCTGCGGCAACCAGTTTACCCCCCACCACCAGCAATCTATGTTCACTGCCGCGCACAAAGCGCTCCACGATGACTTCGCTACCCTCCGCGTCGGCCAGCACAAAAGCCGCCTCAACTTCCTCGCGCGTCATCAATTCTGTGGAAACGCCGCGCCCGTGATTACCGTCGGTGGGTTTGACCACCACGGGCAACCCGATATCTTCGGCCGCATCCCATGCGTCAGCGGCATCGGACACGATCCGCCCCTCAGGAACAGGAACGCCACAGGCTTGCAACAGCGTTTTGGTTAAATCCTTATCTCTTGAGATACTCTCGGCGATCGCGCTGGTCTTATCCGTCTCGGCAGTCCAGATACGGTGCTGACTCGCGCCATAACCTAATTGCACCAGATTGCCTTCAGTCAGGCGGATAGAGGGAATGCCGCGATCGGTTGCCGCATCGACGATGCAGGCGGTGCTGGGCCCCAGACACAGACTATCCGCCATTTCATGCAGCCTAGCGACCGTACCGGCAACATCGAAGGGCTTATCGTCCATCGCAGCCAGAATCAACTCACGCGCCGCAGCTAAGGCCGCGCGGCTCACCTGCTCGTTGCGGGATCGCACCACCACCTTATACACACCGCGCACCGGCGTGCTGCGCGCCTTGCCGAAACCGCTCTGCATCCCCGCCAGATTTTGCAGCTCGATGGTGACGTGCTCGAGGATATGCCCCGGCCATGTCCCTTCGCGCAAACGCTGCAAGAATCCACCGCGCTCGCCGATGCCGCAGCGGTGCTCGATCAGGGTCGGCAACCACTCGGTAAGACGTTCATAAAATCCGGGAATTGTGTTGGAAGGCGAATCTTCCAGCGCGCCGATATCGAGCCAAACCTCAAGCACGGGACGGTATGTCCAGATATTCGGGCCACGCAAAGGCAATATTTTTAGAAACTCCATCAGTCCATCCTGGTGAATTTAGGGGCAAAGCACGGAGTGAGTAACGCAGACCACCCCGATTAGGTTTACCTGATACAACTTTTAACAAGAACATCGCGCCGCGATGTCGCTTCCACGCTCTCCCTCCAGAGGAGATGAGAACAAGAGGAACGCACAAGGTATCAGCAACAGACACCACCAGACGTGGTTCTGACACCATGAGCGATTAGTGTACCAGAGGGCGCGGCAAAACTGTTTGTCCTAACGCGCTAATGTAGTAATATTGCCGCAGTGAACAATAAAAACCTCCCCCCTATCGCAGCAGCAATCCCGGACGCCTGGCGCAGCCTCGTTCAGTCACGACTGAATCAGGGCGAGTGTGTTACCGCCTGTCTGGAAATCAATCTGGATGCGCAGCTGCATTTTTCCAAAAGTTTGCTGCTCATCACCGATGCGCGACTGTTGGCCTTTAACGATCAGACAATCTCCGAACACCCTTACCGCAAGGACATGACGCTGGAGCGACGTGATCACGGCGGTGTGGGGCGTATCGAGTTGTTTGAGGGCGACGTTCGTTTGAGCCACTGGTTTTATACCCTGGCGCATAACGTACAGGCGACCCGCTTCGTCAAACAGTTTGAACTACAACTCGCCAGTTTTATCAGCGGCGAACCGGTGGCGGCAGAAGCGCCCGACCTGTGTCCTGATTGCCTGACTCAGCTTAACGAACAAGGCGACTGCCCGCTGTGCAGCGACACCATCAATGCGCCACCCTCGACCTGGACGCTGTTCCGCCTATGGCGTTTTGCCAAACCCTACCAGTGGCAATTGCTCGCCGGCTTCTTGCTGATGTTAGCCTCGACTGCCGCCACTCTGGTGCCGCCTTATCTGACCATGCCGCTGATGGACAAGGTGTTGATTCCCTACCAGAACGGCGCACCGATCGATTTCGTCACCGTCAGCTGGCTGCTTACCGGCCTGTTGGGCTCGGCGTTGCTGGCCTGGGCCTTAGGCTGGGCCAAGACCTATATCCTGGCGCTGGTCAGCGAACGGCTGGGTGCGGATTTGCGCACCATCACCTATGAACACCTGCTGCGCCTGTCGCTGGAATATTTCGGCGGCAAACGCACCGGCGATTTGATGTCGCGCATCGGATCGGAATCTGACCGCATCTGCGTATTTTTATCTTTGCATTTGCTCGATTTCGCGACCGATGTGCTGATGATCGTGATGACCGCGATCATCCTGTTTTCGATCAATCCATGGCTGGCCTTAGTCACTCTGCTGCCGCTGCCGTTTATCGCCTGGATGATACACAACGTGCGCGACCGCCTGCGCACCGGCTTTGAAAAGATCGATCGCGTCTGGTCACAGGTAAGCAATGTGCTGGCCGATACCATCCCTGGCATCCGCGTAGTCAAGGCGTTCGCTCAGGAAGGGCGCGAAGCCGAACGCTTCCGCGTCGCAAATGCTCACAATCTGCAGGTCAACGACAAGATCAACAAGATATGGTCGCTGTTCACCCCCAGTGTCTCGCTGCTGACCGAGATCGGTTTGCTGGTGGTCTGGGCATTCGGTATCTGGCAGGTCTCCAGAAACGAAATCACCGTCGGTATTCTGACTGCATTTTTAGCCTACATCAGCCGTTTTTATTCGCGTCTGGACTCGATGAGCCGCATCGTATCGGTCACACAAAAAGCTGCCGCAGGTGCCAAACGTATCTTCGATATCCTGGATCACGTCTCCAGCGTCCCGGAACCCACCCACCCGGTTCATCTGGACAAAATTGAAGGGCGCATAGAACTCAAAGATGCCGGATTCCGCTACGGTAATCGCGCGGTGATCAAAGGTTTGAATCTCAACATAGAGCCGGGTGAGATGATAGGCTTGGTCGGTCACAGCGGGTCGGGGAAAAGCACGCTAGTCAATTTGATGTGTCGCTTCTACGATGTTTCAGAAGGGTCGATCAGCATCGATGGCGTGAACATCCGCTCGCTGCCCGTCTCGGAATATCGCCGCCATATCGGACTGGTGTTGCAGGACCCCTTCCTGTTCTTCGGCAGCATCGCCGAGAATATCGCTTATGGCAAACCGGATGCAACCCGCGCCGAAATCGTTGCCGCCGCCCGCGCCGCCAATGCCCATGAATTTATTCTGCGCCTGCCGCACGGTTATGACTCTCAGGTCGGTGAACGCGGGCACGGCTTGTCAGGCGGTGAGCGTCAGCGCATCTCGATTGCCCGCGCCCTGCTGATCGACCCGCGCATACTGATACTGGATGAAGCGACAGCCTCGGTCGATACCGAAACCGAGAAGGAAATCCAGAAAGCGTTGGATAATCTGGTTCACGGCCGCACCACCATCGCCATCGCCCATCGTCTGTCCACTCTGCATAAGGCCAATCGCCTCGTGGTACTGGACAAGGGCGAAATCGTCGAAATCGGCAATCACGACGAACTGATGGCGAGCGAAGGCGCTTATTACCGCTTGTACCAGGCTCAGGCACGCAACGTGGACGCCGACCTGAGCGATGCGGGAATCAACATTCAGCCGGAAATTAAGGCAACCCTATGATTAATTTCAATTTAATTAGAAATCAGGCCGGCAGACTTGTTTTTACCGGAAACAATACATCGGTTGAAAATGTCGTGCCGGTACGCGCTTTTCCGATTGCCTCACCCGACGAATGCATCTCGCTGACGGACGCTGAAGGTCATGAACTGACGTGGATAGAAAAACTGTCCGACCTGCCAGTCTGTATCCGCACACTGATAGAAGAAGAATTAGCGTGTCGCGAATTCACCCCGGAAATCAACCGCATCATTGCCGTGTCGAGCTTCGCCACCCCCAGCACCTGGCGAGTAGCAACAGACAGAGGAGAGGCAGAATTACTGCTCAAGGCGGAGGATCATATCCGCCGCTTAACCCACACCTCGCTGCTGATCACCGACAGTCACGGCGTATCCTTTTTGATCCGCGAAGTAGAGCAACTCGATGCCCACAGCCGGAAGCTGCTGGACAGATTCCTGTAAAACTCAAACAGACCGTTTCTGGGTTATCCCGTCCAGCGCTGCATGCATCGCAGCCAGGATCAGCTTATCGGCCGCCACTTCATCGACCTCGGGAATATCCCAGTCGAAGATGGCGCGATATTTTTCGACCAAGCCTTCCATATCGGAGACAATTTCATTGCGGTAAGCGTCCAGTTCCAACTGTTCCATTTTACTCATGATAGCCCCCTGTCGAGATTAATAAAATATTGCAAATAATCAGCTATCTAGCAACAGATCCTTGCGGCGCTGCACGTAAATACTGTGGTGACCAAGAGGCGGTTTGCCCCAGTGCTTGTGCGGCATGCTGCGGCCAATAGGGATTACGCAAGATTTCCCTGCCTATCAACACCAGATCGGCCTGACCGCTGCGTATGATGTGATCCGCCTGAGCCGGCGAGGTAATCAGGCCGACCGCAGCGGTGGGGATGTCCGCCTCATGACGCACACGGGCGGCGAACTCCGTCTGAAAGCCAGGACCTGCCGGTATGATTGCGGTGGGCAGCAGACCGGCTGTAGAGACATCCACCAGATCGATGCCTAAGTCTTTGAGGATACGGCAGAGCGCGACCGTTTCATCGGCATTCCAGCCTCCCTCCACCCAGTCAGTCGCAGACAAGCGAATCAACAGCGGCAAGCGGTCTGGCCACACCCTGCGCACCGCCTCAACCACTTCGCGCACCAGTCTGATACGATTCTCGAAACTGCCACCATAGGCATCCGTGCGATGATTGGATAGCGGGGATAAAAACTGATGCAGCAAATAGCCGTGCGCCGCGTGAATTTCTACCGTATCGAAGCCAGCCTGAAGGGCGCGTTGCGCTGCGGCGACGAAATGCGCGATAACCGCCCTGATACCGTCTAAATCGAGCTCGGCAGGTGTCGCATAGCCAGAGCCAAAGGGAATCGCCGAAGGTGCTACAACAGACCATCCTCCCTCACTTGCCGCCAAGGTGTGCTGCGCTTGCCAGCCTAAGCCTACACTAGCCTTGCGACCGGCATGCGCCAACTGTATAGCTGGGACGCAACCCTGTGCTCTGGCAAATTGCGCGATGCGCGCCAGAGGTGCGATCTGGCTGTCATCCCACAAGCCAATATCTGCCGGACTGATACGTCCCGCAGGCTGCACTGCTGTCGCCTCAACGATCATCAAGCCTGCTCCACCCACTGCACGACTGCCGTAATGCACGAAATGCCAGTCGGATGCGATGCCGTCTTGCGCCGAATACTGGCACATAGGCGGAATACCGATGCGATTGTTCAGCGTGATATCGCGTAGTTTCAATGGTTCAAATAGATGTGCCACGATCAGCGTCCTGAAAGAAATGAATTGGCAAACTCTAACACAGTGAGGAACTTGACGACAGGAGACAAACTCAGGAAATAAAAAAGCCGCTGATTTCTCAACGGCTTTTTTATTGATTGGCGGAGTGGACGGGACTCGAACCCGCGACCCCCGGCGTGACAGGCCGGTATTCTAACCAACTGAACTACCACTCCAAAACTGCTGCTACCTTGCTACAAGCTACTTGCTGGTTATTACCAGCTTGATTGGTGGGTGCTAACGGGATCGAACCGCTGACAATCGCCTTGTAAGGGCGGTGCTCTACCAGCTGAGCTAAGCACCCATATTTTTACTGCTTTGCCGTTTCCGGCAAGTTCATTTTAATCTTGGCTTGTCCCTTGGCATCATTCAAATACGCCTGAAACATTTCTTCGCCTACCATCTGACGCAATTGCTGCACATATCGCCCGCGCTTTACATCATCCGGCTTTTCTGCTTCTTTTACCGCATCAACTCTCACGACAATAAAACCATCCTGCTTGGATTCAGCACCCACATACTGCGGAAGCTTGGCACCGTTAGCTTGAAAGATCTGACGAACTAACGCTACATCCAGATCACCATGCTGAGCATGGGATATTGTCTGAGGAGCCGACCAGCTCAAATCAGTTTTACTACCCTGCTTCGCTTGACCGAGCAGCATTGTACCCTGTTTTACGGCCATGTCCAGTGCTTTTTCACGTAATATTTTTTGCTTGATCATTTCTTGCACTTCATTGAGTGCACGAACCGCTGCCGGCTTGTGCTCCAGCAGGCGCGCAGCAACCAGAGTATTCGCACCCACCTCAACCGCTGCCGTATTGCGCTTATTCTTCAACACGTCATCGCTAAACACCGCCTCGAGCATCCTGGGACTCCACAGATCGCCCGCAGCCACACCCTTAACCAGCCAGCCACTCTGTTCTATCGGCGCACCAGCCAACTGGGCCGCCGGCTTCAGGGTATCGCTTTGCTCATATACCATATTGCTAAACTTATCGGCCAGCTCGGCAAAACCATCCGCAGCCTTTTGCTGACGCATTTTATTGGCAACACCGTCTTTAACCGCGTCGAACGGGGTGGCGCTGGACGCCTTAACCGCAACCAGTTTGATGATATGAAAACCAAAGTCCGATTTAACGAGTTCACTGATCTCACCTGATTTCAATGCAAAAACCGCATCATCAAACGGCTTCACCATCATGCCGCGCCCAAAAAAGCCCAAGTCACCACCACTCGCAGCCGACCCCGGATCTTGCGAATTTTGTTTCGCCACGTCGGCAAACTGGGCCGGATTTTTCTTGACCTGAGCCAGCAATTGCTCAGCCTTGGCTTTCGCCTTATCCTGCTCAGCCTGAGGCGCTGTCGCGGCCACTGCGATCAGAATATGTGAAGCCTGCCTCTGTTCCGGCGAAGAAAATTCAGCAAGATGCTCATCGTAGTATTTACGAACTTCTTCAGCCTTAACCTCAGCCTTAGCGTGCAAACCTTGACTCGAAAAGATAACGTATTCAACTCTGGCCTGCTCGGGAATCTGAAACTCTTTGGTATTTGCCTCGTAATAAGCCTTAACCGCCGCATCATCAACTTTGGCCTGCGCCATAAAAGAAGCGAGAGAGAGCTTAGCCACACTCACGACACGCTGCTGTTCATTGATCGCAATCACCTGGCCGGCCGAAGTATTCGACATAAAACCATTTTGCACATACGCCTCACGCATTTGCTGACCGACCAGATCTTCTTTAACGCGCGCCTCAAACGACAACGGGGTCATATTCTGTCCTGACAGTGCTGCCACATAACGAGACTGATCGAACTTCCCATCCGCCTTGAACGCATCGATGCCGGCAATCACTTGAGCGATCTGTTGATCGGTCACTGTCAAGCCCACCGATTTAGCGCGTTCAATCAGCAACTTTTGAGCAATCAGATTATCCAGTACAGCGCGCTTTATCTCCTCCTTTTCAAACATTGCAGGATCATAATTTGCACCTAACATCTGACGCATTCTGTCTTGCTGCTGACGCAACGCAGTTTCAAATTCCTGCTTGGTGATCTCGGCACCGTTCACAATGGCCGGACCGTCCGTGTCACCCGCATGGCGATATGAATCCACACCAAAGAACGCGAAGGGCAAAATAATCAGCAACAAGACTATTTGCACCAATCTTCTTTTTTCATGAACAAAATCAAACATAACAGCCCCGGACGATATTTATTGAACTATAGATATGAAAAAAGGCGAACTTTCGTTCGCCTCAATTTGGCGGAGTGGACGGGACTCGAACCCGCGACCCCCGGCGTGACAGGCCGGTATTCTAACCAACTGAACTACCACTCCTAAACTTGTACCGCTTGTCACTTTTACTGACCACTCGCTGCTAACTACTTTATTCTAAACTACTAGCTATCAGCTAATAGCATCAGATATTCATGGTGGGTGCTGACGGGGTCGAACCGCCGACAATCGCCTTGTAAGGGCGGTGCTCTACCAACTGAGCTAAGCACCCGACTGAAGAACGCTAGTTTACAGCATCTTTCAAACCTTTACCAGCGCGAAATTTAGGAACTTTCGCTGCCTTGATCTCGATCGCTGCACCGGTGCGCGGATTACGGCCCGTACGACCTGCGCGTTCGTCCACCGCAAAAGAACCAAAACCGACCAGACTCACTTCCTCACCATTCTTCAAAGCACCTTTAATGGCTTCAATTGCGCCATCAAGCGCACGTCCCGCAGATGCCTTAGAAATATCAGCGGATTTTGCGATTGCATCGACCAGATCAGATTTGTTCACTTACGTCCCCTTCGCTTGTAATTTTGTAATAGAAATTAGCCTAGCCACAGCTGCTCGCTTTATATCAAGGTCACAGAGCTTTGGTCAAGCTAATCTAAAAAAATGATGCAAAATACACCCGTTCGCAACCGAAAATCAGTGTTTGGTCGCCGCAACAGGCTCGGCCAGCACCACCTCGGCCGCCAACTCAGCGACTGAAGAGACAGCTGGCACCTCTTCGCGCGCCACTGGTTTACGCTCCAGCGCCATTTCCAGCACCTGCTCTATCCATTTCACCGGGTGGATTTCCAGCTTATTTTTGACATTGTCAGAAATATCAGCCAGATCTTTGACATTTTCCTCCGGTATCAACACGATCTTGATACCGCCCCGCTGCGCTGCGATCAGCTTTTCCTTCAGTCCACCGATAGGAAGAACTTCACCGCGCAAGGTGATCTCACCGGTCATCGCCACATCGGCCCGGACAGGAATGCCGGTCAATGAGGACACGATCGCCGTACACATACCCACCCCGGCAGAGGGTCCATCCTTAGGTATAGCGCCTTCCGGCAAATGGATATGCAAATCTGTCTTCTGGTAGAAGTCATCATCGATGCCCAGCCGCTTGGTACGACTGCGCACCACACTCAACGCCGCCTGTATCGATTCCTGCATCACCTCACCCAGCTTCCCGGTAGTCGTGGTCTTACCCTTACCCGGCAAAACTACAGACTCTATGGTCAGCAACTCGCCACCCACTTCAGTCCATGCCAAACCGGTCACCTGACCCACCTGATTGTGCTTCTCAGCCACCCCGTAGGAGTAACGGCGCACACCCAGATATTTATCCAGATTGCGGGAGTTGACCACCACTTTGCCTTCACGCGCCTTGAGCAGTAACGCCTTGACTACTTTGCGACAGATTTTGGAGATTTCGCGTTCCATCCCGCGCACACCGGCTTCGCGCACATAATAACGCACGATATCGCGCAAGGCGGTTTCGGCAATGCTGATTTCCTCGGGCTTCAGACCGTTGTTCTTAATCGCCTTAGGCACCAGATAGCGCGTTGCGATATTGATCTTTTCATCTTCCATATAACTGGAGACATGGATGATTTCCATCCGGTCCATCAGCGCATCCGGGATATTCAACGTGTTCGCCGTGGCGACGAACATCACATCGGACAGGTCGTACTCGACCTCGACGTAGTGATCCACGAAGGTGCTGTTCTGTTCAGGGTCGAGCACTTCGAGCAGAGCTGCCGACGGATCGCCGCGCATATCCTGCCCCATCTTGTCGACTTCATCGAGCAGAAACAATGGATTCTTCACCGCGACCTTGGTCATGTTCTGCAGGATTTTGCCTGGCATAGAACCGATGTAAGTACGACGATGACCGCGTATCTCAGACTCATCGCGCACCCCGCCTAACGACATGCGCACAAACTTGCGATTCGTGGCGCGCGCGATAGACTGACCCAGCGAAGTCTTACCTACACCGGGAGGACCTACCAGGCACAAGATCGGCGCCTTCATCTTATCTGCGCGCTGCTGCACCGCCAGATATTCCAGAATGCGCTCTTTAACTTTATCCAGACCGTAATGATCCTCTTCCAGCACGGTCTCGGCTTGTTTGAGATCGGTACTGATCTTGGTCTTCTTCTTCCAGGGCAGACCTATCAGCACATCGATGTAATTGCGCACCACGGTAGCCTCAGCCGACATCGGCGACATCATGCGCAGCTTCTTCAGCTCAGCTTCTGCCTTAGCGCGGGCTTCCTTAGGCATGTGTGCATCTTTGATCTTCTTATCCAGATTCTCAAAGTCGGTGCCGTCTTCGCCCTCGCCCAACTCCTTCTGAATCGCCTTAACCTGCTCATTCAGGTAGTACTCGCGCTGACTCTTCTCCATCTGACGCTTGACGCGTCCACGGATGCGCTTCTCCACCTGCAGTATGTCGATTTCGCCTTCCAGCAAACCGAGCAAATGTTCAAGGCGCTTTTGCACCGCATAGATTTCCAGCACATCCTGCTTTTGCTCCAGCTTGAGCGGCAGATGTGCAGCAACGATATCGGCCAAACGGCCTGCGTCATCGATCCCCGTCAGAGACGATAAAATTTCCGGCGGAATTTTTTTATTGAGTTTGACATACTGTTCAAACTGCGCGATCAGCGCGCGGCGCATCGCCTCACTCTCACTGCTCCCCACCACATCGGCGGGCACCAGTTCCACTTCCGCATCAAAATGACTGTCCACATCCACCACGTGCAGCACCTTGACGCGATGAGTGCCTTCCACCAGCACCTTGACCGTGCCGTCTGGCAACTTCAACATTTGCAGGATGTTGGCCATACTGCCGATTTTAAACAAATCATCGGTTGCCGGATCATCCTTGGAGGCCGTCTTTTGCGCAACAAGCACGATAGGCTTGGATTCTTCCATTGCCAGCTCCAGCGCCTTGATAGACTTGGCACGGCCTACAAACAGAGGAATGACCATGTGCGGAAATACGACCACATCGCGCAGCGGTAACAAGGGATACAGCTCAGAAATATTTCGGATATCTTGTTCGGACATGGCAATAACCTAATTCGTTGTCAGAAAGACCAGATGGGGATGGCTTGAAGGAATTCAATCCCTACAGGGAAATTATAAATGAAAACCCCGCAAAATCCGGAAGAAACCGAATTTTCGAGGTTTTTTAGAATACAACAGATCAGGCCGCGATAGGCGTGTCCGCATAGACAATGAGCGGCTTGATTTCTCCCTCCGCATTTGACTCATCCAGCACGACCTTGCTGACATTATCCATTGAAGGAAGATCGAACATCACATCCAACAAGGATTGCTCAAGTATGGAGCGCAAACCGCGCGCGCCCGTTTTACGTGCCAGCGCCTTTTTGGCAATGGCGAGCAGCGCTCCTTCACGAAACTCCAGCTCAACCCCTTCCATCGCAAACAGTTTTTGATACTGTTTGGTCAGCGCATTCTTAGGTTCAGTCAAAATCTGCTTCATCGCCGCCTCGTCCAGCTCTTCGAGCGTCGCCACGACCGGCAAACGACCGACAAACTCCGGAATCAGGCCGAACTTGACCAGATCTTCAGGCTCTACATCGCGCAAAGTCTCACCGGTCTTGCGCTCATCCACAGAACTGATGGAGGCGCCAAAACCGATACTCGCTTTGGAGGAGCGGTTCTTGATGACTTTTTCCAGGCCATCGAAAGCACCGCCGCAGATAAACAGGATATTGGTGGTATCCACCTGCAAAAATTCCGTGTTCGGATGCTTGCGCCCGCCTTGCGGTGGAATCGACGCCTTGGTTCCTTCGATCAGTTTGAGCAGCGCCTGCTGCACGCCCTCACCGGAGACATCACGGGTAATCGACGGATTGTCAGACTTACGTGAAATCTTGTCGATCTCATCTACATACACGATGCCGCGCTCTGCCTTTTCGACGTTGTATTCACAAGCCTGCAGCAGCTTTTGAATGATGTTTTCCACATCTTCGCCCACATAACCGGCTTCGGTCAGGGTAGTCGCGTCCGCCATCACAAACGGCACATCCAGCATGCGTGCCAGCGTTTGCGCGAGCAGCGTTTTACCGGAACCGGTCGGCCCCACCAGCAAGATATTGCTCTTGGACAACTCTACGCCATCGTTGGTGTTGCATTTCAATCGCTTGTAATGGTTGTATACCGCAACCGACAGAATACGCTTAGCGCGCTCCTGACCGATCACATATTCATCCAGCGTCGCACAGATATCTTTAGGGACAGGCAGATCAGACTTATCGCCCTTTGCCGCCTCGCCCTGTATCTCATCGCGCATGATATCGTTGCACAAGGTGATGCACTCATCGCAGACAAAAACAGAAGGTCCGGCGATCAGTTTTTTCACTTCATGCTGGCTCTTGCCGCAAAATGAACAATAGAGCAATTTCTCGCCTGCTTTTTTATCGATAGCCATAATACCAACCTTATATCAAGTTTTCTTCGAACAGGAACTCGTGCGACCGCATCCCTCTCGCCCGCTTGCAGGAGAGGGCCAGAGTGAGGGAACGATCATGGCGAATTCCATCATAGAACTTGGCGCGATCGCCATGCAAATTAAACGCGCTTGTCCAGCACCTGATCGACCAGGCCGTATTTCACGGCATCCTGAGCGCTCAGGAAGTTGTCGCGATCGGTGTCGCGTTCAATCGCCTCAACCGTCTGACCGGTATGATCCGCCAGCATTTGGTTAAGCTTTTGTTTTAAATATAAAATTTCACGCGCGTGAATTTCGATATCGGACGCCTGACCACGGAAACCGCCCAAAGGCTGATGGATCATTACGCGTGAATTAGGCAGACAGAAACGCTTGCCCTTTTCACCCGCCGTCAACAGAAATGCGCCCATGCTGGCCGCCTGACCGATGCACAGCGTGCTGACATGCGGCTTGATGAACTGCATGGTGTCGTAAATCGCCATACCGGCCGTGACAGAACCGCCGGGCGAATTGATGTAGAAGTGAATGTCCTTATCCGGATTCTCAGATTCCAGAAACAACATCTGCGCCACAATCAGATTCGCACTGTGATCGTTTACTTCGCCGACCAGGAAAACAACGCGTTCCTTGAGCAGGCGAGAGTAAATGTCATAGGCGCGTTCACCGCGTCCGCTGGTCTCAACGACCATCGGAATCATGCCGATATTTTGCGGCTCGAGGCTGAACATGTTAGTTACCCATCAATTCTGCGAATGCCAGTGCCTTATCGGCAACCTGAGCACGTGCTAACACCCACTCAACGACGTTTTCTTCCAGAACCAGATTTTCAATTTCCTGCAAACGCGATGCATCGGCATAGTACCAGCGCACGACATCTTCGGGATGCTCAAAACTCTGCGCGTAATCTTCAACCAGCGCGCGCACGCGCTCAGCTTCGGCCTTGAGTTCATGTTTTTCGACCAGGTCAGCCAGAATCAGCCCGAGCTTGACACGCTTTTCAGCGCGCTCGCGGAACAGCTCAGGTGGCAATTGCGCCCCCTTCATCGACATACCGCGCTGCTCCATGTCCTGCATGGTTTGCTGCATCAGACGCTGCATTTCCCAAAGCACGAGAGACTTAGGCAACTCGAACTGAGCAACCTTAACCAATACGTCCATCGCCGCTTCTTTGTTGCGACCCTTCAGGCGACGAATCACTTCGCGATCCAGATTGCTGCGAATTTCTTCAGCTAATCTACCCACATCGCCGTCGGTGATACCGACAGACTTGGCAAATTCAGCATCGACCTCAGGCAATACCGGCGCTTCAACCTTATTCAGAGTGATCGCGAAAGTCACCAACTTACCGGCAACATCCTTGCCGTGATAACTTTCAGGGAAAGTCATTTCAAAAGACTTGGTTTCACCGACTTTCATACCGGTGATCGCCGCTTCAAATTCAGGCAGCATACGTCCGGAACCCAAAGTGACCGGATATTCCTTCGCTTCACCGCCTTCAAATACCACGCCCTCCAAGGTACCCACGAAGTCGATGATGACATTGTCGTCCGCTTGCGCTGCGCGATCGACAGTGGCGAAAGTGGCACGTTGTTTGCGCAGCGTGGCGATGGTGTTATCGATATCGGTCTGACCCAATTCGTAAGTCGCGCGCTCAACTGATTCAGCAGTCACATCGCCCAACACGATTTCTGGATAGACTTCAAAAGTCGCGCTGTATTCGATTTCGTCAGCGTTCCAGTCAGTTGTCTTAACCTGAAATTCAGGATCGCCAGCCACTCTCAAATCGCTGGTCTGTACCGCTTCAGCAAAGGAGCGCTGCAAGGCTTCGCCCAGTGCTTCCTGACGAGCTTCCATACCGTAATGCTGATTGAGCACTTTTTCAGGGATTTTGCCCGGACGGAATCCGGCGATCTTGGCAGTGCGTCCGATATGCTTCAGACGAGCGGCAACCTGGTTGCGAAGTGCTTGTTGTGGAATTGATGCGTTCAGGCGACGTTCTAACGCGCTCACAGTTTCTACGCTGGGCATGCTGTATTTCCTTGAAATTGAATTTGAATGAGAAGCCTCGCAAAACAAGCAAACCAACAAAACCAATAACAACTTGATTTTATTGGCATTATTTCCCGACACGAATTATTGCTACAAACCCTGCCGTTTACCCTTTGCTGGCGTGTCGCCGAGTATAGCATTGAGGTCTCAATAATTGAAAGCGCGTAAGCATCATTCCCACGCCTAAAACACACTTTAGGAGTAAGCCGCCGTCACCCGCACCCTGTAAAACTCAAAAGCAGCGCTCATTTATCCATTTTTAATGAAGCGTGAAAAAGCGATCGCCACCATTCTGTTTATTCCACATATATGTAGTGGCTAAGCAATTGTTGATTGGTCGCGCATTCAAGTTCAGAAATAAAAGAATGCGGTCATTGCGACCTACTGTGGGACCGCGAGCATAGCGAGACAGAAAACGGTTGGTGGCGCCTTTCGCCTGTAGGAATGCGGCAATCCCGTCTTTGCGAAGACCGTAGGGCTGTGGCAATCGACCAAAGCACTTTTCACTTAGGCTGGATCGCCACCCGCCACACTTCGTTCGCGGTCGCGATGACGGGCAAGAGCGGATCGCCACGACCTTCGGTCTCGCGATAACGATGACCGAGGATAAGCCACGACCTCGGGCTCGCGATAACGATGACAGTGGATAAGCCACGAGCTCGGGTCTCGCGATGACAATGACAGTAGATCCCACACCCCGCGCCCCGAAGGTGGCAGCGGATGGCAAATGAATCAGCTCACTAACTTTCAGTCGTTATCTTGCCCGATTGATCAGCCGTCAGACATACATGCGCAGCCTGATGTCGAGCACGCAACTCGAGCGTTTTCGGGGAAGTAGGAACCAATCCAAAAGGCGATATCGCTACTCCTAGGTGCTCATTGGTATTAATTTCAGAAATATTTTTTGTAACAGGTTGAGTCGGTAACATGCCGCGCGTCCACTTTGGTCAATTCAAAGCGGACATGTTAACAGCCTCACCTTACTCGAAACTTACAAACAAGGCCGACAGGCTGAATACGCAAAAAAAGCAGGTTATTTAACGCTTTTGACTGACACTGCTGATCCGGGGCTTGCCTGAATGAACCGCGCCCTCAATTTTTGACAATGCCGGATGGGCTTTGCCGATAATCGAATCAATCATCGCAATATCCTGTTCGGTGAGCGCACCTGTGACACCCCCAAGTTGCAGGCGATTGAGCAAATAGGTGTAACGTTCGCGCTGCAGGTCACGCTTGGCAGTAAACAGTTGTTGCTGCGCATTGAGCACGTCCGTATTGGTCCGGAAACCGGTACGCTGCCCGACTTCCATGCCTCTCAACGCAGTTTCACTGGATTTCACAGCTTGCTCGAGCGCATTAATCTGGGCAATGCCGTTGACCACCCCCAGATAAGCCTGACTAACCTTAACCTGACTGTCTAGCACCGCTGATTCCAGCTCGCTTTGCGCCTTGTCTCTTAAGTGCACGAGCTGCGCACTCACGGAAGAAACTCTTCCTCCTTCGTATAGAGGAATACTCATCTGAAGGCCGACTCGGGTCTGATCATCTCTCGTTGAAAAATAATTAGGCGCATCCCCTTGACTCTGACTGGCAATCAAATGAAGACTGGGCAAGTGCCCGGATCGAGCACGCTCCAACTGAGACTCGGCAACATTTAAACCCAGCTTCTGGCTGATCACTCGCGGATTCTGACGTCCGGCAATCTCTAACCATGAAGAGAGTTCTCTCGGCTCTGGATATGCCAACTCGATACTGCCCGTTATGTGTCGCAACTGTTCAGGCACACGACCGACTATCCTGGCCAACTCGCGGCGTTTAATGTCCAGCGCGCTCGTTGCCACAAGCAACTGCGCCTCGGACAATTGATGGCGCGCCGTTGTTTCTTCCACATCGGTGATCGTACCAACCCCGGATTGGTTTAATTTTTCCGCCTGAACTCGCTGCTGTTTAAGTGCTTCTGTTTGCGCCTTAGCCAGATCAAAGTTGTCGTACGCCAGTAAAAGATTGAAATACGCCTCGGTTACACGCTGTATAAGATCCACTTTAGCCTCGGCAAAAACGGCCTCCGCCTGCAGTGCGCGGTTGGACAATTCTCCATAAGCTGCAATTTTTTCCCAGTCAAAAATGACTTGCGTCAGCTGAATTGATTTTGAGCGAGACGTGAAGTTATATTGCTTCAAATTGCTCGCCGGAGTGGCGACATTTTCTCGCACCCGTGTCTCTGACACATTGGCTGACAGACTGGGCAACAGACCTGAAAGACCAATATCGCGATTTTTTAGCCCTGCCTGATAGGCCGAATTGGACGCTTTAAAGACCGGATCATCGGTAGCAGCTTGATGATACAAATCCAGCAATCCAGTTGGCGCGGCGCAAGCTGAAAATATCGGCCACAACAGCGCACAACCACCAATCAATATATATTTTTTACTTTTCATACCAGGCAGCTCCTTGTAATTTGCAGCCGTTGAGATTTTAGCGTTCCGAAAAAGCAAACCGCAAGCGATTGAGCAAGGGCTTGAGCATATAGCCGACCAGACTGTGCTGACTCATTTTCAACACGACATCCGCCGGCATACCGGGTTGCAAATTATTATTGCCAAGCAGCTTCATTCCCGGTTCGGATATCATCACACGTCCGACAAAGTATGAAATATCCGTTCTGGGGTCAGTGATGCGATCCGCAGATACGTATACCAGCTTACCCGGTATGGTAGGCACGATAATCTGATCAAGCGCAGTAAAATGCACATCGGCATCCATACCCGCATGAACATTGTCGATGAGATGGGTAGGAATTTGCACTTCCACAACGATACCGCCGCCCTCAGGCACCAGATCCATCAACTTCTGACCGGGAGCCACCACGCCACCCAGCGTATGAACAGCAAGATCGACGACCACACCGGCAGCAGGCGCACGCACCACGACGCGATCGAGATCGTCCTGAGTCGCTACCAGCCGTTCCTTAAGATCCGCCACCTTGCTCTGCGCCTCAGAAAGTTGCGTCTCCACTTCCTTCTTGTAGTCGCTAATACTTTGCAGCATTTTCAAACGTGTTTCGGCGATCTGACTTCTGGCACGACCAATGCTGGCAAGATCATCGCTGCGTTGACCGGCAAGATAAGCGACAGCCCGCTCCAGTTCAAACAAACGGTTGCGAGGAATAAAACCTTCCTCATACAGTGGACGCAGCGTAGCTAACTCTTCCTTATAGGATATTAACTGCTTGGCTTTAGATTGCTCTTGCGCACTCAGCCCGTGAATTTGCTCTTCCATACCGGCAATCGCTTCCTTGCCTATGGATTGCTCGCCCTTGATCGCATTTCGTCTGGTGCGGAAAAGTTGTGTATGCACTTCCACGGCCTGACTAACCTGAGGCTGATCCATGCGTTTTTGCATAAACTCGGGGAAAATCAATACATCTCTATCATCTCGTTCAGCCATAAGCCGAGTTTCAATCGCCATCCAGACAACCAGCTGACTTTCGACCATGCCTTGCTGAGCTTTGAGTTGAGTCTGATTGAGCACCAGTAACGGCTGATTTTTCCCTACCCGATCGCCTTCCTTAACCAGAATTTCTTCAATGATTCCGCCCTTAAGATGCTGCAGGGTCTTACGGTTGCCTTCAACCTTAATGAAGCCATGTGCAGAAACACCCTGACTCAGCGGTGCAACAATCGCCCAGATGAGCGCGATCCCCAACAGCAACCAAAGCATACGCAAACCCCAGCTGGCCCGCGCCTTATCGTCGGTAGGCAAAGGCGATGCTTTGTCATTGAGAATCGCGTCTACTTCCGCATCTTGTTTATCGGATTTAAAAAAATGCAGCCACTGTTTCAATTTCATGGATTTACCCCTTTTTCTGCAGCTGCTTGCTGGGACAACATGGGGGCGGGCTGACGCAAGGCGGCCAACACATCATCGCGCGGACCGTAGGCTGCCAGCGCGCCCTCGCGCAGTATCAAAATTTTATCCACGACCGACAGCGTACTGGGACGGTGTGTCACTACCACCACCGTTCTGCGTTGAGATTTTGCCTGCAAAATAGCTTGAGCCAACGCCGCCTCGCCTACCTCGTCGAGATTCGAGTTTGGTTCATCCAGCACGATCAGCACAGGAGAACCATAGAGCGCGCGAGCCAGACCGATGCGTTGCTTCTGCCCTCCCGATAAGGAATTGCCGTCTACACCTATGGGCGTATCGTAGCCCTGCGGCAAATGAAGAATCATGTCATGCACGCCTGCCATCTGCGCTGCCGTGACAATCGCATGACTATCGAGTTCTCCGAAACGAGCGATATTCTCCGCGATAGTGCCTTCAAATAATTCAACATCCTGAGGAAGATAGCCGATATAAGGGCCTAATTGTGCCTTGTTCCAGCTCGACACATCCGCACCGTCCAGTCGCACGCTGCCGACTTGAGCGCGCCACACCCCTACCAACAAACGTGCCAGCGAAGATTTTCCCGATGCGCTCGCCCCCATCACGGCAACTACGTCTCCCTGATTGATTCTGATAGCCAGATTTTTCAACACCACCTGCTTAGTGCCTGGTGGTGCGGCAGAGACATTTTCAATGGTGATTTCCCCGTGCGGTGCCGGCAGCAAAAGACGATCTTCACTCTCAGGAAATGCCGCCAGCATCTCATTCAGACGGTGATAAGCCGCACGAGCGCTAATCCACTGTTTCCATACCGCGATAACCTGATCTACCGGCGCGAGCGCACGCCCCATCAATATTGATCCTGCGATCATTGCGCCACCCGTGACGATATCATCCAGCGCCAACCACGCACCCAAACCCAGCACCAAAGATTGCAAGGTAATGCGCACAAAGCGGCTGACCGCACCAATCACCCCCGCCCGTTCGCTGGCCAGTGACTGCAATGCAAGAAATTTTTGCTGTCGCTCTTGCCAGCGCTTGCGCAGACTGCCCAGCATACCCATCGCCTCGATGACTTCGGCATTGCGCAGATTGTTATTGGCATACTGCCCGGCTGCAATGGCATGACTATTAGCCTCCGCCAGCGGCTTGCGCGTCAGCATTTCATTCAGCCATGCCAGCGCAAGCAAAATCACGCCGCCAACCAGACAAAACAAGCCGATCAGAGGATGAAGCAAGGCAGCAACAATGATAAACACCGGGGTCCACGGAGTATCAAAGAAGGCAAATATTCCGGAGCCGGTAAGAAATTGGCGCAGCGCAGTCAAATCGCCCAAAGCCTGAGCGGGATTTCCTCCCTGACGCTGCAAGTTACGCTCAAAAGCCGCAGTAAACACCCGATTGGCTAATGCAACATCCAGCTGATTGCCGACGCGCACCAGTATTCCTGAACGAACATATTCTAAAATGCTCATGAGCACGAATAAGACCACGGTTATCACCGTCAGCAACACCAGCGTTGTACCACTGCGACTGACCAACACGCGGTCATATATCTGTAGCATATAGATGGCCGGCATCAACATTAACATATTGATTACAAAGCTAAATGCACCAACCCGCAAAAAAGCCTGCCGAAACCCCAATATAATGCCATCTATCTCACGTTGCGGATTAAGTAAATTTTTCATTTAGCGTTAAAATTTAATGAATATTGGTCGGCAACCGCATACCTATGCAGCCCCAGACATTTCTCCACGGGGCGCTGATATTACCCCATGCACCATGAAACTTCCATAAACTTGCACATTTGCCAGCCGCGATCCAGCCTCAGTCGTCATCGCGACCGCGAACGTAGTGTGGCGGGTGGCGACCCACTCTCGCCTGTCATCGCGAGACCAAAGGTCGTGGCGATCCACTCTCGCCTGTCATCGCGACCGCGAACGTAGTGTAGCGGGTGGCGATCCAGCCTATTCAAAAGGCCTTTTTACTTCAAACTGGATTGCTTCTGCAACTGCGTTGCTTCGCAATGACGGCAGAGACTAGATTGCCGCAGCCCTAGGGGCTTCGCAATGACAGCCCTGGATTACAGCAGCCGTGCGGACTTCGCAAGGGCGGTATTCTTTTGCGATCCACTCTCGCCTGTCATCGCGAGACCGAAGGTCGTGGCGATCCATTCTCACCCGTCATCACCACCCGCCACACTACGTTCGCGGTCGCGATGACGCCCCCGTCTTTCGCAGCCGTTTCTAACTTTAAGGGCAACAGCTAATTTACTCCCGCTTTCTGCAAACATCGAAGCGCTCAGCCAGACGCCCCATGTTGCTCAATGAAATCAGATGCGCGTAAATCCAACCCAACTCACCCGATCTGAACAAGCCGTTGATTTCCTTATCATCCATTTCCAGGAGCTTCTGCTCATCGACAACCAGAAGACCGTTCATCGCGAAACGAGCCCCGTCGCTCATTTCTGCATTTGCCGTCATCTCTTTAAGCAGATCCATTTTTTTCAGTTTATTAACAAATGCTTCAGTGCGAGCGAATTGCCCCTGATAGTCATTGAGAAAAGTCAGCGCATTTTGCAAAAATGGTGAATTTGCACCATCCTCGTTGAACAACGCCTGCCCCTCCTCTGCATTAAATACCGAACTGGCTTCATCGACACAGACTGTCAACGCACCGCTTCCAAAGTCGGCAAAAATGAAGGGATAACGCCTTACAAATGCGGGAATATAACGCGCATCCCATTTCCCGGCGGCATCGATATAAAGATTTTCATTGTCGCGCAGCCCCAGCAGGACTACCGGTACGATTTTCTCTTCACCAACCCGGGTAAAAACAATCAGATACTCCTTGGCTGCTTCGATAAACTCAACGCCCGTCAGAATCACCGAATTCGTTTTGGCTGCAAAAGCGTAATCGGCCAATGCGCCAATCTTCACCGTTTTGTGTACTTCCCTGTTCAACTCAACGGGTTTCTCATAAAACAAAATACTGGACATACTCTTCTCCAAAATAATTTACTGATGAAAAAAGGGAGCCGAAGCCCCCTTTCTTTAAACCATCTATCCTTGCGGAAAGGCTGGATTTAACTTACCAAGCCCAGCCAGCACCCACACCTGCTGCTGTAGGACCGCCACTTGGTGACAAAGCGATGCTAGCCTTGACCACCGCTTGTGGAGCAAAACGGTAGCTACCGCCGATGGCGATTGAATTTTCACCATTGAAAGTACCCACGCCCACACCCATCATGCCGGTTCTGCCCTCTTGAACCTGAGGGATGTTGGTCATCGCAACACTCGAAGCCACGCCGCGAGACACAGCCTGCAACTGACGGAAGTTGACTGCATCATAAGGTTGCGAACCATCTGCAACCCCGGTTACACGGATAGGTGCACCAGTAGCTGAATTGCTGAATGTTGCTGCATTGTCACCCATTGTCAGACTGGTGGAGTGCGTACCGCCAGACAAGGTAGCCTGAGTTTCTGTCACAACCAGACCGTGGGTATTACCGATACCGTTGGTCAGTGTCAGAGAAGCTGTAGACTGAGTTGCCGCCGCAGTTACCGCGGTTACCAACCGACCATTAGCATCAATGGTCGTCTGTGTTCCTGCCGCTCCAGCCATCACGATTGCATTGTTTCCGGATGTTGCCTGAGTAGCACCGACCAGCGTGCTTGATGCAGTACCGGTTGTAGCCGTTACCGTAGTAGATGCTGCCGTATTGGATACATAGTTCAGCGAACCGTTGACATACATATTGCCATCAACTAACGTATTTCCGCTCAACCTGTTTTGGTACGTTGCACCCGCCAGAGCGTTATTGATACTCACGCCAACTGCTTGCGGAGCAGCATAAACAGTCAGGCCACCTGCACCTGCATTCGTTACAGCGCCACTGGTAATCGCTGGACCCACACCATTGTTTGCCATGGCACCGACACCGCTTGTCAGACTGGCAGTGCCATCAGCGATATTCAAACTGCTATTGCCGCCAGTTGCCAACACGGTCGTACCCACCGTCGCATTACCAATACTGGTTGCCGCAGTGCCGGTAGTATTGATATTGGTGATGCCGGTCACATTGGTAGTACCCAGAACTGTATTGGTCGAAGTTGCAGAACCAATGTTATTCAGGGTTGTTCCCGCCGTACCGATGTTGTTAGTTGATCCGGCAAAATTACCAATACTATTTGTCGACAATTGAGTCGAGCCAATATTGTTCGTCGCGCCGTTCAAGCTCGAGTTACCGGATGCAGTCAACGTACCAGTGACACCAGTATTGCCAACAATGGCCATGCCCGCATTTGTGAGGGTAGCACTGCTGGTACCGCCCGCGATGGATGACTGGGTTGTACCGGTTATCGCGTTGGTAGCACCTAATATCGTCGTACCTGTCGCACCGGTAGTGATCGTGCTGCCTACACCACCTGTAGTTGTCACTGTACCGGCAGCCGTATTGATCGCTACACTGCGAGCACCGTCATACATACCAACCGTACCTGCAGTCGAATCAACACCCATAGTGCGCACTGCATCAGCGATTCCTGCTGTATTTGTAGCGCCATTAATACCTACCGAATAACCGGCGCCAGTGAAATAGGCACCTGCATTTCCCCCTGCAGCAACCAGATTTGAGCTATAAGCACCACTAGTACCTGTTACCGAAGTACCACCGGTAACACCCACTGTAGATCCACCCATTGTCAGTGCGCCAGTCGCATTGCCGATGCTGGTTGCCGCAGTGCCGGCCGTGTTAATGTTTGCAATACCGGTTTGATCGAACGTGCCGGCATTAGCAATCGCACCAGTATTGGTGATACCAGTCGTTGTCGACAGACCTGTTGCATTCAGGGTGCCAGTATTCACCGATGCGCCAGTGATTGCAGCAGTTGCGCTACCCAGATTGCCTGTTACCGCTGCATTCGTTGTATTCACGTCTGTTGCGTTAACTGTGGTGATATTGCCAGTCGTCGAAGTCAGCGTAGTCACTGAACCTGTGTTTGCTGTAAGGGCTGCTGTTGCACTACCCAAAGCACCGCTGATGTTAGCCGATGCACCGGTGATTGCAGCAGTTGCGCTACCCAGATTGCCTGTTACCGCTGCATTCGTTGTATTCACGTCTGTTGCGTTAACTGTGGTGATATTGCCGGTCGTCGAATTCAACGTCGTGATATTGCCAGTGGTAATATTGGCTGTTGTCGAACCCAGTGTACCGATCGTACCAGTGGTCGTTGCAACCGACGTGCCGGTAATCACCGCTGTTGCACTACCCAAAGCACCGCTGATGTTAGCCGATGCACCGGTGATTGCAGCAGTTGCGCTACCCAGATTGCCTGTTACCGCTGCATTCGTTGTATTCACGTCTGTTGCGTTAACTGTGGTGATATTGCCAGTCGTCGAAGTCAGCGTAGTCACTGAACCTGTGT
>JBAZVL010000003.1:365662-368961 GCA_041660905.1 Gallionella sp.
AGCACCGCTGATGTTAGCCGATGCACCGGTGATTGCAGCAGTTGCGCTACCCAGATTGCCTGTTACCGCTGCATTCGTTGTATTCACGTCTGTTGCGTTAACTGTGGTGATATTGCCGGTCGTCGAAGTCAGCGTGGTCACTGAACCTGTGTTTGCTGTAAGAGCTGCTGTTGCACTACCCAAAGCACCGCTGATGTTAGCCGATGCGCCGGTGATTGCAGCAGTTGCGCTACCCAGATTGCCTGTTACCGCTGCATTCGTTGTATTCACGTCTGTTGCGTTAACTGTGGTGATATTGCCAGTCGTCGAAGTCAGCGTAGTCACTGAACCTGTGTTTGCTGTAAGGGCTGCTGTTGCACTACCCAAAGCACCGCTGATGTTAGCCGATGCACCGGTGATTGCAGCAGTTGCGCTACCCAGATTGCCTGTTACCGCTGCATTCGTTGTATTCACGTCTGTTGCGTTAACTGTGGTGATATTGCCAGTCGTCGAAGTCAGCGTGGTCACTGAACCTGTGTTTGCTGTAAGAGCTGCTGTTGCACTACCCAAAGCACCGCTGATGTTAGCCGATGCACCGGTGATTGCAGCAGTTGCGCTACCCAGATTGCCTGTTACCGCTGCATTCGTTGTATTCACGTCTGTTGCGTTAACTGTGGTGATATTGCCAGTCGTCGAAGTCAGCGTGGTCACTGAACCTGTGTTTGCTGTAAGAGCTGCTGTTGCACTACCCAAAGCACCGCTGATGTTAGCCGATGCGCCGGTGATTGCAGCAGTTCCGCTACCCAAGTTTCCTGATACCGCTGCATTTACAACACCAGTCAAGCTGCCTGCGCTCAAAGTTGCCGTGCCGTCCGTCACCGATGTGCCCGTGATCACGGCTGTTGCGCTACCCAATGCACCGCTGATGTTCGCCGAGGTGCCTGTAATCGCGGCAGTTGCACTACCCAAAGCACCGCTGATGTTAGCCGATGCACCGGTAATTGCAGCAGTTCCGCTACCTAAGTTTCCTGATACCGCTGCATTTACAACACCAGTCAAGCTGCCTGCGCTCATAGTTGCCGTACCGTCTGTCAGACTTCCGCCTGTGATAGCACCCGATGCATTAACTGTTGTCGCACCACTCAACGCGCCACCCGTTAACGTCGCCGTACCATCAGTAACCGTTGCACCCTGAACGGTGCCTGTCGCTGTCACCGTTGCACCACTAACAATTCCGCTTGCCGTAACGTTTACAACGGTATTAATGTTTCCCGTTGTATCAATATTTCCCGTAGTTCCATCTATTATCAAACCAGATCCAGCAGGAGCACTTGCTGTTCCCGTTGTTAAAGTACCAAATCCAAGATCTGCAACACCACCAGCGACAGGTGTAGCAACTCCGGCTCCATTGTCAACCATAATCTCATTTAGAGCTGCATACGCGTTGCCGGAAAGTGCTGCGGTAACAGCAACCGCGATGAGTTTCATTTTGAATTGTTGACTGCTACTTATAGCCATTATCATTCTCCCTGATTTAAGTTTTAAAAAATATTCAAACAAGTAAAGCTCTTTCGCGATTTACCGACGAAGTATAACGTGATACCGGCGAATTTCCATCCGGCTTTCTGACTCCGGCTCAATCTATATACCAAAGTGCTGTAACTACCGACTAAAACCGTCATCCATATCTCTTGCGCTGAAATTAATTCACAGGATCAGCCGGTTTGCAAACAGGCCTCCCCAAATAACAACGGGGCTCACACCCCGTCGCTACCTACTACATATATCAACCGTTCAGACTTACACCATTACAAAATCAGCGGCGGTAACATCTGCCACAGCCACACCCATCAGACGAATTTCACCGATAACGTTGACGGGTGCCAATCCGCTTCCGTCATAAAGCGTGACCATTGTATCTGCACCTGATTGCGCCGCCGCAAAATACCAAGCAGCAATAGCTGGATCTAAGGCGCTAGATGCATCGATTACGCCATTTCCATTGCCATCAATGGCAATCTTGTCGCTAGTACCACTGGTCGCATCAAACCCCTGAATGATGTCGCTGCCATTCGCGTTTGTACCTTTGAAGTAAACGAACATATCCTGCGCGGTCAGATCGCCGCCGTTCAGGTAATCATTACCTGCACCGCCAATCAACGTATCTGCGCCCGTACCACCGTAGAGGAAGTCGCGCGCTGCACCGCCCACCAGCTTGTCGGCACCAGCAAACCCGCGTAGCGTATCGCCGTTAGAACCAGCCACCAGCAAGTCACCGGTTGCAGCGACATTACCACCGTTGAGCAGACCCGCAATCCCGCCAATGTTAGTCTTCAACAGCGAACCATCGTCGAACAGGAATTCGGATCCGCTCAGTTTGGTGGTGTATCCGGTCAGCGTTACCGAACCGGCCGCATTGGAAACCACCGTATCGGCACCCACCGCCACACTCAACGAAGAGGCCATCACGCCAGTTACCAGCACTACATCGGTCAACGCATCAAAGGCTGCCACTGTCACCGGAGCTGTGAAGTCCGCAGAGGTTTCCACAGGTGCACCTGTTCCAGTCACCGTGTTGTACGTCAGAACGCCTGTCGTCATCGCATCGATAGTCAGCAACTGATCGGAAGTGATCGTCCCATCCGTGATGACTAGGTTGGTAGCCGCACCAGTATAACCAGCTGCATTTGCGATGATTTCTGCTGCTGTTGCACTCAGCGTGGTATAGGTAAGAACACCAGCTCCGTTCGCCGCATCAACCGCCGCCAACTGAGCATAAGTCACCGTACCAGAGAAGGTAGCTGCGTAGTTCGCATTGGCAGTAATCGTCGTAGCCGTATCCGCTGCTGCGAAATCAAACAACTCGGTACCTGTACCGGTAACTGTGGTTACCAGTGCTGCATCAACTGCAGTCGATGTGTTGGCATCAATTGTGAGCAGATCAGCAGCAGCTGCCGTCCCTGCTGCAACCGTAGTCAGTACGTTACCAGCCGTATTGATGCTCGCAGAGCTAATCGCAGCGGCAATATCCGCTGCTGCACCGGTGATTTCAGTCACGGCTGTTGCATCAACTGCGGCTGTCGTCGCTGCGTCAATGAGGTTCAGGTCAGTTGCCAGCGCTGCGCCTGCCGATACAGTGGTGGTGTAAGCGTTGCCAGTACCCGTCAGGGCAGCCAGTGCAGCGGCTGTACCTGCGGTAATCGTTGCAGTAATCACACCCGAGGTCGCTGCATCTACGATGTTCGCATCTGCAACAGATACCGACACGTCGGTCAGCGTCACAGTCTCGTTGCCCAGACCAGTGATGCCGCCTGCAGCGT
>JBAZVL010000004.1:0-363869 GCA_041660905.1 Gallionella sp.
CACCACCAATGCGATTGAGTCGGTAAACATGAGTCTGCGCAAGATTACCAAGAATCGGGGCTCGTTCCCGAGTGACGATGCATTACTGAAACTGTTCTATCTGGCCATCAACAATATCAGCAAAAAAATGGACGATGCCGATACGAGATTGGAAGGCTGCGCTAAACCGGTTTAATATCCAGTTTGAGGACCGGATGCCGCAGCGTTAAGAAAACCCGTTTACACAAAATCCAAGACACCCTCGACGGCGCAACTTTATCGGGTAGCGTCCTGTGACCGAAGGGAGCGGGGTTGAGCGCCAGGTTAGATTTCATAGGCTTTGATGTTCATTTTAACGCCCGCTTTTTCCTTCGCCCTCAACTCCGCAGCCGTAAAAGCCTGTGTTTGCATGAAGTGAATCAGAAAATCTACCCAGGCCTGTTCATATACATAATCACCATGAGTTTCGTCATACAGACAGTAAACCGACTTTGTATCGAATGGATCGTCCGCGCCATTGGGTGGGCGTACATTAAAAATCTTGTACAACGTAACATGAAGATTGGATGTAATAGAAACGCCATTGATATAGGCATTCACTTCGCTTACGACTTCGCTAGGCTTAAAGCGCTTTACATTAACGCCCTGCACCGTTACTTTCTTATCCTTAATAAGCACAGAAATTTTTTCATAGGCTTCTTTATCTTCTGCGCTCAAAGAGTCCCATTTCACGAATTCAATAGCTGCATCCGCTCTATTAGTGTTTGAAATCTTTGGTACTTGTATAAGCTTCACGCTATATTCCATTGAATCATATACGGAATCTTCAAGATCATTTCTAAATTTCTCCACAAAGCCCATGACTTCCATTAGATCTTTAGACAAAGCTGATTTGTTGGACCTCTTCTGGCCGGAGCTTCTCAGGTGTGAGAATTGAAGGCTATAAACTAGCGACTCATTGATTGAATATTCATCTCCAAATAGATTTATTAACGTTGTCTCATAGTTGTACAAAAGAGACTGGCATTCCCCAAATATCAGATAGTCAATGTCACGCTTATTTATGTGGCGGTGCTCTATCTTGTTGCGCAACCTAATAAAAAACTCAAGATTTTTTTCCTGTGCATCATCTAAATTACCGTATTTCTTTATGCATGTACTCAATTCCCATGCTTTGCGTTCGCCATCAATCGTGTCGTAACGACCATTTTTATTTTTGTAATAGTATCTATCGCCTATCGAGACGTTGAAGTGTGCATGAAACAGGCGCAACCAAGCCATTATCATTAATGATATATATGCTTCACTACGAAAAGAAGTTCTTGGTTTGTTATATATCTCGACAGCCAGCAACGCGGAATCTATAGACGCCTCAAGCAGCGATTTTGTTTTTCCCTTTCTCAGCTGTGCCATGGCATTTCCTAAAATCTAACATTCAAGGTAACCGGCGCTGAGCGGCTTTATCGCGCAGCGTCCAGCGACCGAAGGGAGCGAGGTTGACCGCAGGGTTAGCCATTATCACTTGGAAACACGATCGGCACTGAGAATTTGATTCTTGAATGAGTTGATGTCTCACCGTGTGAGGCTCCTTGTGAGCCAAGACCGACAGTGCCAAGGAATACGCCGATACCACCCTTTGTGTCTTTGGCATTGGCTTCCGCCAAAGCAATATCAAACTCAACGTTGCTGACAGGATTGTCATTTTCGTCAGTGATGATCTTTGCTTCTTTAAGGTTTCCATAGACACGAATGGAGCCAACATTGCCTCCATGTTTCTTTGCTTCTTCACGAGCACCAGCAACACCAGCAACGATATCAGATAACGCAATTTTGATGAATTCTTGGAGATCCATAGTTTTCCTTGTAAGGGCTAACGTAAAGTAAACAGAATTATTCAAACATATACAGGAGGGTGTTCTGTATTAACTGTCCTGGACTACAGTAACTATCTGATTTTACATACCCATGCTGGTTTTATAATTCCAAAAATCCAGCATGTTCAGCACAACACCGGAATGTCAGTATTTGGCACGTAACTGTTGTAGCTGCCAGTAATCTCGATGGAGTAAAGCTATCACTCAACTAAGGTAACAGTTTTTATGGTGAGGACGCCCCTGGTTCAGGAGCATCCTTTTTATTGATGCATTTCAAAAGTCCTGTCAGAGCAGGGTTATCTGTCCGCGAATGGTGGTGACAGGTTAATCCCAGCTCAGCGTGCCGCCGGTCTGATATTCGGTGACGCGGGATTCAAAGAAGTTCTTTTCCTTCTTCAGATCGATCATCTCCGACATCCAAGGGAACGGGTTGGTCGCGCCCTGATACAGGATGTCCACGCCGATTTGCTGGCAGCGGCGGTTGGCGATGAAACGCAGATATTCCTTGAACATGGTGGCGTTCAGACCGAGGATGCCGCGCGGCATGGTGTCTTCGGCGTAAGCGTATTCTAGTTCCACGCCTTTTTGCATCAGGCCGCGAATTTCCTCACGGAATTCAGGTGTCCACAGGTGCGGATTTTCCATCTTGATCTGATTGATCAGATCCACACCGAAATTCAGGTGCATAGATTCATCGCGCAGGATGTACTGGTACTGCTCGGCAGCGCCTGTCATCTTGTTTTGACGACCCAAAGCCAGAATCTGTACGAAGCCGACATAGAAGAACAGTCCTTCCATGATGCAGGCGAACACGATCAGACTACGCAACAGTGCCTGATCCGCTTCCGGTGTGCCGGTCTTGAATTCAGGATTGGTCAGCACGTCGATGTACGGCAGCAGGAATTCATCCTTATTACGGATGCTGGGCACTTCGTGATACATGTTGAAGATTTCGCCCTCGTCCAGCCCCAGACTTTCCACGATGTACTGGTAGGCGTGGGTGTGGATCGCTTCCTCGAAAGCCTGACGCAGCAGGAACTGGCGGCATTCAGGATTGGTGATGTGACGATACGAACCCAGCACGATATTGTTCGCGGCCAGACTGTCCGCCGTGGTGAAGAAACCCAGATTGCGCTTGATCAGGCGGCGTTCGTCGTCAGACAGCTTGTCGCTCTTCCACAGCGCGATGTCCGCCGTCATGTTCACTTCCTGCGGCATCCAGTGGTTTGCACAAGCGGCCAGGTATTTTTCCCATGCCCATTTGTATTTGAAAGGCACGAGCTGGTTGACGTCTGCCTTGCAATTGATGATGCGCTTGTCTTCCACGCGGATGCGACCGGTGGGGCTTGTTTCAGTCGCCGTTGCTGGCGCTGCCGGCATCGCGGCAGTCGTCGCGCTGGCCGGGAAAACTGGTTTGCTGGTGGCAGGCTTTGCTAAACGCGCAGCAATATCCGCAGCCGATGTCGTTGGGGCAATGATTTCGTCGTCAAAAGTTAACATGGTTGTTCCTTACTATTGTTACTAAAAGCTTGTAGCGGGGTGGCAAAAACGGCAGCAAGCTACCGGCTACAAGCTGTTTTTGTGATGCTGTCTATTGGCAGGCTTCGCATTCTGGATTGTCAATAGAGCAGAACTGCGACTCTTGCACTTCGCCGCCGCCAACTGCTACTGCATTCAATGCACCTGCGCGTCCGGTCGATTTCTCGGCTGAAGTCGCGCCCAGTGTGCGCAGGTAATAAGTTGTCTTCAATCCGCGCAACCACGCCAGTTTATAAGTGTCATCCAGCTTGCGGCCCGATACGCCTGACATGTAGATGTTCAGCGATTGCGCCTGATCGATCCACTTCTGGCGACGGGATGCGGCTTCGATCAGCCAGAGCGGTTCGACTTCGAACGCGGTGGCGTACAGGCTGCGCAACTCGGCCGGGATGCGGTCGATCTTCGCCAGACTGCCGTCGAAATACTTCAGGTCGGAGATCATCACTTCATCCCACAGACCCAGTTCCTTCAGGTCGGAAACCAGATGATCGTTGATGACGGTGAACTCGCCGGACAGGTTCGATTTAACGAAGATGTTCTGGTAAGTAGGTTCGATGCAAGCCGATACGCCGATGATGTTGGAAATCGTCGCAGTCGGGGCAATCGCCACACAGTTGGAGTTGCGCATGCCGTATTGAGCGATGCGGGCGCGCAGTGCATCCCAGTCCATGCTGACCGAGCTGTCGACTTCAACGTAGCCGCCGCGCTCTTCGCGCAGTAAATCCAGCGTATCTTGCGGCAAAATACCGCAATCCCACAAACTGCCCTTGTAGCTGGCGTAACGGCCGCGCTCTTCAGCCAATTCAGTCGAGGCCCAGTAGGCGTAATAGCAAACCGCTTCCATCGAACGATCGGCGAATTCAACCGCAGCATCGGAGGAGTAGGGCAGGCGCAGTTGGTGCAGACAATCCTGGAAGCCCATGATGCCCATGCCGACCGGACGGTGCTTGAGGTTGGAATTGCGCGCCTTGGCAACTGCGTAGTAATTGATGTCGATCACGTTGTCCAGCATGCGCATCGCGGTGTTGATGGTGCGGCGCAGCTTGCCGTGGTCGATTTGACCGGCCAGCACATGACCTTGCGGGTACAGGTGGGCTGGCAGATTCACCGAGCCCAGATTGCATACGGCGATTTCGTCTTCATTGGTGTTCAGCGTGATCTCGGTGCACAGGTTGGAGCTGTGTACCACGCCTACGTGTTGCTGAGGCGAACGGATGTTGCAAGGATCCTTGAAGGTGATCCAAGGGTGGCCGGTTTCAAACAGCATGGTCAGCATCTTGCGCCATAAACCTGCCGCAGGAATCGTCTTGTACAACTGGATTTCGCCGCGTTCGGCGCGCGCTTCATAGTCGGTGTAAGCCGCTTCAAATTCTGTACCGAACAAGTCGTGCAGATCCTTGACGTCGGAAGGGGAGAACAGCGTCCATTGACCGCCTTCCATGACGCGCTTCATAAACAGGTCGGGAATCCAGTTGGAGGTGTTCATGTCATGCGTGCGGCGACGGTCGTCACCGGTGTTCTTGCGCAAGTCCAGGAATTCTTCGATGTCCAGATGCCATGTTTCCAGATAGGCGCACACCGCGCCCTTGCGCTTGCCGCCCTGATTGACCGCGACGGCGGTGTCGTTCACTACCTTCAGGAAAGGAACTACGCCCTGAGATTCGCCGTTGGTACCCTTGATGTGTGCGCCCAGTGCGCGTACGGGCGTCCAGTCGTTGCCCAAACCGCCGGCAAACTTGGCCAGCAGCGCGTTTTCCTTGATCGCGTCGTAGATGCCTTCCAGATCGTCTTCTACGGTGGTCAGATAGCAAGACGACAGTTGCGGGCGACGTGAGCCTGAATTGAATAGCGTCGGGGTGGAGCACATGAAGTCGAAGCCCGACAGCAGACGGTAAAACTCGATGGCGCGCGCTTCGCGGTCGATCTCGTTCAGTGCCAGTCCCATCGCCACGCGCATGAAGAAGGTTTGTGGCGCTTCGATGCGGGTGCCGCGTATATGCAGGAAGTAACGGTCATACAGAGTTTGCAGGCCGAGGTAGCCGAACTGCAGATCGCGTGAGGCATCCAGTTCGCGTGCCAGACGCGGCAGATCGAAGCCGGCCAGACGCTCATCGAGCAAATCGGCCGCGATGCCGCGCTTGATGTATTTCGGGAAATATTCCGCATAGCGGGTGGCCATGTCGGCTGGTGCAACATCTTCACCCAGCACTTCGCTGCAGATGTTGTTGAGCAACAGGCGGGCGGTGACGAAATTGTAAGCCGGCTCCTTTTCGATCATCGCGCGTGCGGACAGGATCAGACACTTGTGCACTTCGTGCAGCGGCACGCCATCGTACATATCTTTCAGGGCGCTGCGGATAACCAGTTCGGCGTCGACCACGTCGCCCAGCCCTGTGCAGGCCGATTGCACCAGCGCCGTGATGCGATCCAGATCCAGCGGTTGAACCGAGCCGTCTACGCCTGTGACGTTGATCACATGAACCGGTTCCTGCGTCTTAGATTGGGCGCGAGAGCGGGCGTGCTCTTCGCGATACAGCACATAAGAGCGCGCAACATCGTGTTCGCCGGAACGCATCAGGCCCAGTTCGACCTGATCCTGAATGTCCTCTATATGTAGTGTGCCGCCGTGCGGTTGGCGACGCATCACCGCATTGACCACGCCACGGGTGAGTTGCTCGACGATTTCCCGCACGCGGGCAGAGGTCGCGCCCTGACCGCCATTGACGGCGATAAATGCCTTGGTCATGGCGATGGAAATTTTAGCCGGTTCAAACGCGACCACCGAGCCGTTGCGGCGGATGACCCTATATTGATCTAACTGTTGATTCGCTTGTGCGTCGGGAGCGGCGGTGGGCAAAGCGGCTGAATCGCTATAGGCTGCGCTGTTTGTCATGGATAATTCCTTTTTTTAGGCGTGTTTGGAAAATTCTTCGACCACTATATCTAGTATTTTTTTGAGTGGCGGACGCTGATTGTAGTGTTGTTTGGCAATATTGCAAGCAAAAAAATATCAATAAATCACGGCAAAAATTAACCATGATTAATCAAGGGGCTGCAAGGGGAAGTGAAGGGAAAGTCAGTTGTTCTGTTGAGTCAGGTAACGCAGCCAGTCGAAATACGGGCCGGGATCGGTCTTGCGGCCGGGAGCGATATCGCTGTGGCCGGCTATGCCGCGTATGGGTAAGGCGGCGCGCAGCGCGATGGTCAACCTATGCAGCGCGAGGTATTGCGCCTCGGTAAAAGGCACAAAATCGCTGCCTTCCAGTTCGATGCCGATGGAGTAGTCATTGCAGCGCGGCTTGCCCTGCCAGACGGACAAGCCGGCATGCCAGGCGCGCTGGAAAACGGAGACGAACTGAATAATTTTTCCGTCGCGACGAAGGTATAGATGCGACGACACCCGGCCTTCCGGGATGGTTCGGTAATAGGGGTGCGCAGCCCGGTCCAGGGTGTTGGTGAACAACTGTTGTACACCTTCTCCGCCGAACTCATCGGGAGGCAGGCTGATGTTGTGTATCACCAGCAGGCAGATGTCGGTGGTCTCCCGCTCGTCGAAATTGGGCGAGGGCAGATGCTCGCAACCGCTGAGCCAGCCGTGCCGGTCTATCTCGTGCGTGCTATTCTGCATCATCGCTACCCGCCGGGCTCTTGATGCCCAGTCGCTCCATGCGGTAGCGCATGGTGCGGAAGGTGAGCCCCAGCAATTTAGCGGCGGCAGTGCGGTTAAAATGGGTTTGCTGCAAGGCCTCCAGCAAGGCTTCCTTTTCAACCTTGTTGAGATAATCGGGCAGCGGATATTTGTCGCTTACTTCGCCGATATCCGCAGCCGGGGAGGCGGACGGCGTCAGATGCAAGTCCTCTACGGTGATCAGTCCGTCTGCACATAGTGCCAGCGCGCGCTCGATGATATTTTCAAGTTCTCGAACATTTCCAGGGAAATCATATAGTTGCAGTGCGCGCAAGGCTTCGTCTGAAAAGACTGCCGGTGCATTGGCACGCAAGCGTTCCAGCATCTTTCGGGAAATTTCTGAAATGTCCTCGCGTAATTCGCGCAGCGCCGGCATCTGGATCGGAATGACATTCAGGCGGTAGTACAGATCCTGGCGAAATAAGCCCTGTTTGACGCGCTCGGCCAGATCGCTATGCGTGGCACTGATGAGCCTCACATCGACTGACTCCTCACCGGTGGCGCCGACTTTGCGCACCTGTTTTTCCTGAATGGCGCGCAATAGTTTGACTTGCATCAGCAAGGGCAGGTCGGCCACTTCATCGAGGAACAGTGTTCCGCCATTTGCCGCCTGAAAAAAACCTTCTTTATCTTTGTCCGCGCCGGTAAATGCCCCTTTCTTGTAGCCGAAAAACTCACTTTCCATCAGGTTTTCCGGAATGGCGCCGCAGTTCACCGAAATCATAGGCTGATCGCGGCGTGTGCCGCTTTGTACGATGAGCCGTGCTGCGAGTTCTTTGCCGCTGCCCGACTCTCCGCTGATATGCACCGGCGCCTGGCTGCGCGCTACGCGCTCGATCAGATCGCGTACCTTGCGCATCGCAGGAGAATGCCCCAGCAGTATTTTGTCGTCGGAAGGGCGTGCCGCCGGTAGATTGAGCGCCGACTTAACCAGGGTGCGCAATTGTGCCAGCGAGAGCGGTTTTGCCAGATAATCAAAGGCGCCCGCCTTGAGCACGGTGATTGCATTTTCCATGTTGCCGTGAGCGGTGAGAACCGCCACGGGTATGTCGAGTTTTTTGCCGGTAATGTATTTGACTACGTCCAGTCCGTCGCCGTCAGGCATGCGCATGTCAGTCAGACACAGGTCATAGTGACGTGCGCCCAGTTTTTCCAGTGCCTCGCTCACGCAATGGGCTTTATCTACGCACAGCCCCATTTTGAGCAACGTCATCTCCAGCAGTTCAAGGATGTCGGGTTCGTCATCCACTAGCAGCACGCAGCGCCCAGTGGCTGTATTCAATATGTCGCTGTTTACTTTTGAGCTTTGCATATTCGTCACGCTTGTGGTTCGACCTGTCGCCGATACTCTCCGAAAATGATGCGAAAAACGGCACCCGTTGAGGGATGGCCGATGGTATTTGCCGCCGTATGATATTCCAGCCGTGCGCCGTTTGCTTCGCATAATTCACGCGCGATATATAAACCCAGTCCTGTTCCCTGATCGGCGGTGGTAAAAAAAGGCTCAAACAGACGCGCCTGATTGGCCGGAGGCACGCCCGGCCCGTCGTCTTTGATATCCAGCATCATGCGCATATTGTCAGTTTGCGTATGCAAGATCAGACTGCCCGGCTGGCGCTGGCAGTAGTGCAGGGCATTGCCGCACAAATTCCACAATACCTGGCGCAAGTGGCCACGGTCAAAGCTGACCAGGTGTGATTGAGTTGACTGGATGACCAGCAATCCGGGACTGAGCCGTTCAGCCTGATTGAACTCGTCGACAAATACCGGCAACCAGGTGGTCAGATCGAAAGTTTCGGGTTGCGCCCTGTCCCGACGATTTAACTGCATGACATCTTGCACAATCCGGTTGATGCGCCGGGTGTTGTCGCTAATCAACTGCAATAAGCGTACTTGTCGGGCATCGCCCGGTTCTTCCTGTAACAGCTCGGTTGCGTAGCTGATGGCGGATAAGGGGTTGCGCACCTCATGAGCTAGGTTGGCGGTCAGGCGTCCCAATGCGGCGAGTTTGATTTGTTGTGCCTCGGCCTGCACGCGTTGCATATCTTCCAGAAAGATCACGGCGCCCTGTGCGGCATCGCGTTCCACCGGCACGAAATGCAGCCGGGCTTGCAAGCCGCCATCCAGTTGCATGGTGGTGCGCACATTGAGCGCGTTGGCTTGCCAGTTTGCATAGCGTTGCTGCAGTAAGGGGAAGCTGTCAGACAGCGCATTCCCTGAGGCTGCGCTGTGGTGCAGCAGGCGTGCAGCGCTGGGATTCATTTGTATGATATTGCCGCTGTCGTCCACCACCAGCACGCCATCTTGCATGTCGCGCATCACCAGGCGATTCGCTTCGGCCATGCCGATCAGCTCACGGCCGCGCCGCTGCGCGAGCTTCTGGTTGTATAGCGCGTACTGAGCGAGTTTATGCGCCAGGCCGGCTACCGCGAAGTACGACAGGCAAAGCAGCCCGACCTGAACATATTGCGTGACGGGCGCGCCGTCATGCAGCACGGCGAATGCGTGTTCCAGCAGCGCGGCGATGCTCGCCAGTGCGGCAAAAAACAGGGTGGTGCGACCGCGACTGACGATGCCTGCAACCGCCAGCGAGATCATCAGCAACAGACCTACGCTGCTCCGTATTCCGCCGCTGGCATGGGCTAAGACCGTCAGCGCGACAATGTCGCTGCACACTTGCCCGGATAACTGCCATGAAAAGGATAGCCAGCGTAGTCGCAGCGGGATAAATGACAGCATGACGGTGGCGGCATACAACAAGCCGGTCACCAGGAATAAGTGCCCTTTTTGCATGCCGAATAGCGATTCGGCATCGAAGATCAGGGCGATAAAGAGGATAAAGCTAACCAGTGCCAGCCGATAGGCATTGAAGTAACTCAAAGATCGCCAGAAATCGGCGGGTATGGCATCGGCAGGCTGTGTATTCAAGATGCGATCAGCCTACTTTAACGTGAAGCTCACATAGTGAACTTTTGCCACTGCCCACGCAAAGATTCATTTGCGGGGGAAGGTTGGGAAGGGGGGACGGGCATGGTTTCATCATAAGGGATGTTCACTTTTTCATGCCCGTCAGATATGCAGTGCGATGCGCATCGCAGCAAAAGTTCTGTTCACCGTCACGGATGCTCTCGCTGGCGGGAAGGTGGATGCCGCATTGCAGGCACTTTACCATATCGTCAGTAATCTCTTGTTTTTTAACGGTAACATTTTTTTTATAGGATTTGATCAGCAGATAGATCAGGGCGGCAATAGCGAATAAAAATATCAGGCGACTCATATTAACTCCGTTGCGTCGAGCAATTAAACCTGCGAGGGAGGTCGCATTGCCTGGCTAAGCCTCCCTGATGCGGGGATTAGTACTGCCGTGTCGCGGCAAAGTGCGCCAATTCAATCAGGCATTTTTTATATTGAGAATCGGGCAGATCGGCGATTGCCAGGCAGGCTTGCTCTACTTCGCGCATGGCTTGCAGGCGCGTGAATTCCAGCGCGCCGGTCGCATGAATAATTTGCAGTACTTCGGCAAACTTTTCCACGTCCCCTTGCTCAATGGCGGAGCGTACAACGGCGGCCTGTTCCGGGGTGCCGTGTTGCATCGCATAAATCAGCGGCAGCGTGGGCTTGCCTTCGGCCAGATCATCGCCCAGATGTTTTCCGGTATCCGCTTCGTTGGCCGAATAGTCCAGCACATCGTCGATTAACTGGAAAGCCGTGCCCAGATGCATGCCGTATTTGGCCGCAGCCGCCTCGTCTTCAGGGGAGGATTTTGCAAGTATCGCGCCCAGACGCATGGCGGCTTCGAATAGTTTTGCGGTCTTGTAGTGAATGACGCGCATATAGTTTTCGGCGTCTACATCTGCATCGTTGCAATTGAGCAGTTGCAGCACTTCGCCTTCGGCGATCACATTGGTCGCGTCCGACAGCGTTTGCATGACACGCATTTCGCCGACTTCAACCATCATCTGGAAGGCGCGCGAATACAGGAAGTCACCGACCAGAATGCTGGCCGCATTGCCGAACAGGGCGTTAGCGGTCTCGCGGCCACGGCGCAGGCCGGATTCATCGACGACATCGTCGTGTAACAAGGTCGCGGTATGAATAAACTCCACAACAGCAGCCAGATCGTGATGATGCAAGCCCTGATAAGAAAACGATTTTGCGGATAAGACCACCAGAGCCGGACGCAGGCGTTTACCCCCGCTACCGACGATGTATTCGGCGACTTGATTGACTAGCAGCACATCGGAGTGCAGCCGCGTGCGTATCACTTGGTCGACAGCAGCCATGTCGGCTGCGAGCAACTGATTGAAATTTTTTAAAAACACTTTCCGTCCTATAGAGGCAATGCGAACATCAGAATGGTGGCTGGCTTTTATGCACACTCTTTTTGAGTTCGGCATTGTCGCATAAAAAACGACTTAATCGCATCTGACTGTTGAGGGAGTGCGCCATAAATACAGACCGATGATGATGCCAACCCCGCTGAGCAGCAGTACATAGTGCGCCGGAGCCAAGGGGTCGAGCGGCAGCAGCAGGCTGACTAATACCGGTGTCAACCCGCCAAAAATGGCATAGGCGACATTGTAGGAGAAAGACAAACCGGAAAAGCGCACAGCGGGCGGGAAGGCGCGTACCGCAGCGCCGGGCACGACGCCGATGACGCCGACAAAAAAACCGCACAGCGCGTACAGCGTGTGTATGGATTCCGGTGCAACAGCCATTTGCGTGTAAAACAGCATGGCTGTTCCACCCAGCATCAGGCAACCTGCCATCATGACCCGTCCGGGGCCGAAGCGGTCTGACAGTATGCCGAAGAAGATGCAGCCGGCGCTTAAAAATAATGTCGCGATGCTGTTGGCCTGCAGCGCTACCGTGGCAGGAATGCCGTACAGCTTCTGCACCAGAGTGGGCGTCATCAGTATCATCACCACGATCGCTGCCGAGAGCAGCCAGGTCATGGACATGGTCAGGATGATGGCGGGACGGTGTTCGCGTATCACGGTCTTGAGCGGCAGTTCATCGGCCAGCGCCTGTCTCTCCTGCATCTCCTTGAATACCGGTGTTTCATGCAGATATTGACGCAACCATACGGACAACAATCCGAACAGGCCGCCTAGAATGAAGGGGACGCGCCAGCCTACACTGAGTAATTCGGCGGGTGTATAGAATTGGTTGATCGCACCGGCCACCAGTGAACCGAGTAAGATTCCGCCGGTGAGTCCTGCTGTCAGGGTGCCGCAGGCAAAACCGACATGACGGGCAGGGACATGTTCGGCGACGAATACCCAGGCACCCGGCACTTCGCCGCCGATAGCCGCGCCCTGCATGATGCGCAAAGCCAGCAGCAGGATGGGCGCGCCGACGCCGATTGCGGCATAAGTCGGCAACAGGCCGATTGCCAGCGTGGGCAGCGACATGAGTAAGATGCTTAACATAAACATGCGCTTGCGACCCAACAGGTCACCGAAATGCGCCATGATGATGCCGCCTAAGGGACGAGCGAGGTAACCTGCGGCGAAGATGCCGAAAGTTTGCAGTTGTCTTAGCCATTCGGGCATGTCGGGCGGGAAAAATAATTTGGCTATCACCACCGCAAAGAACACGAAGATGATGAAGTCATAAAATTCCAGCGCGCCGCCTAAGGCAGATAAGGCCAGGGTTTTGTAATCACTGCGCTTGAGGGTAGACATGCGGTGTATCAGGTTTGAATGGTTTAGTCAGGCTGATCGGCCTGGGAGTTAGATATGTTCAGCGGTCTGGGTTGCGCTCTGCGTTCGACGAACTTTTCCTGCGCTTTCACTCTGAAAATTCTGACCACTTCAGGTATTTTTCGCAGATTGCGCATGATGCTGGCCAGGTGCATGCGATTGTTCACCTCCAGGGTGAAGTGCAGCGCTGTGTATTCACCTTCGTTGGCGAAGTTGATGTTCTCGATGTTGGAATCCGAATCCGAGATGACCCCGGCGACTTTGGCCAGTACGCCGCGTTGATTGGCGACCAGCAGTTTGATGCTGACCGGAAAGGTGCGGGTAATGTTTTTGTCCCAGGCGACATCCAGCCACTGTCCGTTATTGCTACGCCCTTTGCGTAAGGCCGGGCAGTCGTGGGTGTGCACCACCAGTCCCTGGCCGCTCTTGATCACGCCGATGATAGGGTCTCCCAGTATCGGGTGGCAACAGGTGGCAAATTGCACGGCCATGCCTTCGGTGCCCTGTATGGTAATAACCGGGTTGCTTAGCGGTTCGCCAGTCACAGTTTCGTTGCCGCAGGCGAGTTGTCTCGCTACCACCATGTTGAGGCGGCGTCCTAAACCGATATCGGCCAGCATTTCCTGCTGCGTTTTAATGCCGGTATCTCTGAGCAGTTTGTTCCAGCAGGCTTCCTTGATTTCTGATAGTTTGATACCCAGCGAGCTGAGCGCCTGACTCAGCAGACGTTCGCCCAATTGCACCGATTCGCCCGATTGCATGGTCTTGAGAAAATGACGAATATGGCTGCGCGCCTTGCTGGTGGTGACATAGGAGAGCCATGCAGGATTGGGCTTGGCGTGAGGTGCGGTGATGATTTCAACCCTGTCGCCATTGCGCAATTCAGTGCGCAGCGGCACCAGTTCGTGATTGATTTTGACGGCAATGCAGCGATTGCCGATGTCGGTGTGTACGCTATAGGCGAAATCCACCGCTGTCGCGCCGCGTGGCAGCGAGAGTATCTTCCCCTTGGGGGTGAAGACATACACCGCATCGGGGAATAGATCGACCTTCAGGTGCTCCATGAATTCGGCTGAATTCTTACTCTCGCTTAAGCTCTCCAACAGTTCTTGCAACCATTGATGTGTCTTCTTGTGCAGTTCGTTGATCGAAGAGTGTCCGCTCTTGTACAGCCAGTGTGAGGCGACGCCGGCATCGGCGATTCTGTGCATCTCACGGGTACGAATCTGGATTTCGATCGGCGTGCCGTAGGGGCCGAACAGGGTGGTGTGCAAAGACTGATAGCCATTCATCTTCGGGATGGCGATATAGTCTTTGAATTTGCCCGGTATGGGTTTGTATAAGCCGTGCAGCGCGCCTAGCGCCACATAGCAGGACGGCGAATCTTCGACCAGCACGCGAAAGCCATAGATGTCGAGCACCTCGGAAAAGGCCAGCGACTTGCTCTGCATTTTCTTGTAAATGCTGTAAATGTTCTTTTCTCGTCCCGAAACTTCGGCTTCAATATGCTGGCTGGCCAATTTTTGTCTGATGGTGTCGAGAATTTTTCCGACGACTTCGCGGCGATTTCCTCGTGCAACCTTGAGCGCCTTGGACAGCACGGCGTAGCGATTCGGGTAGATGTTTTTGAAGCTAAGGTCTTGTAGTTCCTGATATATATCGTTGAGTCCCAGGCGGTTCGCAATGGGTACATATATCTCCATGGTCTCGCGGGCGATGCGTTCGCACTTATCCGGTCGCATCGAGTTCAGCGTGCGCATGTTGTGCAGGCGATCCGCCAATTTGATCAGAATGACGCGAACATCGCGAGCCATCGCGAGCAGCATCTTGCGAAAGTTTTCCGCCTGAGCGTCTTCGCGGGTTTCAAACTGAATTTTTTCCAGTTTGCTAAGACCGTCCACCAGTTCGGCGACCGGCTTGCCGAATTTTTCGGCAATTTGATCGGTGGTAATGTCGGTGTCTTCAACCACGTCATGCAGCAGAGCGGCGATGATGGATTGCGCATCAAGATGTAAGGGCGTGAGTATCCGTGCCACCGCGATGGGATGCGTGACATAGGGTTCGCCGGATTGACGGGATTGTCCGTGATGCGCGGCGTGGCTGAATTCCAGCGCCACGCGGACGTGCTCCACGTCCTGCGGTTTCAGGTAGCCTGAGACTTCCTCAATGAGTAAATCTGAGTCCGCCATGGCCTGTTTCTGGATAATTGAGAGCGGTATGCGGTTAAGCCTGGCCGCGATTAAGAATCTCGATGCCTACTTTGCCCTTGCTGATCTCGCGCAAGGCAACCACAGTCGGTTTATCTTTGCTTTCGGTCACCATATGAGAAGCGCCATTGGCGATCTGGCGAGCGCGGTAAGCGGCGGCCAGCGTCAGGTCGAAGCGATTCGGGATATTGACTAAACATTCTTCTACAGTAATACGTGCCATGCTCTACTCCGGGTTTTGTAATTGATTGATTAAATGTTGATGTCGAGTCAGTTGCTTATTGCCGCGTTTCCTGGCGGCAGTCACCACCGCATTGAGTTCGCGCAAAGCCTCGTTCAAATCGTCGTTGATGATAACATAATCGAATTCGGCAACATGTGCGACATCGTCACGAACGGCGGCCAAACGGCGCGCAATGATGTCGCTGCCATCGGTTCCGCGTCCCTTGAGTCGTTGTTCCAGTGCCGCCAGTGACGGCGGCAGGATAAAGATGCTGACGGCTTGCGGAAAGAGTTGGCGCACTTGTGCCGCGCCCTGCCAGTCGATTTCGAGCAGCACGTCGCGATCTTTGGCATTTTCCTGATTGATCCAGCTCTGTGAGGTGCCGTAGAAGTTGCCGTACACTTCAGCGCTTTCCAGAAACTCACCGCGTGCCGCCATTTCCTGAAAAGTTTCGCGACTGACGAAATGATAGGCGACCCCGTTTGTTTCACCTTCGCGCGGGGCGCGGGTAGTGTATGAAACGGATAAATCGATTTGCGGATTGCTGCTCAGCAAGGCGTGTACCAGGCTGGTTTTCCCCGCCCCCGAGGGTGCGCTGATAATGAATAAACTTCCTGACATACAAACTCCCAACGATATAGTTACGGGGTAATTTACGTAACTTAATTGATTAATAATTATTCAAGGTTCTGAATCTGTTCGCGCATTTGCTCGATGAGGATTTTCATCTCCATCGCGGTGCGCGACACTTCGGCATCTACCGATTTTGACCCCAGGGTGTTGGCTTCACGGTTTAATTCCTGCATCAGGAAATCGAGTCGCTTACCCACTGCGCCACCTTGTTTGAGGATGCGGTGCATTTCTGTGAGGTGGCTGGATAAGCGCGATAACTCTTCATCGACGTCGATCTTGCTGGCAAACAGGGTGATTTCCTGACGGATGCGCTCATCTTCCGCATTTTGCATCGCATCCCTTAAGCGATTGATTAATCGCGTCTCGTAGGCGGCGATCGCGGCCGGAACGTGCGGCATCACATCTAGACGCAGTGCTTCGATTTTTTCCAGACGAACAATTAAAAATTCTTTGAGCTTTTCACCCTCGCGGGCGCGGGAGGCGGAAAACTCCTTTAAGGCTGTTTGCATCAGGCCCGTCAGTGTCGCGCGCATTTCATCGGCGGAAGCCGTGGGCGTTTCCAGCATGCCGCGCCAGTTCAGCACATCGGCAACGCTCAAGGCTGAGGCGTCAGGCATGGCAGACTGCACCTCGGTGGTCCATGCAGACAGTTGTTTGAGCAGGTTGAGGTTGAGCGTGGTGCCGCCTAATACCTCGCGTGCAGCATAATTGATCCGGCATTCGACCTTGCCGCGTTGCAGTTGCGTGCTGACCATCTCGCGCAAGCCGCCCTCGAAGCAACGGAACTCTTCCGGCATACGCAACTGGATGTCTAAATAGCGGTGATTGACCGCGCGCAACTCCAGTGACAGGGAACCTGCGGCAGATTCTGCGCTGGTATTGGCATAGCCGGTCATGCTTAAAATCATGGTGTTTAAGTCCGAAATAGGGTTTGGCAAATAAAACGCTGTGCTCAGGAGGCGCATTATATTACGATTGCGGACTATGAATTTCTCTATACATCAAGCAAGTCACATCGGCGCCCGAAAATTTAACCAGGACAGGGTCGCCTACGCATACAACAACGACGCGGTGCTGCTGGTGCTGGCGGACGGGATGGGTGGCCATTTGCACGGCGAAATTGCCGCAGCGCTGGCGATGGATACCTTTGTCGAATCTTTCGAAAGACAGGTGGCTATTGACGAGCCGGATGAGTTTATGAGCGTGACGATGCGTGCCGCGCATCAACGCATCATGGATTTGCCGCAGCCTTTAGATCATGCGTTTCCCGGCACGACTTGTGTGGCTGCGCTGATTCAAAATGGCACGCTCTATTTCGGGCATGCCGGTGATTCCCGTCTGTACTTACTGCGCGGCGGCAAAATCGTTGCTCGTACACTCGATCACTCTATGGTGCAGATGTGGCTGGGGCTGGGCATTATCGACGAGGAAGAGGCGCGTTCACATCCCAGACGCAACCAGATTACCAATTGTCTGGGCGGGGTTGAGGATATGTTCGAGATTGAACTCGGAAAATCACTCGCGCTGCAATCCGAAGATGTGTTGTTTCTGTGCAGCGACGGACTGTCCGGTCCCTTTACCGATAAGGAATTGCTCTCAGCCTTTGCAAAATCCACGGTTGTGACCGCGCTGGATAAATTGATTGAGACGGCGATTGCCCGTGAGAAGGGCAAGGCTGACAACGCTACCGGTATTGCGATGCGCTGGGGAGGCCGTGAGGCTGTACACGACGCAGTGACCACCGTCACGCAAATTCTTGAAATAAAATAGTTTTTCCGCTTCCCACTTTTCACTTACTTTATATATTCCTATGCGCCCAAGCTCAAGAACTGCCAATCAACTGCGTGAAATACGCATGACACGTCATTACACCAAGCACGCCGAAGGATCGGTGCTGATCGAGTGCGGTGACACCAAAGTGATCTGTACCGCCAGCGTCGAGGAGCGCGTGCCACCGCACAAAAAGGGCAGCGGCGAAGGCTGGGTGACCGCCGAATACGGTATGTTGCCGCGCTCTACCGGCAGTCGCATGAGCCGTGAGGCCGCTAAAGGTAAACAGTCCGGACGCACTCAGGAAATTCAACGGCTGATCGGGCGCAGTTTGCGCGCGGTGGTCGATCTGAAAAAGCTGGGTGAGCGCACCATCCAGATCGATTGCGATGTGATACAGGCTGATGGCGGAACCCGCACCGCCAGCATTACCGGCAGTTTTGTCGCCCTGCACGATGCGGTCAGCGGACTGATCGCGAAGGGCTTGTTGCAGGAGAGTCCGATCAAGAATTTCGTTGCGGCGATCTCGGTTGGCGTGTATGCCGGAAATCCTGTGTTAGATCTTGATTATATTGAAGATTCTGAATGCGACACCGATATGAATGTGGTGATGCTGGGCAACGGTCACTTCGTCGAAGTGCAGGGCACGGCGGAAGGTCAGGCTTTTTCACGCAGCGAGATGGATGCTTTGCTGGAACTGGCGCAGGGCGGCATCGCCGAGCTGATCGCTATGCAGCGCGCGGTGCTGGCTGGCTAAGGCCAGTCGGTCAAGTGGGGTCATCAAGTGGGGTCAGGTCTTGCATTAACACATTTTTTTAAAAAAATGTGTTAATGCAAGACCTGACCCCACCACCGGAGGATGGATTTGTAATAGTTGGCCATCTGAGTGTGTCCGCATAATCTGCGGATTCAATGTTTTTTTGTGTAAATGCCATGAATAAATTAGTTATCGCCTCTAACAATGCCGGCAAGTTGCGTGAATTCGCGCATATGCTGGCACCCATCGGCATCGAGGTGCTGACCCAGTCGCAACTCGGCATCTCCGAGGCCGAGGAGCCGCACTGCACCTTTATCGAAAATGCACTGGCCAAGGCGCGTCACGTCAGTCGTTTGAGCGGATTGCCGGCTCTGGCTGACGATTCCGGTATCTGTGTCGATGCTTTGAGTGGGGCGCCGGGTGTGTATTCCGCGCGTTTCGCAGGAGATAATCCGAAGTCCGATGCCGCTAATAACTTAAAGTTACTGGCGGACATGCAGGGCGTTTCCGATCGTCGCGCGCACTATTACTGTGTGCTGGTACTGGTGCGTCACGCCGATGATCCACAACCCATCATTGCCGAGGGCGAGTGGCACGGTGAAATTGCGCATGAAGAGCGCGGGGACGGCGGTTTTGGCTACGACCCGATGTTCTGGCTGCCAGCGTTGGGCAAGATGAGTTCTGAATTGAGCCATGATGAGAAGCACGCCATCAGTCATCGCGGTCAGGCGATGAAAGTGTTGTTGCAACGGCTGCGCGCGTTATGACGGTGTTGCAACCCGTATTGTTGAACAGCAATGCGGTCAATTTTACGGTCTTGCCGCCGCTGTCGCTGTACATTCATATTCCCTGGTGCGTAAAAAAATGTCCTTATTGCGATTTTAATTCGCACGAGGCGAAGAGCACTTTTCCTGAGAAGGAATACATCGCCGCCTTGATCCGCGATCTGGAAATGGCCTTGCCGCAAATCTGGGGGCGTAAAGTCTATACGGTGTTCTTCGGCGGCGGTACGCCCAGCTTGTTGTCGGGCGAGGGCGTGGCGGAAATATTGCGTCAGGTGCGCATGTTGCTGCCGCTGGCAGGAGATGCTGAGATCACGCTGGAGGCTAATCCGGGCACGGTCGAGGCGGCTAAATTTGCTGCCTACCGTGATGCCGGCGTGAATCGCTTGTCGATGGGGATACAGAGTTTTAACGATGTGCACCTGAAGGCATTGGGGCGTATCCATACGGCCGATGAGGCGCGCGAGGCGATCGCCATTGCGCAGCGGCATTTCGACAACATCAATCTCGATCTCATGTATGCCTTGCCGGAACAAACGTTGTCGCAGGCCATGCTGGATGTGGAAACCGCCTTGTCTTTTTCGCCTCAGCATTTGTCCTGTTATCACCTGACGCTAGAACCCAATACGCTGTTCTATCGCAATCCGCCGAGCTTGCCGGATGATGACGCTAGTTGCGATATGCAGGAAGGAATCGGCGCGCTGCTGGCTGCGCACGGTTACCTGCACTACGAGACTTCCGCTTTTGCTAAGCCTAACCGGCTGTCCCGGCACAATCTCAATTACTGGAAGTTTGGTGATTATTTAGGGATAGGCGCGGGCGCGCACAGCAAGCTGAGTTTCCCCGATAAAATCATTCGTCAGGCGCGCTATAAGCAGCCGCAAGCCTATATGCAGCAGGTGGAGGCAGGTAATCCGATACAAACAGAAAATGAAGTGGCGCCCGATGAGCTCGGCTTTGAGTTCATGATGAACGCGTTGCGACTTAATCAGGGCTTTGACAGTCTGCTGTTCGAGGAGCGCACCAGTCTGAGCTTGCTGTCCATGCGTGCGGAGTTGGAGGAGGCGGAACGCCGGGGTTTGTTGTTCAGAGATCATAAAAAAATCGCCCCGACGATGCAGGGGCGATTTTTTTTAAACGATCTGCTGCAAATATTCTTGCGAGCAGCAACCTGAAATATTCAGGTTGTTTATCTTAGTGCTTAGGGTGTGGCTTTGCATTCTTGTCAAAGTCATTCTCTTTGTAGCAATGTTCCAGATACTCAGACTTTGCAGTTCCTTCCAGCTTCATGCTCTTGGCATTGGTGTCGCAATGCTGTTCTTTGTCGTGTTGCTTAGCATGTGCGGTATTAGCTGGAGAACGGGCTTCCTTCAGGCAGTTTTTTATGAATGCAGGACGTTCAGCTGCTGAGACTTTTTCGCCTTTAGCAGCGCAGTCGTTGGTGGATTCGTGAGCAAAAGATGGTGTTGCGAATGCTGCCAGCAACAGGCAGGTCAGTGTGGCGATGTATTTCATATTGGCTCCCTGGAGTTTTATTACAAAAAAGTGCTACGGCGCTGATTCTATATCAAAGCCTTGCGCGAATCAAAGAACACGGCAAGGAAAATATAAAAATAATTTGCTTTTCGTTGTGTCGGTCAAATATTACTGCCTGATAAACACCAGATCCCACACCCCGTGTCCCAGATTTATGCCGCGTTTCTCGAATTTGGTTAGCGGGCGATAGTCCGGGCGCGGTGCGTAACCGGCTGCGGTATTTGCAAGTTGAGGTTCTGCGCTCAATACTTCCAGCACCTGTTCGGCATAGTTTTCCCAGTCGGTCGCGACGTGAATATAGCCACCGGGTTTGAGTTTTGCCATCAGTTTTTCGATAAACGGGGCCTGGATCAGACGGCGCTTATTGTGGCGTGCCTTGTGCCAGGGATCGGGGAAGAAAATGTGCACGCCGTCCAGCGTCGCGTCTCCTATCATATCGCGCAACACTTCCACCGCATCGTGCTGGATGATGCGTATATTGGTAAGCCCTTGTTCGTCCATCACCTTGAATAAGTTGCCCACGCCCGGCGTATGCACTTCCAGACAAAGGTAATCATTTTGCGGATTCGCCTGAGCGATGGTCGCGGTGCTATCTCCCATGCCGAAGCCGATTTCCAGTATCTTGGGCGCATCGCGGCCAAAAGCAGTGTCAAGGTCCAGGGGGGCTGCCGTATAAGGGATGCCGAAAACCGGTTGCAGCGTATCCACGGCGCGCTGTTGCGCGACCGTGACCCGGCCTTGTCTTAAGACGTAACTGCGGATGTGGCGATTAACTAGAGCGCCGCGTAGCGACTCCTTTGCTTCCTCTCCATCTAAAGGGAGAGGATTGAGGAGAGGGGGACAAGCGTGCTTGTCTTTGATGTCGTCTGTCATGGTGTCTAGCCGCGTACGGAGGCGATGATGCCGGCGGTCGGCGAACTGGGGCTGGCGCTGTAGAGTTTTTTAGGCATACGGCCTGCCAGATAAGCTTCGCGTCCGGCAGCGGTGGCTTTTTTCATGGCGGAGGCCATCAATACGGGTTGTTGCGCACTGGCGATTGCGGTGTTCATCAATACGCCTGCGCAACCCAGCTCCATGGCAATTGCCGCATCGGAGGCTGTGCCCACGCCTGCATCGACGATCACGGGTACGCTGACGCGATCCATGATGAGTTGCAGATTCCACGGATTGAGGATGCCCATGCCGGAGCCGATCAGCGAGGCTAAAGGCATGATCGCTACGCAGCCGATGTCTTCGAGCTGTTTGGCGATGATAGGATCATCCGAGGTGTAAACCATCACCTGAAAGCCTTCGGCGACTAGAATTTTTGCGGCAGCGATGGTTTCGATCACGTTAGGATATAAAGACTGCGGGTCACCCAGCACTTCGAGTTTGACCAGACTGTGACCATCCAGCAGTTCGCGGGCCAGTCGCAGTGTGCGCACCGCATCGTCTGCGGTGTAGCAACCGGCGGTATTGGGCAAATAAGTGAATTTCGACATCGGCACGGCGTCGAGCAGGTTGGGCTCATTGGCGTTTTGACCGAGATTGGTGCGGCGTATCGCCACGGTGACGATTTCAGCCCCGGAAGCATCCAGCGCCTCGCGTGTCTCAGCGAAGTCCTTGTATTTGCCGGTGCCAACCAAGAGTCTTGATGAATAGCTTTTTCCTGCGATGATGAGCGGGTCGTTCATGTTGTTATCCTGTTAAATCTGTTCGTTGATATTTAATTAAAATTTTGCATCCTGCATCCTGTAAAACCGTAAAACCGGGGACAGACCACGGTTTTTTGCTTTTGCATTCTGAACTTAGCCGCCGCCGACCGCGACAACGATCTCCAGCTTGTCGCCCTCGCTGAGCATCTTTTCGGCATACTGGCTGCGCGGCACGATATCACCATTTTTTTCCAGTGCGATGCGCTTTCCGGTGTAGCCTAGCTCTTCAATCAGCACCGCGATGCTGCAAATATCGGCTATTTGGCGTCCTGCGCCGTTTACATAGACAGTAATCACTTTCAATTTGCCCTTCAGTTACGGTAAAATGCGATGCTACCACGCGGGTGTAGTTCAATGGTAGAACGGCAGCTTCCCAAGCTGCATACGAGGGTTCGATCCCCTTCACCCGCTCCATTCTTTTTCTCGCTATTTCTGATCGTGCATGACGATGCGCGAAACGAACGCAATGGCCAGCACATTGGCCGCAATCGCCACATAGCCTACCTTGTCATAACCGATAATTTGTCCGGTTGCCGTCTGCGTGGTAATAAAGCCCGCCAGCGTGGCTGCCAGTCCGCTGGCCAGTTGTTGCATGGCTGAATTGAGTGACATGAAGGTGCCGCGCAGTTTTGCCTGTGCTGCCGAAGTAATGATCGCCATCGCCGGAATCATGCGGCCGGAGACCAGTACGAAAAATGCGGTGGTACAGGTTACCCACAGCCACAGTGATGCGGTTTCAATATGAGTCACGGCAAACAGGGGCAAGGTGGCTAGCACCGCAATCAGACGGTAAACTTTAACTTTTCCTGCCCTGTCGGCCCAGCGTCCGATGCGCCTTGAGGTTAGCAGGGTGGCTGCGCCGCCTACCAGATAAATATAGAAAATATCCTGTTGTGCGATACCGAGATTGGCGACCGCATAGACGGTAATGTAGGGAATCACGGTAAAGCCGGAAAACAAAATCAGCATGGTAAAGAGCAGGGCGCGCAGGTGATTGGCATCCCTTAAGACTTCAAACATCGCCGAGAAAGGGTGGGCGCGTTTTTCGGTGCTCAGATGGTGGCGCACATCGGGCAGATGACGCAGCGCGATGAGCATAAACAATACCGTGGTTGTGGCGATCAGGATAAATGGCGCGCGCCATTGAAACTGGTTCGCCAGCCAGAGTGAGAGCGGCACCCCCGCCACCGTGGACAGCGAAAACGAGGCGGAAATCACTCCGCTGGCAGTCGCTCTGCGTTCGAACGGAATCAAGTCGCCAACCAGCGTTTGCACCATCGCGCCCATTATCCCGCCGAAGGCACCCGCCAGTCCGCGTGCGATCAGCAACGTGGTATAAGTTGGCGAAAATCCGCAGGCCAAAGTTGCCATGCCGAACAAGGCAAACACGGTTAGCAAGAGGCGCTTGCGTTCGAATTTATCGACGAAAGTCGCGGCGAGCAGACCGGCCAAGGCGGCGCTGAAACTGTAGGACGCCACCAGAAATCCGAACTCATGGGTGGTGATGTTAAATTCGTGCATCAGGATAGGCCCTAACGGCATCATGATCATGAAATCGAGGATGTGCGAGAACTGCATGCCGGCTAGCGTCAGCAGTAAATATCGTTCGCGTTGCGGGGTGAGGGTGGCTTGCATGGGGCGAAAATAATTGAAGTGGCGGGTATTCTAACAGTGACGCCCTGATGCGGCCCGGCTTGTTGGGGGGGATATCGCTGTTCAGGGCGGGGAAATCCGTTATCGCTTAATCGGCGGCGATACTCCAGGCGCACACACAGTTTCTGCCACGGGCTTTGGCGCACAACAAGGCGTGATCGGCACGTGAAATGGCATCGGCAATCGATTCTTCGGCGCCGATTTGCGTGACACCAAAAGACGCGCTGACGTTAATGAATTGACCTGCGGTAATTTCAATTTGAAGCGAGGCCAGGTTTTCCCGGATGCGATTTAAAAATTGCTCGGCTTCGTTCAATCGGGTGTCGGGCAGGCAAAGTAAAAACTCTTCTCCGCCATAGCGGAAGGTGATGTCGTAGGCTCTTAAATATTTCATTAAAAAACCGGCCACTTCGCTTAACACCTTGTCGCCCGCAGGATGTCCGTATTGATCGTTGATTAACTTGAAGTGATCCAGATCGACGATGCTAAGCGAGCATGAGTGCGTGCCGCGACGCACGCGTTCCGACTCTTCGTGCAATCGCGCTTCCATGGTGTGTCTGTTCCAGGCGCCCGTCAAATGGTCGACCGTGCAGATTTGCTGCAAAAGTTCACTTTGACAATGTCGGATGGCCAGCTTGAAATCCAGAGAAGTATCGACAAAGTACTCATAAGATGTCTGTCGTGAGCTAGTGGTCTGATGACGCAAATCCAGCAGTTGCCGTGCGGCATCGTGCATTTGCTTATGCGGCCCGGACAGTTGTTGAACATTGGGTAGGCCGGCTAATAATGATTCCGGCAAGGCATTGAACCATCGTCCAAACTCACAGATGAGGTGCGCGTCCGGATGGATGTAAGCCATGTTGTCCGGCTCCTGACAGATGATCATGCGGTGAAAGTCCTTCAGCCATTGCTGATGCATGGCAAGCGCGCGATCCAGTTCCTTGACGATGCTTAATGCTTTTTGTGTATCGATGGATTTGTTGTGTGGCATATTTTTTCGCAGGACAAGTTCGGTGCATAACGGATAGTTGCTATTGTCTGCCTGATAAGTGGTCTTGGCTATGACTTAGCGGATAAATAATCGAAGAGGATGCTCCAGTACTCAGTACTCAGCATTCAGTACTCAGTACTCAGTACTCAGTACCGAGAACACTGGGTAGTTTTCCTTTTTGGAGGACTCGCCGCCCTCCCGGGTTAGAATGACGACCCATCACAAGATAGCCGTTTGCACAGATATGATAGACGCACGTTTAGAAAACATCGAAACCAAGATTAGCTATCAGGAAGACCTGGTAGAGGAGCTCAACAAAGTGGTGTATCAGCAGCAGCAAAAGTTGGATCAGCTCGAAGCGGTTTGCGCCACTTTGACCCGACATATTCAGTCTCTGGCCGAGGCGGGGCCTGATGGCCGTGCGGTGAACGAAATGCCGCCGCACTATTAATTTATTGTTATTTATTCAAATGCTTACAATTTTACGCCATGATACTAACCGATAAAGCACGAACCGCAGCCCTTGAATTAATCGATTTCATCGACGGAAGTCCCAGCCCATGGCATGCGGTGGCGAGTGCCGAATCGCGTCTGCTGGCGGCGGGTTATATCCGGCTGGAAGAGGGCGAGCGCTGGCAACTGGCACAAGGCTGTCGCTATTACGTGGTGCGTGGCGCATCTATGCTGGCCTTTGTGCCGGGCATGCACTCCATCGCACAAACCGGTTTTCGCATCGTCGGTGCGCATACCGACTCTCCGGGTTTCAGGCTCAAGCCGAAGGCGGCATTAGGCGGCGACGGTCTGGCGCGGCTGGGTGTGGAAATTTATGGCGGCCCGATACTGGCCACCTTCACCGACCGTGATTTGAGTCTGGCCGGTCGCGTTGTGTTAAAAAATGGCGCGGTTCAGGAAACACGCTTGCTTCGTTTCGAACGGCCTTTGCTGCGTCTGCCCAATCTGGCGATACACATGAACCGGGATGTCAATGAGCAGGGGTTAAAGCTCAATAAACAGACGGAGCTGCCGTTGATACTGGGGGCGCTGGGCGAAGGAGAGGATGCTGAAATCAACTTGCGGCGTCTGCTCTCAGATGCCGTGCAGGCTGACGCGGCTGATCTGCTCAGTTGGGATCTGGCGGTTTATGACGTGCAAAAGGGCTGTTTGTGGGGGGCGGACGAGGAGTTTATTGCGGACAGTCAGTTGGATAATCTGGCATCCAGCCATGCCGCGCTCACGGCGCTGATCGCAACGGACATGCCTGATGCTACCTGTGTGATGGCCTTGTTCGATCATGAAGAAGTGGGTAGCGAGAGCGCAAGTGGAGCTAGCGGTAGTTTCGTCTCTGACGTGCTCGCTCGTATCTGTTTACATGCTGCGCTGGATGAGGAAGACAGGCAGCGGGCGATGGCGAAGAGTTTTTTCATCAGCGCCGACATGGCTCACGCTTATAACCCGAACTTCCCGTCGGCCTACGAACCTGCGCACAAGGTGAGGGTCAATGGCGGCCCGGTCATCAAGACCAATGTGAACCAGCGCTATGCCACCAATGCCGAAACAGCGGCGCGCTTTATCGGATTTTGCGAGGTGGCTGGCGTGCCGTATCAGCAGTATGCGCATCGCAGTGACTTAGGTTGCGGCAGCACCATCGGGCCTATTGTGGCGTCACAATTGGGCATGGCTACGGTGGACGTGGGTTCGGCGATGTGGGCAATGCACAGTGCGCGCGAGAGCGCGGGGGCTGCGGATCACGCCTATATGATCGCGGCGATGACGGCGGCTTTTGCCAGCTAAATGGCTAAAAAGATTTAAGGACGCGCTGATTTATTCACTTAAACTGTCGTTGCGAGCGAAGCGTGGCAACCCAGCCCATTGATAATAAAGCGAATTCTGGATTGTCACGTCGCTATGCTCCTCGACGATTTGGTCAGCGTACCCTTAACTGTTTTTCCTGTTCGATAACAGCGCTTCGAATTCTTCTGCCGGAACAGGCGGGCTGGTCAGGTAGCCCTGGTACATATCGCAGCCTTTAGCTTCGAGAAAAGCCAGTTGCTCCGCTGTTTCAACCCCTTCGGCCAGCACCTTGAAACCCAGCGTGTGCCCCATCGCAATGATGGTGGCGGCGATCTCCATATCGTCCTGATGAAACGGAATGTCATCGACGAAACTCTTGTCGATTTTCAGTATGTCGAGCGGGAAACGTTTGAGATAAGAAAGCGAGGAGTAGCCGGTGCCGAAATCGTCGATCGCCAGGCGTATGTTCTGCGCGCGAAGTAGATGCAGCATCTTCACGGCGCTCTCTTCCTGTTGCATCAGGGCACTCTCGGTCAACTCCAGTTCCAGATGATTGGCGGGGAAGCCGGTTTCGGCCAGCACGCGGGAAACCAGTTCTGCGATATTGCTGCGCAGAAACTGATGCGGCGAGAGATTGACGGCCAGTGTTAAAAATGGCAAACCGGCTTCTATCCATCTTGCGCCCTGTAAGCAAGTTTCCCTCAACACATACTCGCCGATGGCGCCGATCAGCCCGGTTTCTTCCGCCAAAGGAATAAATTGAGCCGGTGGAATCAAACCGCGTTCCGGATCCTGCCAGCGCACCAGCGCTTCGGCACCGATGATGCGGCCGGTCTTGATGTCCACCTGCGGCTGGTAATAGACGCGCAACTGCCCGGCCGTGATGGCGTGCCGCAAGCGGGTTTCGAGTTTGAGATGGTCGCTCGCTTCCTTGGTGAGTGAGTCAATATAGAAACGATAGGTGTTGCGCCCCTGTTCCTTCGCATGGTGCATGGCGGCATCGGCGTGCTGGATCAATTGCGCCGCGCTGTCGCCGTCATTCGGAAAAATACTGATTCCTATGCTGGCGCCGATGAATACTTCCGGCCCTTCGGACAGGATGAAGGGCTGATTCAATAACTCCAGCAGTGTGCGCGCCACGCTGGCGGCCTCTTCAGCATTATCCATGTGATCGATGATCAGCAAGAACTCATCCCCGCTCAACCTGCCCAGCATGTTTTCGCTGCGCAGGCGCTGAGTCAATCGCCGGCTGAGCGTGATCAGCAGTTCGTCGCCGACCGGATAGCCTAAGCTGTCATTGATATTTTTAAAGCGATCCAGATCGATATACAGCACGCCTAACTGGCGCTGGTGTCGTTGGGCTTGCATCAGTGCGTGCGTTAAATGCGATTGCAGCAGTAAACGGTTGGGCAGGTCGGTCAGTGGGTCGTAATGCGCCAGATGCTCTAAGCGGCTTTCCGAAAGCTTCAACTGGCTGTGATCGGAGCATATTCCCACGTAATTCGTAGTTTGCTCTTGTGCGTCCTTGACGGCGCTGATCGTCAGTTGTTGCGGGTATAACTCCCCGTTTTTGCGCCGGTTCCATATCTCTCCCTGCCAATACCCGGCCTCAAGAATGCTGGCCCACATTTGCAGGTAGAAATCGCGGCTGTGGCGACCAGAATGGAGCAGCCGTGGATTTAGCCCCAATAGTTCCGATTCGCTATAACCGGTCATTTTCAGGTAGGCGCGGTTGGCAACCAGAATATTGCCGTCGATGTCGGTCACGATAGCGCCATCGTGGCTGCTTTCGAATACGGTGGCGGCCTGGCGCAAGGCGGCTTCGGATTGTTTACGCCCGGTGATATCCTCAATCATGGCCATGATGTGGCTGATCCTGCCGTCGCGATCCCGCACGCATTTCACGTCCAGATTGACGGTGAGTGTGCTGCCATTTTTGCACAGGAAGCGTTTTTCCAGTTTGTATCCGTCGATTTCGCCCTCTTTCATCCGTTCGAATTGTGCCAGCGTGGACGCCAGATCGTCGGGATGGGTGAGATTCGCACAGCTGGTTTGCAGCAATTCGGCGCGGGTATAGCCCAGCATCCGGCATAAGTGGTCGTTGACGCTCAACCAGTTTTGGCTGGCAGGGGCGCTGATCGCCATGCCGATGAAGGGGAGCTCATAGAATAGTTTGAGTTGCTGATCTTTTTCCAGAGTCCGGTTGAGCAGCGCCATCTGGTGTAAACGTTGCTGTTGTCGCCACAATAGCAGTACGGCGCTGGCGACTACAGCCACCGCGATCATCGCGATCACGCCGACCCAGAACAACATTTCCCTGAACAGCGTCATGACCTCATCGCGGTCTATCTTAGTCACCAGATGCCAGTCGGTTCCCGGGATAGGACGCATCGCCGCTAATACGCGTACCCCCCGATAGTCGATTCCCTCCATGGTTTGTGGCTGATTGTGCAAAACCGAGGCCGCAGCGGGTAGCTGGGGGTTATCTAGCGGCAGTTGCAGCGACAGCGCTGCCCCTTTACGGTGGCGCAATTCATTGAGGATGGTGACTTTATTTCCGTCGCGACGCGTCAAGACGATTTCGGCGCTGGGGCTGGCTGTGGGCCAGGATTGAACCAGAGGAAATAAAAAGAGCTCAACCGGCGCGCGCAGCACGATGAACCCTTGCGTCGTTTGCGAGTCGGTCTGCCGCAAAGGCACCATGTAGTCCAGACGAATCCGGTTATGGCCGTCGCGGTATAATTCGCTGCGCTGCGGTTTTCCGGTTTTGAGCGCCTCGTTCACCAGCTTGTGCCAGATCTGGTCGGTAATGGGATCTATTGGCGGGTTGGCGGGTAATTCGGCTTTGCCTGTCGTTGAGAGCAGCATGGGTTCGTACCCTTTTGCGCTGGACAGCATCTTCATGCGTGCCAGAACAAAGTCTCTGGCTGCGTTATCGCCGTGCTCCAGCCATAAATTGGATTTTTCAACCAGCGTGGTCCTGTCGGATAATTCTTCCGCATCCCTGCCACGCTCTTGCAGCCAGGCCTCGATCTGGCGGCTTTTCAGATCGCTGATGGCAGTCAGATCATCCTGGGCGATGCGTGTCAGGTGAGCGCCATAGAGTGTGGCGATGTAATAACTGCTTAGCGGGACCAGCAGTGCCAGCGACGCGAAAATAGCAATCAGGTGACGCGCTTTGAGCCTGTAGTCGGAAGCGCTGTCCTGTGCGCTGGCAGTGACTGATTTGACGGCGTGTGTTTGCAATAACAGTTTTAGCAACAGCGAGGTAATCAGGATGAACAGGATGCCTTTGGACATGCTCAGCCACATCAGCCATGTCGGATCTGCGATGGCGAGCGCCAGCAACCGGTCTGAGGCGAAGATCCACAAACTGGCAAGCACGGCATAGGTCAGTGCTATTTTCGCTGGGGTTAGGCGGTTATCCATCTGAAAGCAGAGCGTAATGACGGAAGGGCTTCAATGTATGCTTAGTCTGAGACAAATGCAATAGCTCATGAAAAATATATTTTGTTAAAATATTAATAATAATCAATATGTTGCTTATAATTTGGCGGACGCGAAGATTTTGGCCGGTTAAATTTACACGCTGTCATTAGATAACCGAAAAACAGGCCGCAGTGGTAAAATCGCCGCTGAAAATTCAAAATTCCCCAGATCATGTCGCAAGCCTCCTTCGTTCACCTCCGTCTGCACAGCGAATATTCCATCACCGATGGGATGGTGCGCATCGATGAGGCCGTCGCGCTGGCCAAAGAGGATGGCATGCCGGCGCTGGGACTCACCGATCTGTCCAATTTTTCCGGTCTGGTGAAGTTCTACAAGACGCTGCGCGGCAAGGGGCTAAAACCCGTGGCGGGTGTCGATCTGTTTATCACCAACGATGCGGATCGCGATCGCCCCTCCCGTTTGCTGGTGCTCTGCCAGTCGACCGAAGGTTATCTGCGCTTGTGCCGCTTGCTGTCGCGCGCATATCTGACTAATCAGTATCACGACCGAGCCGAATTGCGCCGCGAATGGCTGCACGAGGAAGGCACCGAAGGCTTGATTGCCTTGTCAGGCGCACATCTGGGCGATGTGGGCAGTGCGCTGATTGCGGGCAATGTTGCGCAGGCGCGTCAATTTGCGCAGGAGTGGGGCGCGCTGTTTGCCAATCGCTACTACATCGAGGTGCAGCGCGCAGGCTTTGCCGATGAGGAGCTGTATGTTGATGCGGCGACACGTTTAGCCGCAGAACTCGGCTTGCCGGTGGTGGCGACTCATCCGGTGCAGTTTTTGAGCGCGGCGGATTTCAAGGCGCATGAAGCGCGCGTCTGTATCGCCGAGGGTTATGTGATCAACGACAAGCGCCGCGAGCGGGCGTTTACCGTACAACAGTATTTCAAGACTCAGGCTGAAATGGCTGAGTTGTTTGCCGATTTGCCCGAAGCCTTGCAAAACAGCGTGGAGATTGCGCGTCGCTGCAATCTGTCGCTGGTGCTGGGTAAGCCGCGCCTGCCGGATTTTCCCACGCCCAATGGCGTGAGTCTGGATGATTTTTTGCTCAGCGAGTCCGAACGTGGGCTGGTGCAACGCATGAACTTCCTCTATCCGGATGAGACGCTGCGACAGGCTAAATGGCCGCAGTATCACGAGCGCCTGGTGTTTGAGATCAACACCATCATCAAGATGGGTTTTCCGGGTTACTTCTTGATCGTGGCGGACTTTATCCGCTGGGCGAAGGCTTACCGCTCGGAGGCTTTTCCTAACGGCGTGCCGGTAGGGCCGGGCCGGGGATCCGGTGCGGGTTCACTGGTGGCGTATTGTCTGCTGATCACCGATCTAGATCCCTTGCGTTACGAATTGCTGTTCGAGCGTTTCCTAAATCCAGAACGCGTCTCCATGCCCGACTTCGACGTGGACTTCTGTCAGGACGGGCGCGAGCTGGTCATCGATTATGTGAAGCAAAAATACGGTGCCGCCTGCGTCTCGCAGATCGCCACCTTCGGCACCATGGCGTCCAAGGCGGTGATCCGCGATGTGGGGCGGGTGATGGAGTTCCCGTATGGCTTATGCGACCGGCTGTCCAAAGCGATTCCAATCGAGGGTGTCAAACCCGTGTCGCTGAAAAAAGCGCGCGAGATGGAGCCTGAGATCAACGCCATCGCTGAGAGTGAAGAAGGCGTGCCGGAGCTGCTGGAGCTGGCGATGCGTCTGGAAGACTTGACGCGCAACGTCGGTATGCACGCGGGTGGGGTGGTGATCGCGCCGGGTAAACTCACCGATTTTTGCCCTTTGTATTGCGCGGACGGTGGCGCGTCCGTGATCAGTCAGTTCGACAAGGACGATGTAGAGGCCATCGGTCTGGTGAAGTTCGACTTTTTGGGGCTGCGCACGCTGACCATCATCGATTGGGCGGTCAGACATATACATCGATTGCAGGATGCAGGGGCGGGTGTTGCTGAATCCCGGATCCTGAATCCTGAATCCTTTTCCATTGAAGCTATTCCGTTGGACGACAGGGCCAGCTACGACCTGCTGAAGAAATGCAACACCACCGCCGTGTTCCAGCTGGAATCGCGCGGTATGAAGGATCTGATCAAGCGTTTACAACCCGACACCTTTGAAGATATTGTGGCGCTGGTCGCTCTCTTCCGTCCGGGTCCGCTGGAGTCGGGGATGGTGGACGACTTTGTCGATCGTAAACACGGCCGGGCCGAGGCGGATTATTTCCATCCGGAACTGGAAGCCTCGCTCAAACCTACTTACGGGGTCATCGTGTATCAGGAGCAGGTGATGCAGATCTCGCAGATCATCGGCGGCTACACGCTGGGCGGTGCGGACATGTTGCGCCGTGCGATGGGTAAGAAAGATCCCGCCGAGATGGCGCGTCAGCGCGATATCTTCGTCGGCGGCGCGGTGAAACGCGAGATTAACAAGGATCTGGCGACCCGTTTGTTCGACTTGATGGAAATGTTTGCCGGTTACGGCTTTAACAAGTCGCACTCGGCCGCCTATGCGCTGGTGGCTTATCAGACCGCCTATCTCAAGGCGCATCATCCGGCTGCCTTTATGGCGGCGACCTTGTCGGGCGATCTGGATAACACCGAAAAGGTGCGTACCTTCTATGCCGACACCCTGCAACAGGGCATCAAAGTATTGCTGCCGGACGTGAACAGCTCAGGCTATGTGTTTTCTCCGACCGATGAAAAAACCATCGCCTATGGTCTGGGCGCGGTCAAGGGGACGGGCGAGGCCGCGATCGCCGGTATCGTCAAGGCGCGTGCCACAGGCCCCTTCAAGGATTTATTCGATTTTTGCCGTCGCGTGGACAAGCGCGTGGTCAATCGCCGCACCATCGAAACCCTGATACGCGCAGGTGCGTTTGATTCTATCAATGATCATCGCGCTTCCCTGATGGCCAGTGTCGATGCGGCGATGGCCAGTGCCGATCAGCAATCCCGTGCCGCCAATCAGGTCAGTCTGTTCGGCGACGATGAGGCGGATGCGGTGCTGATCGAGCAAACGGCTGAGGTGCCGCGCTGGAGTTTGCGCGAGCAACTGGCGCATGAGAAAACCAGTCTGGGTATCTATCTGGGCGGTCATCCGTATCAGGAGTATCAACAGGAGTTGGCGAATTTCATCAAGGTGAAACTGGCCGATTTGACGCCGGCTTTCGTCGGCAAGTCGAACGGCGGCTATGGTCAGGCGGCGCGGCGCGGGGTGCAGGTCAGACTGGCGGGCATCGTTTCCGGCCTGCGCTTGCAACAGACCCGGCGCGGTCGCATGGCGGTGATCACGCTGGACGATGGCGGCGCGCAAACCGAAATGACCGTGTTCAACGAGGAATACGAAAAAAGTCGCCCCTGGATAAAAGAAGATGAGCTGCTGGTGGTCGAAGGCAAGGCATCTCTGGATGAGTATTCGGGCAATATCCGGGTCAGCGGTGAGACGCTGTTTAGTTTCGCGCAGGCTCGCTCGCACTTTGCGCAACACCTATCCTTGAACTGTAACGGTAGCGTCGAAGTGGAAAAACTGGTCGAGATTCTCAAGCCGTGGTGCGAGGGGGAATGTAAGATTTTGATTGATTATCATAATTCAGAGGCGAGTTGCCAGTTAGCGCTGGGCGAGGCGTGGCAGGTGACGCTGGCCGATGAGTTGCTGGCCGATTTGCGTGGATTCTTGCGGCCGGAGAGTGTTAAAATCGTCTACGCTTGAGTTTGCTGAGCGGCATGTAAAAATAGCTTTTTCGAGGATGAAGCTAATGAACGCTAAGAATCGTAATATATTATTTGTCTTGCTGATCATCTTTGTCGGACTGTACATCGGTTTGCTGGTGTTGCTCTATGCAAGGGCTGAAGCCTATGCGATCCATGAGGCAGAGAAGCAGGGGCGGGACATGCTTTACACGCATCGCGCAGTACACGCCTATGTCACCAAGACTCAGCGCCCGGAAATTTTCCGCCTGCAGGCGGAAGGGCTGCTGGACAAGGATTACTTTTCTCCCAAGGTGTTATCCTTTACCTATATCGCCCGCAATGTGATGGGCCTGATCAATGACGAGCGCCGTCAACACAACTTGCCGGAAATCTACTTCAAACTCGCCTCTGATAATCCGCGCAACCCGGTCAATCAGGCGGATGCCGAAGAGCTGGAATTGCTCAAACGCATCAATCGTGGCGAATTGCAGGAATACCATCAGGTAACGCAGCGCAACGATGGCAAATGGCTGTATCTGGCGGTCCCGGTGCAGGTGCTCAGTGCCGGCTGCCTCAAGTGTCACGGCAACCCGCTCGATGCGCCTCGCCAACTGGTGCAGCAATACGGGGATAAGGCCGGGTTTTTTGAGCAGGAAGGACGTCACCGCGCCTTTATCTCGATACGCGTTCCCCTGGTCGGTGTGATGGAAGATGCAATACACATTTTCAACGTAATCGCCGTGGCGGCTTTGGTCAGTCTGACCCTGTTATATCTGCTGATATTTGGATTCTTGCGTTATCTGGACAACAAACAGCGCATCATCGAGGAACAAAATGTACTGCTCAAGCAGTTGGCTTCTACCGATCCGCTGACCGGCGTATATAACCGCAACGGGCTGCTGCCGTTGATCGGCCATTACGTCAGCATGGAAGAGCGTGATCGCAAGCCGCTCGCTTTGATGATGATGGATCTCGATCTGTTCAAGGCGATCAACGATACCTATGGTCACGGCGTGGGAGACGAGGTGTTGCGCCATTTCGCCACTCTGGTTCAGGAAAATGTGCGCGCGGCGGATATCGTCGGGCGCTGGGGCGGCGAGGAGTTTATTGTCATGATGCCAGGGCAGACGATGGAAGAGGCCAGAGATGGAGCAGAGCGGGTGCGTTTGGCCGTCGAACGCGCTACCTTGAGCGAGGGCGTTCGTATTACTGTCAGCATCGGCCTGGCGTCATTCCATGGCGATGATACGGTCGACAGTTGGATACAGCGCGCCGATCTTGCGCTGTATGCCTCGAAAGCTTCCGGTCGCAACCGGGTCAGTGTTGAGACCGCTTGACGGGAAGTGTCTGCGATTTTTGCGGGAAGCTGCTGAAGTTTACTTGCTGGTGAAGATTTGTTCGATCAGCGCTTTTAACTGCACCGGTTCAAACGGCTTGTCGCAGATGGCCGTCACTCCTGCACTCTTCACGGCGGTCAGTCTCTCTTCGTCTTTCTCGCTGGTGATCATGATGACGGGAATGGATGGCTGCCAGCTCTTGGTGCGGATGAATTTAACCAGATCGCCACCGCTCATCTCGGGCATGTTGTAGTCGGTGATGACCAGATCAAAGGCGTTCTTCAGGATGATTTCTGCGCCCTGTTTGCCGTTTTCCGCTTCCGTAAAATTCGTGAAGCCGATGTTTTTTAACACCCTGATCAGGTGGGCGCGCGAACTGAAGCTGTCATCGACTACCAGAATATGTAGTGTCTCTATGCCGAGCTCATCGTTTTCCAGCGCCAGACTGCCCGTATTGAGAAAATCCAGCGTGGTGAATATCGCGTCTTGCAATTCCTTCAGGCCAAAAGGTTTAGTCAGAATCGCGCTGGCGCCGGATTGACGCACGGGATCCAGATAGGTTGGATTGTCCTCACTGGAAATCAGCACGAAAGCGATGTCTTTTAAGGCGGCTGCGTGGCGCATAGAGTCAACCAGTTCGGCACCGGACATGTCGCCCAGATGCAGTGCGCTGATGACCAAGTCGGGCTGCGCTCGCCTCATGGCCTCGAGTGCGGAGCCGGCGTCCTGAAAAACTTGCGTGTGCAATACGCCCAGCTCACTCAAATGGTTTTCGATAAGATGCGCTTGCATCCTGGAGGGTTCGACCAGAAAGACCTGGAGCGTGCTGATACGGATAGAAGATTTCATTTTTCCCTTTTTGCAAGGCGGGAGCGCAAACTTCGCATCCAGATCGCGATGCAAGTCAGTGGTGCCAGTGTAGCAAAAATGACCGGCGTTGTGAAAGTTGTTCGGTATCTGTTGAGGGTGGCGGGGTTGCAGGAGTAGAATCACTTACTCTTAGCCGTGGAATACATCGGGGATGGACGAAATTAGCATTTTGCCGATAGATGTAGTGGGCGGAGTGATTCTGCTGTGGATAGCCTTAGGATTGTTTGGGCTGGCGCTTTATCGTCATAAGTCGCTGATTTGTAATGTTGTTTTTCCGTTCGGTGCTGCGCTTTCGCTGTTGCTGGCCGCCACCGGATTATGGGCACTGGGCGAGTCCGCCGATATCGCCGTGTTGCCGCTAGGCCTGCCTGATTTGCCGCTGCATTTGCGTTTGGATCCGCTTTCTGCCTTTTTCCTGATTTTGTTGGGCGCAGCCTCGTTCGGCGTATCGCTATACAGCGCGGGTTATTTCAAATCCATGAAGGGCAGGGTGCTGGGGCTGTTGTGTCTCGAATACCACCTGTTTCTGGCCAGCATGGCGCTGGTGTTGCTGGCTGACGACGCCTATATGTTTATGGTGGCGTGGGAGTCGATGGCGCTGTCATCCTATTTTCTGGTCACCACCGATCATAAAATCCCCGATATCCGCCGTGCCGGATTTCTTTACCTGTTGATTGCTCATGTGGGGGCGATCTCCATCCTGCTCAGCTTCGGGGTGATGCAGGCGGGGCATGGTATCGCCGCTTATACTTTCGATGCGATGCGCGCTAACTCCTTGTCGTCCTTCTGGTCGTCGCTGGCCTTTTTGCTGGCGCTTTTCGGTTTCGGGGCCAAGGCGGGCGTACTGCCTATGCACGTCTGGCTGCCCGAGGCGCATCCGGCTGCACCCTCGCCGGTGTCGGCGCTGATGAGCGGGGTGATGCTCAAGACGGCAATTTACGGATTGATACGGATTACTTTTGACCTGCTCGACGTGCATCTGTGGTGGTGGGGCGTGCTGGTGCTGGCTCTGGGGCTGCTGACCGCGATATTTGGTGTGATGTTTGCCGCCGTGCAGGGCGACATGAAACGCCTTTTGGCCTATTCATCGATAGAAAACATCGGCCTGTTGCTGGTCGGAATCGGACTGGTGATTATCTTTCACGTCTACGGAAAGAATGCGCTGGCCGCGCTGGCGCTGACCGCGACGCTGTATCACAGCATCAATCACGCCTTTTTCAAGAGTTTGCTGTTTATCGGTACAGGGTCGATATTGCATGCGACCGGCGAGCGCAACATGGGGCATTTGGGTGGCTTGATTCGGCGCATGCCCTGGGTGGCCGCGACCCTGTTGATCGGCGTGCTGTCGATTGCCGGCCTGCCGCCGTTCAATGGATTTATCTCGGAATGGCTGCTGCTGCAAGCCTTTTTGCTCTCACCCGGTCTGCCCAATTCACATATCAATATGCTGATCCCGGTGGCGGCGGCGGTGATTGCGCTGGCCGCAGCGCTGGCCGCGTATGTGATGGTCAAATTTTACGGCATCATTTTTCTTGGTCAGTATCGTGAACCGGGTCTGGAACATGCTCACGACGCCGGCGGGTGGGAGCGTGCAGGGCTGGTCTGGCTGGCCGCAGGCTGCGTGGCGTTAGGTCTGGCACCGGTGTATGTGGTGCAAAAGCTGGATATGGTCACCAAAATGTTGCTGGGGCAAGGGCTGGGAAATTCCACATCAGGCTGGCTGTTTATCGCGCCGGTGGATATCGAGCGCGCCAGTTACAGTCCGGTATATTTTCTGCTGGCGGTGGTAGGGGTAATGCTGGTGACAGCCTGGGTGGTGCATCGATACTATCACGGACGCGTGCGCCGTGTGCCGGCCTGGGATTGCGGCTTTCCGGCGCAGAACGGGCGCATGCAAGATACCGCCGAAGGGTTTGGCCAGCCGATTCGCCGACTGTTTGAACCCTTCTTCAAGATTGAGCGGGAAGTGCCGTCGCCTTTTGATGCGCAGCCGCGTTACCATGGTCAGACTGACGATCAGATCTGGTTTTTCCTGTATTTGCCGATCAAGCAGCTCACGGTCAGGTTGTCAGCGTGGACCTCGTTGATTCAGCATGGTCGCATTCATGTGTATTTGCTGTACACCTTCGTCACCTTGATCGTGTTGCTGGCCTTCGTATAATGGACAATATTAATTTAGCGCTGGCGGTGGTATTTCAGTTGTGTCAGTCGCTGCTGGTGGTGGCGCTCGCGCCGTTGCTGACGGGCTGGGTGGGGCAGTGCCGCGCCTGGCTGCAAAATCGCAGCGGTCCGGGGCTGTTGCAACCCTATCGCACGCTGCACAAGCTGTTTCTCAAGGAGGCGCTGCTGGCCGATAACGCCTCACCGCTGTTTCGCGCCACACCCTATATTCTGTTCGGCTGTATGTGGCTGGCCGCAGCGATCATCCCTATCATCGCGGTCGATTTGCCTTTTTCACAGGCGGCGGATGTGATCGCCTTAGTCGGCGTTTTTGCCCTGGCGCGGGTATTTATTGCGCTGGCGGCGATGGATATCGGCACTTCGTTCGGATCGATGGGGGCCAGACGCGAAATGCTGGTGTCCTTCCTCGCCGAACCGGCATTGCTGATGGTGTTTTTTACCTCCTCACTGATCAGTCAGTCGACACAGTTGCCGCATATCGTGGAAACTTTCTCACACCATGCCTTCGTGCTGTATCCCAGTTTAGCGTTTGCCAGCATTGCCTTTTTGATGATTCTGCTGGCGGAGAATGCGCGCATCCCGGTCGATAATCCGGCTACCCATCTGGAATTGACCATGATCCATGAGGCGATGATTCTGGAGTATTCCGCGCGCCATCTGGCGTTGATCGAATGGGCCAGCAGTCTGAAGCTGTTCGCTTACATGACGATAGGCTTTGCGCTGTTCTTCCCCTACGGCATTGCCGAGGTGGGCAACTGGGGGGCATTGCCGCTGGCGATCGTGGCCTTGCTGCTCAAACTCACCGCTGCGGGTGCCGGTCTTGCCGGTCTGGAGGCGATGCTGGCCAAGATGCGCATCTTCCGTGTGCCGGAATTTCTGGGGACGGCTTTTTTGCTGGCCGTACTGGGGTTGCTGATCCATTTTTTACTGGGCGCCTGACATGTCATTGACGCTCTCGACACAGATCATCAACCTGCTCGCGGCGATACTGCTGCTGATCGCCTTTGCGATGATCTCTCAGCGCCGTATCCTGTCCTTGATCAACCTGTTTGCCCTGCAGGGGCTGATCCTGACCGTGAGCACTTGTGTGGTGGCGTATTCGACCGCCCAGCACCATCTTTATTACTCCGCCGCACTGACGCTGCTGCTCAAGGTGCTGATGCTGCCCTGGCTGCTGCACAGGTTGATCCGTAAGCTCAATATCAAGTGGGATGTCGAAACTTTGATCAATATTCCGACGACCATGCTGGCTGGCATTGCGCTGGTTATTTTTTCGTTTGATCTGGCCGCCCCGATCTCGCAGCTGACCGACAGTGTCACGCGCGGTCTGATCGGTATCGCGCTGGCGAGTGTGCTGTTGTCGCTGTTGATGATGCTCACGCGCCGCAAGGCGGTGTCGCAAGTGGTTGGCTTTCTGTCGCTGGAAAACGGCCTGTTCTTTGCCGCGACCAGTGCCACGCACGGCATGCCGCTGGTGGTGGAGTTAGGGATAGCGCTGGACGTGCTGGTGGCCACCTTTATTTTCGGTATCTTCTTCTTCCAGATACGCGAGACTTTCGATAGTCTGGACATCAGCCACATGGAGACGCTCAAGGATGATTGATCTGGAACTCTTGATGATGCTGGTGATCCCCTTGCTGGGCGGTTTGCTGCTGGCGGTATTCGGTTCGCGCCCCTGGGCGGCCGAACTCAATTCGCTGATGAGCTTCTGCACGCTGCTCGCGGCGATCCTGCTCACCGTGCGCGTCGTCGATGCCGGCCCTCAAGTGAGTTTCAATGAACAGTTCTTCATCGATCCGTTCAACGTGCTTATCGTTGCGCTGACCGCCTTTATCGCCTTCACCACCTCGCTGTTTTCGCGCCCCTACATGCGTATCGAACAGCACCACGGCAGACTCAGTACGCCCATGCTGCATCTTTATTACAGCATGTATCAGCTGTTTACCTTCACCATGCTGCTGGGGCTGACTTCCAACAACATGGGGATTATCTGGGTGGCGATGGAGGCGGCGACCCTGACCACCGTGCTGCTGGTGAGCCTGTACCGCACGCCGGCCAGTCTGGAGGCGGCCTGGAAATATTTTATTCTGTGCGGGGTGGGCATCGCGCTGGCGCTGTTTGGCACCGTGCTGCTGTATTTTGCGGCGGAACGCGTGCTGGGGGTGGGCGGCAATGCCTTGCTTTGGACGCATCTCAATCAGGTCAAAGGCGATCTGGAGCCCACGGTGCTCAAACTCGCCTTCGTGTTTCTACTGGTAGGTTACGGCACCAAGATCGGTCTGGTGCCGCTGCACAGCTGGCTGCCCGATGCGCATGCGGAAGGCCCGACGCCTGTTTCCGCCGTATTGTCAGGCCTGTTGCTCAACGTCGCGCTGAACGCGGTGATGCGCAGCAAGGTGCTGGTGGACGGCTCTTTGGGCACCCATTTTGCGGGCAACCTGATGATGGGTTTCGGTCTGCTCTCGGTGGTCGTGGCCGCCTTGCTGCTGTCGCGGCAAAAGGACATCAAGCGCCTGTTTGCCTATTCGTCGATCGAGCACATGGGGTTGATTACTTTTGCCTTCGGCATGGGCGGGCCGGTCGCAACCTTTGCCGCACTGTTGCACATGACGGTGCATTCCTTGACCAAGTCGGCGATCTTTTTCGCGGTGGGGCATGCGGTGCAAAAGGCAGGGAGCCAACAGATGGATAATATCCGTGGTCTGATCAGGCTCAGTCCCACCGTGGGCTGGGGGCTGATGCTGGGCACGCTGGCGATACTGGGGATGCCGCCGTTCGGCGTGTTCGCCAGCGAGTTTTTGATTATCACCACGGCCATGCACGATTATCCCTGGACTACGCCTTTCCTGCTGGTGTCGCTGGGGATGGCGTTCGCCGCGATCTTTGGCCGCGTGCAGCCCATGGTGTTCGGGGAAACGCCCGCCGTGCGCCTGCCTCATGCCCCGGCGTTGATCCCGGTATTTATCCATCTCTTGCTGGTGTTGATGCTGGGACTTTATATGCCGCCCTATCTGGCCAGTTGGTATCGTCAGGCGGCGGCACTGTTATCATGAGTTCGCGTAGCGATTCGTTTGTATCCTCGTCCGTAAACGGGAGAGGATTGAGGCGAGGGACGGGCATGGCGTTAGTTTATTCGGGATGGACACTTCTCCATGCCCGTTGGGGTAAGCGATGAACAGTTTAAATTTAGCGTGGATTCCATTACCCGGTGCGATTCCGGCACGTCAGGCAACGCTCGAAGCCGCTCAGTTGCAACCGGTTTGCCGCAAGGTGGCGGACGATGGCGGGCGGCTGCTGGCGCTGTGGGGCAGCGATGAAGGAGCTGGGAGTTTTGCCTTGCATGTGACGCTGGTCAATCAGGACGGACTGTTGTGTTTGCACCTGCTGTTGGCTCAGGAATCACCCGTGTATCCCGATATCAGCCAAATTTTCCCCTGCGCCTGCCGTATGCAGCGCACGGTCTACGATATGTTGGGCGTGGCAGCCGCCGGTAGCGCGGATCAGCGTCCTTGGCTGCGCCATGCCGCCTGGCCTGTCGACAGTTTCCCGTTGCGTAAGGATTTCGATGCGGCGATGAGTCAAGAGGCTGATGATTACCCCTTCGTGCAGGTCGAGGGGCAGGGCGTGCATGAAATTCCGGTAGGCCCCGTGCATGCGGGCATCATCGAGCCGGGGCATTTTCGTTTCTCCATCATCGGTGAACGCGTGCTGCGTCTGGAAGAGCGGCTGGGTTATGTGCATAAGGGCATTGAAAAACGTTTTGAAAACAATAGCTTATTGTTCTGTGCTAAACTTGCCGGGCGGGTGAGCGGCGATTCCACGACGGCTTACGCGTGGGCTTACGCCATGGCGGCGGAGAATATGGCCTGCGTGACGCCGCCCGAACGTGCCCTGTGGTTGCGCGCGCTGTTTCTGGAGCGGGAGCGCATCGCCAACCATCTGGGCGATCTGGGCTATCTGGCTAACGATGTGGCGTTCTCGTTCGGTATGTCGCAGTTCTGGATACTCAAAGAACAGCTGCTGCGGAACAATGCCGCGCTGTTCGGTCACCGTTATCTGATGGATAAGATTATTCCCGGCGGGGTGGCTGTCGATCTGCCCGATGCGGACACGCTGCTGGCTGAATGCGACCTGCTCGAACATGAAGTGCGCTTGTTGCGTAGCATTCTGGAAGAACACGCGGGGGTGCAGGATCGCTACATCGGCGCGGGTACGGTAGAGCCTAAACTGGCCTCTCAACTGGGGTTGTGCGGGTTGGCCGGGCGCGCCAGTTCTCAGGCCTGGGATGCGCGCGTACAGTTCCCTTGTGTGCCTTATCAAACTCTGGAGGTGCGGATGGCCACACATCACAACGGCGATGTCGCCGCGCGGGTGATCGTGCGCTTTGAGGAGCTGTTTGAGTCGATCCGCCTGCAGCGTGAAATTCTTGCCGGACTGCCGGCCGGCGATCTGCTGGAAGCGCTGACCGATTTGCCCGGCAATGGTTTTGCTCTTGGTATGGTGGAGGGTTGGCGGGGCGAGGTGATGGTGGCGATGCACACCGATGCGGCCGGTAATATCAGTCGCGTCCATCCGCACGATCCATCCTGGCAGAACTGGCCGTTGCTCGAACACGCGATTCTGGGCAACATCGTGCCGGATTTTCCGTTGATCAATAAATCGTTCAACCTTAGCTATTCAGGACACGACCTCTGATGTATCAGATTCTCAAACAGATCATTAAAACCGGCATCAAGACCGAGCCGGCACCGCTAGCGGATGAGACGATGCGTGCGGGTGAGCAGCGTTTGCAGCAGCAGATACTGGCTGTGCTTGGTCGCTCGCTGGCCATCCGGCTGGTAGATGCAGGCTCATGTAACGGCTGCGAGCTGGAGATTCACGCGGTCAACAACGCTTATTACAATTTGGAGGGCTTGGGAATCAAGTTTGTCGCCAGCCCCCGTCATGCGGATCTGTTGCTGGTGACAGGCACGGTGTCGCGTCACATGGAGGTAGCGCTACAGCGTACTCTGGCGGCGATACCTGAACCGCGTCTGGTGGTAGCGCTGGGTGATTGCGCCTGTAACGGCGGAGTTTTTGGCGAGAGTTATGCCAGTTGCGGCAAGGTGTCAAACGTGATTCCGGTGGATGTGGTGGTGAGCGGCTGTCCGCCTGCGCCGCTCGCGATCATGCAGGGGATACTGACAGCGATCAGTGCAAAAAAGTAACAGCTATTAAATATTCGATAAGCTAAATATGCCAAATACGCCAAATACGCCATTTCCGGATTACGCCGTTATTTTCAATGCCGTCAGCAACGGGATGGTGATCAGCGAACGCGCGACGGGGCGTATCGTCGATGTCAATCTGGCCTGGCTGAAGGCGACGGGGATAGAGCGGGAGTTGCTGATCGGAAAGACGGCGCTGGAGTTGAATCTATGGAGCAGTCAGGCCGATCGCGAGGCGTGCATGGCTGAACTCGATGCGAGGGGCTGCATCGTTGATTTCGAGACGCACCTGAATATGCGTTCGGTCGCGCGTCCTCACCTGTTGTCCGCTCAGCTCTTGCAAACCGATGATCATGTACTCTGGGAATTTCGCGATATCAGCGTGCGCAAATGCGACGAAGAGGCGCTGCGCGCCAGTGAACAGAAACTCAGCAATATTCTCGATAACGTCAACGCCTACATTTATCTTAAGGATACCGGAGGGCGTTATCTGTTTGCCAACCGCCCTGTGCGCGAGTTGTGGCAGTGCGGGATGGCTGATATCGTCGGTTGTGGCGATGAAAAATTCTTCGATGCCGCCACGGTCGAGAATATAAGGCGCAACGATAAGCAGGTGCTCGAAGGCGGCGAAACAGTCTGGACCGAGGAGAGCAACACCGTGCAGGCGAGCGGGGCGACGGCCACTTATTTGTCCACCAAGATTCCGCTGCGCCGGGAGGACGGTCGCATTTATGCGTTGTGCGGCATTTCGACGGATATCACCGGGCGCAAGCTCATCGAAGATGAGTTGCGGCAGAGCAATCAGCGCTTCCGCACCTTATTCGACTCATCCCCCGACCCGATCTGGATCATCGATGAACACCGTTTCGTCGAATGCAATCAGGCCGCTGTCGATATGCTGGGCTACCGGGATAAGGCGCAGTTGCTCAACACCCACCCCTCCCAGCTATCCCCCGAGTTTCAGCCCGACGGTGAATCTTCCTTCAGCAAGGCGGAGCGCCTGATGGATGTCGCCACCAAAGAGGGCATACACCGTTTCGAGTGGGAGCATCTCCGGGCCGATGGCAGCACCTTTTTTGCCGAAGTGACCTTGTCCGCGATTATGCTGCAAAATCGCCGGGTGATCTATTGTGTCTGGCGCGACATCACCGAACGCAAACGCTTTGAAGATGAGTTGCAAAAAAGCAAAACCCGTCTGCAAATGACCATAGAGAATTCCCAGATGCTGATCTGGGAATTGGATATCGCGCGCGGTGTACTGCGCTATGACGATGCCGGTTTGGGTTTGCTGGGCATAAGCAGCGTGGCGCCGGCTCATTCGATAGGGGGCTGGCTGGGCCTGATCCATCCGGAGGACAGGGACGCTTTTGTGGCGCGATTTACCGCCAGTCTGCAGCCGGGGGCGCCGTTGTTTGATCTGGAATATCGCTGCGCGACCGGGACGGATAAATGGGGTTGGGTGCATACCCGGGGTGAAGTGATCTCGCGCGATGCGGAGGGGAATCCGCTGCTGGCGGCCGGCTCCACCATGAATATCGATGTGCGCAAGTTAGCCGAGCTGGCGTTGCGGGATGCGAGGGATCGTTTCGAGCTGATCTTCAACAATAATCCTGATGTGATGGTCATCAGCAGCCTGCCGGACGGAATTATCACGGATGTCAATGCCGCTTTCTGTGCCCGTACAGGTTACGAAAAAGTGCAGGCGATCGGCAATACGACCCGGAGCATGTTGTTCTGGTCAGCCGAAGATCGTCAGAAAATGCTGGATGCGATCGAAACGGCGGGTTATTGCCAGAATCTGGAGTGCGAATTTACGCTCAGAGACGGCAGCAAACGATTCGGATCGTTCTCGGCGGTCGCGACGCGATTGCAAGGCGGGGTTAGCCTGGTCAGCACCGTCCACGACATCACGGATCGCAAGCTGGCGGAAATTAAATTGCGGCAGAGCGAGGCACTGTTGCGCAGCACGCTGGAATCGACCGACGAGGGGGTTTTGATGATAGGCTGTGACGGCCGTGTGCTATCGGTCAATCAGCGTTTTATGCAGTTGTGGCAGGTGCCGCAGCAACTGATCGATGCCGGGCAGGACGAGTTGCTAATTACCCACGTACTCGATCAGCTGCAAGAACCGGACGCTTTTCTGGGTCTGGTTAAAAAGCTATATGACAGCGAGCAGGAAGCGCGCGATACGCTGCATTTCAAGGACGGCAGGGTGTTTGCCCGTTATACCCGCACCCTGTTGAGTAACGGGGAATTGGGTCGTATCTGGTGCTTCAAGGATATCACCGAGCAGGCGCATATTCAGGCCGAACTGGCCAATTCCAACAGCTTGCTCAAGGCGGTCATCGATACGACGCCGGTGCGGGTGTTCTGGAAGGATAAAGACTTGCGTTATCTGGGATGCAACAGCGCCTTTGCCAGAGATGCGGGCAAGTCCAGTCCGGAAGAGATGGTAGGTAAGGATGATTACCAGATGACCTGGGCCGAACAGGCAGAACTCTATCGTTCCGATGACCGGCATGTGATGGAGTCTGGTATACCCAGACTGTCCTTTGATGAGCCTCAGTGCACGCCTGATGGACAGACGATCTGGCTTCGTACCTCTAAAGTCCCGCTGCGCAACAAGGCCGAAGAAACGATAGGCATACTCGGAATTTACGAAGATATCACCAGCCGTAAGCAGATTGAAAACGAACTCAAGCAGACCAAGGAACGATACGACTTTGCCACCATGGTAGGTCGGGTCGGCACCTGGGATTGGAGTCCGATCACCGGTGCGTTGGTGTGGAGCGATGAGACTTACCATTTGATGGGCTTGGAACCCGGCTCTATTACACCGACGTATGAATTATTCCTCGGATTGGTTCATCCGGATGACCGCGCGTTGCTCAATTGTGCGGTACAAGCCGCCCTGAACGAAAAAATGCCGTATCGTTTGGATGCACGGATAGTCTTGCGTGACGCTACGGAGATCGTCTGCCATGTCACCGGCAAGGTCGAGTTCAATGCGGATGATCAACCCGTGCGCATGCTGGGTACCTTTCAGGATGTCACGGAGCGCAAACAGGCGGAAGCGCAGGTTAGAGCCAGCGAGGAGCGCGCGAGTAACCTGGCCAGCATGCTGCGTCTGGTCAGTGATAACGTGCCGGATATGATCTGGGCCAAGGATCTGAACAAAAAATATCTGTTTGCCAACAAGGCGATCTGCGAAAAGCTTCTCAATGCGGCCAATACCGATGAACCTATCGGTCGTGACGATATGTTTTTCGCTTTGCGCGAGCGTGGGTTACATCCGGAGGATCCTGAATGGCATACCTTCGGCGAACTCTGTCAGGACAGCGACACGATTACTCTGGAGCGGGGCGGCTCCTCGCAGTTTGATGAGTACGGCAATGTTCAGGGTAAGTTCATGTTTCTCGATGTACACAAGGCGCCCATCGTCAACGGACGAGGTGAAGTTATCGGCGTGGTAGGTTCCGCGCGCGATGTCACCCTGAAGAAACAGATTGAAGCGTCGCTGGCCGAAAGTGAAAATCGTTTGCATCTGGCGCTGGAGTCCGCACAAATGGGGGTGTGGGAGTACAATTTTGCAACCTCCACGCTGTATTGGTCGCCTGAAATTTATCTGCATTTGGGCTTGGAAAAGTTTGAGGCCACGCGGGAAAATCTTCGACGCATTGTGCATCCGGACGATGAGTCTATCTCCTCTTTGGCGATGGAAAAGTCGATAAGGGATCGCGCGCCCTACCTGGCTCAATACCGTATACAGATCAATGGCCGGACTGTCTGGGTGGAGGACCGGGGAGAGGTGCAATACGATGTTGCGGGCAATCCGCTTAAAGTGATTGGAACCGCGCAGGACATTACTCAGCGCAAATTGGCCGAGCAGGCGCTGGTCGTCAATAAGCATGTGATTGATACTACGCCGGATGGTTTTTGGCTGGCTGATAATCAGGGGTGTTTGCAGACCGTTAATCAGGCGTATGCCGAGATGTCCGGTTACAGCAGGGAGGAACTGCAGGGGATGCATATCAGTCAGCTGGAGGTGACGGAAAAATCTGTGGATGACGTAGCCCGGCATATGGAGCAAATCATTTCTCAGGGGGCTGATCAATTTCAAACTGTCCATCGCCATAAGGACGGGCACACCATGGATATGGAAATTACGGTCAGTTATCTGCCTGCGACACAGCAATTTGCCGTATTTGCACGGGATATCACCGCTCGAAAATTGGCGGAGGAGGCGCTCAGAGCCAGTGAGGAAAATTATCGCGGTCTGTTCGATGAATCGGTAGCTGTTGTATATGTATTTGATAATAAAAAGAATTTTATAAACTCCAACCAGGCGGGGCTGGATTTGCTGGGTTATTCGCGCAATGAGTTGCTCGCGATGAGCATTCCTGATGTGGATGCCGATCCGCTCGAGGTGCTGCCGGCGCACGATCGGTTGGCACAGGGGGGGCGGCTGGTCAATTTCGAACACAAGCTGCGTCATAAGGACGGCACGTTGATTACTGTCTTGAATAACTCAAGGCCGCTGCATGACTCGCAGGGAAATATGGTCGGGATGCTCAGTACCTTGATCGATGTCACCGATCGTAAGCAGGCCGAGGATCAGTTGCGCAAGCTGGCTCAGGCGGTTGAACAGAGTCCTGAGAGCGTGGTGATTACCAATCTCAAGGCCGAAATCGAATACGTCAACGAAACCTTTGTTCGCAATACCGGTTACAGTCGTGCCGAGATTCTGGGCAAAAATCCAGCGCTTCTGCATTCTGACAAGACGCCTAAAGCGACTTACGAGAGTTTTTGGCAGGCAATGGGGCAGGGCTTGCTCTGGAAGGGCGAGTTTTACAATCGACGTCGGGATGGCAGCGAGTTCGTCGAGTTTGCCATTATCAATCCCATCCGTCAGGCGGACGGGCGGATCACCCACTATGTGTCGGTGCAGGAAGACATTACCGAGAAAAAACGTCTGAGCCGGGAGTTGGATCAATACCGCCATCATCTGGAAAATCTGGTGGAGCAGCGTACCAATGATTTGAAGTTGGCCAAGGAGGCGGCGGAAGCGGCCAATATTGCCAAGAGCGCTTTTCTGGCCAACATGAGTCATGAGATTCGTACGCCGCTCAATGCCGTACTGGGTATGGCAAGAATGGGGTCACGAGACAGCCAGCAGGAAATCGCTGGTAGTCAGTTCCAGCATATTCTCGATTCAGGTCAGCATCTGCTCGGTATCATCAACGATATTCTCGATTTTTCAAAGATTGAGGCGAATAAGCTAGTGGTCGAAACGCATCGTTTTCAGCTGCAGTCGGTGGTAACGGAGGCGGTCAGACTGATGGCCGATTTGGCGGAAGAAAAAAATCTTTCATTGAGCGTTGAATTTTTGCCGGGGATACCTGACTGGATCGCCAGTGACTCGTTGCGTCTGCGCCAGATATTGCTGAATCTGCTGAGCAATGCGGTCAAATTTACCAAACAGGGCGGCGTGACGCTAACCGTTATGCCTAGGGAGGACTACACCTTATTCCAGGTGACGGATTCCGGTATCGGGATGAATCCGGCACAGTTGGCTGAGCTGTTCCAGCCCTTTCAGCAGGCTGATAGCAGCACCACACGCCGATACGGCGGAACCGGCTTAGGCTTGGTGATCAGTCGACGGCTCGCGAATATCATGGGCGGGGATATATCTGTGCAGAGTACGCCGGGCACGGGCAGCGTATTCACTTTACAACTGCCCTTGAAATCGACAGAACCGGCGGTGCAAAAAATGGCAGGGGGGCAGATTGCCCGGCAGCGACTGGCAAGGCTGACCATTCTGGCCACCGAGGATGTGGAGGTTAACCGCATTATTCTTGAAGATATTCTGGTGCACGAAGGGGCTCAGGTGAATTTTGCGGTGAACGGTCAGCAAGCCATTGAACGCATCGTGGAGGCGGGAGCGGCGGCTTTCGATGTGGTGTTGATGGATATTCAGATGCCGGTGATGGACGGGCACGAAGCGACAAGGCGCATTCGTCAGTTTGCCCCCGATCTGCCTGTGATCGGCCTGACTGCCTACGCTCTGGCGGAAGAGCGGGATAAGTGCCTAGCCTCGGGAATGCGGGATCATGTGACCAAGCCCATCGATACGGATGTGCTGGTGGCGGCGATCCTCCGTTGTGTCACAACGGAGGATGAAGCGGCTCACAGGCTGGAAGTGATGGCGCCTGCGGTTGAACTTGCCGACAGCATAATAGACTGGGCAACACTCAGTGCGCGTTTCAAGGGTAGAATGACTTTCGTGCGCAAGCTGGCGCAAACCGTCATCGATACACAGTCCGGCGCGCCGGAGAAGTTGCGGGTGCTGGCTCAAAGCGGTAACTATGCGGAGCTGGCATTTCTGGCACATAGCCTCAAGGGGTTGACCGGCAATCTGGCGGCTGTGTCGGCGCAGGCGCTGGCGGCGTCCACGGAAAAGGAAGCAAAAAACAGCTCGCTCGAAGCGTGTGTGCACGCGCGTTGTCTGGCTGATAGTATTGATAAAATAATCAAAGAGTTAGATGTTTTTGTGAAGGGCGAATCATGAAGTGTGCCGAAATTTCCATACTGGTCGTCGATGACGATATCATCAATCTGCAGATTCTTGAAGAAACGCTGGGGGATGCTTACAAGGTCCATACGGCCTGTGACGGTGAGCAGGCGCTGGGTTATTTCGCGTCCGGCAAACGTGCAGAGCTGATACTCACCGACATTGTCATGCCGCAGATGGATGGTTACGAATTGTGTCGCCGCCTCAAGGCGGATCCGCTCACGCGCGATATTCCTGTGCTGTTTCTGAGCAGTCTGGATAGCGCCAACGATGAGGAAAAGGGACTTAATCTGGGGGCGGAGGATTTTATTCACAAACCGATTTCTCCGCCCGTCGTGCTGGCGCGGGTGAAAAATCATCTTGAGCTCGCCCGTGCGCGTGCCCGTTTGCGTGAACGCAATGCGGAGTTGGAACAGCTGGTGGTCGAACGCACTCGCGAATTGATGCGCCGCGAGCAGGAAGTGATCAATGCGCAGGGCGCGACCATTACGGCATTTTGTGCATTAGCGGAGGCGCGCGATAATGAGACAGGACATCATATTCGCAGAACTCAGCATTACGTCAGGATACTGGCCGAGCACTTGCGTCATCTGCCTCGTTTTGCGGGGCAATTGAATGATGATTCCATCATGTTGCTGTTCAAATCTGCTCCCTTGCACGACATCGGCAAGGTGGCCATCCCCGACGCTATCCTTAATAAACCGGGCAAACTCACGCCGGAAGAATGGGTGGTCATGCGCCGCCATGCCGAGTTTGGACATAATGCGATTACTCAGGCTGAGCTCGAATTGAGTCAGGTTGAGACCGGTTTTTTGCGCTATGCCAGCGAAATTGCCTATTGCCATCATGAAAAGTGGGATGGCAGCGGTTATCCGCGCAGTCTGACCGGAGAGGATATCCCGCTGTCGGCCCGGTTGATGGCGGTCGCGGATGTGTATGATGCGCTGATCTCGCGGCGCGCTTACAAGCCCAGTTTTACGCATGCGCAGGCGATCGAAATGATCATAGAGGGGCGGGGTACGCATTTCGAGCCGGAAATTGTCGATGCTTTTTTAGCTTGTGCAGCGGACTTCCTGTTGATTGCACGTCGCTTTAGCGATCAACAGGAGAGTACGGCATCGCTCAAGCAGGAAGCATAATGAGTTTTGCTGCATTGAATTGGTGATGGTAACAATGAACAGCATGGCTGGAAAATCGAATGAGACGGAGCTGGCGCGGGCGTTAACCTGGCGTTATATCGTGGCTTTCGCGTTGATTGCTTCGCTCTCGACGGCTGCCTGGCTCAGTCTGCATCTGGTGATCTCCGAACAAAAGAGTACGGCAGCGGTCGTGAATGTCAGCGGGCGCCAGCGCATGCTCAGCCAGCGCACGGCGCTATTTGCCAATTTATTGGTCAGTTCGCCTCAATCTGAACGGGCGGTAATACGCGGAAAGTTACAGGCTGCGATTGGCTTGATGGAAAAATCGCATCATGGCTTAACGCAGGGTGATGCGTCCATGGGTTTGCCCGATACGCTCTCCCCGACTGTGCGTGCGCTTTATTTTGCTGGAGAAAATCCACTGCATAATCAGGTGGAAGCCTATATCAGCACGGTGCGCGCCTATCTTCTGTTGAACGATGAGATGTTAAGGCATGACCATCCCCTGTTGTCAGGCATCACTCAAACTGCGCCGGGCCCGCTGGTGGAAGGGTTAGATCGCATGGTGCGTCAATATCAAATGGAAGGCGAGACGGCGGTGCGGCGTCTGCAAAATGCGGAGACCATCTTCTGGCTGGTTACCCTGTTGTTATTGATACTGGAAGCTCAGTTGATCTTCAGGCCTTTTACGCGACATGTCAAAACGATTATCGATCGATTGCGCGAGGCTGGTGATGAGTTGATGCTGCATCAAAATCATCTGGAAGAGTTGGTTAAACAGCGCACTCAGGCCCTGGAAAAACAGCGGGTATCCCTGTCCGAGAGTGAAGAGAAATTCCGCCTGATTAGCACCGCCGCGAAGGATGCGATCGTCATCGTGGGGCGAGATGAGCAGGTGACTTACTGGAACCCCGCAGCGCAAATCATCTTCGGCTATTCTTCCGAGGAGGCAACGGGGAAAAATCTGCACAATCTGATTACGCCGGAACGATACCGGACTGACGCGCACAGTGGTTTTGAGCGCTTTATCCGTCATGGTACAGGCGAAGTTATCGGCAAGACCTTTGAGATCGACGCGTGCAACAAATCCGGCGTGGAGTTCCCGGTTGAATTGTCTATTTCCGCCTTTAATTTGCAAAACAACTGGTTTGCATTGGGTATTATTCGCGACATCACCGAACGCAAGGAGATGGAGGAGCAAGTGCGCCGGTTAGCGTTTTATGATCCGCTTACTCAGTTGCCCAATCGTCGCATGTTGAACGACAGGTTGAGTCAGGCGTTAGCCCATAGCAAGCGCACGGGTCGTTACGGTGCACTGATGTTTATTGACCTGGATAACTTTAAGCCCTTGAATGACCAGTTTGGACATGGTGCCGGTGATCTGCTGCTGATTGAGGTCGCGCAACGTTTGAAGCACAGCATGAGACAGATGGATAGCGTGGCGCGTTTCGGCGGGGATGAATTCGTGGTGATGTTAGGTGAACTCGAAGCTGACAAGGGGGAGGCGACTCGCCAGGCGACGATCGTGGCTCAGAAGATACTTGCCATGATCTCCGAACCCTATAAGATCAATACCGGCGAGCAGGATATTGTGCATCGTTGTTCGGCCAGCATCGGGGTGTGTATGTTTTTCAATTACGAAGCCAGAGAAGAAGATTTGCTCAAATGGGCTGATATGGCGATGTATCAGGCCAAAGAGGCGGGGCGTAATACCATACGGTTTTGCAGTAAGGCGGTGTGAGCCGAGCACAGGGCGGCGAAGCGCGATATTTGGCGGTTGTTTAAATTCACCGGTCTGTGGGGCGGTGACAAAATCTTTCGATTAACGGTTCTGTATTTCTGACTTCTGATGATCAATACCACTTTTTATGAAAAAATTGTTGCGCTCGACCCGGCGCAGCACCGTAAGCTGAGATTCGATGCGACACATTGTAACTTCGAATTTTCCCGTCATTACACGGCCGTGCCGTTAAGCTGCGCCGAATTTGCCCGTGCTGCCCATGAATATCCAGTGGTCTTCATGCGTGACAAAGATTATTTGTTGCAGCCTGTGGTATTGCTGGGCGTGAAGGAGGCGGAGAATCTGTATGTCAACGCGGCAGGATTGTGGGAGGCGACCTATCTTCCCGTATTTATTGGGCATTATCCGTTTGTCATGGAAGAAGGTGCAGATTCGTCCGTGGTGCGCATCGACGAGAAATGTGTCGCGCTCAATTATGAAACAGGTGAATTGCTGGTTGATGACGAAGGGGTGATCCAGCCCCGGTTGCAGGACGAGGTGCAGTTTTTGCTCGATTACCGGCAGGAGTGGGCTGACACGAGGCGGTTCATTGAGCAGCTCGAGGAACTGTTTGTGCCCGCTTGCTTTGCCGGGGTGGACGGACAGACGGTGCAAGTCGACGGTCTATACCTGATCGATCAGGAGAAGTTGAAGCTGATTGCCGATGATCGTTTGCCTGCGCTGTTTCACAGTGGTGCGCTAAGATTGATTTATCTGCATCTGGCCTCGCTGGATAACGTGCCCCGTCTGTTGGGCAAGGCCGCCACGCGCGCGGCCGAGAAAGAATTTAAACTTAGCGTGATCAAAAAATTTCAGGCTCAGGATGCGAGCAATTTACGTAAACCTGAACCCAGTGCGCCGATGCGCCGGGTCAAGCCCGGCGAGGAGCCCGATAGTCAGGATCAGCGCAAGCAGGAAGTGCTGCGGAAGTTGGCAGAAGAAAAGAGTCGTCTGGCACGCGAGCATATGGAGCGCTACGCGCGTGGGGCGGAAGAGGCCGCCGCGAGCGCGCCGATGGATGATGTTGAATCTAGCACTGTCGCTGAGCCGGAGGCCAAACCTGCGGTGGCGACTGTTGTTGAGCATGCGCCCGGCCCGGTGGAAGAGGCGCGCGTTGTGCCGGCCTGGCGTTGGGGACTGGCGGCGGTGGTGTTGCTGGCGGTGATTTGGGGGATGTCGCATGGCCCGCGTCACGCATCCCCTCCTGCGCTCGTCGTGGTGGAAAAAAATACCGCGCCAGCGCCAGCGGTCAGTCAAAGCGAGGCGATATCGATGGTGCACATTGCGCCGGGCAGTTTTGAGATGGGCTCTAAGCGGGGAGATTCGGATGAAAAACCGCTTCAACGGGTCAAAGTCGGTCATGCGTTTGAGATGGGCAAGACGGAAGTGACTCAGGGCCAGTGGCGTGAGGTGATGGGCGCTTTGCCGGAGTCGCTGAGCTTTAAGCACTGTGGCGAGCAGTGTCCGGTCGAGAATGTCAGTTGGAATGACGTGCAGGAATTTATCGCCCGTCTGAATGCCAAATCCGGTCGTCACTATCGCTTGCCGACTGAGGCTGAATGGGAATATGCCTGTCGTGCGGGGGGGAAACATGAGTATTGCGGGAGCGATAACCCGGACAGCGTCTCATGGTACGGCAATGCCAAGATAGGTAAAACGCCTCATCCTGTCGCAACGAAGGAGCCGAATGCCTGGGGGTTGTACGACATGAGCGGTAACGTGTGGGAGTGGGTGGGTGATTGCTATCAGAAGCGTTATAGCGGCGCGCAAAGTCAGGATAAGCCAAGTTGCGAGCGGGTGCTGCGTGGCGGTTCATGGTCCAACGATGCGGATACGCCGCGTGCGGCGAACCGCTATAAGCGCTCAGCGAAGGATCGCGTCAACAATAACGGTTTCCGTCTCGCTCGTAACTTGTAGTTTATTGAATATTAAATGTTTTTTGCTGTATCGAGCTGGTGGGTGCAGTCCAGTGCGGCGAGTTTGTAGCATTCGGCCAGGGTCGGATAATTGAAGACATTGCTGACCAGATCGCGCACCGTGCCGTGCAAATTCATCACGAGCTGCCCGATGTGGATCAGTTCGCTGGCTTGTTCCCCTACGATGTGCACGCCCAGCAATTTTTCATCGCGCGCATCGACGATCAGCTTCAGCAAGCCTTGCGCGTCGCCGATGATCTGTCCGCGCGCGCTGTCTTTGAAGTAGGCGCGTCCGACCAGATAAGGGATCTTTTCCGCCTGAACTTCCTTCTCGGTTTTGCCGACGTAGGAAATTTCCGGGATGGTGTAGACGGCCATAGGCAGGTTTTCTGCCGATACATGGGCCGCGCCTCCGAATGCATGCAGCACAGCCGCGCGACCCTGCTCCATGCCGGTTGAGGCCAGCGCCGGTCTGCCGATCAGATCGCCCACCGCGAAGATATGCGGCACGCTGGTTTGGAAGTGTTCGTTGACTGCTATCCAGCCACCTTCTGCGGCAACCCCCGCGTTTTCTAAATCCAGTTTTTCGCTGTTCGGCTCACGTCCCTGCGCATAGAGCACGGCATCGGTGCGGATTTGTTTGCCGCTCTCCAGCACCGTGACCGTCTGATCGCCGTCGCGGCGAATGTCTGTCACGCGTTCTTGCATGTGGAAGGTCACGCCCATCCCTAAAAAGCTGTCAGCCAATACGTCGACGACATCTTCGCTTAAATAGGTCAGCAGTTGCGCATGGCTGTCCACTACGCAGACGCGCACCCCTAAGGCCGCATAAATCGAGACGAATTCGCAGGCGATCACCCCGCCGCCGACGATCAGCAGACTGTCCGGCAGGTGGCGCAGGTTCAGGATGGAGGTGGAGTCGAGTACCGTCTTCTTGTCGAAGGGAATGTTGGCAGGACGTCGGGGTCTGGAGCCGCAGGCGAGCAAAATCACGTCAGCGGTAATCTGGCGGGTATTGCCGGATGCATCGCTAACCTGCAGGGTGTGCGCATCGATAAAAGCGGCGTCCCCGGGTATCAGCGCCACGCCGTGCTTGAGCAGTCGTTGCAGGATCACCGATTCCTGTTGTGCAATCACCACTTCCTTGCGGCGCACAGCGTCCGCCAGTAAACCGTGCCGGGTGCGTCCATCGGCAGAGATGGCTTGACGCATCCCGCCGTGTTCAGCGCGCGAGACCAGATAGGCCACTTCGCGCATCGCCTTGCTCGGTATGGTGCCTGTTTGCAGTCCCGCCCCGCCTATCTTGGGTTTGCGTTCAATGATGGCTGCGCGCTTGCCCATGCGTGCAGCTTGCCATGCGGCGTGCTGTCCGGCGGGGCCTGAGCCGATGATGAGTATGTCGTAGTCCATGAACGCGTATCCTTGAGATTATTGGTTGGTAATTTGAAAATTCAAAAAAATCGCACAATGAAATGCTGCTTATTCAGTGTCACCATTAGCCCCTGTGCGCCGCCGCAGGTAGCCAAAAAACAGCAGTGACGTTGGGCGAGGACTGTTTGAGACGTGGCCGCGAAGCGGATCGTACGAGTTCCGCAGCCCCGCTGTTTGTCGGCTATCAAGGGGATGCCGCCTGTATGTAATTAGACAGGCTGGCACGGCAAACCGGGGTCGCCTTTTCTTGGGTTACTTTCTTTTGGCGACGCAAAAGAAAGTAACCAGCGGCCGGGCTGCCACCGGCAATAGTGAAAAAATGGATTATGAAGTGCGCTCACTATAAATTACACGGAATCTGATTATTTAATCCGCATGCCGGGTTGCGCGCCTTCATCCGGGCTCAAGATGAACAAGCCGGGTGTCTCGCCAGAGGCTGCCAGCACCATGCCCTCCGACATGCCGAATTTCATCTTGCGCGGTGCCAGATTGGCGACCATCACCGTCATGCGCCCCTTGAGCGTTTCCGGATCGTACGCCGATTTGATGCCGGCGAATACCGTGCGTGGATTTGCTTCGCCGATATCGAGCGTCAGTTTGAGCAGTTTGGCCGCGCCTTCGACGTGTTCGGCGTTGACGATACGGGCGACTCGCAGGTCTATCTTGGCAAAGTCCTCGATGCTGATAAACGGCTCAAAATTCTTATCCTCAGTGATCTCAGTGGCATGCTGCTGAGCCTCGGCATGGCGCTGTTCCGAGTGTGTCGTCACGGCGGGGGTAAGAGAAGCTTGATTGGCTGCGGTCATCGCTTCGATCAGCTTAGGATCTAAGCGGGTGGCCAGATGCTGGTAGCTGTTGATGGTGTGACCGGCAGCGAGCGGCTGCCATGATTGATTCCAGGCCAGCGGCGGAATATTCAGGAATGCTTCGACTTGCTCTGCTAACACAGGCAACACGGGTTTGAGATACAGTGTCAAATCGCGGAACAGCGTCATCGCGGTGGAGCAGGCGATATGCAATTCGGCATCGCGCCCTTCTTCCTTGGCCAGCGCCCAGGGCTTTTGTTCGGCGATATATTGATTCGCCACATCGGCCAGACGCATGATTTCGCGCAGGGCGCGACTAAATTCACGCTCCTCAAAGCAGCGAGCGATTTCGCCGCCATCGAAAGCGGCTTTAAATTCGCTGACAGCCGCTAAATCCGTCTCGCCCAGTTTGCCGTCGAAACGCTTAGCGATGAAGCCCGCACAGCGGCTGGCGATATTGATGTATTTGCCGATCAGATCTGAATTGACCTTGGCAACGAAATCGTCCAGATTCAGATCCAGGTCTTCCATCGTGCCGTTGATCTTGGCTGCATAGTAGTAGCGCAGATATTCAGTGTTCTTGATGTTTTCGACATAGCTGCGAGCCGTGATGAACGTGCCGCGCGATTTGCTCATCTTCTCGCCGTTGACGGTCAAAAAGCCGTGCGCAAATAACTTATTTGGGGTGCGGAATCCTGCATTTTTCAGCATTGCCGGCCAGAACAGTGCGTGGAAATACAAAATGTCTTTGCCGATGAAATGATACAGCTCGGCGGTCGAGTCGGGCTTCCAGTATTCGTTAAAATCTAAATTTTTGATTGCACATAGTTTTTTGAAGCTGCCCATGTAGCCGACCGGCGCATCCAGCCAGACGTAGAAATATTTGCCCGGCGCGTCGGGAATTTCGAAGCCGAAATACGGTGCATCGCGCGAGATGTCCCAGTCGGATAGCTTGTTCTCACCTTCCGCGCCCAGCCATTCCTGCATCTTGTTGGCTGCTTCAGATTGCAAGGCGCCGCTCATGGTCCATATCCTCAAGAATTGCTGACAGGTGTCGGCAGAGAGTTTGAAGAAATAGTGGTCAGAATTGCGCATCTCGGGTTTTGCGCCCGAAACGGCGGAATAGGGGGCTATCAGTTCGATGGGCGCATAAGCCGCGCCGCACACTTCGCAGTTGTCGCCGTATTGATCCTTGGCGTGACACTTAGGGCATTCACCCTTGATGAAACGATCAGGCAGGAACATGTTTTTGACCGGATCGTAAAACTGTTCGATTGAGCGCACTTCGATCAGATTGGCAGCCTTCAGTGCGCGGTATATGTCTTGCGCGAATACTTTTGTTTCATTCGAGTTGGTTGAGCCGTAGTGGTCGAATTTAACGTGAAACGCGGCGAAATCGTCGTAGTGTTCCTGCCAGACGCGGGCGATCAGTTGTTCAGGCGTGATGCCTTCTGATTCGGCGCGCAGCATGATGGGCGTGCCGTGCGTGTCGTCCGCACACACATAATGCACCTCGTGTCCCTGCATTTTTTGGAAGCGCACCCAGATGTCAGTCTGGATATATTCGACCAGGTGACCTAGGTGGATGCTGCCATTGGCATAGGGGAGGGCGGAGGTGACGAGGATTTTTCGCGTAGTCATGGAAGAGTGCCGAATTCAAAAAGTGCGTTCATTTTAGCAAATCGCGCGCACTGGCGGTGGCTCATCGTTTTATCAAATTTATGGTGAAAATTAATCATTTGATATGCGATTTTCATTCGTGATCATGCCGGAGTCCAGCTATATTGTGCTGAATCCGAATCATCCTGCATTTGCCCATGTCCTCATGACCGCTATTCGTCCCTTCGAATTTGACGCGCGGCTGCGAATATAACCCGGGGCGGTTGCTGACATGGTCGTCATCCAGACTCAGCTTGAGTGCGCAGGCTACACGTCAGTTGCTTCAAGCTGGCTATTTAAAGAGCATGTCCGGAGTTTGATGATTGATGTGCGCTATCTTGCCGGGAACAAGCTGCTCGGTATAGGGCTTTGGTCTAATAGCGTGCTTTAAGCGTAACTGTTAAAGTTAAAGCGCGTAATGAAGATTTTTGCTCGGGAAGACGCTAGCATTGTAAGTAAGACTGGAGATTTAACCTTGCTGTTATGAAAATTATTGCCGCAGTAAATATAGACCTTGCCATACAGAAGGCGCTGTTTCGAATCGGTCGGGAGGCGAATTTTGATGTGCTCGCTTTTGCAAATAGTAACGAATTTTTCAACTGGCTGGATGAAAGGTGCCGTTCCGCCGCAGGTTGCGATCATTCTTTGACTATTGTATTGAATGCCAAAATGCTGGTGACCGAGTTGGCCAGTTATGCCCAAGAGCCGTTACGCCGTATTCCCAAGATATGCATAGGAGTGACTGATGAGTTTGCTGCTGTTATCGGGGCGGTGAATGCCCTCGAAGTGCAGATTTTACGCTGGCCATTCACGATGGCAGAACTGGGGTCTTGTGTGGAGCAGAGTTTGAAAAGGTATATTGCCCTTGTCGGTGAAGTGCTGGATCATCAGCATGTGATAGGGCAGTTTGCCAAGCTGACACGGCGAGAGCACGAAGTGTGCGGTCTGATTGCTCAGGGTGAGACTAATTTTGTTATCGCCGAAAAGATGCAGATCTCGATCAAGACCGTCAAAGCGCACAGGGCGAAGGTGATGAGTAAAACCTGTTCCGCTACATTTGCTGATTTTGTCCGTAATTTTGAGCGCTGGCAGTCGCTGTTGTCGGCGCAGAAGGACGTGCAGTCGCTGACCCGTATGTCCGAGCAGGTGTAGTCATGCAGTATGGTGCCTTTCCAACCATAGGAGATATTGCGCAAAAATCGCTGATCAGGAGCGATTTTGGGATATCTGTTCGTGAGGCTACCCGCCTTATGAATGAAAATAATGTCAGTAGTCTGGTGATAGAGGCAGGCGCGGATCGCTTTGTTTTTTCTGTCGAAGACCAGCTCAGTTATATGCGCAACGGTGGTGACAGCGCCGCGTTGCTGAACAGTTTTCCGCTGCGCAGAATTGCCAGCATGCCCTCTAACGAGCGGATGCTGGTGTTGCTCGAATTTATGGAGCGCAGTCAGCAGCATTACATGGGGGTAACCGATGAATCGAACCGGCTGATCGGCATCGTCACGTACACCGACATCATGACCTCGATCGATCCTGCAATTTTGCTTGAGAAGAAGATGATCGGCGACTTGATGATGCGCATCGACACGTTGATGTTTACGCCGGACTGGATGCTGGAAGATGTTATCCACCATTTTCAGAAGATGGAGGATTCCATCATCGTGGTCGAGGGGATGATCCCGGTTGGCATCATCACGACCAAGGACGTGTTCAGGATACTCTCGTCGGGCGGCAATACCGAAAGACCCTTGCGTGAGTTTATGACCGGGTCTGTGATTACCATACCAACGACCGCCTCTATCAATGAAGCGCTGACTCAATTGAAGCAGTACCGGATCAAGCGTGCCATCGTAGTGAGTGCCGAGGGGTATTTGCTCGGCGTCATTACACAAAGCCAGTTGGTTGGATATGCCTATGGGTCGTGGATACATATCCTGCGCAACCATACCTCAGAGTTGCAGGAGTTAGCCGAGATGCTGCAGGTAAAAACCCGCAACGTGGCTGTGCTGGCCGTCACCGACCTGCTGACCGGGTTAGGCAACCAGCGCTTGCTGTTGCAGGTGATCCGGGATGAGTGCAACCGTATTGTCCGCTACCATGCTGCGTCATTTTCGCTGCTGATCATCGGTATCGATCATTTTGAGCGGATAAACGAGGTGTGCGGGCATATGGTCGGCGATGATGTGCTGAAAAGTATAGGCAAACTATTGAAAGAGACCTTGCGCTTGACGGATTTGGTTGTGCGCTGGGATGGTGAAGCCTTTGCGGTGATGCTGTGCAATACGCCGCTTGCCAATGCAGTCGCTTTTTCCAGTCGACTCACGATGTTGCTGGGGAATAGTGTATTTTCCAATAAATGCAGGGTGACGGTCAGTATCGGTGTTGGAGAGTATCTGAACGGTGAAGCGGAGCATGAACTCATATTGCGCGTGGAGAATGCGTTATCCCTTGCGCAGCGTCTGGGTCACAACCGGGTGGAGCAGGCATAGGGCGGGTGACCGTATGCTGTGCCCCGGATTAATTATATATGTTCAATAAAATCAGATGGATATAGTTGGAAGGTTGGAATGAAAGAGGCCCCTCTGCCTGTCGATGAGGCTGCCCGTCTGGCAGCTTTGAGAGGATATGATATTCTCGATACGGAACCAGAAGCTGTATTTGACAGACTGGTTGAACTGGCTTCTCATCTCTGTCAGACACCGATAGCAGCGATCAGCCTGGTCGATGAGGGGCGGCAGTGGTTTAAGGCAGTCTTAGGACTGGATGCACGTGAAACTCCCAGAACTGTCGCGTTTTGCGCGCATGCGATTCTTCAGGATCATGCGCTGGTAGTAAATGATGCCATGGAGGATCAGCGATTTTTTGACAATCCACTGGTGGTTCTTGAACCCAAGATCCGATTTTATGCTGGAGTTCAGCTGACGACTACGCAGGGCGTTTGTCTGGGTACATTGTGCGTGATGGATCGCGTGCCGCGCACGCTGACGGATGTGCAGATGAGCGCGTTTCGTGCTCTGGCGGATATTGTGATGGCGAATCTGGATCTGCGCCTGTCACATAAAAACATCAAACGATACGCGGATGATTTGCAGTTGGCGGCCACGATATTTGAATTTAGCAGCGAGTCTATGATTGTGACGGATGCTGATAATTGTATTGTGGCGATCAATCCTGCCTTTACCAGAACGACCGGTTATTTGCCTGGAGAAGTGATAGGCAAGAGCCCGCGTATACTGAGTTCAGGTCGTCAAAATCAACATTTTTACCGCAATATGTGGCGTGAGCTCGACAGTGCTGGTTGCTGGAGTGGTGAGGTGTGGAATTTGCGAAAAAACGGGGAGGAATATGCCGAATGGCTGTCGATCAATGTCATTTTTAACGAGGACGGCAGCAAGCGTCTGCACGTTGCCATCTTTTCTGATATTACCGTCAAAAAACAGGCCGAAATGGCACTGCAAGAATCAAATCAAAAAATAAATTTGCTGCTCCAGTCTATGGCTGAAGGGGTTTATGGCATCGATATAAATGGTCGTTGTACGTTTGTGAATGAATCATTTCTACGGATTTTGGGTTATGACCAAAATGAAGTAGTCGGTCAAAATATTCATGAACTGATCCATTACTTGCATGCAGATGGAACGCCTTATTCTGAAGCAGAATGCCGCATTAACGCAGCTCATAAGTGCAATGAAAATATTCACCATGCGGACGAGGTGTTCTGGCATAAGTTCGGTGTGCCGATACCTGTGGAGTATTGGTCGCGTCCGATTGTCATCGATGGCTGTGTAACAGGGGCTGTCACCACCTTTATTGATGTCAGTGAACGCAGGATGGAGGAGGAAAGGGTTAATCACTTGGCAACACATGACACTTTGTGTGATTTGCCAAACCGGGATTTACTCAGAGATCGTCTGAGGCAGTCTCTTCTTGCTGCCCAAAGGGATAAACTGCAAATCGGACTAATGTATATCGATCTGGATAAATTTAAGCCGATTAATGATGATTACGGTCATGGGGTTGGTGATCAGGTGTTGCTGGAAGCGGCCAGACGCATGCAGGCATGTGTGCGGGCAACGGACACTGTCGCTCGCATAGGCGGTGATGAATTTATCGTATTGCTGTCGGAAGTTGATTCGGCTGCAGACGTGTTATTGGTTGCCGACAAAATACGTGAAGCAATTAATCGTCCCATGCAGTTGGCGGATTTAGAGCTAAATATTTCCTCCAGTATCGGTATGGCGATGTATCCGGAGCATGGTAACGACGAGATTACACTGATCAATCATGCCGATACAGCCATGTATGCGGCTAAGCAGTTAGGGCGCAATAATGTGCAGGCTTTTGGGTATGCAGGCTAGCGCCAAAATAAGTGAATCTCCAGAGATGAGCATGATCGCTAAGTTACTACATGAGTTCACGTCGATGAATTTTTGAAGACCTGTCAAAGAGACTAACAATGCAAAATATTGAACATCAATTGCAACTTAGTGAGTTGGATAGTTACCGTACTCTTTCAGAGAAAATAACGTATCTCCATAATGTTGTCTGTGAGAATCATCCTCATATTGATCGTATCGCCATTGCTAAATATGATCGGCATGAAGACACTTTGCGCACCTATGTCGGGAGTTGGAAGGGGGATAATCCTCTCACGCTGTATGAGATCAAACTAAGTGAGGTTCCTTCTTTGCTCAAACTGGTCATGAACCGTGAAACGCGCGTTATCAATGACATGCAGGTCTTTGCCAGCAGTCAATCAACCCACTCGAAGCGTATCATCGGTAAAGGTTTTCGTTCAAGTTATACCATTCCATTGTTTAACGAAGGGCAGTTCATAGGCGTACTTTTCTTTAATTCCAATCAACGAGATGCGTTCAATGATTCAAACCTGACTTATCTGGATATGATCGCGCATTTGTTGACGATCATGCTGGCTACGGAATTAAATCAGATTGTCACCCTTTACGGTGCCGTGAAGACTGCCACTCAGTTTACCCATCATCGCGACCCGGAAACTGGTATGCATTTAGAGCGGATGGCACGCTATTCAAGATTGATTGCCATTGCGCTGGGTGCTAAGCATTTGATTGATGATGAGTTCGTAGACAGAATCCTCAGGCACGCCCCCTTGCATGATGTCGGTAAAATTACCATCCCCGATAGAATTCTTCTTAAGCCTGGACCGTTGACCGGTGAGGAATTTGCCGAGATGAAAACTCATACAACGAGAGGGCGGGAGATCATCGACACTATGTTGCTCAACTTCAATATCAAGTGTGTTAAGGATATTGAGATGATACGCAATATCATCTCCTATCATCACGAAAGCATCGATGGTAAAGGTTATCCGGAGGGTTTGGCGGGCAAAAATATTCCAATTGAGGCACGCATCGTTGCTGTTGCCGATGTGTTTGATGCGCTCACTTCTGTGCGCCCTTATAAGGCAGCCTGGAGCAACGCTCAAGCGTTTGTTGAGCTTGAACGGTTGAGCCATTTTAAGCTTGACCCGGATTGCGTTGCGGCGTTGTTAAGTGCTCAGGGTGAGATACTAAAAATTCAGTCAGCTTTTGCTGATTAAAATGAAGCTCGCTTGTCATCAAGGTTGCTGATTCTGAATAACGGGGGAGTCTAGGCAATTCGCATGGATATTAAGGCGCGCACGAAGGCGGGCATGATTTCAACCGATCTTTTGTCGGATCAACCCCCAAAAAAGTATTACAGTCCGCGCACCGATAGCTGCAAAGGCCAGGGATAGTTACCCGGCGTCACATTGTGACTGAGGTTGAAACGGAAACTTAAGGTGTGGATCAGTGGAGCTGTGGCGGCGCCGCGCCGGACAATATCACCGCCATCCGAACCTAATTGTACCGTGGTGCCCAGTCCGTCTATCTGTAGCGACTCAAACAGCTCGCCGACTGGATGAAATACCAGCAGATAGCCGGACTGGCTGTTGGTTTTGACTGAAAAGCGTAGCGCATCGCTGACCTCGACATAACCGCGTGCGATATCCGCCTTCCCAATGGTAAGTTGCGCGGTCTGATGTTCCATGTGCATTTTTGCGTAAGCTGGCACAGTAACAGAAACAGGTATGGAGGCGTTCAACTGAACCGCTTCAGCTGAAGGCATCCAGTTGACGAAAGGCGTGAGGCCGATCGCAACCGCCAGCGCATAGCCTGTCAGTTTGTGTTGTAACTGCAAGCCGCGTTTAACCTGTGTGGTGCTGGCGTGACCGGCTGCGATCAATTCTTCACCCAGACGGCGACCGCTGCGCTGTTGACGATGCAAGGCTAGCTGCAATTGCTCGCGGCTAATCTGACAGCCTGTTACTAGAATATTGCCCAAGCTCAGTGCACCTGCCGCGTCTGGCTTTCCGCCCTGACGCCGTTGAAATTCCAGCGCGACATCCTGCTCCTGTGGGCTAAGCAACCCCATATTGATCAGAATTTCACCCAGCCGGCGTTCAGAGATTTGCTGCTCGGCTAACGCCGCATCTAATTGTGCTGGGCTGATGCGTTCGGCAGCGCACAGCAATTCGCCCAGCCGCTGGCGATCTCCGGCTGCGAGTGCCAAAACGCATTCGATTTGATCGTAATACTCGGTGGTATTGAGTTTTTTGGGTAAGGGCAGATGCACGCCCAATGAGGACAAGATAACCTCGGTGTTTTTGCTATCGGTTGTCATTTGCGCTATTCCCCGTCGGATATCCAGCATGTTGCGCAATATTATAGTCTTGTATCACAGTAACTATTTGAATGCGTGCGTCAATTTATAAGGATCTGTTGCGAGCACCGGCAAACTCAGCGTAGGCGCGAGAAAAAGTCGCTTCGCTCGACAATCTGCGCCACCTCGAAAAACCACAGATGCGCTTCAACGCGCGATCCATTGCCAAACGTTCAATCAGTCCAGCGCTCGTCGATATGCTCAGCACCGTCTTGGCTACAAAGGCGCTCGCCAACATACCGCGATCATGCGCAGGCGCCAGCAACCGCCTCAGATCGTGCGTTGATTGACTCTTGAGAACCTTAATCTTGCCAGCAATGGCCATCACTTCTACCTTTTTTGCCCATTATCGGGCAAAAAATTCCACTCAGACGCTGGCTTTTGCAAGAACCTCAGGAAATAAGAAAACAAACCTATCTGCTTGTATTTTATAAAAATTAATTTACGGCATCTGACGTGTGAACGACGTTCGAATTCGTATCAGGAGTAGTCGCCACTAACGGACATGGCAAGGTTTTTTATGTGTATCCGTAACATCAGTTAGAATTGCGTTCTTGTATTTTTATTACCGAATTGAGGCTGTGATGAGTTTTAGCGAAGCGGATGTGCAAAGTGCATTGAAGAGTTTGATCGATCCGAACACCCATAAGGATTTTGTCTCGGGTAAGTCTTTGAAAAATGTAAAGATTTCAGGAAAAGATGTGTCTCTGGATATTTTGCTGGGCTATCCGGCTAAGAGCGTCTGGGATGAAATTCGCGCTATGGTGGAAGCGCATCTGAAGGCTGCTTTGCCTGGCGTGGGCGCCGTGACGGTGAATGTCAGCAGCAAAGTCGTGCCGCATGCGGTGCAGCGCGGTGTGAAACTGGTCGATGGCGTGAAAAATATCATCGCGGTGGCATCCGGCAAGGGCGGGGTGGGAAAATCAACCACGGCGGTGAATCTGGCGCTGGCGCTGGCCGCAGAAGGTGCGCGTGTCGGGATACTGGATGCCGATATCTACGGTCCGTCGCAACCGACCATGCTGGGTATTTCCGGGAAACCGCAGTCGCGCGATGGTCAGTCCATCGAACCTTTGACCAATTATGACATTCAGTCCATGTCGATCGGCTATATGATAGAAGGCGATGATGCGCCTATGATCTGGCGCGGCCCGATGGTGACCCAGGCGCTCGACCAGTTGTTGCGTCAGACTCGCTGGGATAATCTGGATTATCTGGTAGTGGATTTGCCGCCGGGTACGGGTGATATTCAATTGACCTTGTCGCAAAAAGTGCCGGTGACCGGTGCGGTGATCGTGACCACGCCGCAGGATATCGCGCTGCTGGATGCGCGTAAGGGATTGAAAATGTTTGAAAAAGTCGGTATCAAGATCATCGGTATCGTCGAGAATATGAGTACGCACATCTGTTCCCAATGCGGACATGAAGAGCATATCTTCGGCGCGGGCGGGGGGCAGAAGATGTGTGGCGATTACAATACCGAATTTTTGGGCGGATTGCCGCTGGATATGTCGATTCGTGAGCAGGCCGATTCAGGCAAGCCCACGGTTGTGGCAAATCCTGACGGGAATATCGCTAAAGTGTACAAACAGATCGCACGCCGCATCGCGGTGAAGGTCGCGGAAATGGCGCAGGATCACAGCGCCGTGTTCCCGAAAATCGTGGTACAAAATACTTAAAGGAGGCAAGTGACAAGGTGTAAGTTGCAAGGCGAAGCGATGCCCCTCGCACCTTGTGTCTTTATATCTTGTACCTGAATGATTATGAGCATCAAATCAGATAAATGGATACGCCGGATGGCGGAGCAGCACGGCATGATAGAGCCGTATGAGCCGAATCAGGTCAAGGAAGTGGACGGCAAGCGCATCGTCTCGTACGGCACGTCGAGCTATGGCTACGATATCCGCTGTTCCAATGAATTCAAGCTGTTCACCAACATCAACAGCACCATCGTAGACCCGAAGAATTTCGACCCGAATTCCTTCGTCGAGGTGACGGCGGACTATTGCATCATTCCGCCTAATTCGTTCGCGCTGGCGCGCACGGTTGAATATTTCCGTATTCCGCGTTCAGTTTTGACCGTTTGTCTGGGTAAATCGACCTATGCGCGTTGCGGCATCATTGTGAACGTGACCCCGTTTGAACCTGAATGGGAAGGTTATGTGACGCTGGAGTTCTCCAATACCACGCCGCTGCCGGCCAAGATTTATGCCAATGAAGGTATCGCACAAGTGTTGTTCTTCGAGAGCGATGAAGTGTGCGAGACTTCTTACAAGGATAGAGGCGGAAAATATCAGGGGCAGGTCGGTGTGACGCTGCCCAAGATGTAACCGTTTTGTCACGAAATAAGAGAATAATGGGGCGCGCGTCTATTCGCGTTAATCCTTGTTGCAACCGTTTAACAGTTGATTTGCAGTTCGCCTTTTAGGAGTAGTGCATGAAGTTTCGTTTTATTTTCGGCATTGCCGGAGGTAATGCCTTCAATGAAACTTCGTTTTTTTGTCGCTCGAAATCAAGCGATGATTCGCTTCAAAATTTACCCACGTTGGGAGTTAAGTAATGAAATTTCGTTTTCCAATCGTCATCATCGATGAAGATTTTCGTTCAGAGAATGCCAGTGGTCTGGGTATCCGTGCGCTGGCCGATGCGCTGGTAAAAGAAGGCATGGAAGTGCTGGGTGTGACCAGTTACGGCGATCTGACTTCGTTTGCGCAGCAGCAAAGTCGCGCGTCGGCATTTTTGTTGTCGATCGACGATGAGGAGTTCGGTGGCGGTAGCAAGGAAGAGACGGAAGTGGCGCTGAAAAGCCTGCGCGCGTTCGTCGAAGAGATTCGTTTCAAGAATGCCGATATTCCGATCTATTTGTACGGTGAGACGCGCACCTCGCGCCATATTCCGAACGATGTGTTGCGCGAATTGCATGGCTTTATTCATATGCACGAAGATACACCGGAATTCGTGGCTCGCCACATCATCCGCGAAGCCAAGGCTTATCTGGACTCACTCGCGCCGCCGTTTTTCCGCGCCTTGCTGCACTACGCGCAGGACGGTTCGTATTCATGGCACTGTCCGGGTCACTCGGGCGGTGTGGCGTTTTTGAAATCTCCGGTCGGGCAGATGTTCCATCAGTTTTTCGGTGAAAACATGCTGCGCGCCGATGTGTGCAACGCGGTGGATGAGTTGGGGCAGTTGCTCGACCATACTGGGCCGGTTGCAGCGTCCGAGCGCAATGCGGCGCGTATCTTCAATTCCGACCATCTGTTCTTCGTCACCAACGGTACATCGACATCGAACAAGATCGTTTGGCATTCGACCGTGGCGTCTGACGATATCGTGGTGGTAGATCGTAACTGTCACAAGTCGATTCTGCATTCGATCATGATGACCGGCGCTGTGCCGGTGTTTTTGACGCCGACGCGCAATCATTACGGCATCATCGGGCCGATTCCTAAGTCGGAATTTGATCCTGCCAGCATACAGCGCAAGATAGATGCCAATCCTTTTATCAAGGATAAAAGCAAGAAGCCGCGCATCCTGACCATCACGCAGAGTACCTATGACGGCATTATTTACAACGTCGAGATGTTGAAGGAAATGCTGGACGGCCGCATCGATACGCTGCATTTCGATGAGGCGTGGTTGCCGCATGCGTCGTTCCACGATTTCTACAAGGATATGCACGCGATTGGCCGCGATCGCCCGCGTGCGCAGGAGTCAATGATCTTCGCGACGCAGTCAACGCATAAGTTGCTGGCGGGTCTGTCACAGGCATCGCAGATTCTGGTGAGCGAACCTGAGTCCCGCAAGCTGAATAAGCATATCTTCAATGAAGCGTATCTGATGCACACCTCTACCAGCCCGCAGTACGCCATTATCGCCTCGTGCGATGTGGCGGCGGCCATGATGGAAGCGCCGGGCGGCACTGCGCTGGTGGAAGAATCTATCGCCGAAGCGCTGGATTTCCGCCGCGCGATGCGCAAGGTGGATGAGGAATTTGGTCTGGACTGGTGGTTTAAAGTCTGGGGACCGGATGATATCGCCGAGGAGGGGATGGGCTCGCGCGAAGATTGGGTGCTGAAAGCCTCCGATAAGTGGCATGGCTTCGGTGATCTGGCCGATGGCTTCAATATGCTCGACCCGATCAAGGCGACCATTATCACGCCAGGGCTGGATGTGGATGGCGATTTCGCCGACAGCGGGATTCCTGCGTCCATGGTGACCAAGTATCTGGCTGAGCACGGCGTGATCGTCGAGAAATGCGGCCTGTACTCGTTCTTCATCATGTTCACCATCGGCATCACCAAGGGGCGCTGGAACACGTTGCTGACCGCTTTGCAGCAATTCAAGGATGACTACGATAAGAATCAGCCGCTCTGGCGCATTCTGCCGGAGTTTGCGGCCAAGTATCCGCGCTATGAGCGCACAGGGTTGCGCGATCTGTGTCAGCAGATACACGATGCCTATAACCTGCACAACGTTGCGCGTATGACCACCGAGATGTATCTGTCGGATATGCAGCCCGCGATGAAGCCGTCCGATGCGTTTGCCAAGATGGCGCACGATGAAATCGACCGCGTGGAAATCGACGATCTGGAAGGCCGCATCACGGCGGTGCTGTTGACCCCTTATCCGCCCGGTATTCCCTTGCTGATTCCGGGTGAAATGTTCAACAAGACCATCATCGATTATCTGAAATTCGCCCGTGACTTCAGTCAGAAACTGCCTGGCTTCGAGACCGATATTCACGGTCTGGTTGCTGAAGAAGTGGACGGCGTGAAGCGCTATTTTGTGGATTGCGTGAGATAAAAATAGCAAACTAAGCGAGTGGCGGGTAGCGGTGAACAGAGGTGTTTTTGCCTTTGCTACAAGCTGCAAGCTGAGGGCTGTAGCTTGCTCGGTTCTGTTTTCAAACTTTAGCTTGCTCTATTTTAAAAAGCAGCGTATAAAGTCGAATTGGTGTTTGATTCAAAGTCTCTGCAATACTGGTTTTACCAAGTGCAATCTTCGATTCAGATAGTTTTGCGGGAGTTTTTCCCGTTTTTTAAAAAAGGAAGTAGTCACATGGCAACTGGTATTGTTAAATGGTTCAATGATGCAAAAGGTTTCGGTTTTGTTACTCCTGATGATGGTAGCGAAGATCTGTTCGCGCACTTCTCAGCGATCAACATGAACGGTTTCAAGTCTCTTCAAGAAGGCCAAAAGGTCAGCTTTGAAGTTACTCAAGGCCCTAAGGGCAAGCAAGCATCAAACATCCAAGCTGCTTAATCGCGGTTTGAGTTGTTAAAAAAGCCCGGCACGCAAGTGTCGGGCTTTTTGCTATGGTGCAGCAAAAATACAAGACAGAAAAAAGGGCGGAAATTCCGCCCTTTTTGCCGCAGTAAATCGTTTTACTTTTCGATACCGACATCGCGCCACAGTCGCATCAGATGCCGTGAAACATCGAGTGAGGCGCGTGCGAAATCACCGTTGATCAACTCTGCATCTGCTTCCTTGGTCTTGCCATCCATTGCTAAACCCAGGGTGTGTCCTGCGCATTTGTGAAAGTGCGTATGAGCGGCGACCACATTTTTAAAGCCGGGGTAGGTGCCGAATTGCCTTGTGCCTTCAGAGTCTATCCATTTGCCCAGTGTGCACTGGTTGTCACTTGCTACCACGATGGGATCCAGTGTTTCGGTGCTGGTGCCGTCGATCACACTTTTCAAACGCAATTTCCATTTGAGGTGCGACTCCATCGCGGTTTTGAAATTAAGCCCGGCAAACTCTTCCCTTGTGTCTTCCTGTACCGCAGAAAACTCGTCATCTTTACTGCCGAAAATCGAACTCCACCAAGCCATATTGTTCTCCCTTAATTTCAATAATGCCGCATTTTACCTGAGTATTTCATTGGGCTAAAAGGTGTTGTGTCGATGAAATGAATAAAGGACGGAAATCCGTCCTTTATTCTGTCGTCGGTTATTTATCGATACCGACATCGCGCCACAGTCGCATCAGATGTCTGGAGACTTCGTGGGATGCCCGGGCGAATTCGCCTGTGGCCAGTTGGTCATCGGCTTCCTTGGTTTTGCCGTCCAGTGCCAGTTCCAGGGTGTGTCCGGCGCATTTGTGGAAATGGGCATGGGAAGTCACCACGTTTTTAAATCCCGGATAATCGCCAAATTGCGCCTGGCCTTCGGCGTAGATCCATTTTCCGAGTGCGCATTGGTTGTCTTGAGAAACGACACGCGGATCCAGTGCTTCCGTTCCGGTGCCATCGATTACGCCCTTTAAGCGCAGCTTCCATTTGATGTGAGCTTCCAGCGCTGTCTTGAAATTCAGACCGCCTACAACCTCACTGGCGTTTTCTGCGATTACAGGTGCATTCTTTTCTTCCTCTTTGCCGCCAAAAAACGAACTCCACCAAGCCATTATTTTCTCCCGTTAATATGAATCGACACAATTTATCAAACACGCGTTGCAATAGTATTTCATCGGTACAACTTAATCAAATAAGCGGCGGCTAATATGTTATGACTTTCGCTGATGAAAGGTAACCGGCGTGGCTTTGAGAATGCTTTTCTTAATCTTGCCGATTACGTGCATTTCGCAGGCGCGGCAGTCGAATTTTAGCGTCAGTTTCTCACTGCCGTTGACCAGGGTCATCGGTTCGGCACGGACCTGACCTTGAACGCCGATCACGCCCTTCGCCTGTTTTGGGCATAGGCTCAACGAGTAACGCAGGCAGTGGCGGGTGATCATCAGTGACACCTCGCCCTTTTCCTGATGCGATTCGTAGGCGGCAGCGATGAGTTTTACGCCGTGTTTCGCATAAAATTCTTGTGAGGCGCGGTTGTATACGTTGGCCAGATAACTGAGGGTATCTTCCGGGTAATGCGCTTCGCTGTTGGTTATCTTGCGCGGCGCACGTACATACGCTTGCATGCGTGCGGTTTCCAGCGCTTCCACGGTCTCCCTGCGCAGTCTGTTGACCAGAGAGCTGGGCATAAACCAAGGGTGTGACCAGGTGATAGTCAGTTCCCGCAATTCAAAATCGCTGCTGCCAAATCGCGACAGTTGCTCGCGCAAATTGGCTTCTGCTTCCTCGGTCTGGTGGGCTGGCAGTTTGTCCTGCGTCGAGGTGGTGCAGGCGCTGATGCCGTCTTCATCCTGCAAGGTCAGACTGAACCCTGTCGGTGTTTCGCTGAACGTGGCGTTGATGCCGATGCGCCGCTCGGCGGATTTTTTGGTCAGCGTTTGTTCCCACGCGTGGTCGCGATTGCGGTTGATCTCAAGTCCCGCGCGCAGACCGGGTAGGGTGTGGATCGGTTCGTTGGGCCAGATGCGCCATACGCTGTCCTTTTTGCGTTCGACGACATTCGCCTGCAAGCCGGTGACTTCCCGTTTGTGCAGATAGTTCAGCCCGTCGCTGTTGGCGAGTGTCTCGCTCGATTCGATATCAAACCACTGTTCGCCAACTTGGGTGACCGTGCCCAGCGGCAGGCCGACAAAAGAAGGCGTATCGAACGCGCCGATGTCAGCTTTGCGCCCGTTGGTGAAATAATCGGTCGCGCCGCGATGAAAGGTCTTATCCGGATCGGGCGTGAACAGCAACCGGGTTGTTCCGCTGGAGGATGCGCAGAGATCGCTGCGGTCGGTCAATATCTCGTCGAGCAGGCGGCGGTAATGGCCGGTGATATTTTTGACATAGGCGGCATCCTTGTAGCGCCCTTCGATCTTGAAACTGCGCACCCCTGCGGCGATCAGCGCACGCAGGTTGTCGCTCTGATTGTTGTCTTTGACCGACAGCAGGTGTTTATCGTAGGCGACGACGCGTCCCTGATTGTCCTCGAGGGTATAAGGCAATCGGCAGGCTTGCGAGCAGTCGCCCCGGTTGGCGGAGCGGCCGGTATGCGCGTGGCTGATATAGCATTGCCCGGAATAGGCGACACACAGCGCGCCGTGGATGAAATATTCGATGACGGTGTCATCCGGCACGGCAGCGCGTATCGACGCAATCTCTTTTAAGTTAAGTTCGCGCGCCAGCACCATCTGCGAGAAACCGACTTCGGCGAGAAATTTGGCCTTCTCGGGGGTTCTGATGTCGCACTGGGTCGAGGCGTGCAGGGCGATGGGTGGCAGATCGAGTTGCAATACGCCCATGTCCTGTATGATCAGCGCATCTACCCCGGCGTTATAGCACTCGGTCGCCAGTCGTTGCGCGTCATCCAGTTCTGCATCGCTTAAAATCGTGTTGAGCGTGACGAAGATCTTAGCGTGGTAACGATGAGCGAACGCGGTCAGTTCCGCGATGTCGCGGATGGCGTTTCCCGCGTTGTGCCGGGCGCCCAGGCTGGGACCGCCGATGTAAACGGCATCCGCGCCGTGCAAGATTGCTTCTCGACCGATGGCCGCGGTTTTTGCCGGGGCTAACAGTTCCAGCGTGGTGTTGACATGATGCATGAATCAGTTCCGATGATAGGTGACGAAGTGATATTCCAGCGGTTGCGGATTGTCCTGAGTGCGAACTTCGCGGGAGACTTCCCGCCATACGGATAGGTCGAATTCGGGGAAGTGTGCGTCGCCCTCGACGTTCTGCTGAATTTCGGTGACATATAAAATATCAGCATAATCAATAGATTGTGCATAAATTTCCGCGCCGCCGACGATAAACGCATCGTTGCCGCATAGCTTGAGCGCTTCGGGCAAAGAATGCGCGATCAAACAGCCTTCGATTTTCAATTGGGGATCTCTCGTCACCACCACCGTGGTGCGCCCGGGTAACGGACGGCCGATAGATTCAAAGGTCTTGCGACCCATGATCATGTGGTGTCCCATGGTTAATGCCTTGAAGTGCTTTAAGTCCTCCGGGCAGCGCCAGGGCAGGGTGTTGTTAACGCCTATGGTGCGGTTTCTGGCCGCTGCGACGATGATCGCAATCATACGGCCACCGGCGCCTTGATTGCCGGATGCGGGTCATAGCCTGATAAGGTGAAGTCTTCATACTTGAAGCCGAGAATATCGCGCACTTCAGGGTTGATCGTCATCACGGGTAGCGGGTGTGGTTCGCGCGACAGTTGCAAGCGGGTCTGCTCCATGTGGTTCAGATAGAGGTGCGCATCGCCAAAGGTGTGCACGAAGTCTCCGGGTTCAAGATTGCAGACTTGGGCCATCATCATGGTCAGCAAGGCGTAGGACGCGATGTTGAACGGGACGCCCAGAAAAATATCCGCGCTGCGCTGGTAGAGTTGGCAGGAAAGTTTGCCATCGGCCACATAAAACTGAAAAAAGGCATGGCAGGGCGCTAACGCCATCTGCTCCAGTTCACCGACGTTCCAGGCGGAGACGATGATGCGGCGCGAGTCGGGATTGTTTTTGAGTTGATCGACGGCGATTTTAATCTGGTCGATTACGCGACCATCGACAGTTTCCCATGAGCGCCATTGTTTTCCGTAGACCGGCCCCAGGTCGCCGTTTTCATTCGCCCATTCATCCCAGATTTTGACGCCATGCGCCTTGAGATAGCTGATATTGGTATCGCCCTGCAAAAACCAAAGCAGCTCGTGGATGATGGACTTCATATGGCATTTCTTGGTGGTGACCAGCGGAAAGCCTTGCGACAGGTCGAAGCGCATCTGGTAGCCGAACACGCTGACCGTGCCGGTGCCGGTGCGGTCCGATTTCTTGGTGCCGTGATCCAGCACGTGCTGCATGAGGTTAAGGTAGGTGCGCATGGAACTGTAAAATATTCGCGTCATCGTCGGGGGGACGCAATGCTAGCACAATGTGGGTGCCCCCGCCCGTTGTTGGGTGGTTAGGTCTGGCGGTAATGCATGAACTCTTCACTGATATCGGCCAGGTCGTGTTCGGACAAGCCGACATAGTCCAGCAGCATATGGGCATTCGATAGCCAGCTGGCATTTTCGCGCATTTGCGTCGCATCGCTGAGCGCCTCGGCGATCTGAGTGACCGCAATCAGGCCGTAGACCTCGGCGGGTAAAATCTCCTGTGAGGTGAAGATCTCCATGTTGTGGTGGTGCAGGATAGTCAGAGAGATGCTTTCCGATAGATTCCAGTTTTTGGCCAGCAGATAGCCAATAATCGCATGATTGGTATTGTGGCGTTCGTCCTCGATTTGAATCAGTGTTTTGTCTTTAGATTGCTGGTCAAGTTTGAGCGTCTCCATATAGTCGGGGAAACGCGCCATCAGCAAAGGAATGCCGCAGTCGTGAAACAGGCCGACGGTATAGGCGATGTCGTGGGAAATGCCGGGGATGCGTTTAGCGATCATGGCAGCGACAAAGGCGGTGTTCTCGGCTGTGTCCCAGAAGCGATTGAGCTGGGGGGCTTTGTTTTCTTTGCTGTTGCGCAGTGCGAGGCCGGTGACAATGTTGAAGGTGTTGGTCGAGCCCATCGTCATGACGGCCTGTTCGATCGAATCGATCTTGCGACGCAAGGCAAAATACGGCGAATTGACCGTTTTGAGCATGGCTGCAGATAACACCACATCCCGAGTGATGATTTGCGCGACCTTGGATAAATCCGGATCGGCTTTGCTTCGTTCGCCCATTAGTTCTGTGAGTATGCCGGGACGAGGAGGAATGTGGATGCTGGCCAGAATTTTTTCAGCAGCTTCTTGCGAGATGTGGGACATTTGACGACCTTCCTTGTGACCGGACGACAGCGTGCCGGAGAGCGGTATCTTAACAAATAATCATGCGCTGGCGTGTAGAATTAAGTAATCTGAATTTTTTATAACATATTGATTGTATTGTTTTATTTTTTGTGTGATGGCGAATTGCTGAAATCTGGGTTAATTATCATTTTGTCGCGATTAAACGGTGGCTATTGCGATCAGGCTGTAGCGCGCGAATTTGCCAGCGGCCATAAACAGCGCTGCGTGCCATGGATTCAGTCGCAGCCATCCGGCGGACAGGCACAACGCATCGCCGAGCAGAGGTAGCCAGGCGAGCAGTAGGGCGGGCGCACCAAAGCGGCGCAGTTTGTCGAGGTGTTTGAGTTGCTGTGTCTGCGGCAGCATCCATCCCATGCCGTAGCTGATCATGCCGCCCAGCGTATTCCCCAGTGTGCCCAGACCTAGCGCCGGCCAGAGTGAATCAGGGTTGTTTTTAAGTACGCCGAATAAAACAGCCTCGGAGCCGCCCGGCAGCAGGGTGGCACCCAGAAAACTACTGATAAAAAGGGCTAAGAGGGCTGCGGTGTCGTTCATTGTTTGTCCTGATTTTGACCCGGTTTAATACTGCGACCTTCAGGTCGGAACCCGCGCCTGAGTCCGTAAGTGTTTGCTGCGGTTAAGAAAGGATGAGTTTGAGGGGATCGGGAGAGGTGATTTGAATCTCCCTTCGTCTAAATTCACCAGCCTGAAGCCTGATGGTAAATTGTTGTGAAATTAAGGCATGTGTGTGCTGTGCATTTTGCATGCGAAAGCAAGCGACAATTTTAATGCAAAAAAGTTCAATTTATTTAATAATATTTAAATATTCGGTTACAATTCCAACCGATTTGCTCGGGAAGTGTGAGGCGGCGAGTTTGCTGCGCATGGATGGTCAAATTACACCGGCGGTGATTGGGCATCTGGATGAATTTTATATTTATTTTGGATTTATAGCGTTTTTCCAGGGTTAATGTCTGAATTTTAAATTTAAATAAGTCTATAAAGGAAAATCGCGTGAAAAGAACGATTCAGTCTGTTTTATTTGTTTTAGTTAACTTGTTTTTCACAGGTTCGGTAAATGCAAATGCACCAACAAAAGATGTGGTGCAACCTGCACAAGGACTTGTTGCGGCCCAAGAATCGTGCACCAAATATGCAGGCGATGAGATAAAGGAAGTTGCTTGCGTCTTGTTTCACGCCGGTATCGTTAAAAAAGTTGAGGGAAAGTACGTGATGAATGTGCAATTGCAGCAGCCAGTTCAGGTGGCTAGTAATCGCGTACCCGGACATTTGGTGAAATGTCGCGTTGAGTTGGTATTGCTTAAAGATGGTAGTATCGGCTGGAAAGATGTTGGTAGCTGCTATTGATCGCTTGTTGTCGCGATATTTGCATGTTGTTCCGGTTGATTCTGGCTCATTTTACAATGAGCGAGCGGCTCTGAAATAGTGGTTTCAGGTAAAATGCGAAAATTAACTGGGACAAAGGGGCGGTTGATGACTGCCCGAATAGGAGTGGAAATGTATCGTAATCAGGAAGAGTGGGTTATTTTGGGGATTACACTGGAAGGCGAGGCATTCACCTATCCGAATTGGCCGGAGCGTCTGTGCGGGATGCTGGCACATCAATCGGACAGTAACCGCCTGAGCTATTCGGACTACCTGCAGCCTATTCATATCGACGGACTGCCAGCGGTGGTGCTCAGTGTCGAACTGGAACAGGCGGATCCTGAGGCTTACAAGCTGGTGCGGCAGTTTGCTGAAGAAAATCGCCTGAAGGTGCGTTCTGGCCGAACTTCAGAACAATTGTCCTCCACAGGAAAGCATCCGGCGCTGAATGTTGACCGGCGTGATCTGTGCGAACAGCGCGGCTCCTGAACACAGGCCGTCACCTTATAATTTTGTGAATTTACTCAAATCGTTAGCGACCATCAGCGGACTGACGCTGATCTCACGAATACTGGCTTTTGCACGAGATGTGTTGATTGCGCGTGTATTTGGTGCAGGGATGGCGACGGACGCTTTCTTTGTCGCCTTTAAACTGCCCAATCTGCTGCGTCGCCTGTTTGCGGAAGGCGCTTTCTCGCAGGCCTTCGTTCCTATTTTTGGCGAATACAAAAACCGGCGAGGCGAGGCGGAAACCAAGCTGCTGGTCGATCACGTCGTCACCATGCTGGCGATTATATTGTTTTTTGTCACGCTGGTCGGCATCATTGCCGCACCGCTGCTGGTCTATATCAGCGCGCCCGGCTTCGTTAAAGACGCGGAAAAATTCCAGCTCACGGTGCAATTGCTGCGCGTGACCTCTCCCTATATTTTCTTCATCTCGCTGGTGGCGGTCGCGGCCGCGATTCTCAATACCTACAATAAATTCTGGGTTCCTGCCTTTGCGCCTATCCTGCTTAATGTTTGTTTTATCGGCGGTGCGCTCTGGCTCGCGCCCTATTGCGATCCGCCTGTCATGGCGCTGGCCTGGGCAGTATTTGTCGCTGGCTTTGTGCAGCTGGCTTTTCAGGTGCCTTTCCTGAAAAAAATCAACATGTTACCTAGAGTGCGTTTCAGCTGGACGGATACCGGGATGCGCCGCGTGATACGCCAGATGGGGCCTGCCATCTTCGGGGTGTCGATTGCGCAAATCAGCCTGATTATCAACACGATTTTCGCCTCATTCCTGGCTGCCGGCAGTGTCTCCTGGCTGTATTATGCGGATCGTTTGATGGAGTTCCCCGCCGGTGTGCTGGGAGCCGCCCTAGGGACGATCTTGCTGCCCTCGCTTTCCAAGTGCCATGCCGGCAACGATACAACGGAATATTCGAAACTGCTGGACTGGGGCTTGCGGCTGACCTTTTTGCTCGCCTTGCCTTCGGCGCTGGCGCTGGGCATGATCTCGGTTCCGCTGCTGGCCACCTTTTTTCAGCGCGGCGCATTTATGGCCTCTGATGTGCTGATGACCAGCCATGCGCTGATAGGCTACAGTATCGGGCTGATCGGTATGATACTGGTGAAAATCCTGGCGCCCGGTTTTTATGCCCGTCAGGACATCAAGACGCCGGTGAAAATCGGTATTGCGACGCTGGTGGCAACGCAGTTGATGAACGCGCTGTTTATCGGCTGGATCGCTCATGCGGGGCTGGCGCTGTCCATCGGACTGGGTGCGTGTCTTAACTCTGCTATCTTGTATTATTTTTTGCGCAAAAAGGACATCTATCAGCCTGAGCCGGGCTGGCTGGTCTATTTTCTCAAATTGAGTATCGCGATGTTGGCGTTGGGGTTGGCGCTCTGGTTCGGTATGGGCACGCAGGAGAGTTGGCTGACGGGATCTGGCTGGACGCGTATCGCTCGCCTCAGCGAGTTGGTTGTCGGTGGTGTGATCGTTTATTTCGCGGTGTTAGCCTCTTTAGGATTCAGACCCCGCGATTTTTCACGACGTGCGATTGGCTGATTAAAGGAGAAGTGATGAGTGACTATTCATATAACGTAGAAGAAGCAGATTTTGAGGATTTAGTGGTGGCGCGTTCACACCAGTTGCCGGTGCTGATGGATATCAGTGCTGACTGGTGCGCGCCTTGCAAGGTGTTGGCACCCTTATTACACAAGATGGTAACCGAGTATGACGGGAAGTTTTTTCTGGGCATCGTCGATGCCGATGAGAATATGCGCATCGCAGGGCGGCATAAGGTGCGTGGTTTTCCTACCGTCGTCGCCTACAGTCACGGCGTAGAGGTGGCGCGCTTTCACAGCTCCCAGACTGCGGGATTTTTGCGCGAGTTTATCGACGGCGTGCTGGCAAAACATCATGCCGCGCTGTAGCTCTTTTTAACTGAATTAATTCGCTTTTTAAATCAGGTGGTCGCGGCTCTGCAGACCAGAATGTGAGCCGCCAGTCGTATGTCGGTGTTGAGGATATGGTTGATCAGCCAGTTGTTGAGGAAACTGAGCAGGTCTTCACGGGACATCAGACGGCCGGCCTTGATGCCTTCGCGTACGGCAACCACCGTCGCTGAGAATTCTCGATGCTGTTTCATATGCAGGTCTGAGTCCGCCAGGCTGGCCTCGCTGTAGTTATAGCTCTGCATAAGCGCCTCCTCCGTTTCAAAATGGTAGAGCGCATAGCTGAGCAGGTCTCGGGTAATCTGGTCGAGTATCTCGGCATTCACATGTTCCGCCAGACGGGTGTTAGCTTCATTGATACTGTTGACCAGAATGCGGTGTTGTTCATCCATTTCCGTGACGCCGGTTATCAGGCTGTCACTCCAGACGATCAGTTCGTGTCCTATCATTTGTTACTCCTGTTGATCATTTCGCTATAGCTGTGCTGTCGATTAAGTATTGTTTGGCCATTGTTTCGCGCAGGCTGCCGAGCAAGCTATCGAATTCGTCCTGTTGTAAAGTTAACGCGGCCTGATCCGCTTCTGCTGCGGACTCATCGCCTGCGCGCCTGTGTTCGCACAGACTTGTTGCAGTCTGGTGTATGAGCAGGTGCAAGGGTTCGATGGAACGAAACCAGCTTTCCGCACTGAACTGGCGATAGCCTTCTCCGTAATACCAGTGGCTAAGGCGGCAGACGCGAACATCCAGCCGTTCGCTGATATTCGTTTCCAGAGGATCGCCCAGACTCTCGATCAATTGCGCTATCCAGTGCCGATGATTGGTTTCAGCCAGCAGCAATTCAAAATAGTCGCGCGTGGGACGATGGGAATAGGAAAGCTTCCATAAGGGATCAGGATTAAACGACGCCAGCCAGGACGGGATGCGTTCAGCCGGCATAGGGCGTGAGATGCTGTAGCCCTGGATCGTATCGCAGCCTAATTCCAGCAGCATTAATATTTGATCGATAGATTCCACCCCTTCGGCAATGACTTTGTGCCGGAAGGAGGAGGCAAGTGCGATGACTCCGCTGACAATCGCCAAGTCTTCCGGATTATGTAACATGCCGAGCACAAAGCTCTGATCGATTTTCAGTGCATCGACACGCAGGTGCTTGAGATGGGCCAGCGAGGAAAATCCGGTGCCAAAATCATCGATGGAGACACGTATGCCCAGTGTGCTGCATTTGCGTATGGATTCTGCCACCACATTGATATCCTCCAATGCAGCTGTTTCGAGAATTTCGATTTCGAGGAGATTGATGATCTCGCTGTCATACTCTTTGAGTAATTCATTCAGGCGTTCGGTAAAGTTGCTCTGGTGCAGTTGTCGAGCCGAAATATTGATGCTGACGGGCAATGCAATCCCTTTGCTACGCCATTCAGTCAGTTGGCTCAGTGCGCTTCTTATCACCCATTCGCCGACGGTGATGATCAAGTCATCGTGTTCGAGCAGCGGGATGAATTCCGAGGGGGAGAGCAGCCCTAAAATCGGGTGGTTCCAGCGGATCAATGCTTCTGAGCCGATCACCTTCCCCAGTCTGCAATCGACCTGAGGCTGGTAGTAGAGGGTGATTTGCCCGTCACTCAGGGCTTTTTCGATGCGTTTGAGCGTGGCCTGATTGGCTTGCTGCTGATTCTGGTGGCTGGGATTGAACAAGCGGTAGCAGTTTTTTCCGGCCTGTTTAGCTTCATACATGGCTTGATCGGCGTGGCGCAACAGCAGATCGGCTGTGCCGCCATCATTGGGGAAGATCGTAGCGCCGATGCTGGCCGTGACATGGGCTATTTCGCCCATCACGGCATACGGCACGGCCAAAGATATAATGATTCTGTCCAGCAGTTGTTCGCATTCGCTGATTTTTTTAAAGCCGCCCAAAATGATGGCGAACTCATCGCCGCCGAAGCGCGAAGCGGTATCAGACTGGCGCAGACATTCCTGCAGGCGGCTGGCCACTTCGATGAGCAACTGGTCGCCCGCCTTGTGGCCCATCTGGTCGTTGACATGTTTAAAGCCGTCCAGATCAATCATGCAAACTACCACCAGTTCACTATAGCGGCGTGCATGCAGCAGTGCCTGTTCCATGCGGTCGGTCATCAACCTGCGATTGGCCAGTCCAGTCAGCGGATCGTAGAAAGCCAGATGCTTGATTTCGTTTTCGGCCTTCTTGCGTTCGGTGATATCCCGACTCGCTACATAGATGCACCGCTTGCCGTCCAGCTCTATCCCGACCGCGCTGGCTTCCACATCGATGATGCTGCCGTCACGGCGCCGGTTGACTGTCTCGAATACCGCATGGCTGCTGAGTAAATGCAAAATGGTAGCGCTCAGTTCGTCGGGGGTGAGTTTAGCCTCCCAGTCGGTAATGTTCAGATGTCGGGCTTGTTCAGGGGTGTAATCGAGCATGCGGTAAAAGGCATGGTTGGCTTCGATCAGATTGCCCTGCTCATCCAGAATGTGGATGCCGTCGATGGCGTTATCCATCAATATTTTATTGCGCTGAATTAAGGCGGCCGCCTCCTGTTCAGCTTGTTTGCGTGCGGTGATGTCGTGAACAATAGAAAACAGCAGTGTTTGTCCATCATGGGTGATCGGGGTCGAATGAACTTCTACATCGCGGATCTCGCCGCTGGCCAGACGATGGCGGAAAATGAAGTAGTTACGTTCTTCACTGAGCGCGAGCATTCGTTCACGGGCTAAGTATTCCGGTGCGCTGATGTTGAGGTCGGAGGTTAGCATGCCGATCAGTCGCGCGAGCGGATAACCGTAGTAGCTCGCCGCCGCATCGTTGGCGTTGATGATCTCACCGGATGCAGGCTCGATGAGCAGCATCACCGAGGAATTGTGTTCGAAAAAGTGGCGAAATCGTGTTTCACTTTCTTTCAGGGCGCACTCCCGTTGCCACAGTGTTTCCAGTATGCGATTGAATCCGCTGATTAAATCGCCGATTTCGTTATTTCGGGTGACGGGCAGCGGGGGCGGGTACTGGTTGGTTTCGGACAGGTTCGCCAGAGTCGTGATAGCCGACAGCATAGGAGATAGCTCACGTCTTAACATCCACCAGGTCAGGCTGCCGGCCAGTAAAGTGAGCAGCAGGGTCGCTGCCAGCATGTTGATCAGCTGCGCATGAATGGGGGCAAATGCTTCGCTGGCAGGTAGTACGGCGGCAAGATACCAGTTCGCTACCGGAATTTTTTTTATAGAGGCCAGCTCCTCTACACCGAGTGGATTGGTCAGTATGGTGTAGCCTTCAAAGCCGGCGATATTCCTGTCGATGGCAGGATTGATCCCGGCGGCGGGCAGTGCTTGCATGATGTGCTGCTTGTCGGTGGCGGTGACGACCAGGCGGTATTGCGGTGCCACCAGCAGATATCCGCCGGTTGTGCCGTAGCGGTGGCCGGTAATTTTTTCCAGAAAATTGGGCTGATTAAGATTGATGACACCGCTCAGTGTGCCGGCAATGTTGCCCTGCTCATCCAGAATGGGCACCGCCATGTCAAATTCAGGGTGATTGCGGAGCAGGCGGGGTTTGCCTATGGCGGATTTTCCGGTTTTGAGCGCGAGTGCAGCGCCTGAGTCGGTTGGTGATATCTCGACACCGGCTTCATGTATCGAATCCGCGATGATCGCGCCATCCGGATTCAATACGAGGATGCCGCCGTTAAATTGTCCGCGAAAAAAAGGTCGTTGTTCAAGAAAGTCTTGCAACAAGATACTGTTGCCTAACATCTCAGGTGTGATTCTCTCCGCCACATCTTCCAGAGCCTGCAGCCGGTCTTGCAGTTCGTGATCGAGTTCAGTTGCCAGGATGGAAACGGTCGCGAATTGCTGTTCGCCAAGTTGGCGTTGCATATCTACATGCAGAAGATGGTTGACGTAAAAAGCCAACGACCATATTCCGGATACGAAGATGGTCAGCGTGAACAGCGTTACGCGTGTTTTGAGCGAATAGCGGTGAAAAAAATTCAAATTCATGCCGTTTTTACTGACCATGAGGTGAGTTGCGTATCTTGTGAGACTTTACCCCAAAAGCCTAGGCAAGACTTGCTTTGTGACATAAATACGCCAGTTTTATAGCGATCCATTAATCGTTCTCAACTGAGGTGGAAAGATGCATCGCTTTGGCGACTATATCGCGGGTCAGGTGCGGGGCGAACAGTTCGATAAAGTCATAGGTGTAACCGCGCAAATATTCGTTTTTCCTCAGCGCAATCCGCGTGGTGCTGGGCTTGAACAGATGTAATGCATCCAGCATGCGCAGATGCGAGTCGCGTTCGGGAACAAACGCCATATGTGCCAGTATGCCGATGCCCAGTCCCAGTTCTACGTAAGTCTTGATCACGTCCGCATCGATTGCGGTCAGTGCAATGTCCGGCGTGATACCGGCCTTTTCAAACGCCTCGTTGATCTTGCCTCGGCCCGAAAAAGCGAAGTCATAGGTGATGATGGGATATTGCGCGATGGCTTCCAGCGTCAGTACCGGGTTATTTAGCAAGGGGTGGCCGGGCGGGGTCACCACGCAGTGATGCCATTCGTAGCAGGGCAGTGTGATCAGTTCGTCATACAGGGCGAGACTCTCGGTGGCGATACCGATGTCGGCTTCGCCGCTTAATACCTGTTCGGCGATCTGGGTCGGGCTGCCCTGATGCAAGCCCAGTTTGACCCCGGGGTTGCGTCCCATAAATTGTTTCACCACCGGCGGCAGGGCGTAACGCGCCTGGGTATGGGTGGTGGCGATGGTCAGATGGCCGCTGCTTTGTGAACCGAACTCTTCACCCACTTGTTTGAGATTCTCCATGTCGTGCAGCATGCGCTGGGCAATCGATAACACGGCCTTGCCAGGTTCTGTGATCGCGACGATGCGCTTGCCGTTGCGCACGAAAATCTCTATCCCCAGCTCTTCTTCCAACTGCTTGATTTGCTTGCTGATGCCCGGTTGCGAGGTGTACAGCGCCTCCGCCGCGCCGGAAATTTTCAGTCCCTGACGGACGATTTCATTGAGATATTTGAGTTGTTGCAGATTCACGCGGCGCCCCTTAATTGCTGTTAGTTATAAGATAGTAGCATAAAAGTATTTAGTAATATAAAGCGTGACCACTAGAATGCGCTCCATCGGTTAATCAGGTGGGGCACATGAGCTGGATGTACACGTTGTCGGGATTTTTGGTCGGTCTGATCGTAGGAATCACCGGGGTCGGCGGCGGCTCGCTGATGACGCCCTTGCTGGTGCTGCTGTTTGGCGTCTCACCCGCAACCGCTGTCGGCACGGATTTGCTGTACGCCTCGCTAACCAAATCGCTGGGAGGATGGGTGCATGGCCGTCGCGGCACGGTGGACTGGCGTGTGGTGGGATTACTTGCGCTGGGTAGTCTGCCCGCCTCGGTCGCTACCATCGTTTTGTTCAAATATCTGGCGCTGGATGAAAAGACGTTGCGCTCACTTGTTACCAGTGTGCTGAGTGTGGCGCTGCTGTTGACAGCTAGCGCGCTGCTGTTGAAAGACTGGATCAAGAAGGTGGCGCGTCGTCAGGACGGAACAGTCTATGAATTGCATCACCGTTATCTGCCCGCAGCGACTATCGCGACCGGTGTGGTGGTGGGCGCACTGGTGACGATTTCTTCGGTGGGCGCCGGGGTGCTGGGTACGGTGGCTCTGCTGTTTCTCTATCCGCGCATGTCGGCGGTGAAGGTGGTCGGCACCGATATCGTTCACGCCGTGCCGCTGACGGCGATAGCAGGGATGGGGCATCTGGCGATGGGAACGGTGGACTTTATCTTGCTGGGTAGTTTGCTACTGGGTTCTTTGCCCGGGATTTACATCGGCAGTCATCTGAGCGCGAAGGTGCCGGAGCGAGTTTTGCGCCCGTTGCTTGCGATTATGTTATTGATTATTGGCATAAAAATGGTTTTGTATTAGGAGAAGAAAATGAGTCTGAACACAAGTAACTTATCTGATCTGGAAGAGATCACCCGCTTTGAACAGGCGATCGCCACCTTTAACGATGGCGGCATCGATGCGGATCGTTTTACCGCTGTTCGTCTGCAACAAGGCGTGTATGGTCAGCGCCAGCAGGGCGTGAACATGTTGCGCATCAAGATACCCGGCGGGCGCATCCGCGCGGAACAACTGGATGCGGTGGCGGATGTCATCGAGGCACACGGGCAGAGAGATGTGGCGCATTTCACCACCCGTCAGGCGATTCAGGTGCATTTCATTCCGCTGGATAAGATGCCCAGTGCGATGCGTCGTCTGGCTGAAGTCGGGATGACGACACGCGAGGCGTGCGGTAACACCATACGCAACATGACTGCGTGCCCCTTAGCCGGTGTTTGCCCTAAGGAACATGTGGATGTCGCCCGCCACGTGGATGGCGCGACCGCACACTTTTTGCGCAACCCGTTGAATCAGCAATTGCCGCGCAAATTTAAGATCAGTTTTTCCGGTTGCGAGGCCGATTGCGCGCAGGCCATGCTGCACGATTGCGGCCTGATCGCGGTGAAAAAGGACGGGAAACACGGTTTTAGCGTGCGTGCCGGTGGCGGGTTGGGTCATAAACCCCGTGCATCCATCGTGGTGGAGGAGTTTATCCCTGAGAGTGAGTTGCTGTTCGCCCTGGAAGCGCTGGTGACTTTGCACAATAAGTATTCGGATCGCACTAAACGCGCCAAGTCGCGCATCAAGTATCTGGTGGAGAAATTCGGCGAACAGGGTTTCATCGAAAAGTACCGCGAAGAGTTTGAGCGTACCCGTCAGGCGCTGGCCGATCAGCCTCACCCGCAAGGGCAGTGGCGCGAACAGTCGGGCCTCGAGTATCCGGGGCAGGGCGCGCCGCGCAAGATTTTTGCACAGCATCAGCCAGGTTTGTTCGTGCTGCCGGTGGCACTACCGATCGGTGATGTGACCGCCGCCCAGTTGCACGGGGTGTCGACCTTGTTGAGTGCGCATGGCTTGAGCGAGATACACAGCACGCAGGATCAGAATTTTGTAATTTTGAATGTGCCGCAGGACAAGGTGGCGGTATTGCGCAAGGGGCTTGCCGCACTCGGTTTGCAACAAACCGAAGCCGGTGACAACGTGACGGCTTGCCCGGGCACGTCAACCTGCCGTCTGGGGATTACCTCCAGTACGCTGGCGGCAACCAAGTTGTCCGGCGGGGTGGCTGATCTGCGTATCCGTGTTTCCGGTTGCCACAACGGTTGCGCGCAACCGGAGACCGGCGACATCGGTATCTACGGGGAAGGCAAGCGTTTGCACGGCAAACTGGTGCCGCATTACCAGATGTATTTTGCAGGCAACGGCATGGGGGGCGGCAAGCTGGCGATTAAAGGGCCATCCCTGCCGGTGGCGCGTGTCGAACAGGCGATAGAGCGGATCAAGCTGGCGCATCTGGACAGCGGTGAGGAGAATTTCTTTGCCTGGGCTCGCGCACAACCTATTGATTATTTTAAATATTCACTGGCTGATTTGACTGAGGTGAAAGTGGACGAGTTGCAGTCGGTGATGCGCGACTTTGGTGAGGCTGCCGATTTTCGTGTGTTGCAACTGGGCGGTGGCGAATGCGCGGGTGCGACACAGGTGATGATAGGAGCGAATTTTTTTGAAGCGGCGCATGAACGCGAGTATCGCAACGCACTGGTGTTCCAGCGCAAATATGTGGAAGCGGCTCAATGTAACGAGGCGATTTTGCGACTGTTGGGCGGTGGTCTTGCGCAATTGTTGGGCGGGATTCGTTCGGATGATTTGCATAAGCTGGCGGCAGAGTTGCAGCGACTGGTGGAAGGCGAGATTACGCACGAATTTGCCAGAATGATAGATGCGCTGGCGAATGTGGAAGAGATCAGTGTCGAAGAACTGGTGCCGATTAGTGAGGCAGTTGATCGCTGGACGGTACTGGTGGGCAAATTTGCCACGGCTAAAGATGCACAACTGGACTTGACCGAGGCGGTCGCCGGTTTGCTAGTGTAAGAAAAATCTCGCGTAGCGATACCGATTCCTTCTCCCCAACATGTGGGGGAGAGTTAGGAGAGAGGGAAACGGGCGATGCGAGTTTTATTATATGGGGTGACGGTGTCACGCCCGTTAGGGGATACGAAATGCAACAGAAAATTGATCAGGTGGTTGAAGTCTTGCGACAGGCGGTGCGTGATTTTTCACCGGTGTGTTTCGCCAGCAGTCTGGGAGCGGAAGACATGGTGTTGACCGATCTGATCGACAAGCACAGTTTGGATATCGAGGTGTTCAGCCTGGATACAGGGCGACTGCCGCAGGAAACCTATACGCTGATGCAGGCGGTGTCGGAGCGTTACGCGACGCCGCTGAAAGTGTACTTTCCGGATCCTGCTTCGGTTGAGCGTTACGTGACTGAGAACGGCGTGAATGGCTTTTACGGCAGCGTGGATGCGCGTAAGGCTTGCTGCTTCGCTCGTAAGGTTGAACCGTTGCGACGGGCGCTGCGTGGACGGGGGGCGTGGATCACCGGTTTACGTCGCGATCAGGCGGTGACACGCGGATCATTGGAGGTGTCGTCGTTCGATGCAGACTTCGGTCTGCAGAAATTTAACCCTTTACTGGAATGGTCTCATAAAGAGGTCTGGGCATATATCAGGCAGCACGATGTTCCTTATAACAAGTTGCACGACCAGTTCTACCCTAGTTTAGGTTGCGCGCCCTGCACACGTTCGGTCACGCCGGGAGAAGATATCCGCGCCGGAAGGTGGTGGTGGGAAAACCCCGACAGCAAAGAATGCGGACTTCATGTCAGTGCTGTGAAAAAAGTAGCACACGGCACAGGGGTTTCGGCGTAGCCAAAACCCCGACAGCAAGGAATGTGGACTCCATGTCAGCGCGGTGAAAAGAATAGCTCATGGCACAGGGGTTTCGGCGTAGCCAAAACCCCGACAGAGTGCGGGTTACACGTTAGTGCTCTACAGAAAGTTGCACATGGGGCCGGGGTTTCGGCTTCGTAGGGTGGGGTAGCGTAGCGCAACCCGCCGTTAAGGAAATGTATGTAGGTCGGGTTTTAACCCGACAATTTTGAAAGAAAAAGTTATGATTAATCATGTATTTACACATTTAGATGCGTTGGAGTCAGAATCCATCCACATCATGCGCGAGGTGGCTGCCGAGTGCAAAAATCCGGCATTGTTATTTTCCGGCGGTAAGGATTCCATCGTCATGCTGCGCCTGGCCGAAAAAGCCTTCCGCCCTTGCAAGTTTCCGTTTCCACTGGTGCATATCGATACCGAGCACAACTTTCCGGAAGTGATCGCAACCCGCGACAAGCTGGCGGCGGATTTAGGTGAGCGGCTGATCGTGCGCTCGCTGGAAGGCTCGATCGCCAAGGGCAGCATCGTGATCAAAAATCCGGATTTGCCGCGCAATCCGTTTCAGTCGGTGACCTTGCTGGAAACCATAGAGGAATTCGGTTTCGATGCCTGCATGGGCGGAGCGCGTCGCGATGAGGAAAAGGCGCGCGCCAAGGAACGTATCTTCTCGTTCCGCGACGAGTTCGGTCAGTGGGACCCGAAGAATCAGCGCCCCGAGCTGTGGGATATCTACAACACAAGGGTGCATGCAGGCGAAAACATCCGCGTATTCCCGATTTCCAACTGGACGGAACTGGATATCTGGCAATACATCGGTCGCGAGAAGCTGCATATTCCGAGCATCTACTACGCGCACGAACGTGAGGTGATTCGTCGCGGCGGTTCGGTGATTCCGGTGTCGGATCTGGTGCAGCCTAAACCCGGCGAAAAAGTCGAGGTGCTCTCGGTGCGTTTTCGTACCGTGGGCGATGTGACCTGCACGGCGCCAGTGGAATCGACCGCCAGCAATGTAGAAGAAATCATTGCAGAGACGGCCACCACGCGCATCACCGAACGCGGCGCGACACGGATGGACGATCAAACATCGGATGCCTCGATGGAGTTGCGCAAGAAAGAAGGGTACTTCTAAGGAAGTGTAGGGTTAAGGGGCAAGAGGGAAGGGCGGGTGTCAAAAGCACAGCAGATGATTAGGTCGCCATTTTTTACCCTGCTTTCTCTTCTCGCTCCCCCGAAATTACCCTTCATGTTGAATAGAAAAAAAGGAATTAAATCAATGAATACTAATACGCAGCTGCTACGCTTTATCACCGCAGGCAGTGTGGACGACGGCAAGAGCACGCTGATCGGCCGATTGTTGCACGATTCTAAATCCATCTTCGAGGATCAGTTCTCTGCGATTTCTAAGACGTCCGAAAAGCGCGGCATGGCGGCGGTGGATCTGTCCCTGCTGACCGATGGTTTGCAGGCCGAGCGCGAGCAGGGTATCACCATCGATGTGGCTTATCGCTATTTCGCCACGCCTAAACGCAAATTCATCATCGGCGATACACCGGGGCACGAGCAATACACCCGCAATATGGTGACCGCTGCCTCGACCGCTAATCTGGTGGTGATACTGATCGACGCGCGGCGCGGCGTGCTGGTGCAGACGCGTCGCCATTCTTATCTGGCGAGTCTGGTCGGCATTCCGCACATCGTGCTGGCGGTCAACAAGATGGATATGGTGGATTATTCGGAAGCGCGCTTTAACGAGATTTGCACCGAATATCTGGCTTTTGCCGCGCAACTGGGGCTGCATAACGTGACTTGCGTGCCGTTGTCTGCGCTGGTGGGCGATATGATTGTCGACCGGGGTGAGCATCTGAACTGGTATTCCGGCCCTACGCTGATGGAGTTGCTGGAAAACGTGGAAATCGATCACGATGTAAACACTACCGATTTCCGCTTCCCGGTGCAGTGGGTATGCCGTCCGCAAACCGGCGAGTATCACGATTTTCGTGGTTTTATGGGACGCATCGAGGCCGGTTCCGTGTCGGTGGGCGATGAAGTCACCGTGTTGCCATCGGGCAGAACCAGCACCGTCAAGGAAATCGTGACCTTCGATGGCGCGCTGCAAACGGCGTATGCGCCTCAGTCGATCACCTTGAGACTGAACGATGAGATCGATATCTCGCGCGGCGATCTGTTCGTCAAGGCGGATTATCTGCCGACGGTGGCGAAAGAGTTTGAGGCGATGTTGTGCTGGTTGTCTGAAACGCCGCTGGATAAGAGCCGTAAATATCTGGTGAAGCACACGACACGAACCGCAAAATGCGTGTTTGCCAGTGTCGATTACCGCGTCGATGTGAATACGCTGGCGCAGCATGCGGAAGCGGTGATCAATATGAACGACATCGCTCATGTGAAGCTGAGAGTGCAACAACCGTTGGCATTTGACCACTACAGTCGCAACCGTGCCAGCGGCAGCTTTATCGTGATCGATGAGGCGACCAACAATACCGTGGCGGCAGGAATGATTTCCTGAAGATAGCAGGTGCACGGATTACAAGGCCACAAAATTTTTCTAAGGAGGGGTTTTGTGGCTTTTTTACGACGACAGTGCGTGGGGTTGGTTGCGGGGGTGTTGGATTGTCGACATTTTTTAAAAATATTACGCAATAAACCGTAATAGATGCTAATATTCCTTCGAATTGTCGACAATCGGAGGAAGCTATGTTGCTCTCGGCACCAAAACAAGGAACGCTGGCTGATATTGCCTCGCATCGTCTCGCGCACAGTATCGTAACTGGCGAATTGGTGCAAGGTCAGAAGCTTAACGAAGCCGAATTGGCAGAGCGCTTTGGCATGGGGCGCGGCCCGTTGCGTGAGGCGCTGCGCCACATGGAAGGAATGCGGCTGGTCAAGCGTGTCCCCAATGCTGGCACCCGTGTCGTTATTCTCGATCATAAAACCATGTCTGATCTGTATGCGGTGCGTGAAGCGCTCGAAGGGATGGCATGCCGCATCGCCGCGACGCAGATGACGGATGAAGAAATTATCAATTTGGGCGTTCTGCTCGACAATCACGAAAAACAAATCGAACAAGAAGGTGGCAAAGTCTACGCACAAAGCGAAGGCGATCTGGATTTTCATTACCAGATCGTGCGCGGCAGCCGCAATGAGATGTTGATGGATCTGCTGGGCAGTGAGCAGTATCAGTTGCTGCGTATGTGCCGCTACCGTACCAGTCGCAATGCACAGCGTACTCGTCCCGCACTCTCTCAGCACAGGCAAATAGTAGAAGCATTAGCACAGCGTGACGGTGAACTGGCAGAGATGCTGATGCGCCGCCATATTCAGGGCGCGTGGCGCAGCATTAGAGAAATGATCGATAAAGAGGAGGCAGTATGAGTCAAGTCGCTAGTACACCGGGGCAGAAGTTGCGCCGTGCAGTTCAAGATAATCATCCTTTGCAAGTGGTGGGCGCTGTCACCGCTTACTGCGCCATTCTGGCGGAAAAGAGCGGCCATAAGGCGCTGTATCTGTCCGGTGGCGGAGTGGCTGCGTCATCGCTGGGTATTCCGGATCTGGGTATCACCACCTTGCACGATGTCTGTGAAGATGCGCGCCGTATCACTGCGGTGAGCGAATTGCCGCTGTTGGTCGATATCGATACAGGTTGGGGTGGGTCATTCAACATCGCCCGCGCGACACGCGAAGTAGCTCAATCTGGCGCTGCCGGTTTCCATATCGAAGATCAAGTGATGCAAAAGCGTTGCGGACACCGTCCCAACAAGGCTATCGTCAGCCAAGCCGAAATGGTCGATCGCGTCAAAGCGGCAGTAGACGCACGGGTAGATGCCAGTTTTGTCATCATGGCGCGCACCGATGCGCTGGCCGTTGAAGGCATGTCGTCCGCTATCGAACGTGCACAGGCTTGTGTGGAAGCGGGCGCTGACATGATCTTCCCTGAAGCGATGATTACGCTGGAGCAATACGCACAATTTACCAGCGCGGTTTCCGTGCCGGTGCTGGCGAATATCACCGAATTCGGTGCGACACCGCTGTACACCACAGAACAACTGGGCGGCGTAGGTATCGGTCTGGTTCTGTATCCGCTCTCTGCGTTCCGCGCCATGAGCCGCGCAGCCCTCAATGTCTATCAGCATATTCTGGCCGATGGCACGCAGCAGCAAGTGGTCGAACAGATGCAGCCGCGTATGGAGCTTTACGATTATCTGGGTTACCACGCTTATGAACAGAAGCTGGATAGGCTGTTCGCCGAAAAAGGCGCGGAATAATCTATCCCTACTAACAGGAGAAAAAAATGACTGAAATCAATACGTTGCCTAAACCTAAAAAATCGGTTGCCCTGTCAGGTACTGTTGCAGGTAACACCGCTGTTTGTACGGTTGGACGCACCGGTAACGATCTGCACTATCGCGGCTACGATATTCTCGATTTCGCCGAAACGGCGGAATTTGAGGAAATTGCCCATCTGCTGGTGCACGGCACGCTGCCTGGCGTAGAACAACTGCAAGCCTATAAGGCCAAACTCAAAGCGCTGCGCGGATTGCCGCAAGCGGTCAAACAGGCGCTGGAAGCGATTCCAGCCGATGCGCATCCTATGGATGTGATGCGTACGGGTTGTTCTGTTTTGGGTACTTGCGAGCAAGAACCTGAAGAACACAATGAAATTCTGGCGCGCGATCTGATCGACCGTATGCTGGCTAGTTTCGGCTCCATGCTGATGTACTGGCATCACTACACAACTTCAGGTAAACGCATCGAAGTTGAAACGGATGATGATTCCATCGGTGGTCATATTCTGACCCTGTTGCACGGCAAGCCAGCCAAAGCATCCTGGGTACGCGCTATGCATACCTCGTTGATTCTGTACGCAGAGCATGAGTTCAATGCCTCGACCTTCACCGCACGCGTGATCGCGGGTACCAATTCCGATCTGTATTCCTGTATCACAGGTGCGATCGGTGCGTTGCGCGGTCCTAAACACGGCGGTGCAAACGAAGAAGCTTTCCGTATCCAGAGTCGTTATGCGAGCGTCGATGAAGCCGAAGCCGATATCCGCGCACGTGTCGCGCGTAAGGAAATCGTCATCGGTTTCGGTCATCCGGTTTACACCATTGCCGATCCTCGCAATGAAGTGATCAAGCGTGTTGCCCGCCAACTGGCTGAAGAAGCCGGTGAAATGGTGTTGTTCGATATCGCTGCCCGTCTGGAATCTGTGATGTGGGAAACCAAGAAGATGTTCCCTAATTTGGACTGGTTCTCCGCTGTTTCCTACCACATGATGGGCGTGCCGACAGAAATGTTCACGCCGCTGTTCGTCATCTCTCGCGTCACCGGTTGGGGCGCTCACGTTATCGAACAGCGCGCAGACGGCAAGATCATTCGTCCTAGTGCCAATTACATCGGGCCTGAGAATCTGGCCTGGGTGCCGATCGAGAATCGCGGCTAACAAAAGCAAAGGGCGACTGGTCGCCCTTTTTCGCGCCCGTATCTAACTTGTACACGTTCTCATAGAAGGACATTAATGAATACCCAATACCGTAAGCCTTTAGCCGGCACTAAACTTGACTACTTCGATACACAGGCGGCAGTGGACGCCATCGAAACCGGCGCTTATGCCAAATTGCCCTACACATCCAAAGTGCTGGCCGAGCAACTGGTGCGCCGCTGCGAACCGGAAGCCTTGACCGATGCACTGAAACAGCTGATCCAACGTAAGCGCGACCTGGATTTCCCCTGGTATCCCGCCCGTGTTGTTTGTCACGACATCTTAGGCCAGACCGCATTGGTGGACTTGGCCGGCCTGCGTGACGCGATCGCCGATCAAGGTGGTGACCCTTCACTGGTCAATCCTGTGGTGCCGACCCAGTTGATCGTTGACCACTCTCTGTCAGTGGAAGCGGCTGGTTTTGACCCGGATGCATTCAAGAAGAACCGCGACATTGAAGACCGTCGTAACGAAGATCGCTTCCACTTCATCGAGTGGACCAAGACTGCGTTTAAGAACGTCGACGTGATCCCGGCCGGTAACGGCATCATGCACCAGATCAATCTGGAAAAGATGTCTCCGGTGATTCAATCTCGTGAGGGCGTAGCCTTCCCTGATACCTGCGTTGGCACTGATTCTCACACTCCGCACGTTGACTCGCTGGGTGTACTGGCGATCGGTGTCGGCGGTCTGGAAGCTGAAACCGTCATGCTGGGTCTGCCTTCCATGATGCGTCTGCCGGATATCGCTGGCGTCAAGTTGGTAGGACAGCGTCAGCCTGGCATCACCGCCACCGACATCGTGCTGGCCCTGACCGAGTTCCTGCGTAAAGAGCGTGTGGTAGGTGCCTACGTCGAATTCTTTGGCCCGGGCGCTGATAGCCTGTCCATCGGTGATCGTGCGACCATTTCCAATATGTGTCCGGAATTCGGTGCGACTGCGGCGATGTTTTACATCGACGCTCAGACCATCACATATTTGAAACTGACCGGACGTGAACCTGAACAGGTTGCTCTGGTGGAAAACTACGCTAAGACCACCGGTCTGTGGGCGGATCAGATGGTTGCCGCCCAATACGAGCGTGTGCTGGAATTCGATCTGTCCACCGTGGTGCGCAACATGGCGGGCCCGTCCAATCCGCACCGCCGTCTGCCTACCTCCGCTCTGCATGAACGCGGTATTTCTGACGAAGCAAAACTGGAGGCTGGTCGTGTCAGCGAAGCCGAAGGCCTGATGCCTGATGGCGCTGTCATCATCGCTGCCATTACGTCCTGCACCAACACATCCAATCCGCGCAACGTGGTTGCCGCCGCCTTGCTGGCTAAAAAAGCCAACGAACTGGGGCTGCTGCGCAAGCCTTGGGTCAAGACTTCTTTTGCGCCGGGTTCTAAGGTTGCCGAGCTGTACCTGAAAGAAGCGGGCTTGCTGTCGGAACTGGAGAAACTGGGCTTCGGTATCGTCGGATTCGCCTGTACCACCTGTAACGGTATGTCCGGCGCACTCGATCCTAAGATCCAGCAGGAAATCATCGATCGCGACCTGTACGCTACCGCCGTCCTGTCCGGCAACCGCAACTTCGACGGTCGTATCCACCCGTATGCGAAGCAAGCCTTCCTGGCTTCTCCGCCGCTGGTCGTGGCTTACGCGATCGCGGGTACTATACGCCTCGATATCGAACAGGATGCACTGGGCACCGATAAGTCGGGCAAGCCGGTGATGTTGAAAGATATCTGGCCGTCCGATGAAGAGATCGACGCGGTCGTGGCCTCCTGCGTGAAGCCTGAACAGTTCCGTCAGATCTACATCCCGATGTTTGATCTGGGCGAAATTGCAACGGCGAAAAGTCCGTTGTACGACTGGCGTCCGATGTCCACCTATATCCGTCGTCCGCCCTATTGGGAAGGCGCACTGGCTGGCGTTCGTACCCTGAAAGGGATGCGTCCGCTTGCCGTACTGCCGGACAACATCACCACCGACCATTTGTCGCCTTCGAACGCGATCCTGGCTAACTCGGCTTCGGGTGAATATCTGGCGAAAATGGGCGTGCCGGAAGAGGACTTCAACTCCTATGCGACGCATCGGGGCGATCACCTGACCGCGCAACGCGCCACCTTTGCCAATCCTCAGCTGATCAACGAAATGGCTGTGGTCAACGGTGAGGTGAAGAAGGGCTCTCTTGCCCGCGTCGAGCCGGAAGGCACGGTCATGCGTATGTGGGAAGCCATCGAAACCTATATGGATCGTAAGCAAAACCTGATCATCGTGGCTGGCGCCGACTACGGTCAGGGCTCATCGCGTGACTGGGCGGCCAAAGGCGTGCGTCTGGCCGGTGTGGAAGCCATTGTCGCGGAAGGTTTCGAACGTATCCACCGCACCAATCTGGTCGGTATGGGCGTGCTGCCGCTGGAGTTCAAGACGGGCGACACACGCAAGACCTACGCGATCGACGGTACTGAAACCTTTGATGTGGAAGGTGATATCTCCCCGCGCGCAGACCTGATCGTCGTGATGACCCGCGCCAATGGCGAAACGGTGCGCATTTCGGTCACCTGCCGTCTGGATACCGCTGCTGAAGTACGTGTCTACAACGCAGGCGGTGTGCTGCAATGCTTTGCGCAGGACTTCCTCAAAGGAGCTGCATAATGGTTCCGCAAATCAAAGTTCCCGCCACTTACTTGCGTGGCGGCACCTCCAAGGGGGTATTTTTCCGGCTGGAAGATCTGCCGAAAAGTGCACAGGTTCCGGGCCGTGCACGTGACCGGTTATTCCAGCGCGTGATCGGCAGCCCCGACCCCTATGCCGCGCATATCGATGGCATGGGGGGCGCGACCTCCAGTACCAGCAAGTGCGTGATCTTGTCGAAAAGCTCACGCCCGGGTCACGACGTGGATTACCTCTACGGGCAGATCTCCATCGATAAAGACTTTGTCGACTGGAGCGGCAACTGCGGCAACCTGTCCACAGGTGCGGGCGCATTCGCCATTCATGCCGGATATATCGATCCCGCACGGCTGGCAGAGGAGGGTATCTGCACCGTACGCATCTGGCAGGCTAACATCAACAAGACCATCATCGCTCATGTGCCGGTCAGCAATGGTCAGGTGCAGGAGACCGGTGATTTCGAACTGGATGGCGTGACCTTCCCGGCAGCAGAAATCGTCCTGGAGTTCATGGACCCATCGGATGATAGCGAAGGCGGCAGCCTGTTCCCGACCGGCAATCTGGTCGACCAGCTCGATGTCCCCGGTGTCGGTATTTTTCCCGCCACCATGATCACAGCTGGAATTCCGACCGTGTTTGTGAATGCGGTTGATATCGGTTACACCGGTAGCGAATTGCGTGAAGCGATCAATACCGACCCGGCAGCGCTGGCGCGTTTCGAGAAGATCCGCGTGGCAGGCGCCTTGCGCATGGGGCTGATCAAAACCCCCGAAGAAGCCGCAACACGCCAACATACCCCGAAGATCGCTTTTGTCGCACCTCCGGTCGACTATGTGGCGTCAAGCGGCAAGACGATCCGCGCTTCTGAAGTCGATCTGCTGGTGCGCGCTCTGTCTATGGGTAAGCTGCATCACGCTATGATGGGCACGGCAGCGGTTGCGATCGGTACGGCAGCCGCAATCCCGGGTACGCTGGTGAATCTGGCTGCGGGTGGCGGGGAACGCAATGTGGTGACTTTCGGACATCCGTCCGGCACCTTGAAAGTCGGCGCCGCAGCAAGCGAAAATGGCGGCGACTGGAAGGTTGAAAAAGTCACCATGAGCCGCAGCGCGCGCGTGCTGATGGAAGGCTGGGTACGCATCCCCGGCGACAGTTTTTGATATTCGTATAGAAGAGCATCCTCTTGTCAGGGGAGGAATATAAAGTCGCATCGTTCCGAATTCCCCTCTGCAAGCGTGGGGATGGGTTTCATAATAGGAGGAGTAAAACATGAGTTACATAGCCGAATACCAACGTTCGATGAATGATCCGGAAGGCTTCTGGCGCAACCAGGCCGAGAAGTTGGAGTGGTTCAAATTTCCGCAGCAGATACTGAAGCAGGATGCCGATGGCGTTGGTCACTGGTTTGCCGACGGCGAGATGAATACGGCTTATATGGCGCTGGATTACCATGTGATCAACGGGCGCGGCAATCAGGCAGCCCTCATCTTTGATTCTCCTGTGACCAACACCAAAAAAATTTACACCTATGCCGAACTCACCTCCGAGGTGGCGCGCACAGCCGGTATGCTGGCTGATCTGGGCGTGGTCAAGGGCGATCGCGTCATCATCTACATGCCGATGATCCCTGAGGCAGTGATCGCGATGCTGGCCGTAGCAAGACTGGGTGCGATCCATTCGGTAGTGTTCGGTGGCTTTGCTCCGCCTGAGCTGGCCGTGCGTATTGACGATGCGACACCGAAGGTCATTCTGTCCGCCTCATGCGGGGTTGAGATCAAACGCGTGATTGAATACAAACCGCTGCTCGACCGTGCGATCGATCTGGCGACCCATAAACCTGAGAGCTGTGTCATCTATCAGCGCCCGCAAATTGCTGCTCCCATGATAGCCGGGCGCGACCACGACTGGGCGACGCTGCTGGCAGCTTCCAAGGCGGTAGGTTGTACGCCTGTTCTTGGTAGCGACCCGCTGTATATCCTCTACACCTCAGGCACCACAGGTAAGCCTAAGGGCGTAGTGCGTGAGAATGGCGGTCATGCGGTGGCGCTGAAGTACAGCATGAAGGCACTCTACAACGTGGAGCCGGGCGACGTGTTCTGGGCGTCCTCTGATGTGGGTTGGGTGGTAGGTCATTCCTATATCGTGTATGCACCGCTTTTACAGGGTTGTGCGACGGTGGTGTATGAAGGCAAGCCTATCATGACCCCTGATGCGGGCGCGTTCTGGCGTGTTTGTGCCGAGTATGGTGTGAAAGCCTTGTTCTCAGCGCCAACAGCGTTCCGTGCGGTCAAGAAGGAAGATCCTGAAGGCGCGTTCATCGGGCAGTATGATTTGAGCAAGTTGAAGGCGATTTTCTCTGCCGGCGAACGTCTGGATACACCAACTGAATCCTGGCTGGCGGAAGTAACCGGCAAGCCTGTGATCGATCACTGGTGGCAGACCGAAACAGGTTGGGGTATCACAGGTAATCTGCAAGGGATTGAGTGCCTGCCGATCAAGCCGGGTTCATCGACTAAACCTATGCCGGGATTCGATGTGCAGATCTTAGATGAGCACGGTGAGCGTCAGCCTGCCGGCACGCAAGGCTACATCGCGCTGAAGTTGCCGCTGCCACCTTCCTGTCTGAATCAGGTTTGGGGAGATGCGAATAAATTCCGCGACAGTTATTTGAGTTTCCTGCCTGGCTTTTACACCAGCGGTGACGGCGGTTACATCGACGAAGACGGTTATGTATTCGTGATGGGGCGTGTAGACGACGTGATCAATGTGGCCGGTCACCGTTTATCGACCGGTGAGATCGAAGAAGTGGTTGCCGGTCATCCGGATGTCGCCGAGTGTGCCGTGATTGCGCGCGATGACGAACTTAAGGGACAGACGCCGATGGGTCTGGTGGTGCTCAAAACAGGTGCCGCCATCACTGAGGCGGAATTGCACAAGCAGCTGGTTGCCCGCATCCGTGAAAATATCGGTCCTATCACCTGTTACCAAACGACGGTAGTGCTGGCCCGATTGCCTAAGACACGTTCCGGGAAGACGTTGCGCAAGACCTTGTGCAATATGGTGAACGGACACGAATACACGGTTCCTTCCACCATCGATGACACGGCGGTGATACCGGAAATTATAGGAACACTGCGCAGTAAAAATTTGATCGCTGCATAAACATTATTAAAAACGGCAGTTTAATTCGCCTGTCTGGCGACAGGCGAATTAAGTTACCAAACCGGGGGTCAGGTCTTGCATTAACACATTTTTTTAAAAAAATGTGTTAATGCAAGACCTGACCCCCTCATTGTTGTGAGCCTCACTTATGATGTATTACAGACGAAAAAAAACCCTCCGAACGTTCCGGAGGGGCGGGAGGGCAACGATTTAGGCGGAGATCTAAGCCTTGGGCGTGTGCTCAGCGAGTTTGCGCCAGGTTTCCAGCAAAGTATCCGGATTGAGCGACATGGTCTGGATGCCGGCTTCCATTAACCACTGGGCGAAATCGAAGTGATCGGATGGGCCCTGGCCGCAGATGCCGACGTATTTGCCCAGACGGTTGCAGGTGGTGATCGCCATCTTTAGCAGAATCTTGACCGCCGCATCGCGTTCGTCGAAACGATCCGCAACCAGAGACGAGTCGCGATCCAACCCTAGCGTCAGCTGCGTCAAATCGTTCGAGCCGATCGAGAAGCCGTCGAAGTATTCCAGGAAGTCTTCAGCCAACAGCGCATTGGATGGGATCTCGCACATCATGATCAGACGCAAACCGTTTTCACCGCGTGTCAGGCCGTGTTTAGACATCATGGCCACCACTTCGCGCGCTTCCTGCACGGTGCGCACGAACGGCACCATCAGCTCGACATTGGTGTAACCCAGTTTTTCACGTACGCGCTTCATGGCGCGGCATTCCATCTCGAAACAGTCGGAGAAGTTTGGCGCCACATAACGACCCGCACCACGGAAACCGATCATTGGATTCTCTTCCATCGGCTCGTAGATCTCACCGCCCAACAGCTTGCGGTATTCGTTAGACTTGAAGTCGGACAGACGCACGATCACCGGTTTAGGCCAGAAGGCCGCCGCCAGGGTCGATACACCTTCGGTGATCTTCTCGACGTAGAATTCTTCCGGATCCGCATAGCCTGCCGCACGCAGCATCACCGCATCGTGCAGCTTGCCCGGCAGCTTGTTGTGTTCCAACACGGCCTTAGGATGGATGCCGATCAGGTTGTTGATGATGAATTCCAGACGCGCCAGACCAACGCCGCCGGATGGCAGTTGCGCAAATTCAAACGCCAGATTCGGATTACCGACGTTGAGCATCAGCTTGACCGGAATGGGCGGCAGCGAACTCTCGTTGCGCACCACGATTTCGAAGGGCAGCTTGCCGTGATAGACATAGCCGGTATCGCCTTCGGCACAGGAGGCAGTGACGATCTCGCCTTCGTGCAGCGAAGTGGTGGCATGGCCGCAACCGACGATAGCCGGGATGCCCAGTTCACGGGCGATGATCGCCGCATGACAGGTACGGCCGCCACGGTTGGTGATAATCGCAGAGGCGCGCTTCATCACCGGTTCCCAGTTAGGATCGGTCATGTCGGTGACCAGCACATCGCCTACCTGTACCTTGTCCATTTCAGCCGTGCTGTGCACGATGCGCACGCGACCACTGCCTATCTTCTGGCCGATCGCACGACCTTCGGTCAGCACGTCGCCGCGTTGCATCAGACGATATTTTTCAGTGCTGCCGCTGGAGGCTGCATTGGATTTTACGGTTTCGGGACGCGCTTGCAGAATATACAGCTTGCCATCGATTCCATCCTTGCCCCATTCGATATCCATCGGGCGACCGTAGTGCTGCTCGATAGAGACCGCGTAACGGGCCAGCAGCAACACATCTTCATCGGTCAGAGAGAACTTTGTTTGATCGGCAGCCGGAATCGGTTCGATGCGTGTGGAGCGACCGGCCGAGCGATGCTCGTCGAACACCATGCGCAGTTGTTTGGAACCCAGAGTACGGCGCACGATGGCCGGAAAACCTGCGATCAGTTGCGTTTTATGCACGTAGAATTCATCAGGATTGACCGCGCCCTGCACCACCATTTCGCCCAGACCGTAGCTGGAGGTGATGAATACCGCATCGCGGAAACCTGATTCGGTGTCCAGCGTAAACATCACACCGGATGCGCCCAGATCCGAGCGTACCATGCGCTGGATACCAGCAGACAGCGCCACATCGGCGTGGGTGAAGTCTTTGTGTACGCGATAGGAGATGGCGCGGTCGTTATACAACGAGGCAAACACTTCGCGGATCGCATGCAGAATGTTGTCGATACCGTGGATGTTGAGAAAGGTTTCCTGTTGTCCTGCGAAAGACGCATCCGGCAAGTCTTCAGCCGTGGCGGAGGAGCGCACCGCGAAGCTCGCATCGCTGTCAGCCGAGATGACGGCGTAGGCGGTACGCACTTCCGTATCCAGTCGCGCCGGAAGTGGGGCTTCGACGATCCAGCCGCGTATGGTGCGACCTGCTTCCGCCAGTGCAGTCACATCGTCGACATTCAATTTTTCAAGTAAAGCCTCGATGCGCTTGTCCAAGCCTTCGTGAGCCAGAAAATCGCGGTAAGCTTGCGCCGTGGTCGCAAAACCGCCGGGCACGTTGACACCGGACGAACTTAGGTTGGAAATCATCTCACCGAGCGATGCGTTCTTTCCGCCCACTTCGGGGATATCTTTGATGCCGAGCGACTGGAAGGGAATGACGTAGGGTTGCATGAGCTTCTCCTGTATTGTTGAACTGCGTTTTATTGCATACGCCGAATTTGCCGGCACCAAGTCTTAAAATATTTACTTACAGCTCTCGTCTGAGCGTTCACTGAAAACCACCAGGTATCGTTCAAACGAATTTATATAACACGATGAATATATTAAAAAATTAATGTTTATGTGAACTTGACCTTTTGCATTGATCTTCGCCGCAGCGTTTGTTTCCGCATCCGCAGCCCTCACCTTCCTCGCGCAAACTGCCGAATTCGGGATGCCGTTCGGCATAACGGCGGGCAAGATTGCGCACCGCGACCCAACTGACCATCAGCATGAGGATGATCAGCACCGTCTTTAGATAAATCATTCCAAACCTCCCAGTCCGGCAAAACCCATAAATGTCAGCGATAACAGGCCGGCTAGAATCAGCGAGAGGGCTGTGCCTTGCACCAGGGTGGGTACATTGGACAATTGCAACCGTTCGCGCAGCGAGGCCATCAACACCAGCGCCAGCGTAAACCCGGCCCCCCCGCCCAGTGAAAAGGTGAGCGATTGTGCAAGATCGTATTCACGCGAGGTCTGGAACAATGCTACTCCCAATACGGCGCAGTTGGTGGTGATCAGCGGCAAATAAATACCCAGCGCGCGAAACAGTGCCGGGCTGTATTTTTTCATGATCATTTCGACCAGTTGCACCGACGAGGCAATCACCACGATGTAGGAAATCAGGCGCAAAAATTCCAGGTTGAAATAGCCGAGCAGCAGGTTAAGACCATAGGCACACAGTGAGGCGACCAGCATCACGAAAGTTGTCGCCACCCCCATCGGGAAGGCGGTATCCAGTCGGCCTGAGACACCCAAAAATGGGCACAGGCCGAGGAACATCGCCAGCACAAAGTTGTTGGTCAACAACGTGCTGATGAAAATCTGACTGAGTGTTTCATGCGCCATGACGATGTTCCTCTTTATTTTCTGATTTACTGCGCAGCAGCGAGAACAGCAGCAGCCATCCACCCAGCACAAAGAATCCGCCCGGCGGCAACACCATCACCACCCAGGGCTGAAAATGTTCACCGAACAGGCTGATACCGAATAATTTTCCTGCGCCCAATATTTCGCGGGTGCCGCCCAAGGCAAACAGACCGATAGTAAATCCCACACCCATGCCCAGTGCGTTGATAACCGCTTTGAGCGGCGGATTTTTAGAGGCGTGGGCCTCGGCACGACCCAAAATGATGCAGTTAACGACGATCAGTTGTATGAAAGCGCCCAGCGCCTCGTACAGTTTCAGGCTGCCCGCCTGTATCAGATAATCGACCAGCGTGACAAAAGTGGCGATGATCACAATATAAGTGGCGATGCGCACTTCCTTGGGAACCAGGTTACGGATCAGTGAGATCAGGAAACAGGAGCTCACCAGCACAAAGGCGGTGGCGATCCCCATCGAGAGCGCATTGACGGCGGAAACGGTCACCGCCAGGGTGGGACACATGCCCAGCACCATCACGAATACCGGATTTTGCCGCCAAACCCCCTCCATAAAAGTATCAAAGGTAATTGCGTCATCCTCTTGTTTGATCAGGCTCATGGTTGCAACTCTCCGCTATGTGAAACCAGCTTGGGCAACAGTGCTTGCGCACTCTCGTTGATACCGCGACCCACCGCCTTGGAGGTGATGGTAGCCCCCGCGATGGCATCGATTTCCCAGGTATTTTGTTTGCTGCCGTGTTTAACCGTCTTCACGGCATTGCTCAATGCAGTCAACTCAGTATTGACGCGCACATCTAACGCCTCAAAGTTTTTCAAGAAAGCCTGATCGGTGATGATCTTGTCGCCGATACCCGGCGTTTCACGCATCGAGACCACACCGATGCCGATGATGCACTGACATTTGAGGTCGTAGCCGTACAGCACGCGCACCACGTCGGCATATCCCTTACCTGAAGCCTCGGCGGCGACCCCTTTGAGTAAACCTGCCTGATCGTAAGCCGCATAGAACTTCAGGGCACCGGCAGGAGGGGTTGCGCCAGACCAAGCCTGTATGCCGGACGGCGTGGTGATATATTCGCGCACGCTGGCCGCGCCCGGCAGCACCTTGAACACGGCGCGTTCGATCATGATGCGTTTATTGTCGGCAATGGCGTCCCGGGTGGATTCAAAAGCACCCACGATGAGCACGCCGCACAAACTGGCGACCAGCCCCATAGTGATGATCATCTTGCTGCCCGGGGTGACTTGTACAGTTGCACTCATGCTTTTTTCTCCCGCTGGGCACCTAACACTCGCGGTTGCGTGTATTGATCGATAAAGGGGGTCAGCGCATTGCCCAACAATATGGCGTACATCACGCCTTCAGTGAGCCCCCCGAAGTAACGGATCACTACGGTCACGATGCCGATCACCGCGCCATAGATCCACACCCCCATCGGCGTCACCGGCGAAGTTGCCATGTCGGTGGCCATAAACACCGCGCCCAGCGTCAGGCCGCCTGTGAGCAACACAAACATCGGCGACGGATAAAAACTCGCATCATAGAGCTGGAAAGCCCAGGCAGTAAGGGCCGCTGAGGCTAACACCGCCACCGGAATACGCCAGTCTAGGAATTTGCGCGCCGCCAGATACACGCCGCACAACAGAATCAATATCGCCGAGGTCTCCCCTGTGGAAGCAGTGACTGCACCGCTTAATAATTCCGGCACGCTCGCTGTCACATGCTCGAACTTCCATCGCGCCAGAGGGGTTGCGCCGGTAAAAGCATCTACGCCTTGCAACTTGATCCAGGCCAGCACATCAGGCGGTATCATCAGCGGAGCGGTCAACGTACCGGGGATGAATTCAACGAAGCGATGCGGGGAAAAAGCCGGCACCCAGGTGGTGATGGCGACCGGGAACGCCGCCTGTACGAAGGCACGACCTACCAGCGCGGGATTGAATACATTGCAACCCAGGCCGCCGAACAGCGCCTTGCCGATGGCCATCGCCACGAAACCTGCCACAACCCCCATCCAAAGCGGAAAGGACGGCGGCAAGGTCAATGCAAGCAGAATGCCGGTGATGACTGCACTCCAGTCGCTCAGGGTATTCTGCGCTGCACCGTTGAATATGCGCTCGGTGAGCAGGCAGGTGGTTGTGACAGTGATGAGCAGGAGCAGGGCGGACAGACCGTATTGCCAGACCGAAAAGGCACAGATGGGCAACAGGGAATACACCACATTGCGCATGATGGTCGGCACGTCGCTGCCGCTGTGCTGGTGGGGGGCTGTGCGTAATTCTATCTGGCTCATGTTGATGTCTTTCTGTCTTTAAGAAAAGACTTGGCGGCGCGGAATTGTTGCACCAGCGGAATGTGTGAGGGGCACACATAGCTGCAACAGCCGCACTCGAAACATTCACCCAAAAAGTACTTATCCGCCATCAGGTCGTACTCGCGCTTAGCGGCAAGCAAGCCCATCTGGGTAGGGTTGAGCTTTTTCGGGCATACGCTGACGCATTCGCCGCAGTGTATGCAAGGATAGATGCGCGGTACGGCCACTTCTTTTTTACCAAAGGCGAGCACGCCGCATATGCCTTTGGTGATGGGAATATCCAGCGATGAGACCGCGCCGCCCATCATCGGGCCGCCTAGGATCACTTCGCTCGCGCTGCTCTTCGCGCCCACATGATCTAGCAGAAAATGCAACGGTGTACCCAGCGGCACGATGTAGTTGCCGGGGCGTTCAACCGCAGGTCCTGCGACCGTGACCACACGTTCTGTCATTCCTTCGCCCAGCGGCAGCAGTTTGCCGACATAGGCCATGGTCATCACATTGTTCATCACCACGCCGACTGACGAGCTGCGTTTCCCGACCGGCACTTCTCGACCCAGCAGCGCGTGTGTCAGCGTTTCTGCCGCCCCTTGCGGATATTTTGTTTCCACCACTTTGACCGTGACCGTGCCATCGGCCGGCAATGCAGCAATCAGCGCCGCTACCGCATCGGGCTTGTTGTCTTCCACGCCTATGATGGCGCGCGGCGCACCGCACACACGGCGCGCGTATTCGATACCTACCATGATGTGTTGCGCTCTTTCCACCATGATGCGATGGTCGCAGGTCAGAAAAGGCTCGCATTCGGCCCCGTTCACGATCAGGGTGTCGATCACGCAACCGCTAGGCGGGATCAGCTTGGCATGGGTGGGAAATACCGCGCCGCCCTTACCTGCCACACCGATCTCCTGCATGGCCAGCGCCAGTTCTTTGCCTGTTAAGCCGTCGAGATTTTGCGGGTCGCGCACCTTCACTTCCTGACCGTCTGCCTCGTAGACGCGGATGATGATCGCCATCTCCATTTCTCCGCTATCGGATGGGATGGGCGAAATCGCTTCCACGATCCCAGTGGCGGGGGCGTGTATCGGCAGGGAGAGCAGGCCGTCCGCCGTAGCGATCACCTCGCCGCGCAACACCTCCTGACCTACATGCACGATGGCGATGGAGGGCTTGCCGATATGCTGCGACAGAGGCACATACAGTTTAGGCGCGAAGGGAAACCTGCGTATCGGCAAACTTCCGGTTTCCTTGTGGTATTCCGGATGTATCCCGCGATCGAAGGTGGCCGTTCGTTTAAGAAAAGGCAGTTTCATATCGATCAGTGCCTAGTTGAACTTGGCAGCCCGCAACGTCAGTTTTTCCAGATTCGCCTCGTTCATGTTCCAGGGCGTGCCCGGATGGATGATCCCGGCGGTACACTTTTCCGCCGCCTTGACGATATCGAGAAAACTGCCTCCCCTAGGGTTGACGACGATTGCTTTTTTCGAGGCATCATAAGCAAACACTTTCGGGTTGATATTGATGCACTCGTCGCAGGCCGTACACTCGGGGGTATCGATATAGACCGCTTCGCATCCTTCCTGTGTGCGTTCAGCCGCTGCGGTCGCTGCGGTCACCGTGCCGCTTACACCGTTTGAGAGTTGCTGGATCAATTCCTGGCGTACGCGCTGGGCGATGGCGGCCTCGTCTACCGGGGCGCGGCCCGTGCCCGCTACATCCTTGAGTTGCCGCCAGAAGTTGCGGCGCTCTTCGCAAGATAAGACCATTTCTACCGATACCAGAACGCGCAACAAACGGTTCTTCTTGTCGACAGACCAGATGAACGGGAACTTGCCCATACGCTCATCTTCAGACAAATCGAGGAAATCGCCCAGCAACACCATGTCGTCATTCCATGTTTCCGGCGGTGCCTTCTTGAACTGCTTGGCAAAACGTCCTTCGGACAGGGCGAAATCGGCAAAGGTCAGCGGCAGAGTCAGCGTCTTTTTCTCGCCAGCTTCATCAATATAATCAAGGTTATACGTTACCCAGTCCGCATCTGGATTCGGGTTACCTTCCAGACTTACGCACTCGGAGAAGGTTATGCCCAGATCAGGGTTGTAACGGAACAGCGGGAAAGCGCGCGATTCAACCGCGATCTTGCTCTGCACCACCGCGCTGTTGTCGCCTACGCCGTGTTCAGGCGGGCAGACGGCGTACACGTTAAACAGGGCGGGACGGCGGCTGTTCAGACCATCGATAAAGCTCTCCAGCAGATGTGTCGTGCTGGACAGGGAACCCTGCATCACATAAGAGGTGCGGTGTGCCATACCGATTACGCTGATTTCTTTGCGGCTTTCTGTTTTTCCGTGTTTGTTGGCACCGTAAGGTGACATGTCGGCGACCTGGCCGATGAAGCCTGAGGTGCAAGCCTGTCCGCCGGTGTTGGAATAAACCTGCGTATCGACGATCAGGATCTTGATCGGCTTGCCCGACATCAGTGCGCGGGACAGATTCTGGAAGCCGATATCAAACATCGCGCCATCGCCGCCGATGGCAACCACAGGCGGACACAGTTGCCATTCTTCTTCAGAGAGTTGTTCCCAGTTAAAGTGGGCGAATTCGATATCGCTCTGTTCAGGGTCGTAGCCGCCGGCCAGTTCCATCTCGACCATGCGCACGGCCTTGAAACCTTCCACCATCTTGGCCATATGGCCTTCGAATACACCCATGGCAACAGAGGGCGAATCCTGGAACAGGTTCGAGGTCCACGGGAATGGATAGGGATTGAACGGGAAGGTGGATGCCCACACCGAGGTGCAACCGGTGGAATTGATGATGCCCATTTCGGCGCGACCGTTTTTGGATGGGCCCTCCAGATAGCGCCAACGCAAATCCTTCAATTTTTCAAGCATTTGCGTAACACGACGCAACCATGCCGGATCTATAGGCTGACCGGATTGTGTTTGCAACAGGCTGGCTGAGAGATTCGCCAGCGTCAGGTCGCGCCCTTCGTGAGAGGCCATCGCCTGTCTCAGACCATCGGTATCGGTCAGATCAACACTCGCGCTGAGCTTCATCTTGACATGTGTTTCCAGGTCGCTGATCAGCGTATCGAGTTTGCCGAGGAACTTCTTCACGCGCTGCTGCATCAGCGCCGTCACGGTGCTGGTGAACAGGTGTATGGTCGATTTCTCGCCGCAACCTAAACAAGCGCCGTCACCGCTGACCAGTGAGTTGTAATTCTTCTTGTCCAGCAGCAGCGTTTCCAGCGCGCCAACCTTTTCGTCCAGATCGTCGATGCGGCTGTATTGCTCAGGGGTGGTCGGCAGATCCAGCCAGAAACGCCAGTCGGCACGCAGTGTTTCTATGCTCTCAGGTGTTTGCGTGACCATAGTCAGTGCATTGTCATCACAGACATCCACGCAGATCGCACAGCCCTTACAGGTGTAAGGATTGACGGTGATCGAGAACAGGCCGCCCGTGCCTTTTTCCTTCTTCTCCTTCAGATTCCAGTAAGGCTTGGTGGTGGCAAACTGGAAGCTGCCGATGCCCTCGCGCAAAAGATTCAATTCAACTTCCAGACGAGTACGGTCATCGCCTTGAGTCGGATCTTCTGCAAAAGCCTCGGTGATGGCGTGTGCCAGCAGTGTGCGCACATCCAGACCGTCACCAGTCAGTGCATTGCGCAGCTTCTTCTCGATGCTGCGATTGAATTTGCGCAGGAAGCGGGTAGGGCGTCCGCCGGTTTCTATCTTCTGCACCACGCTGTTCAATACATCAGAAACAGTCGATACCAGACCTGGGATCGCGCTGTCAGGACATTGGGTGAAGCACTCGCCACAGGCGGTACAGTTTTCCGCATTCCATTTGGGGTATTCGAAACGCACGCCGGTCATGTCGCGATACACGCCGGTCACCGCAGGAATCACAGACAGACCCATAAACGGATCGACCAGATTGTCCGAGCCCTGACCCTTCATATAGAAACTGCCGGTCGCTTCCCAGAAACGGTGAATATCGGAGATGCCGCCGTCGCCTTCAGGCAAACGTTTTAGCATGATGGGCAAGGCAGGGGCGGGTTTAGCCGTGACTTTGGCGCGCTGACCGACTTTCATCAGATCAGGGGTGATTTCAAAGATTTCTTCGTAACCGCGACGCACCACGCGCAGATTATCGGAAACGATGCGCTTACCCTTTTTGCCGAACTTGGCCTCGAGCTGATTCTCGATGGCGGTAAACAGCGTTTCTTCGCTCAAACCTGCGCGCTCCTTGACATCGGATGCGCGGAAGAAGGCGCCCTGGAAGGCATTGCCCTGCATACGCAGTTGCAGATCGACGTTGGAGGATTCCTCGCGGGCAATCTTGAACGCATCCAGATAGAATACGCGGATCTTGTGATCGACGATGTACTTCTGCGTGTGCATAGGAAAGCTTTCCCATACGGCTGCGCTACTGTCCAGATTGCTCTGGATGATAAATACACCGCCGTTATTTAGCCCTTCCAGCGCATTGGTGTGTAAAAAGACCTGGGGATCGGGCGACAAGACCACATCGACACGGGTGTATTCGCAATTGATGCGGATAGGTTCAGGTGCGGCGGACAGGTAGTAGGTGGTCGGTTGACCCTTCTTTTCCGAACCGTATTTAGGATTAGCCTTGATATCCCAACCCAGCAATTCAAACAGGGTCATAGCCAGATTTTTACCCGTGGTCACCGCCCCCCAGCCGCCGATTGAGTGCATACGCACTGCAATCGCGCCTTTGGGCAACAAATTCGGGTTTTCAGAGCCGCGCAGTGCCAGCGCCTTGATATTAGGGTAGCCGGCTTGCAAAGTTTGCTGGCGGATTTCCTGTTTCGGCGTCGCGGATTCGTCGCGCACGAAGTCGACAGACAGATAATAGAATTTGCTGTGCGGCGCACCGGGCAGCATGTTTTCAACAGCAGCGATCAGACCTTCAGGCTGCAAATCACGTGAACCCAGACCGTAGCAGCCGGAATACAGAGTCGGCATGTCTTTGACATTGCTGTAGGCGGCATAACCGGCGTAGGAATCTTCGCGACCGTTTTCCAGACATTTGGACACGGTGGAACGCACTTCGCGCATCAGTGGCAGATCTTCCGACAAGGGCTGATCGGTGCGTTCCAGTACCGCTACGCCCTTCTTGCCTTTGAGCACATGACCCAACAGATCGCCCGGGAAAGGACGGAACATGGTCATATTGACCACACCGACTTTCAGCTTGCGATTCTCGCGCAACCAGTCAGCCACGGCGGCGGCCTGCACCGTCATGCTGCCTTGCCCCAGTATCACATATTCAGCATCATCGCAGCGGTAGGAGTCTAGACGGTGATAGCGGCGGCCGGTCAGCGCATAGAATTCATCCATGCAAGTATCGGCCAGATCCGGGATGTGATCGAAGAAGTATGGACGCTGCGCTGCCACCGCTTGCATGTAGGCATCCTGATTGGCTACACCGCCAGTCAGCATCGGATTGTCCACGTCCCAGCTTGCAGGAATGCGGCGGCGTTTTGGTCCGTACAGCATCACTTGCGCCGGGGTAGGTGTATCGATGATGTCGTCGGCAGCACCCAGATATTCGGCGACCAGTTCACGCTCCGGCACCTGCATAGGTTCGATCAGATGAGTGGTCAAAAAGCCGTCTTGTGCGACCATCGCCGGGGTGAGCGCGAGTTCGGCGGTCTTGCGGGCGATCATGTTCAGATCAGCCGCTTCCTGCGCGTTCTTCGCCATCACCTGAATAAATCCGGTGTCGTCGGCGCAGTGATAATCGTCATGTGCACAGTGCACGTTAAGCGTCGCCTTGGTGATCGCGCGACAACCCAGATTCAGCACATAAGGCAGACGCTTACCGACAGCGGTATAGAGCGATTCGTGCATAAAGGCCAAGCCTTGCGACGAGGTGAAGTTCACAGCGCGCAAACCCGTCATAGCCAGACCCGCAGTGACACCGGCGGCGGCGTGTTCGGATTCAGGTTCAACAAAAATCAACGGATTGCCGGCTGCGTTCAAATGCCCGCGGGCGACTTCTTCCGCCCAGTATTCACCCATCTGCGTAGATGGCGTGATCGGATAGGCTCCCGCACCTTGCGAGGCTTCGCGTTCTACCATGATAACGGCGGTATTTCCGTCGATCGCATCGCGCGTGCCGGGGTACTTGAATTGGGTGGTGCCGGCGTCCGAATCACTCGCTGCGCCGAGCAGTTTGAATTGTTTGAGTTTGTTAAACATGTTTTCCCCTAGGCAGTGACAGGTAATGGTTCAGTACGGATAATTTTTTTTGCGGCCTGGCCCTTGATGGTGCGATCGTTTTCAAACCAGACGATGGCACCGGTCGGGCAACGTTCGATCGCAATTCGATTAGCAAGCTCATTCTTTTCGTAGTCGATGACAGCGAGATTTTTTTCCAGACGGATCAGTTCAGGCGCACCATCGACCACGCAGCGACCGCACGCAGTACAAGCCACTTCGCAGGCGGCTTCGGCCGCATCAGGCTCATCCTCGTTGCGGCACGCCATCCAAAGCTTCTTGCTAACACCTTGAATGGAAAAAAGATTTTTTGGGCAGATGTCGACGCAGTCGCCGCATGCCGTGCATTTAGCCAGATCGACCACCGGCAGCCCCTGTTTATCCATGACGATCGCATCGAAATCGCAGACATCGGCGCAGTCGCCTAAACCCAGACACCCCCAGGAACAGCTCTTTCCACCGCCACCGGCCACCGACGCTGCGCGACAGGAAGATAAGCCACCGTAATGGGCGCGCATTTTGGCGACGTGATGACCGCCTGCGCAGGCCAGACGGGCGACGCGTTTTTCCACGTTACCCATCGCTACGCCTAAGAGTGTTGCAATGTTTTTATTTTGTTCGGAGGTATTGACGGTGCAGGAGGCGGGTTCAATTTCACCGGCAACGGTTTTCTCTGCAAAGTTGCGGCAACCGGCCGTGCCGCAGGCGCCGCAATTGGAGTGGGGCAACAATTCTTCGATCTGATCGATGCGGGGATCTTCGTAGACATAAAGGCGCCTGCTGGCGATGGCGAGAAAGAGTGCCAGCAGCACTCCCAGACCCGCCATAAATGCGCCCGCGACCACGATATTGTATACAGTTCCCATGTCTATCCCCGTCCTGATAAATCTGCACAGAGAACTGATGTATCATCTCTCTTTTGCTGCGACTATCAACGCCTCATGTGCGTCTGGTAAATTTATAACCTTGGTATGAGTAATATTATTATTGCGGGTCGCAGATTAAACCAAGCTACAATCATTTCGCGAATCAATTGTTTCAATTATCATTATTAATATTTGGAATGTTGTGGTTGTTGGGGGTTACGCTCAGGGGATGGGAATGAACACAGAAAAACAAAGTTACTACAAGAATAATCGTCTCAAGCAAATGCGCGCCTTTTGTGAGGTGGTGCGCACTGGCAGTGTGACGCTGGCCGCACAAAAGCTGTTTTTAAGTCAGCCTTCGGTGACCTTGCAGATACAGGCCATGGAACGCGAATTGGGGGTGATGGTGTTCGAGCGACGCGGACCGGTGCTGAAACTCACGCCGGACGGCGAAGTCTTGTATACGCTGGCCAAGCCGCTGGTGGACGGCATAGACAGCTTGCAGGAGAATTTCACCGCGCAGCACGACAAGCTGGAGTCAGGGGAGCTGAATATCGGGGCGGGGGAGTCCACCATCCTGTACATATTGCCTGAAGCCGTACGCCGTTTTGTCACCGCCCATCCGCGTATTCAGCTCAAGATACACAATGAGACTGGTCGAGATGGTCTGAAGATGCTGCGCGCAGACGAGATCGATTTTGCCGTGGGTTCCATGCTCGATGTGGCCGATGACATCAGCTACCAGCCGGTGGTGACCTTCGATCCGGTGTTGATCACGCCGCAGGATCATCCCCTGGCAAAATTGGAGACCGTCACGCTCGAAGACATCAGTCACTACGGGATGATACTGCCGCCGCGCCATCTGTCCACCTGGCGCATGGTCAAATACGTGTTCCAGCAGCACAACCTGACTTTTTCCGTCACGCTGGAGGCGGGGGGCTGGGAGGTGATCAAGAAATATGTCGAACTGGGCATGGGTATTTCTATCGTCACCGATATCTGTCTCACCGGCACTGAAAAGCTGGTGCGAATTCCGCTCAAGCAATATTTTCCTCAGCGCGGTTACGGGCTGGTAATGCGCAAAGGAAAATTTCTCTCACCCCAGGCACGGCGTTTTGTCACGATCCTCAAAGAGGTGTACGGCTTGGAAGATGCACAGGCCAGCATAGGGATCGCAGATTAAATCCCAGTTGCTTACAACACATGACCAATAGGATTTTACATCGCCTATTTTAATTATCCGGGGTGATGGTCAGCACTTCGGAGCCGGCATCGTATTTTTGCAAGTAAAGCCCTATGGTTTCGAAGGTGGCTGTGACAGGTGCGCCCGGCTGATCTGAAGTGGCGATTTCAGCGCTGAAAATAGAGCCCAATGCTAGTTTGAACGGGCTGACCTTGACCGGTTGCGCCTTGAAGTAGGCTTTCTCGTTCGCCTTAATTTTTCTCAGATTATCCGTCTGGTAGATCGCCGCGCTGATCACATCCAGTGTGTGTTCGGTGCAGTTTTGTTTTCCCAGCGTGTACGGATTGGCGATCAGCGAATAGTGAGGATCGTGCAGCGCCGCATAAGTCGGGGAATTGATCACATCCAGCAGTCGCTGCTGTAAATTAGCCGAGGGAATGATGATGCCCGCCTCCAGCACAGCCACACCGGCAAAGAAATCCACCGGAAAATCCTGAACCAGCGTGCTGATTTCAGGGTGATCGTTTTGCTGATAGAGATTATAAATCGCGTAGCCCGGAATTTTGCGCCCGTCGGCGGTGGTGATTTGTGAATAGACGGCAAAGGCGACGTGGGTGAAGTGCATTCCTTCGGGCAGTTCGGCGGCAGGTCGCCCCATTCGCGCCAATATTGCGACATGTGCGCCTTTTTTCGCCAGCGTATTCTCCACCTGTTTGGCAAACTTGATGATTTGATCCGCTGAAAAATGAATTTCCTCCGCCGCCGAACTGCTGCCATTGATCGCATAGGCGGGCATGCACGCGATCAGGCAGGCTGCTAACGTCAGTTTTTTGATTAAGCTATTGATGATCATATATCTTCCTGTCGCATAAAGAGGGTTGTCCGCGCCTTTGATTAAATCGCTTTGTCCGATTTCGGCTGAACCGGTTTTTTCAATGCCTCATCGGGCGGCATGACGGTAATCGTCTCATCGGTGATTTCCAAGGGCTTGCCGATCGGTGCGGTGGCCGCTCGTGCGGAGTCGCGCGCCGCCTGGCTGGAAACCGCGCCTGCCGTGCCGCTGACCAAGCCGCCTATCGCCAGCGGAATGGCTGAGGCCGCCGAGGTGACCTGCCCTGAAGCGGCGATCGAATGAGCGGCGCTGGCGCTGGCATGCGAGCCTGACTGAGACGCATTCGCCGAGGCCTGTCCAGAATGCGTCTGGTCTGCGGCAAAAGCGGCGGAGGATGCCATCAGGGCGATGGCTAAACAGTAATTCCGTTTCATGCTAATTCCTTTCAAGTTGGCTATAGATTAACGTTCAGGCGTGATAATAAACACTTCCGACTCTTCGTCATACTTTTGCAGATAGCGGGCGATGGTTTCAAAGGTGGCGGTAACCGGTTTTGCAGGTTGGTCGGAGAGGGTGATTTCCGATGAAAATATCGCTCCCAGCATCAGTTTGAAGCTGCTGACGTTCACCGGCTGCGCAACAAAATAGGCTTTTTCTGCGGCCTTGATTTTCCTGATGTCGTCCGTCTGGTAGATGGCGGCATTGATCACGTCCAGTGTGTGTTCGGTGCAGTTTTGCCGCCCCAGCGTGTAGGGGTTGGCAATCGCAGAATAATGCGGATCGTGCAGTTGCCGGTAAAGCGGGGAGGCGATGGTGTCCAGCAGACGCTGCTGTAATCGGGCAGATGGGATGATCACGCCGGCTTCCAATTGCGCAACGCCGGCAAAAAAATCGACCGGAAAATCCTGCACCAGAGAACTGGTATCGGGATGTTCGTTGCTCTGATACTCGTTATAGACGGCATAGCCGGGAAGTTGACGTCCGTCCGTCGTGGTGATCTTTGAATACACGGCAAACGAGACATGGGTGAAGTGCATGCCTTCTGGAAGCTCTGAGGCCGGACGCCCGGCGCGCGCAATGATTGCAACCTGAGCACCCCTGGCCGCCAGTGCTTTTTCCACCTGTTTGGCAAAGCGGATGATTTGTTCCGGCGGAAAATAGAGCTCGCCGCCGGCCATGCTGCCCGCGCCTGCCGTCAAACTGACGAATAAGGCAACCACTCCAGCCAGATAACGCATTATTTCCTCATGCTGACAATGCAAACGGGCGTATTTTATACCACTGCGCTGCCTTTTGTTCTACTGCAATCGGGCAGCTGTGCTATCTTTATGCCCTCCTGTTTCGAGTTGTTTGCCCAGAAGCTATGAGTTTGTTTGCCTTGATTGTTGCACTGTTGCTGGAGCAACTCCGTCCGTTCTTTGTGCCTGCGTCTCTGCGCGGCTGGCTTTTGAGCTATACCGACTATTTTCAGCATCATTTTAATTCAGGCGCTTACCGTCATGGCCGGATTGCCTGGTGGCTTGCCGTGTTGCCGCTGGTGCTGCTGGTTGTGCTGCTGTATTGGGGGTTGTATGTTTTACATCCAATATTGGCATTAATATTTAATATATTAGCTTTGTATCTTTGCCTGGGTTACGGCCGCTACAGTCATGGTTACACTGAAATTCAGCAGGCTTTGCGTACGGGGCGATCGGATAGGGCCGCTGAATTACTCAACGGTATGCGGGGTGGTTCGCCCGGATCATTCAATGTTGAGGAAGTTGCCCGGTTGACCATTGAAGTGTCGCTGGTCGCCCTGCATCGGCATCTGTTCGGTGTGATTGCCTGGTTTACCTTATTTAGCTTGCTGGGCTTGGGCGGGGCGGCGGGTGCCTTGCTTTATCGTCTGACTTTGGGGCTGAGCGAGCGCTGGCATGAAGCGCTCCCCACTTATGAACTGGTCGACGGGCGATTCGGTCATTTTGCCCAGGAGATGCGCACGCGTTTGGAATGGTTGCCGATCCGTTTGACGGCAGGCACTTTCGCCATCGTCGGCAACTTCGAGGACACGGCCTATTGCTGGCGTTCACAAGCCTCGAACTGGCCTGACGGCGAAACAGGGATTTTGTTGGCCAGCGCGGCCGGTGCATCGGGCATCCGTTTAGGCATGCCGATTGACGGCATAATGTCTGACAGACCGGAGTTGGGGGTGGGCGATAAAACGGGAGACGCCGCGCTGCAATGCGCGATTCGTCTGGTGCGGCGCTCGGTGGTGTTTATGCTGGTGGTGTTATTTATGCTGACGTTGGCCAGTCTGCTCGGATAGGCGGAAGGCTGGGCTTTCCGCCGGTTGCCTTCACAGGGATAGGATCGCGATTTCGTTTTGCAACTGATAGCCGAGCTCAAGGTTCAAGTGTTTTTCATTGGAAAAGTCTTTGGGGATGTATTCGTTAGAGGGGATTTCTTCGTTCAGTAAACCCATTTTCTGGTAGGCCTCGGCGACCAGTTCGCTGCAAAACAGAGAGCTTAACTCTTCCTTGTTGTCGCCGAATAAGCCGTCGTAAGCCGCCTTGAGCAGTTCAATCTTGTCTTTTTCGTAGGGGCGTCCGCTCACCTGATGTCGGAAGTTGTTGAGCGCAAGTACCATCTGTTCAGTGAGCGGCATCGAAAGCGGCCGTACGCTGATTTCATAGCCAAGGGCAAAACAGCGTTCCAGTCGTTCAGACAGTTCCACGCGTTGAACGCCTTTGGTCAGTTTTCCGCTGTCCGCATCCTTCAGGTCGCTCAAGGTGGTCGATTCCCAGCAGAACAGCGTATCCTGCGGATCCAGTGTGTGGCTTAAACGGTAGACCATACCGACATGAGAATACCTGCTGAGCGTAAAAAATTTGATTCCGTCAGAAATGCCACCCTTGCCGGAAAATAGTAAAATATCACCTGTTTTCAATTGCTTGCGTATTTCTTCGTATTTCATGATGTCCTCCGCCGGTTGGTCAAAAACGTGCGCGCTGCCGGGAAAATTTATCAATAAATACGTTGAGTTACCATAGGCCAAAAGGCATAGGCCGGCGGATGGAATTTAGGTTTGCCGGAACAATAAGGCTTCAAATTGTTCGAGGGGCACCGGCTTGCTGAATAAATAGCCCTGACAGGCAGGACAACCGTGCTGCTCCAGAAAAGCGCGTTGTGCTTCGGTCTCCACGCCCTCGGCGATCACCTCGATCCCGAGGTTGTGCGCCATGCCGATAATGGTCTGTACGATAATCGCATCGCTGGACTTGATGCCGATATTGCGCACGAAAGACTGGTCGATTTTCAGTTGATTGAGCGGCAATTGCGTCAGATACGCCAAGGAGGAAAATCCGGTACCAAAATCATCCATTGAAAAGGCGATGCCGAGCGCCCTCAGCGCATTCATCTTGGCCACGGTGTCGGTCACATTTTCCAGCACTACGCTCTCCGTCAGTTCCAGTTTGAGGCGCGCAGGGTCGATGGCGTGGCGTGCAATGACTTGCGTCACCTGAGCGACAAATCCCGGCTGGCGAAACTGCCGTGCGCTGACATTGACGGCCAGTTGCAAATCCCGTGTCGCCACTTGAGCTGCCCATAATTTAAGTTGCGCGCAAGCGGTATCCAGCACCCATAGACCGACAGGCAGTATCAATCCGGTTTCCTCGGCGAGCGGAATAAAGTCAGCAGGCTGTACCAGGCCGCGCTCAGGATGCTGCCAGCGCAATAAGACTTCCGCGCCGGTAATCTGCTGTTCGCAATACACCTGCGCTTGAAAATACAGCAAAAATTGATTTTTTTCCAGCGCATGACGCAAATCGTTTTCAAGCAGTGCGCGGGCAGAAACACTCGCCTGCATGGCCGAATCGTAGAAGCGCTGGGCATTGCGACCCGCCGACTTGGCTTGATACAAAGCCAGATCCGCATGCTTGAGCAGGTCTTCGGTGCGTTGCGGTCCGACAAACAGATCGATGCCGATGCTCGCCGTGCAGTAGAAATCGAAGTCATCGAGCCGGTAGGCCGCTGAGAGTGCCGTGAGGACTTTTTCGCCGACCTGCAACGCCTGGGCGGCAGCCGCATCGGACGCTGTATTTAAGTCTTCGAGCAATACCACGAATTCATCGCCGCCCAGACGCGCCACCATATCGGACTCACGCACCAGATTGCGCAGCCGCTGCGCGACTTCGATCAATAACAGATCGCCGACATCGTGGCCGCGCGTGTCGTTGAGCAGCTTGAAATTATCCAGATCGATGAACAGCACGGCGCCATAGGCATGGGTGCGCGAGGAGGCCGCCAGCGCCTGGTTCAAACGGTCTTGCAGCAGGCGCCGGTTAGGCAACTGGGTCAGCGGGTCGTAATAGGCCAGGCGGTGAATTTCGGCAGCAGCCTCTTCGTTGGCCGTGATGTCGGAAAATGTGCCGACATAATGTGTGACTTCGCCACCGGCCGCTTTAACGGCTGAGATGGTCAACCATTCGGCATAGATTTTTCCGTCCTTGCGCCTGTTCCAGATCTCACCCTGCCAGTAACCGCAGGATTTTAAGGTGGCCCACATTGCCTGGTAAAACGAGAGTTCATGGCGGCCAGATTTGAGCAGACGCGGCGTCACACCGATCGCCTCTTCTGCGCTGTATCCGGTCAAGCTGGTAAAGGCGCGATTGACACGCAAGATAACTGCATCCGGACCGGTCACCATCATGCCTTGCTGGGATTCAAAGGCGATGGCGGCAATGCGCAATTCAACTTCGGCGCGCTTGCGTTCGGTAATATCACGGGCCAGCACTATGTAACGTTGTTCGCTCATTGCGCCTGCGGTCATCAAGGCCACCGATAATTCAAACCAGTATTCCCCCTGCGGCATTTGCAGCGCGTACTGATGCCCGCTGGCATAACCGTGCGCGGCGGCTACGCTGATGGCCTGCTCGCAAACATCTGCCGCGTTGGCAGGCAGCACATCCGAGAAATGCTTACCCAAAAACACCTCGGCAGGAACGGCGAGTAAATCATCACGCCGGGCGTGGTAATTGGCTATCCGCCCCTCGCCATCCACTTCAAACAGCAGGTCAGGCAAGGCATCTAACGTTGCCTGCAGGCGGGATTTTTCCGCGTGCAACTCGGTTTCTATCAGTTTGCGTACGCTGATATCCTCGAAGGCGATCAGCAGCATTGCCGTGTCGTCACCATTCGCTGTGGTGCTGGCGGTTAAGGAAGCCCAGAACGGCGTGCCATCCTGTTTGACCATGCGCAGCTCGCAGCGGGCAGGCAAATTGTCCGTAAGCAGTTGTTTGCGCAACCGGTAAAATATGTCTTGATCTTCACTGTAGAGCAGCCGGGAAAAAGGACGCTTGATCAGCGCATGGCGCGGCATGCCCAGCAGCGTGGAGGTGGTGAGGTTCGCCTGCAGTATGAGGCCGCTCTGATTAAGGGTGCAGTAACACACCGGCGCCATGTCATACAAGTCAAAATAGCGCGCCCGTGTGGCGTCCAGTTCGGCGTGCGCATGACGCAACGCCTCGTTCTGCATCTCCAGTTCAATTTGATGAACCTGCAACTCATGCAGCGTCAGCGCGACTTCCTCGGGGGACAGCGCGCGCAGGTCATATTCCGTTTTAACGGCTTTTCTGCGGGCGTACGACTCGGCTCGCTCGCGCAGATGCTCATTATTAGCCATGATGTCTTTCATCGCTCGAAGTTCGGGAACGGATAATTGACACACACTATACGGGGTTTTTAAGCCGCACATGCAAGATTCTAGCTGGTAGCTGGTAGCTGGTAGCTGGTAGCTGGTAGCTGGTAGCTGGTAGCTGGTAGCTGGTAGCTGGTAGATATTATAACATATTGATTAAAATGTATTTTATTAAAAAACTGAAGATCCGTCTGTGAAAGACTCCGTGTTTTAAAAGCTAATAATCCGCTATTGGCGCCCCTTGCCGTACAATGCCGCCTATGAAGACTCAACATCCATATAGTTTGCTCACGCCCGACACCGTACTCGATGCGATCGACAGCACAGGCATGCGCAGCGACGGACGGTTGCTTGCGCTCAACAGCTATGAAAACCGTGTTTATCAGGCGGGGATCGAGGATGCTGCGCCCGTGATCGCCAAATTTTATCGCCCAGCGCGCTGGAGCGATGCGGCGATTTTAGAAGAGCAGGGCTTAGTCGATGCCTTGTTCGAACGCGAAATTCCGGTGGTGCCGGCACTGCACATCGGCGGGAAAACACTCCATGAATACAAGGGGTTTCGTTTCTCTGTTTTCCCCCGTCACGGCGGCCGCGCACCGGCGCTGGACAACCCCGAGACGCTGGAATGGATGGGACGTTTTATCGGGCGCATCCATGCCGTAGGGGCGTTATCGAGTTACCAGCATCGCCCTGCGCTGGATATTCAAAGCTTCGGCGTCGAACCGGTAGACTATTTGTTGTCCCACGATTTTATTCCGTCTGAATTGCTCGAAGTCTATCGCTGTGTAGCCGCTCACGCGCTGGACGGGGTCAGACGCTGTTTCGACCATGCGGGTGATGTCAAAGCGCTGCGACTGCACGGCGACTGTCATGTTGGCAACGTGCTGTGGACCGATGCCGGACCGCACTTTGTCGATTTCGACGACAGCAGGATGGGGCCTGCCATACAGGATCTTTGGATGCTGCTATCCGGCGAGCGGGCTGAGCAGACTCGTCAGTTTGCCGACCTGCTAGCCGGATACGAAGATTTTTACGAATTCAACCCGCGCGAGTTGCATCTTTTAGAGGCGCTGCGCACCCTGCGCCTGATCCACTATTCGGCCTGGATCGCCCGTCGCTGGGATGACGCCGCCTTTCCCGCCGCTTTTCCCTGGTTCAATACGCAGCGTTACTGGCAGGACAGAATACTGGAGTTGCGCGAGCAAATCGCGCTGATGAACGAATCCCCATTGCATTGCTAACCATCTGAATTTAATCAATATGAACAACGAAAACATTATCGCCAGAACACAGGACTGGCTGGAAAAAGCCGTCATCGGACTCAATCTCTGCCCTTTCGCCAAGGCTGTGCACGTCAAGAAACAGATCCGCTATGTGGTGAGTGCCGCCACCACCGAGGAGGCGTTGCTCGAGGAGTTGCTTGCCGAACTGCGCCATCTGCAAGACACCGATGCGGCCTTGCTCGACACCACGCTGCTGATCCACCCCTATGTGTTAACTGATTTTTTAGACTATAACGACTTTCTGGATACGGTGGATATCGCCACGGCTCAGCGTGAATTCAACGATGAATTTCAGGTTGCCAGTCTGCATCCGCAGTATCAATTTGCCGGAACAGCGTTGGATGACATCGAAAACTACACCAACCGCTCACCTTACCCGACGCTGCATCTGCTGCGCGAAGAGAGTGTAGACCGCGCGGTGGATGCCTTTCCCGATGCCGACCATATTCCCGACAACAATATCGAACTGCTCAAGAAACTGGGGCATGACGGGTGGGAGAAACTGGGCTTGCTCAAATAAGCGGCGAGGAAGGCGGGGCTTCTACAGGCTGCGCGGTCATTTCGACCGGCGGGCAATCCGGATGACAGGGGCGTCCCCCATGCATCGTTAGGATGACGCTTCCTGCATATTCGCCCGGTAGAGCATGACATCATTGCGCCCGCTCTTTTTTGCGTAATACATGGCGATGTCTGCATTTTTAATCAGTTGCATTTCCTCTGTGCCGTGCTCGGGATACACCGCCACACCCGTGCTGGAGGAAATATTTAGTGTGTATCCGACCAGCGAGAAGGATTGATTGAGGCTGTGCCGAATTTTTTCTGCTACTCGCAACGCATCCTCTTCCTCATCGATGACCGGCAGCAAAATAATGAATTCGTCACCGCCGACTCGTGCAACGGTATCGGACTCCCTGACACATGCCTTCAGTCGTTTGGCGACTTCCTTGAGCAATAAATCACCGACCGCGTGTCCTAAGCTATCGTTGATCGGTTTAAATTTGTCCAGATCCAGAAATAACAGCGCCATGTGCGTTTGATCACGGCGTGCTGAAGCGAGTGCCTGCTGCAGGCGATCGTTCAATAAGGCACGGTTGGGCAGCTCGGTCAGCGTATCGTGCTGTGACAGATGCAGCATGCGTTCTTCATTCAATTTCTGTGCCGTGATATCGCGAAATACCACGACTGCGCCCGCAGCGCCGTTAGTCGCTTCGTTGGCGGTGACCGTAACAAAGACGTGAAAACCTGCGCCATTTTTGCGCCAAAACCATTCTTCTCCGCTGCGTGTATGCCCGTCTATCAGCGTCTGGTAAATAGGACATTCCTGTTCGGGGTAAGGGGTGTTGTCTATGCGATGATGATGAAATAGCAGATGCTGGTTACGGCCTATCAGTTCGGTTTCGCTCACCCCCAGCATCATCAGGGCTGCGGGATTGGCGAAGATGCACAGTCCGTGTTGATCTACGCCATAGACACCTTCGCCCATGCTGTTGAGCAGATTGTTGCGCAGGGTGGTTTCCATGGCCAGCTTGCGCTGTTTGCGTTTCAGGTGGAGATTCATTTTCAGTAAGAAAGCGGTCAGCAGCAAGATGAGCAGTAACGCCAGAATGGCGGTCAGCCACTGCCACTGGTAACGCGACCACACGTCCTGTGCAGTAAATTCATGTGCTTGATCAAACGGCGGCAGGTGCAGTTCGCGCAGCAGTTCTTCCACTGCCGAGTAATCGGCAGGGATGGTAAAGCCGTGTACGCCGATCGCGCGAGTTACCAGCGGATTGTCTTCCAGCGTAAATAAGGTCGCAGCAATACGCCGGGCCAGGGACGGATCGACCTGCGGCATGGCTGCAATCGGCCATTCGGGATAGAGCCGTGTCGACGACTGATGAAAAAAATCAGGTTGAGCCCAAGGGTTGAGCACTTTAATTCGCTTGGGGTCGAGCCGGCCTTCCCTGATCATATTTTCCAGAACGCCGCTGCGTACAAAGCCGACCTCGGCGCGCCCTGCTAAAACAGCGACAATCACATTGTCGTGGGGCATGCCGGTCGAGAGTAGCGTCGCATCTTGCGGTAAATGAATCCCGGCTTTGCTGAGTTCATAAGCTTGCATCTGATAACCGCCCAGTGATTCCGTGCTGGCAACGGCGATCGTTTTGCCTTTGAGATCGGCGAGCGTATCGAGGTGTTGTGTGCTGCTGCGACTGAATATCACGCCGCCAAACACACTGGCATTTTTCCCGTTTTCATCGGCAATCAAGGTTGCCAGCGGCGACGATAAGCCCTCGCGCTTTTTAAGCAGCACATAATGACCCGAATTGGTCAAAATGAAGTCGATGCGTCGCTCAGCGACTGCGGCATCCAGTTCGGGATAGGTGTAGGCCTCAACCACAAAATCATGGGCGGGGATCGCCTGTTTGAGTGCGATGGCCAGCGGTTGCCATTGTTGCAGGGTTTGGGGCTTGGGGCGAAAAGCCAGCACGCCGATTCTCACCGGATCCGCTGCGAAGGCACTTCCCGCGAGCAGACACAGCATGACGGTCAGCAGGACGTGCAGCCTAAACCTGTAAAATTCCACATTCATCGGTGCGTCAGTCGTTTGATCAAGTTCTTGTCTGTACGCCATTATGCAAGAATCCGAAAGTCCGTGGTAAAAATCAGGCCTTGTTCGCTGCAATCTGCTGGAACAGTTCCAGTCGGCGGGCGTTGATCCGGCCTTGTGCTACCGCACCCAGCAGCGCGCAACCCGGTTCGTGCAAGTGATGGCAATCGCGGAAGCGGCACAGCCCCAGATACGGTGCGAATTCGACGAAGCCCTGTTCTATTTCACCCAAGGTCAGGTGATGCAGACCAAACGCCTGCACGCCGGGACAATCGATCAGCAAACTCTCCTCATCGAGCTTATACAGTTTGGCATGGGTGGTGGTGTGCTTGCCAGAATCGAGCACGGTGGAGATCTCGCGCGTCGCAGCCTGAGCATCCGGCAGCAGCGCATTGATCAGGGTGGATTTACCCATGCCGGACTGGCCGACCAGCACGCTGGTGTGGCCTTGCAACAAGGGGCGCAGGCTGGATGCATCCTGCAAGGCAGACAACGCCAGCACCCGGTAGCCGATGGCGCGATAAGGTTCAAGTTGCAGCCTCGCCGCCTCAGCGGCTGCCGGCAGATCGCATTTATTCAATACAATCAACACAGATAGATTCTGGTCGAACGCGGCTATCAGACAGCGCGTCACCACTTCATCGCTAAACGACGGTTCGGCGGCGACCACCACGACGATCTGAGTGACGTTGGCGGCGATCAGTTTGGAGCGATAGGCATCCGAGCGATGCAACAGGGAGGTGCGCGGGGCGATGCGCTCGATTACGCCCTGATTGTCGCCGCTTGGCATCACCTCGACCTTGTCGCCGCACACCACATCGCTCTTCTTACCGCGCGTCAAACAAGGCAGCAGACTCTCGTCCGCCAGCCGCACCAGATACTGACGACCGAAGGCGGCGACGATGCGCCCCTGAAGAAGCTCGCTCAAAGCAGCGCGTCCACCTTGGCGGCGCAGACGAAATCGTTTTCAGACAGACCGCCGATCGCATGGGTGCTGTACTCGACGCGGCAACTGTTGAAGGTGACGGTCAGATCAGGGTGGTGATCTTCGCGGTGCGTCATCCACGCCACGGCATTGACGAAGGCGATTACCTGATAATAATCCTTGAAGGTAAACGTCTTCGCGATCGCCTGCCCCGCTTGCTGCCAGCCGGGGATCATCAGCGCATCGATTTCGGTTTGCGTGAGCGCAGGAATGCCGCCTTCACAGGGTTTGCAATGCTTGTTGCTCAAATCACAGACGAATCCCATGACACGCTCCTATTTGAGTTTGTAATAACGGTTCAGATACGCGCCCAGATGCTGCTCTTCCTGAGGGGTGAGATTGGCGCCGACGGTGCCGCTGCACTGCTTGATGCGCCCGACCAGTTCGTCGGCATTGTGCACCTTGCGATTGGGGCGGGTGAAAATCGCACTGCCATCGCCGCCCAGCATTTCGATATGGCAACTGTTGCACTTGTATTTATCGAAAATGGCTTTGCCGGTTTGCGCATTTCCTTCGGGAAAAGGCGCGGCCTGAACGGCTAGCGGGCATAACAGTAACAAGGTGGTCAGTAATTTCATAGCGTTCTCCTCAGTGTGTCTGTAAATGGGCGATGCGGATCGCAGCCGGCGGATGCGAATCATAAAACTTTGAATACATCGGATCAGGCGTCAAGGTCGCGGCATTGTCCTGATACATCTTGACCAGTGCGCTCACCAGATCGCCGGCGGAAGTCTGTTTCGCGGCATAAGCATCGGCCTCAAATTCGTGTTTGCGCGAATAGGCGGCCATCACCGGGCCGATGAAAAAGCTGAACACCGGCATCACCAGAAAAAACAGCAACAGCGCCAGCGCGGTGGAAGGCGTGGTCACGCCGAGCCCCTGATAGAACCAGTCCGTCTTCATCAACATGGCCAGCAGCCACAGAAACACCAGACTCAAGGCAAAGGTTGCAAGGATGCGTTTGACCACGTGACGGTGTTTGAAGTGTCCCAGTTCATGCGCCAGCACCGCCTCGACTTCTTCGCCGCTCAAGCGCGCCAGCAGGGTGTCGAAGAACACGATGCGCTTGGTTTTGCCGAAACCGGTGAAATAGGCGTTGCCGTGTGCGCTGCGTTTACTGCCGTCCATGATAAACAGGCCGCTGCTGGCAAACCCGCAACGGGCAAGCAATGCTTCGATGCGCGCCTTCATAGACGCATCTTGTAACGGGCTGAACTTATTGAACAGCGGTGCGATGAATGTAGGATAAATAAATAAAATCAATAAGTTAAATACAACCCACGCACCCCAGACATACAGCCACCAGTATTCGCCCATGCGCGCCATCAGCCACAACACGCCGAACAATAGCGGCAGCCCCAGCACCGCACCGACCAGCAGGCCTTTTAGCGTGTCGAGCAGGTAGAGTTTTAAGGTCATGTTATTAAAGCCGAAACGCGCCTCGATACGGAAGGTGCGGTACAAGTTGAACGGCGTCTCAAGCAGGGAAGAGAGCATCAGCACCGCCACCAGCGTGACCACGCCCTGCGTGAGCGGCTGTGTAAACCAGCCCTGACAGAGGTTGCTGATGAACTGTATCCCGCCGCCTGCGGTGAGCAACAGCAGAAGTGCCGCATCGAACTGAATCCCCAGCATGGAAAAACGCGTTTTCGCGCTGGTGTAATCGGCCGCCTTCTGGTGATCGGTCAGCTGGATCTGTTCACTAAAAGCCGCTGGCACCGCATCGCGATGTTTGGCAACATAAGCCAGATGGCGGCGCGCCAGCCACAACTTGAACACGGTGGTCAGCGCGAGAATTTCGATGAATATAAGGGTAAATTGTGTCGCTGTCATAGAGGATATTAGTTTTGTGGTCGTTCGAACGGTGGTTGTGACACAATACGACTCTTACCGTTCATATGGAGACGCGCGAATTATGGCACAAAATGAAAATTACCTCGTCTGGATAGACATGGAAATGACCGGTCTCAATCCGGATACCGATCGCATCATCGAAGTGGCGATCGTCATCACCGACAATAATCTGGAAACCATCGCCGAAGCGCCGGTGCTGGTGGTGCATCAATCCGATGAAATCATGGACGGCATGGACGCGTGGAATAAATCCACCCACGGCAAGTCCGGCCTGATCGAACGAGTCCGCGCATCCACCTTGAACGAGGCTGCCGTCGAAGCGCAAATGCTTGAATTTATGAAAGAATATGTCACGCCGCGCAGTTCCCCCATGTGCGGCAATTCGATCTGCCAGGATCGCCGTTTCATGGCGCGCTGGATGCCGGCGTTCGAGGATTACTTCCATTACCGCAATCTGGATGTCAGCACGCTCAAGGAACTGGCTCGCCGCTGGAAACCCGATATGGCGAAGGGCGTTAAAAAGCACGGAAAACACGAAGCGCTGGCAGATATTTATGAGTCCATCGAAGAGATGAAGCACTATCGCGAGCATTTCATCAAACTATAACCCACCATCATCTACTCGGGCCATCATGTTGCATAAGCTTAAAATACGCTGGAACGAATTGGGGGTGCAGGAAAAATTACACATCCTGATACAGGGTTCGCTGATTGTTTTATTTTTCATCTCGATGAACTGGGTGCTGGAGCGCTTCGAGAAGGAGATCCTCTCGCATGCCGAGCAACGGGCGGATGAAGTGGCCAGCGGCTTGATCAACGGCATGAATATGCTGATGTTGACGGGCACGGTCTCGGACCCTGCCAACCGTACCCTGCTAATAGAAAAAATGCGTCAGTCGCCGGGCGTCAACGAATTGCGCATCGTGCGAGGGGCTTCCGTCATCGAACAGTTCGGGCCGGGTTTGCCGGAAGAGCAGGCTGTCGATGAGATAGATCGCGAGGTGCTGCGAACCGGAAAAACATTGCTCCAGCGTATCGAAGCGCCGGGCCAACCGTCCGCCCTGCGCGTAGTCGTGCCTTTTATCGCGCAACAAAATTTTCGTGGCACCAACTGTCTTAGCTGCCACCACGCGACTGAGGGCAGTGTTAATGGTGCGGCCAGCGTGACTATCAACATGAGCGAGTCTTTAGCGGAACTGGCCAAAATCAGACGCAATCTATGGATAGGCCATATTGTCATCCAGATATTTCTCTCTTTATTACTTTACTTCCTAGTGCGCAATCTGCTGACCGACAATATCGCCCGTCCGGTCAAAAAATTGCAAGTTGCCATGTCCGAAATTCAGCGCAGCAACGACTTGTCCAGACGCGCGGATGTGGATGAACTCAATCCGGATATCGGTGAAATGGCGCGCAGTTTTAATGCCTTGTTGTCCACGCTGGAGCAGGCAAATGAACGTTTACAGTTGTTCGCCAAGATGTTTGAAAACAGCGGGGAGGCGATCATCATCACGGATGCCGCCAAAAACATTCTGACGGTCAATCCTGCGTTTGAACAGATTACCGAATATAGCCTTACCGAAGTGATAGGTCACAATCCGGGCATGCTCAGTTCCGGGAAACAGGATGCCGCGTTTTATCAGAAAATGTGGACATCCATTAGCGAAAAGGGCAGTTGGTCGGGGGAAATATGGAACCGGCGCAAGAGCGGTGAAATTTATCCGGAGTGGCTGTCCATCGGGTCTGTTAAAAACGGCAAAGGACAGGTCATCAATTATATTTCCCTTTTCTCGGACATCACCAAGCGCAAGGAAGCTGAACAACGCATTCAGTTCATGGCGCATTATGATTCGCTGACCCAACTTCCCAATCGCGCCCTCTTCTCGGACCTGCTCCATCACGCCATGCTGGTCGCTCATCGCGGAAAAGCAAAAGTGGGTCTGATGTTCCTAGATCTGGATAAATTTAAATCCATCAACGACACGCTGGGGCATCTTGCCGGCGACCAGTTGTTAAAATCGGTGGCACTCAGACTCAAATCCTGCGTTCGTGAATCCGACACGGTTTGCCGGCAAGGCGGGGACGAATTCATGATACTGCTCGAAGAGATCAGGTCGGCTGAGGATATGGAGCAAATTGCTCAGAAGATCAAGCGTGAAATGTCAGTACCTCATCAACTGGGCAGCGTGGAAAAAATCGTCAGTTTCAGCATAGGCGGCGCAATCTACCCGGATGACGCGGACAGTGAAGAAAAACTGACGAAATGTGCCGATCAGGCCATGTATATTGCCAAGGAGAGCGGCAGAAATAACTTCAAGCTGTATCGGGCTGAGCAGTCCTGATATTTGGTTTACACTTAACGACGGCCTAAAGCAACGAAAGTCTTATACAGGCCAGATGAAGAATAAGGAGATCGTCATGTATCAACGTATTCTGGTACCGGTGGACGGCAGCAGCACATCCGACCGGGCATTGCAGGAAGCGATCAAATTAATCGATACACAGCCCGCATTACTGCGTCTGGTCCATGTTATCGATGATTTACAGTTTCTCGACACCGAAGGCTATGTCGATTATGCGGCCTTGCGTGAACTGACTCAGCAGATCGGCGTGCGCACCTTAGCGCGTGCCGAAGAGGTGGCCAAACAGGCGGATATCACGGTGGAAACGGCTTTGCTGGATGCCAATGGCGAGCGGATTGCCCGGGTGATCGATGGGGAGGCGCTTAGCTGGGGGGCTGATTTAATCGTCATCGGCACCCACGGCCGTGCCGGCTTCAACCACCTGTTGTTCGGCAGCGTCGCCGAAGGCGTGGTGCGGGGCTCGTCAATACCGGTGCTGCTGGTGCGCAGCGAATAAGCCTTACACCGCGCCCTTTTTCCAACTGGCAATCCAGTCCGGCATTTGCTGTGCCGGCATAGGGCGTGCAATGCCATAACCTTGCGCCAGTTCGCAACCCAGTTGCAGCAGACTTGCGCTGTGCTCCATTGTCTCCACGCCTTCGGCGATGACGAGGCGGCCAAAGGCGTGAGCCAGACTGATGACCCCCTGCAAAATAGCCATATCATCTGCGTCTACCAGCATATTGCGCACAAAACTCTGATCTATCTTGAGCACGGCAACCGGCAGCCTTTTCAAATAGGTCAGCGACGAGTAACCGGTGCCAAAATCATCCAGTGCAAAGGCCACCCCCATCAGGCGGCATTGTTCGATCACCTGACTGACGCCGCTGACATTTTCCAGTGCGCTGGTCTCCAGCACTTCGATTTCCAGCATGCCAGGCATGATGGTCGGGTGGCGCGAGAGTATTTCGCGTAAGCGTTCGACAAAATTGATTTGCTGCAACTGACGTGCACCGACATTGACACTGACCGGCACAAGTAAACCGATAGATTGCCAGTGTGTCATCTGTGTTAAAGCTGTCTGTATCACCCATTCGCCCACATCGACCGCCAGTTTGTGGTCTTCGATGACGGGTAGGAAAAGGCCGGGGAGCAATAAGCCTTGTTCCGGGTGCTGCCAGCGTATCAGCGCCTCGGCGCCGATCACCTCGCCGGTGCGCAGATTCACCTTGGGCTGATAATGCAGTACAAACTCACCGGCGTGCAGGGCGTGGCGTATTCTCTCCAGACTTTCGTGGTGGGTGCGCAAGCTACTGTCGCGCACGGCATCGAAGATGTGGTAACGATTTTTCCCGGCCAGTTTGGACTGGTACATGGACTGATCTGCCTGACGCATCAGTTGTTCGGCATCGATGTCCAGACTTTGCGGGTAAAACGTCACGCCCACACTGGCGGATACCTGCAGACTGACTCCGCCGCGTACCAGCGGCTGTGCGGCCGCCTCAAGAAGTCGCTGCAACATGGGTTCACTGGCCCCGGTCTCCTCAATATCCACCAGCACGGCAACAAATTCATCCCCGCCCAGTCGCGCCAGCGTATCCCCGTCGCGCAGCGTTTGCTTCATGCGTTTGGCAATCGTCATCAGCAACTGGTCACCTACCTCGTGGCCGTGATTATCATTGATGACCTTAAACCCATCCAGATCCAAAAAGACTACGGCCAGCTGCTGGCTGCGTCGTGTCGCTTGTATCATTCCCTGGCGCAGGCGGTCTGCCAGCAGGACCCGGTTGGGCAGACCGGTCAGAATGTCGTAATGGGCGATGTGATAAAGCTCCTGCTCGTGTTCTTTAATGGCGGTGATGTCCGAAAACAAACCGACAAAGTGTTGAGCCTTACCCTGATCATCAAATACGGTCGAGATGTTGAGCATTTCAGCAAATAATTGACCGTTTTTACGGCGGTTCCACAATTCGCCATACCAGTGTCCCTTGCTGGTCAACTGTTGCCACATATCCGTATAGAACGCCGGTTTTTGCAGGCCGGAACTCAATAGCCGCGAATTCTTGCCCAGCACTTCGTCGCGACTGTAGCCTGTGATGCGGGTAAAGGCGACATTAACATCGACGATATTGCCGGCTATGTCCGTGATCGTGATCCCTTCGCGGGCGCTGGAGAAGACGTTGGCGGCCAGTTGTAGCTTGTCTTGCGCCAACTGGAGTTCGGTCAGCTTTTTTTCGAGCTGCCCGCTCTTGATTTCCAGTTCTTTGCGATATCTTTCACGCTCCAGCAGGTTGCGGATACGCTGGCGTGCTGTTTCTACCTGAATCGGTTTGTTGATGTAATCCAGTGCGCCCAGTGCCAGTCCCTGAATTTCTGAGTCTATTGCATTGAGTGCGGTAATGAAGATGACCGGGATATCTTTGAGGGTCGGCTCGGCCTTGATTCTCCGGCAAGTTTCAAAGCCGTCTATTCCCGGCATCATAATGTCAAGGAGGATCAAATCCGGCGGTGCCTTCAGGGCTAAATCTATCCCCATTAATCCCGAGGTGGCAATTTGCAGGTCGTAGTCATTTTTCAGCGCGGCCCCCAATGTCAACAGGTTGAGCGGGGTGTCGTCTATCGCCAGAACACGTGGTTTTTGTGGAAGCATGCACACTACCTTTGAGTGGGAGATTGGGGGGCCAGCGGGCGTAACTGGAGCAACGCTTCTTCGAATCGCAAACTGTTGATCAACGGGGCAATATCTTGCAATGCGCGGATCAGTTCGGGGGGCGCGGGCAGATTTTGCAGTTCATTGAAACGCTCCAGCGCATCGAATTTGTTGTCCGATAACAACGCAATCAGTTCGATCAGATGCGTATTAAATTGTGATCTGTCCATCGGCTGCAAGGGACTCGCCGGCGGGTTGGCTGTTTCGTTCAGCCAGCGGCCAAGCGCCAGTCGCAGGGCGCTGAGGGAGACCGGTTTAGTCAGGAAGTCATCCATGCCGGCGTTTACGCAGTGCTGGCGATCTTCATCGAAGGCGTCTGCGGTCAGCGCGATGATGGGCAGGCGGGGTCGTTGCTGTTCTTTTTCCCATTGACGTATCCGTCGGGTAGCGGAGTAGCCATCCATGACCGGCATTTGCAAATCCATCAGAATCAGGTCAGGACGGTCGCCGTGCATAATCGCATCGACCGCCTGACGGCCATCGGTCACCTGGCTGACGGTCAGTCCTATTTTTTTCAATAAAGCCTCGATAATAATTCGGTTGACCGAATTGTCTTCAACGACCAGTATGCGCCCCTTTAGCGTCGGGATGGCGCATTCCTCGGGCAGTTTTGCCGGCGCGCGTTCCAGTTGCTTTTCAGCCAGTGCGGTGACGGGTATTTGAATCCTGAAACGGGTGCCTTGCCCCGGTTGACTTTCAACGCCGACTTTGCCGCCCAGCAAGCGTGTCAGACGGGTAATGATGGATAAGCCCAGTCCGCTGCCGCCGTATTGACGGGTGGTTGAGCTGTCCGCTTGGACAAAGGGTTTGAAAATATGCGCCAGTTGCTCCTGTGCAATGCCGATACCGGTATCGGTGACCGAAAACTCCAGTTGGGCGATTTCGCCGTCCCGTTCCAGTTCACGTCCTTCGATGATGATTTTGCCGCGATGGGTAAATTTGAGGGCGTTGCCCACCAGATTGCTCAGTATCTGGCGCAAACGGTGCGCGTCTGACAGGTAGCGTTGTCCCTTACTGCCGTGCCACTGGTCGAGCAGCAGCAGTCCCTTTTCCTGTGCTGCGCCTTCAAACAGCATATGAGATTCGTGCAGCAGTTGTTCTACGGAAAAAGCATTTTGTTCGATCTGAATTTTATTGGCCTCTATCTTCGACAGGTCGAGAATGTCGTTGAGCAGACTGAGCAGCGACTGTCCCGAGGTGAGTACCGTGCGCGCATACTCTTGCCTTTCATGTTCGGATAAATTCGGTGCGAGCAACAATTGCGCCATACCCAATATGCCGTTCATCGGGGTGCGGATTTCATGCGACATGGTCGCTAAAAAACGACTTTTGGCCAGATTGGCCTGATCGGCGGCTTCCTTCGCCTGGTCTGCAGCCACTTTGGCTTCGGTTAATTCGACCACACGCTCGTTGACTTTACCCGACATGGCATTAAAGGCCGCACAGAGTTGTCCGAGTTCGTCTGTCCCCTCTTTGAGAGGGGACAGATTGTAATTGCCCGCTGCCACCTCATTGCTGGCGCGGGTTAAATCGACCAGATGGCGTGTCATCCACCAGACCAGTACGGTGAGGGTCAGTAAAGACAACAGCAAGCCGCCCAGTGCAATCAGCGCACCTTGCAGCAGCAGGGCTTTTTGCGCGGACAGGATATGCGTCAGATCGAGGCCGAATTGCAGTGTTCCCAGCGGCTGTCCATACATGTCGATGGATTTTTTGACATCGTATTCCATGTTGCTGGAATGTTCGATGCGGGAGATGTTCTGATCGGGGATAGGCAGCGCCTTGTTATCCGGCCAGCCGCTGCTGGCGATGCGGTGACCGGCCTGATTGGTGACCACCAGATAGCGTATGCTCAGACTGCGCTGACTTTCTTTGAGCACAGATTTCACCGTGGCGTAATCGCTTTGCGCCAGGGGAGCGACCAGCGCTGCGGCCAGAATCGGTGCAATCTGCTCTGCGTGCTGTTTCATCTGCTGCGACATGTAATCATGCAGCAGGCGCATGCTGTTGGAGACGAGTACCGTCACCATCACCGCCTCGACCACCAGCGCCGCGATCAGCAGTCGCGCACGAACAGATTGTAAAATTAACTTCATTTCAGACTTTGTCTGACTTCAGCGGCATAGGGATCCATGGCGTTCAGCTCTTTGGGCTGGAGCTGGCGAAACCCGTTCAGTTTGTATTTGGCAAAATAGGCACGACCTTCTTCGGACAGGGCAAAACTGGCCAGCGCAGCCTCAATCGCCGCCTTCTTTGGCAGTTGACGCTGATTGAGCACATACACGCGGCCTGCCATAGGCTCGCTCACAACCAGCAATTTGAGTTGAGTTTGTATTTCGGGTGACAGGCTCTGGTAATTGGCCATGGAGGTGAATCCTGCCGCCGCCTGCCCCTCCAGTACCAGATGGGCAACGCTGTCCGAGGCGCTGACATAGTGCAGGGGCTGATTCAGTCCGTTTTGTTTTAGCCAATGCTGCCCCCATTGTGTCACCAGCGAGGTGGGCGACAGACCCAGTACGGCTTGATCCTTCAGATCGGCAGCGCTTTTAACCGGTCCCTTGTCGGTTACCACTGCCACGGCACGAAACTCGGCGCTGTAGGTGAGCATAGGGGTGTAGCGTGCATCGGTTTGCGCCAGTCGTGCCTGATGTCCGGTTGTGACGGCCATGTCATAGTCCTGATGCAGCATGCGCCGGGCGAATTCGGTAAAGTCGGGGGCGGTTGTCACTTCAACAGGGACGCCCAGCGCTTTTTCAAGATGAACGCGCAATGGCTGGTACATCTCCAGAATGATGCGGGCGCTGGTATGTGGTGCGATCCCTAATCGAAACGGGGCCGGCACTTCCGCCATGCTGTTGTGAGCGGTGAACAGGCTGGTGAAAAATATAAAATATTTTAAAAACAATAACATGTGCTATCTCTCTGCCTTGATCTGTCAGTGATTGAGGGTATAGTGGCCCGAATCATAACGTAAATACCCGCTAAAAATCATGATCAAATAAGGCGTGTGGCGCTCAGCCTGACACAGTTTCACGGCTCAGGAAGTTGACGGCCTGATCTTCCGGTACCGGGCGGCTAAATAAATAGCCCTGATACTCTTCACACTGTGACGCGCGGATGAAATCGAGCTGCACTTGTGTTTCAACTCCTTCGGCGATGACTTTCATCCCCATGGCATGTGCTAAGACGGCGGTTGCCTTGACGATCGCTTTATCGTTCTCGTCCATATCGATATCGCGGACGAAGGATTGGTCTATCTTTAAGGATGTCATCGGCAACAATTTCAAACGGCTCAGTGAGGAGTAGCCGGTGCCGAAGTCATCCAGCGACAGCGCAAAGCCCGCCTCATTGAGCTGATCCATCATTTTCAGGCTGTCCACGCCGAAATCCATCAACATGCTCTCGGTCAGCTCCAGTTCGATGAGGTGGCTGTCTATCCCAACATCGCGGACGATGGACTGGATTTTCTCGACCAGATTTTTTTGCGCGAACTGACGAGCCGAGAGATTGACCGCGATCGGCACCAGGCGATAGCCTTGGGATTGCCAGATGCGTTGCTGTAACGCCGCCTGATGGAGTACCCAGTTACCGATTTCATTGATTAAGCCGCTCTCTTCCGCGACGGGAATAAATTGTGCAGGAGAGACAGCGCCTAATTTCGGATGCTGCCAGCGCAGCAAGGCCTCCATGCCGACCACCTGACCGCTGAGGACATGCACCTTGGGTTGATAATGCAAGCTCAATTGTCGCAGTGAAATCGCCCCGCGCAAATCATTTTCCAGTTGCAGCCTCAAGGTCGCCTTGAGATTCATGCCCGCTTCGTAATACTCAAAACGGTTGCGTCCGGCATCTTTCGCGCGATACATCGCCATATCCGCATTGCGCAGCAATTGCACGGTGTTGTCGCCGTCGTCCGGATAGATGCTGATGCCGATGCTGGGGGTAACGCTTAACTGGTATTGACCGACGGTAAACTGCCCGACCAACGATTCAGTCATCTTCTCGGCTATAAAGGTGGCTTCATCTTCGGAGGACAAATCCACCAGAACGGCGACAAATTCATCGCCGCCTTGCCGCGCGATGGTATCTGAACGGCGCAAGCAGGCTTTCAAACGCTCCGCGACCATTTTAAGCAAGGCATCGCCGACATCGTGCCCGAGCGAATCGTTGATGTTTTTAAAGTGATCCAGATCGATGAACATCACCGCCAGTTTGGTTTGATGGCGTTGTGAGTGGCTAATCCCTTGTTCCATGCGATCGTTCAACAAATAACGGTTAGGCAAACCGGTCAGCACATCGTAATTCGCCAGATACTGAATGTGCGCTTCTTCCTTTTTGCGTTCGCTGATATCCAGATAAACCGCGATGTAATTGGTAATCACGCCAGTATCGTCGCGGAGTACGCTCATGGTGACCCATTCGGGAAATTGTTCACCATTTTTACGCTTATTCCAAATTTCGCCGCGCCAAAGATCATGGCGGTTCAAAGACTCATAAAAATCTTGATAAAACATCTCGTTATGTCGCCCCGAACTGAGCATGCGCGGATTTTTCCCCAGCACTTCCTCCTCGCTGTAGCCGGTGATGACGGTAAAGGCGTGATTGACCATGACAATGCTGCGCGCCGCATCGGTGATTAAAATCGCTTCGGAGTTGTTATTGAAGACTTTTGCCGACAGACGTAAGCTTTGTTCCGCTCGTCTGCGTTCGGCAATCTCGCGGGTCAAACTGCTCACCATGTCGTGAATCGCGGTGGAGAGATGCGCCACCTCGCCATCGCCTTGCAGCGCCGGTACATCGTAAGTCAACTCGCCGGCTGCAATTTTGTCTGCCGCTAAACTGATGCGGGTAATCGGCCGCGCGATCCGCCCGGCCAGCAACCAGCCCAGCCAGGCAAACAACAATCCCAGCCCCAGTCCCATGATCAGGATGCGCTGACGCAATTCGCGCGCCGGTGCGAATGCCTGAGTCACGTCTTCGCGCATCAACGAGATCCAGCCCATGCCCGGATAATCGCGGTAGCCGGAAGATTTGGCGTAACCGACCAGATATGTTTTGCCGTCGCGCCAGGTTTCCAGCAAATAGCCGCTGTTCTGGGCCGAGGCCTTGATCGTTTGCATGGTAAGCGGTGCCAGCTTGCTAAGATCGGTGCGAGCGGCTTCCGGCCCGGATAACAACAAACCATCCTGGGTCAGCAGGTAAATATCCTTACCCGGCGCTTTTTTGCTGTCCAACACCTCTTCGGCCCATTTCCAGAAAATATGACCGCACAAGACCCCTTGCAGTACCCCGTTTTTATCTCTGACAGGCGCTGCCACATCAACCAGATAAAACATTTCTCCGCTGGGATTGGGCAATAGCTTGGAAAGCAGTAAGGCATCGTGCATATCACCAAGATAAGCGCGTTCGCGCCCCTGAGTGCACCACGGGCGTTTGTTTAAATCTTTACCCTCCAGATATTTTCCGGTGCCGACCGAACCGATGCCGTTCGCATCGCAAATACCTATCCAGGCGTAGGCATTAAAGGTGTTTTGCAGGCGTTCCAGGATGTCGCGTTTGCGCTGCACCGGCACGCCGGGTTCGCGAATGTCATCTAAGTTGGCGGCGTTTTGAATTTCACGGCTGCGCTCGAACATGCCGCGATCCAGCACATCGAGCGCACTGGTTGCGTGCTGGGCGAATGCGACGCCTTCACTCTGCTCGATTTGACGTTTAATATTTTCGGCTGCGTAATAACTGAGCACCAAAGACAGCAGCGTCACGACCGTAGCACTGGCGAAACTGATTTGCGCGCGCAAACTGTTTTTAGGATTCAATTTGCAGAGCCATTTCATGTAGGATTCCTTTCATGCGGGCATTGTGCCGCTTGCGTCCTCATGCCTATGAAAAATGGGATTGAAGACGCGATATGTCACTTTATCATGGAACGGTATTAGAGAGTGAGCCGGTTATTTCGCACCCATCGCCTCGGCGCGCAAGCGGCTCTGTTCGAGCTCAGTCGGCCCCGGCGTCGCCAGCCAGCCTTGCAGGTTCTCGATGACCAGATCGGTCAGCGCATGGATCCAGTCGCTGCGATCGTTGACGCACGGAATGTAGTGGTATTCGCCGCCGCCCGCATGTTGAAAGTCTTCTTTGCCCTCCATGGCGATTTCCTCCAGCGTTTCCAGACAGTCGCCGACAAACCCCGGGCAGACCACATCGACGCGGCGCGTTTTGAGTTTGCCTAATTCCAGCAAGGTTACCGTTGTATAAGGCTTAATCCACTCGGCTTTGCCAAAGCGAGACTGGAAACTCACGGTGTATTGTTCGCGCGTCAAACCCAGCGCCTCGGCCACCAATCTCCCGGTCTTATGGCATTCGCAGTGGTAAGGATCACCCTTATCCAGCGTGTACTGCGGCACGCCGTGAAAGCTCATCACCAGCTTTTCCGGACGACCATGTTTCATCCAGTACTCGTTGATGTTGTCCGCCACCGACTTGATATAGCCGGGATGATCGTGAAAGTGTTTGATGGTGCGTATCGCAGGCATATTGCGCATCCGCTGCATTTCACCGAACACCTGATCGAACACCGGCGCGGTAGAACTGGCGGCATATTGCGGAAACAGCGGCACGACCAGAATGCGCTGGCAATTTTGCGCCTTGAGTTTACGCAAGACGTCCGGAATAGAGGGTTGCCCGTAGGTCATCGCATAATCGACCACTACAGGGGCGCGGGTGCGCTCGCCCAGATAGCCTTGCAGCAAGCTAGCCTGACGCTCGGTATAGACGCGCAGGGGTGAACCCTCTTTAAGCCAGACGCTGGCGTATTTGGCTGCAGACTTTTTCGGACGCACATTGAGGATAACGCCGTTGAGGATCAGCCACCAAACCAGTCTGGGGATTTCCACTACGCGCGGATCACCCAGAAATTGCTTGAGATAAGGGCGCACAGCCTGAGCTGTCGGGGCATCGGGCGTGCCGAGATTGACCAGCAGGATGCCGGTTTTCTCCGTTGTGCCGTGAATAAAAGCGGGTTCAGTCTGGTAGATCATTGCATGGAACCTAAGTGTAGGGCGGACGCCCCAAGGGACGTTCCGCCAGTCATGCGTGGGAGAGCGGAGGATTTCCGCACCGGGTGATTACAGCTTTTTCTCAGCCTTTTTGATGCCTTCTTGTATATCGGCGTGACGACCCGCATCGGCATCTTCACGACCAGGACGAGCAGGTGCTTTTTGCGCCTTCTTGAAGTAGTCGAGCGCCTTGGCGTATTCGCCTTTTTCGAGCAGGAAGTCAGCGTAGAAATAGTTCTGATCGATGCCGTTCGGGCTGATCTTCAGTGAACGTTCCAGATATTCACGCGCCTTGTCGTGATCGCCGAAGGAGATGAAGCGCGGCACCTTGTAGTACAAGCTGCCCAGCGAAGTCAGCGCAGATCCTTCCAGCGCATTGGCATCGAGTTTTTCAGCGGACAGCAGCAAGTCGCGCGCGGCCTTGGCAGTGCTGCCGGCAGATAACTTGGGCTGATATTTAGCCAGCGTGCTGGTGATAATGCCTTCCCAGATCAAGGGTTCTGCACGATTCGGGTTGCTGACGGTGACCTGATGCGCTTCTTCGACGAGTTTTTTGAAAGCAGCTTCACGATCTTTTTCAGGCGTTTGATAATTGGCGGCAGCCCATGCGTGTTGCAACTGGGCGATCGATACATCCAGCGGCGTTGCGGTGGCATTTAAACTGAGCGCGAGAGCTAGCAGGGTTAGGTATTTTTTCATCGGGCTGTCCTGTTGAGTTATTTTTTAAGTTGAGCGTATTTGCGGGCGATACGGGTGTTTTTCAAGAGCCCGCCATCGACCAGACGAGGGAACACGCCGTTCAGTCTGGAAAAGAAGGATTCCGGTTGACCGATCAGATGTTCTTTCGCCTCGCGCTCGATGGCTAAAACGATCTGTTCGGCGACGTATTCTGGCTCGTCCATATTGGTTTGCGTCTCGATCAACATCTGCGTGGTGAGCTCATCGTTCAGCGCCGTCTTCGCCGCGCGCGGAGAAACATAGGTAATCCCCACCTGAGAGTCCGCCAGCTCGCGGCGCAGCGCTTCTGAAAAACCGCGCATGGCAAATTTAGTGGCGCAATAGGTCGCGAAATGCGCAAAGCCGATGGAACCGAAGGCTGAACCGATATTGACGATGCGCCCGCTATTCTGTACTAACAGATGCGGCAGCGCCGCGCGGATCAGCAGCATGGGTGCGGTCACATTGACGTCGATCACCTGCGCGATGCGTTCGGGCGACTGGCGCTCATACAAGGTGAAATCCATGATGCCGGCATTATTGATCACGATATCGAGGCCGCCCATGGCTTGCAAAGCTTGGGTGAGCACCTGATTTGCCGCACCGTCGGAAGTTAAATCCAGTGCAATCGCAGTCGCCTTGCCGCCTTTTTCATTGATTTCATTGCATATTTCAACCAGACGCGGCGCGTTGCGCTCGACCAGTGCCAGTTGAGCGCCTTTGCCAGCTAACAACAAGGCCAAACGGTAGCCGATGCCACCGGCAGCGCCGGTCAGAATGATGCGTTTTCCGGACAAATTCATGCGAACTCCTTAATTGCGCCCTCGCCCGCTTGCGGGTTGGGGAGAAGGAAACGGTTACCCAGGTCGCGGAAGATATCGCCATATAATTTGTAGAATATCTTTGCGCAGTGGATCAGGCAGGCCTGATCGGCGGGATCTTCAATTTTATTGATCAGCGACTCATAAAAGTCCACATGGCTCACATCGAGCGAACCATGAGAGGTCAGATAGGAGAATGAGTCCGGACCCAACCCCAGACTCTGCTGGATGGCGTGACCGGCATGCGTGGCTAACGCGACGCTGGTGCCTTCCAGCACCAGCACCATGCCAAAGAAGCCAACCGGATTGACCCGGGCGATGGTGTCATACGCATAAGCCACCATTAACTCGGTGGCGACACGGGGCGTACCGTTGCGTACCGCTTCCGCGTCACCGCCGCAAGCCTTGATGTCGCCCAGTATCCATTCCTGATGACCGACTTCTTCCTCGATGTATTCGGCCACGGCGGTTCTCAACCACTCATATTTACCGGGCAGCCGGCCGCCGCATGACATCAACAACGGCGTAGTGTGTTTGACGTGATGATAAGCCTCGGTCAAGAAGGCGATATAGGCTTCCAAAGTGACTTCGCCCATCGCGGCGGCGCGGATGATGGGCAGGCTTTGCAACGCGTTTCTGTCAGCTTCGGTTGCATTCAATAGTTGCTGGTAAACAGTCATTGCCCTTCCTTTTTTGTAAGCATATGAATATCATGAGTAAAATTTATCTATCGCGGCTTGGTATTGCGCCAGTATCGCATCCCGTTTCAACCTGCCGTTCGCAGTGAGCTGACCGTTCTGCGGCAGAAACGGCGCTGTAGCGGCAATCCACGATTTTACCTGAGCATAGTCGGGTAATGCCAGATTCGCCTCGGCTATCGCCTGATCGATGGCGGCCTCAGGCACATTGCCGCGCGGCACGATCACGGCGACATTATAGGGGCGCGCCTCGCCGAACACCGCCGCCTGCGCGATCGCAGGATGCAGGGTCAGTTCGCGCTCCACCCATTCGGGCGAGACATTGCGCCCGAACGAAGTGATGAAAATATTTTTCTTGCGCCCGGATAAATGCAGATAACCCTCATCGTCCAGATGACCGATATCGCCGGTAGGCCAAAACTCACCGGCAGGCACGGCAGCCTCCCCGATATAGCCCAACAGCGGAGCGCCTGACACCAGTATTTCGCCATCTTCCGCAAATTTAATCGTGACATGTGGCAAAGGTTTACCGACGCTGCCGATACGGCGCGCACGCGGGGTGTTGAGTGAGACGACCGAATTGCATTCGGACAGACCATAGCCTTCAAACACCGGCAGCGCGAGTGCTTCCGCGCGTTGCAGCAAGCGCTCGGAAACCGATGCACCGCCGATGGCGACGAAACGCAAATGTTCAGGTTTAGGATGGCCCGCTTCTATCGCGGCAATCTGCGCGTGCAACAACTGCGGCGTCAAGATCGTCGTCGTCGCACCAGCTCCGATCAGCGCACCCAGCATTTTTTGCACATCAAGACCACTGGAGCCGGAAAGTCCAACCGATGCCAGTGGCAACAGATGACAACTCGCCCCGGCCAGCAGCGGCACATACACACCTGCCAGATTTTCCAGCAAAGTCGATAACGGCAAGACGCTCACATGCCGGTCGCCCGGGTTGCCTTCGGTCGCGGTAAGCAACGATTTCGCGACCCGATACAGCGACTCAGCGCTTAAGCATACGCCCTTGGGGTGCCCCGTCGTGCCGGAGGTATAAGTGACCTTGACCGTCCCTTGCGGCCATCGCTTTTCAGCGATATTCAACAGTCTCAGTTCCGTGAGTGCTTGACCGCTGAGGTGATGCGTGTAGCTCGTGTCGATTTCTATGCCCGTGGAAGCCAAAATCTTTTCATATAAATCAGGTTGATCGGTCAGGATGCAGCTAATTCCCGCATCCCGTATGCTGTGCGCGATCTGTTCCGCCGAAAAGAAGAACGGCAGCGGAATCATCACCTTGCCGGCAGATAAACCAGCCAGATCCAGCACCGCCCATAGCGGCGAATTATCCAGCGCCAGTCCTAATGTGATGCAGGGGATGGTGCTCAATTGCGCGCCGACTTGCTCGATGGCCATCGCCAACTGCTGATAACTCAGGGTGTGCTGCGAGCCGGTCAACGCGCAGGCATCCGGTGATTTTTCACACTGCTGCAACAGGGCCGAAATAAGAGATGTAGTCAAATTATTACTCCTCTGGTCGATTGTTCAGGCGTCGCTCCATGCGACGTATCGCCATGACTTTGGGATTTTGCGCATAATAATCACCCCAATCCGCCCGATCTTCAAGCGGCAGGTGATTGATGTCGGCATCACACAGTACCTTGGGAAAGATATTTTGCCTGATCAGCGCATTTTGTACTAATTGAACGGCGGTGAACACCGCCCATTGTTTGGAGGTGGCATGCAGCTGGTGAAAAATAGCGCTGGTCAGGGTTCTGGATAACCCCAGTTCTGCCACGGAATAATTTCCAATTTCCACGATATCGCTGCGCAACACCGTCTGTCCCGTCTTCTCGGAAAGCAATTGTTCGACAGGTTGATCCATATAGTTTTCCAGATACAGTCGCTCGGCTCCTGCATTGCGGATACCGCATGCCGCGATCAAGTTTCCATTCAGATCGCGCAGACTCATCAGCACGGGCAGAAAAAATTTGACTCTGGCATTGCACGCCTGAAAAAAAACATCTGCGATGAAGCGTTCGATTTCCGCGCGATCGGCAGCCTTGCGGTCGGAAAAGTGCACCGAGTACTGAGTTTTTCTCGCGTCTTGATAGAGTAGGGTTCTTATTGTCATCGTCGGCAAACGGTTGATTACTCCATACTGGTTTAAATAGCGCGGGTGTCGCTGCTTCATGGAGATTTATTTAATCATCGGAAAGACCGCTGAAGTCAGGTGTCTGACCAGTCGTTCGTTTAAATCGGGGTTTGGTCTTGAATCGGGTAAAATAGTTCAGATTACAGCACGGGCTATTTCTTTCCGGATAGTTTTTCGGTAACCTGTAACCGCCAAAAAAGCTCGGCATTCTAACGTTATTTTAAGGAGAAAAAATGAAAAAAATTGTGGCTTGTCTCTTGCTGTTGTCATCCTCTTTGCCGGTGCTTGCCGATGAAGGCGGTTATCTGGGCGTCTCAATGGGCAGTGGTAAGCCTGGCGTTACGCCAGCGTTGCTGACTATGAGCACGACCTCCAGTTTTATCTATGGCGGTGTGGCGGGCTATCAGTACAACAAAAACCTGGCTGTTCAGGTGCAATATGGCGGTTTGGGTAAGGCCACCGACGTGGCCGGCAATACCAGCAAGATAGATGCGCTGAGCATGACCGCTGTGGGATTGTTGCCATTGAACAACCATTTTGACCTGACCGCCAAGATCGGTATTGCCAACGCCAAGACTGTGACCAGTGGTGCGACGGCCACTAATCTGGGTACTACGCGCACCGGGCTCACTTACGGGATAGGCGCGCAGTACAACATCAATAAGAGTATGGCTTTGCGCCTGGAATTGGATCGTTACGCTGTGGCGACCAGCAATGCGGCGGGCGTAAAAACGAAAGGCAATGCCACGGTGATCAATTTGGACGCGCTGTATAAGTTCTAACGGGCGTGGAATGCCGCACCTGACCATGATGTTGTTCTCGCTGGGATATTGTCAGGAGGGTGATAACTCGTGAATTCCCCCTGCAAGGAACCCTTTTTCCACCGCCTGCGGGGGGAAGAGCAAACGAATCGCTACGCGAATTTCACGTTAAACTGTGGTGACAGAAGGCCGGCCTCACACTGCGCCGGCTTTTTGACGGATGTTAGGCGCTCCGATGAGTTTGCGACTCTCCGGTTTGACAAACACGCGTTTGAAAACTACATTGCAACTCCTTACAAGCAATTGCCGACATTTCATGAAATCCACTCGTTCGTTTATTGCCCTGGCCGTTGTGCTAGGCGCATGCAGCAAGGAGGTGCCGCCCCCCGTCAAGACGGAGCGTCCTGCACTGACCCAAATTGCCGGTGAACAGGCCGGTGACGTTGTACGGATATACAGCGGCGAGGTGCGCGCACGCCATGAACTCGATATGGGCTTTCGCCTCAATGGTAAAGTCGTCGAGCGCCCCGTGGAAGCAGGCACGCGGGTAAGAGCCGGGCAAGTGCTGGCGCGCATCGATCCGGCGGATGCCAATTTACAAGCAGGAGCATCCGCCGCGCAATGGCAACTTGCCGAGACCGAGTTAAAGCGCTTTCGCGAGTTACACAGCAAGGGTTTTGTCAGTCAGTCTGTCCTTGATGCAAAAGAAGCGGCACTAAAGGTCGCCGCCGCACAGGAAGGTTTGACGCGCAATCAGGCGGAATATACGACTCTGCGGGCGGGAGGCGACGGTGTTGTCGTCAATACTCTGGTGGAAATCGGTCAGGTGGTCGGTGCCGGGCAGCCGGTATTGCGTCTTGCTCAACAGGGTGAGATGGAGGTGCAGATCGCGATACCGGAAACACATCTGGCGCAGCATAAGGTGGGCGAGGCGGCCGACATTACCCTGCCTGCCGAAGGGGGGCGTGTCTTGTCCGGGCGTTTGCGCGAACTGTCGCCTTCGGCAGATCCGGTCAGTCGCACGTTTGCGGCGCGTATCGCGTTGTCGCCCGGCCAGACGGTGACTTTGGGGATGACTGCCTATGTGCGGTTTAACCGGCAGTCGGGCGGTGAATTACTGATTCCGGTTTCTGCCCTCTACCAGCATGGGACGCAGACTGCGGTGTGGATCGTGGCGAGCGACCGCAGCATCAGCTTGCGCCCCGTGCAGGTGTCAGCCTACCGTGAGCTGGGTGCGGTGATCGCAGGTGGCTTGCAGGCGGGCGAGCGTTTCGTGAGCGCCGGGGTTCATCGTTTGTCTGCTGGCGAAAAAATACATATCATTGAACAAGTTACAGCAGGCTCTGCGCGATGAAAGGCCCTAACCTCTCCGCCTGGGCGCTGACGCACCAGCAAATGGTGCTCTATCTGATCATCGTCCTAACGGCAGCGGGAGTGATTTCCTATTTAAATCTCGGGCGTGCGGAAGATCCCGATTTTACCTTTAAGGTGATGGCTGTGCGCACGCTCTGGCCGGGAGCAACGGCGCAGGAAGTGGAGCAGGAACTCACCGAGCGCATCGAAAAGAAATTGCAGGAAACAGCCTGGGTCGATGTGTTGCGCTCCGCTTCCAAACCCGGCGAATCGATGGTGTTTGTCATGCTCAAGGACTATACCCCTAAGCAGGAAGTGCCGGAAGCCTGGCGACAGGTTCGCAAGAAAATCGACGACATCCGTCACACCCTGCCGGCGGGCGTGCAGGGGCCGTTTCCCAATGAAGAGTTTGGCGATGTACAGATCAATGTCTATGCACTGACCGGTGATGGTTTCGATCTGGCAGACTTGCGCCGTTATGCGGACAAGATGGCGCTGGAATTGCGCCGCGTACCCGATGTTAAGCGCGTTGAGTTGATTGGCGTACAGGACGAAAAAATTTATCTGGATGCACAGCCTGCGCGTCTGGCCAGTCTGGGGGTGACGCAGGCGCAGATCGGCGCGGCCTTGCAACAGCAAAATGCCCTGACGCCGGCGGGGTTTGTCGATACCAGCACCGATCGCATCTGGATGCGGGTGGAAGGTGGTTACAACAGCGTTGAGCAGATACGCAACACAGATCTGCTGCTGAACGGGCGCCATTTACGGCTGGGCGATATCGTTAAGGTGTCGCGCGGTCTGAGTGAACCTGCCCGCCCCAAGATGCGCGTGAATGGTCAGCCCGCCATAGGGCTGGGCATCATCATGGATAAAGGGGGGAACGTGATCGGTCTGGGCGAGAACCTGACGGTTGCGATGGAGCAAATCAAGGCGAGTTTGCCGGTCGGCATCGATGTGCATGTGGTGGCCAATCAACCTGAAGTTGTCAAAGAGTCGATTTCGCTGTTCCAAAATTCACTGGCCGAGGCGATTCTGATCGTGCTGGCGGTGTCCTTCTTGAGTCTGGGCTGGCGAACCGGCACGGTGGTGGCGTTGTCGATTCCGCTGGTGCTGGCGATTACCTTCTTCACCATGAAGGTGTTCGGAATCGATTTGCAGCGCATCTCGCTCGGTGCGCTGGTGATCGCGCTGGGTCTGCTGGTGGATGATGCGATCATCGCCGTGGAGATGATGGTGGTGAAAATGGAGCAGGGCTGGGATAGATTTCAGGCTGCGACCTTCGCTTATACTTCGACAGCCTTCCCCATGTTGACCGGTACGCTGATTACGGCGGCGGCCTTCACACCGGTAGGTTTTTCCAAATCGGCGGCCAGCGAATATACGTTTTCGATTTTTGCCGTGGTCACCATCGCGCTGTTGGTGTCATGGCTGGTGGCGGTGTTATTTACGCCCTATTTAGGATACAAGTTGCTAGACCCTGCCAAGTTGATCGCCAACGCCCAGCGGCACGGTGAAGATATTTACGACACGCCGTTTTATCGCCGTTTCCGTGCCTTGCTGGTCTGGTGTTTGCAAAACCGCTGGAAGGTGATCGGCGGTACGGTGCTACTGTTCATTTTATCTATTGTCGCTTTTAATAAGGGGGTGCAGAAACAGTTTTTCCCTTCATCCAGCCGGCTTGAATTGATGATCGACATCTGGTTGCCGCAAGGCGCTTCGCTCAAGGCCAGTGAACATGAAACACTGCGCATCGAGCAGTTGCTCAAAAACGATGAGGCTGTCGCTAATTATTCCTGTTATGTGGGCAACAGCGTGCCGCGCTTCTTTTTGTCGCTGGACGTTAAGCTCTACAGCGACAACTATGCGCAGTGCGTGATATTGACTCGTGATTTCAAGGCGCGCGAAGCGCTCAAACATCGTCTGGAGAGCATATTTACCTCGGCGGAGGGCGGCTTCGGTCACATACACCCGCATGTGGTACGTCTGGAAAACGGCCCGCCGGTCGGTTATCCGGTGCAGTTCCGCGTCAGCGGCGCGGATGTCGAGCAGGTGCGCCTGATCGCAGAAAAGGTATCGGCGCTGATGCGTGAAAATCCTCATTTGCAGGATGTCAGTTACGACTGGAACGAAAAAGTGAAAAGCGTGCGCATCGTGGTCGATCAGGATAAGGCGCGCGCGCTGGGGACCTCCAGTCGCGATATCTCTCAGGCGATGCAGGGCTGGTTGAGCGGGGTGGCGCTGACTCAGTATCGCGAGGATGACCAGTTGATCGACGTGGTGTGGCGCGGCGATGCACGATCGCTCGACCGTTTGGATGAGCTGGATATCCCGCTGGCCAACGGTCGCCATGTGCCGCTTACGCAGGTTGCGCGTCTGGTTCCTGTACTCGAAGAGGCGATCATCTGGCGGCGCAACCGGCTGCCTACCATGACCGTGCTGGCTGACATGAATGACAAGACACAACCCTCAACGGTCTCAAGGCAGCTGGATGCGCAGCTGGATGCAGTGAGAGCGACACTGCCGGCGGGTTATCACATCGAGATGGGTGGCAGCGTGGAGGAGTCTGCCAAGGGCGAAAAAGCGATCATGGCTGTGATGCCGCTGATGCTGCTGGGCGTGATTACTCTGCTGATGGTGCAGTTGCAGAGCATCAGTCGAACCATCATTGTGTTGTTGACGGCTCCTTTGGGGTTGATCGGCGTGACGGCCGCTCTGCTGGTGTTTCAGGTGCCGTTCGGTTTTGTCGCCAATCTGGGATTTATCGCCTTAGCCGGGATGATTATGCGTAACTCCGTGATTCTGGTCGATCAGATACGGCAGGATGAGGCCGAAGGTAAAACGCGCTGGGAGGCTGTGATCGGTTCTACGGTCCGTCGCTTCAGGCCAATTATGCTCACCGCTGCGGCGGCGATACTTGCAATGATCCCGCTCACCCGTCAGGTATTCTGGGGGCCGATGGCGGTCACCATCATGGGCGGCTTGGTGGTGGCAACGATGCTGACCTGTCTGTTCCTGCCGGCGCTATATGCAGCCTGGTTTAAAATCAGAGAAGAGTAAGTGCGAGGGGGTCATAAGTGCGAGGGGGTCATGCGAGGGGGGCATGCGAGGGGGTCAGGTCTTGCAATAACACAGTGTGTTATTGCAAGACCTGACCCCATTCACCGTTTTGGTGACGTGCAGTTACTTGGAAACTTGTAGTGAATCTGTGTAATCTGCGGATTGAATTGCCGTTATTTATTAACTAATTTGTCATTTGATGCGATGCAGTTGATCCAGTGAAACCGTCATGCTGACAGGTGACGAACGAAGTGCGGAGTTGGCCTCGCCGATCAGTGCCGAGTGTTCATGCAGCAGGGGGCGAAGGAGGTTGTCAACGTCACCGAGCAGTGCTTCCGGTTGACGCGCAAGCTTAAGCAGAAAATCACTTCGTCTCGGATGTAGCATGCTCCACTGCCAGCCGAGAAATCCATCGTTGCTCTTAAAGCCTGAATCGAGCAGGGTTTGTTTGAGGCGGGCGACTGCGGGCAGGGCGAGTTGGTCGGGGGTTGGTGACTTGCTCCACATCAGGCCGAAAAATATTCGCCACTGATCGCCCAGAAACTGCTGTTCCAGCATGGGGAAAAGATAGCAGGGCTGGCGGAGGTCCGGCCTGCACTGCAATCCGATCAGCACATCAGCCGAGTTGCGATCTGAGATTACATGCCAGGTGGCGGGAGCGTACCGGCTGTTTATGCTGGTTTGCACGTTCAGCCAAAAATGAGAATTCATCTGCACGCGCAGCGCATCTGTCTGTTCGGCAACGGCCAAACACAGCGATAAATTTTCTTCCTGGGCAAAAAAATTCAGTACGGCTTGTTCTTCTTTCATGGGGCGGCATCCGGTGAAACGAGCGATTGTCAGTTTGGTAAAGTATATAAGCAAATCATGTAATTATGTGTAGCATAAGCCTTTTTTTATGCGCTTGCCGGCGGTCTCGATAATGAGTGTTGACTTTGTTTTTTAAACCAGACATCATTCAAACGTGTTCGCGTTACGTCAAGTTTTGCAGTATCTAAAAATAATAGCAATTAATAATAATTGTCGCGTCACATCGCTTTAAAAACATTCCGATTTGCCTGTTCGTTCATGCCAGAATTTTGGCATGTGATCTTTCGTCTGCTGGGGGGAGTCCTTACGATGTACCGTTTCTTACGTTTACCTATTTTGCTGGTGGGTTTGTTTCTGGCAGTTGGCAGCTATGCTGATACGCAACCTGCACTCACGACCGAGGATAGTCTGGGTCCTGAGGTTCAACAGCCTATCGAATTTCCACATAATCGTCATACCGGTTTGCGCAATCCTGGCGATCCTGCGAATAGTGACCCGCTCAAGGGCGGCATGGAGATCGACTGCCAGTATTGTCATACCTACGCCCGGCGCAGCGCTGTTGCCGGTATTCCTCCTTTGCAAAAATGCATCGGCTGTCACCAGAGCATAGAGTCAGTGCGGAATAAGCCTCGCATCGTCGAACTGTTCAAGTACTGGGATGCCAAGAAGCCGGTGCCGTGGAAAAAGGTTAATGATCTGCCCGATTTTGTTCGTTTTAATCATGAGCGCCACATCAAGCGTTTTGTGGAACAGCAAAATCGCCCGACCCAGGAAGCGTGTGGCTACTGCCACGGTGATGTGAAGAAAATGACCGTTGCACGTCGCCAGAAGACGCTGTCTATGGGGTGGTGTGCCAGCTGTCATGAAAAGCAGCATCCGGTGGTCGCCGCAGGCGGTACGCCGGTAGGTAATCAGGCGTACTGGTATGGCTTCCAGAAACCGTCGGAAAAACCGGGCGCTGAAGTGAAGGCTCAGGGGCCGAATGATTGCTGGCAGTGTCATAAGTAGGCTGTCATGAAAATTAAAGAATTTACCAGAGAGGCTGTGATGATAGACAGTGGTTCCATAAAACAATTGGCCGGGCACCCGATTGATCGTCGTGATTTTCTGAAAGTGTTGGGCTGGAGCGGTGCCGCCGTTGCGCTGTCCGGTTGCGGCAACACTTCTGTCGAGGACGGTAAGGAAACCGTAGTTTCCTACGTCGAAGCGAACGATTATATGATTCCCGGTGTCGGTGTGTATTACAACTCGACCTGCGCGCAGTGCGATGCAGGTTGCAGCATCAATGGACGCGTACGTGAAGGCCGCGTGTTGAAGCTGGAGGGAAATCCTGATTCCGGTATCAACAAAGGCAAGATGTGTGGTCTTGGGCAAGCGGGGGTGCAGGATCATTACAATCCTGATCGCGTACGTGAGCCGCTGCTGCGCAACGGAGCCAAGGGTGAGACGATCACCTGGGAAAAAGCCTACGCTTTGATCGCCGAGAAATTGAATGGTGTTAAGGGTGAGGAAATCGCCTTTCTGAGCGGCGGCGTGAGCGGTCATCTGAAAGCTTTGCTGGGCAATTATCTGGACAGCATCGGCACCAAGAATCATTTCGTGTACGAAGCGCTGGCTCCGGTGGGCGTGCGTGCCGCCAATCTGAAATCGTATGGCGTGGCGCTGCCGCGTTATCGCCTGGACAAGGCGAAAGTCGTGCTGTCATTCGGCGCAGACTTTCTGGGCAGCTGGATTTCACCTATGCATTTTTCGCAACAATATGCGCAGTTCCGCAAGGGCGCGGATGGTCAGCGCGGCGTGTTGATTCAGGTCGAATCCAAGATGAGTCTGACCGGTGCGAATGCGGATCGCTGGCTGGTTGTTAAGCCCGGCACCGAAGGTGTGCTGGCGCTGGGCATCATCCACGCGCTGGGTACGGCAAGCGGTGAAATTGCCGAGCTGGTCAAGGCTTATGATCGCGTGACCGTCAGCAAGGCGACGGGCGTGTCGGTGAGTCAGATCGACAAGATCGCCGCCTTGCTCAAGCTGCGCAGCCCGAGTCTGGTGCTCGCCGGCAGTGCGGTGGAAGGATATGCGCACGGTGCGCAGAATGCGATCGCAATCAACTTGCTCAATCACGTGCTGGGCAATGTCGGTAAGACGATAGAGGCGCCTGTTGCCGTACCTTTCCCTCAGTTAGCTCCTTCGGTCGGCAATACCGCATCGTTGAAGGCGCTGAACGATGGTCTGGCAGCGGGTAAATACAAGGTGTTGTTTAACTTTGCAGCAAATCCGGTGTTTACCGCGCCGGGTGCGTTCAAGTTCAAGGACAGTATGGCCAAAGCCGGCTTTAAAGTCGCGTTTACGCATTATCTGGATGAAACCGCGTTGCAGGCCGATCTGGTGTTGCCGCTCGATTCTGCGCTGGAAGACTGGGGTACGCAGATTCCTGAGTATCTGGCTGACGGGATGCAGCTCAATATTCAGCAACCGCTGATGGAAAAATTGCACGCCAATACGCGCAGCATGGGCGATATCCTGCTGGCGCTGATCAAGCAACGTCGCGCTGAGGATTACAAGGGCTTTGAAGACTACTACGCTTACTTGCGCAGTTCCCTGCTGCAAAATAAGGGTGCGCTGGGGGCCGGTGGTTCCGATGACGATAACTTCTGGAATGAAGCCCTGACTAAGGGGATTTTGAAGATTGCAAGTTCTGCAGCCATGCTGTCTGACAAGGCTGCGGCTTCTGGTTTGCAATTGCCCAAAGCTGAAGAGGTTGATGCGAAATTCCCTATGCACTTTATTCCTGGCGTTACGGCCAGTATGCGCGACGGTCGCCATGCCAACCAGCCATGGTTGCAGGAGTCGCCCGATCCATTGACGACGATCGTCTGGGATTCATGGGTTGAGATACATCCTAAGAAGGCGTTTGAGCTGGGTATTGCCGAAGGCGATATCGTGGAAGTAACGTCGAAAACAGGTTCTATCAAAGCGCAGGCCTATCTTTTCTCGGGCATACATCCGGAGGCTGTTTCTGTGCCGCTGGGGCGCGGACATGAGGCGTTGGGTCGCTATGCCAAGGGTTACGGCGTGAATCCATTCGGTATCCTGGATGCAGTGTATGACAAGGAAACCGGTGAGCTGGCCATGCATGAGACGCGCGTCAGTATCAAGAAGACCGGTGCTCGTGTGCTCATCGTCAAGGATGAGGGCGCTGCGGGTGGCTTGCAAATGGGCAGAAAGATTGCCGTGAGCAAGACCACAGATCAAGTTGATCTTTCGGAGGAGGTCTAAGTTATGTCTGTTAGCAATTTATTAGAGAATTGGTCACAATTCCGCCATGCTCACCCGGTTGATGATAAGCCTCACGACCCTTATAAGTGGGCGATGAGTATCGATCTGGATGCCTGTACCGGCTGTAACGCTTGCAGCATCGCCTGTTACGCGGAAAACAACATTCCAGTCGTAGGTAAAGAGCGCTTTCAGCACGGTCAACAGATGCACTGGATGCGCATCGAGCGCTACTGGGATGAGGATGGTCGCGATTTCCCGGATCAGGGCGCGCAGTTTTTGCCCATGATGTGTCAGCAATGCGAAGCGGCACCCTGTGAGACAGTCTGTCCTGTTGCGGCGACCAATCACACGGCGGACGGTCTTAATTCGCAGATCTACAACCGTTGCGTCGGCTCGCGTTACTGTTCAGCCAATTGCCCGTTCAAGGTGCGCTATTTTAACTGGTACGACTATCCGACCGACGAAGCGGTCTGGCCGGCGGAGATGCGTCAACAGTTAAATCCTGACGTGTCTGTGCGTAGCAAAGGGGTGATGGAGAAGTGCACCTTCTGTGTGCAGCGTCTGTCGGCTGCCAAGAGCGTGGCCAAGAGCGAGGGGCGTATCGTGCGTGAAGGGGAAGTGCAGACCGCATGCCAGCAATCCTGCCCGACCGGTGCGATTTCCTTCGGGAATCTGGTTGATCCTGAATCGCGCGTGCACAAGCAATGGCAGGCGCAGCAGGTAGAGCTCGACAAGGATAAACAAGCCAAGGATGAGCATGAAGAGGGAACTGATTTGCGTGGTTATCGCATCTTGGAAGAATTGCGTCCCTATCCTTCGGTGATGTATCTGGAACGCGTGCGTGAAAGTGCCGTGTAGTCGGCTTAGGCTAACAGGAACTAATTAAGGAACGACAATGAAAGATATTCGCGAAGACATCGCCTGGGCAAAGATTAACCAGGATGTGATGAAGAGTCTGGAAAACCCAAGAAGGTTGTATTGGGTGATTCTGTTTGTTGCTATCTGCGCCTTTGGCGTAGGGGTGGCGTGTGAGATCTACCAGTACCGCACCGGTATGGGGGTGGCGAATTTGAACAACCCGCAAGTGTGGGGTTTGTACATCGCAACCTTCATCTTCTGGATCGGGATGAGCCACTCCGGTACCTTACTGTCCGCGATCTTGCACCTGATGCATGCGGACTGGCGTAAGCCGATTTACCGTTTCGCCGAAGCCATGACCACGTTCTCGCTGATGACAGCAGGACTGTTCGTGATGGTGCATATCGGTCGCTTATGGCAGTTTTACTACTCGCTGCCTTATCCGAATGAGCGCGGTATCTGGCCTAATTTTCAGTCGCCTCTGTTGTGGGATGCGATGGCGATTTTCACCTACCTGAGTTCTTCTATTCTGTTCTTGTTTGTCGGGATGATTCCGGATCTGGCGATCGCTCGCGACAACATGGCGGACGGCTGGCGCAAGAAGCTGTACACCCTGCTGGCTCTGGGCTGGGAAGGTACGGACCGTCAATGGCGCAATTTCCGCGTAACCTATTTGACGATCGCCTGTTTCCTGATTCCTCTGGCGGTATCGGTGCACTCTATCGTGGCATCTGACTTTGCCATGTCTCAGGCACCGGGCTGGCACGTCACTTCGTTCCCTCCTTACTTTGTGGCGGGTGCGTTGTATTCGGGTTGTGCTGCGATTATCACGCTGTTCATCATCCTGCGTTATGTGTTCCGTTTCGAAGAGTACATGACCAAGAGCATTCTGAAGAAGATCGTACGTCTGACTTTCGCGATTGCGATGATCTGGACTTATTTGAATGCGGTGGAGTTCGCTGCGGTCTGGTATAGCCACGACGAGGCCTCTAAGGCGGTGTTGATCGAGAAGGCGACCGGTACTTATGCACCGTTCTGGTGGGGCATGATCTTCTGCGGTTCAGTCGTGCCGCTGGTATTCGCGTTTGAGCGTTTTCAGACCAATATCCCGGTGTTGTTTGCGACTTCGCTGTTGTTGAATCTGGGGATGTGGTTGGAACGCTGGATGATTATTGCGCCGACTTTCTCGCACGGCATCTATCCGTGGACATGGGATCACGATCAGTGGCCTTCCATGGTTCAGTGGGGTATGGTATTCGGTAGCTTTGGCTGGTTTACCCTGTTGTTTATGATTTTCTGCAAGGTGTTCCCGTCTGTCTCTATGTATGAAGTCAAGGAAATGGTTTATCACCGCACTCTGCATCTCAAGAAGAGTGAAACCGCTGAACAGGGAGCGCACTAATCATGAGCAAACGACATTTACTTGCGATGTATGCAAACTTTGAAGAGGCGGAAGCCGTCGTCAAGGAATTGCGCAGTGCGAATATCAGCGGTTTTAATGCCGGTGACGATATGATCGTCAAGTCGCCGATCGAGCATCCTGAGGTTGAGGAGTTCTTGGGCGAAAAGCCGGTGTATGTCCAGTGGTTTACGCTGGTCGGTTCGATCATGGGTGGTTTGCTCGGGTTTTTCCTGATCTCCGGTGCGCAGGCGAACTTCTACACGCAGATGAAGGGAGGCAAGCCTATCGTGCCGTTTCCGCCGAATTTCGTGCTGACTTATGAGATGTTTATTCTGGGCGGCGTGTTTATCACCATCTTGGGCTTTTTGATCTGTGCCGGTTTGCCGGCCAAGCGCTCATCGCTGTATAGCACCAAGGTTTCGGAAGACCATATCGCGATTCTGGTGGAAGTCGAAGAAGCGGCAGCCAGCGCAATCAAGGCGATTTTTGTAAAGCACAAGGCATTGGAAATACAGGAAGAGGCAGGGAAATGAAAAAGCTATCCTTAGCAATGATGAAATCTCTAGCCATTCGACTAGGCGATCACAAGACCATCGCCAAATCGCTGGTTGTTACTTTGATGTTTGCACCTACCTTTGCGCATGCCTGGCCCTGGTCGCAGGATATGGCCAATCAGGTGAGTATTAAGCCGCAGGCCAGTGTTGATGCAAAAAACCCGGGCATGAATGCGTTCCCCAAACGCTCTTTGCCGGTGGCGGGCACCACGGTGCTTGTGAAAGATCAGGAAGCGGCACGTAATCTGCATAATCCTGTCGCAGCTGACGATAAGTCGGTTGCTAAGGGTGCTTATCTATACGGGATCTACTGTACGCCTTGTCATGGCAAGTCAGGCACCGGCGATGGTCTGGTGGGTGACAAGCTGGTGATGAAGCCTTGGAATCTGACTTCCAGCAACGAGATGCACGGCTGGGATCCCAAGGATTATCCGGATGGTTATCTTTACGGATATATGACCTTTGGTGGTGCGGTGATGCCAAGTTACGCGAATGATCTGTCTGCGACCGAGCGTTGGCATGTGGTGAACTACATGCGTCGTGTCTTGCAAAATGGTCAGGGTGGTCTTGCTGCGTCACAGTCAAAATAGGAGACTATGAAAATGTTGGAATACAGTAATTGGGCTGTTTTGACGGTCAGTTTTGTCGTGGTGCTGTCGCTGGCTCTGAGCGGTGTGGCATTGTGTTCGGTGTTGCATCTGGTTAATGCTCAGTGGCGTTACGATGTGCGTCATCTGGCGGTTTCGCTTTCTGCCTTGTTCCCATTAGCTTTTGTATTGCTGGTGGTGTTGCTCTCCGGCGGCTCTCATACTTTTCCGTGGTGGGACTCTCATCTGGCGGCCGACGCGCATATGCCAGGTTGGTACCAGCCGCACTGGCTGATGTCGCGCGAAGTGCTCGGTTTGTTGTTTATGATGGCGTTGAGCTGGGTGTTTATCCAGCGTCAGGCAGTCAGCGATCGCAGCCCGGAGGATATGGCGCGCTTTCATAAGGTAGCGACCTGGGTTCCTTTCTTCTATGTCCTGTACAGCACCATGGTGGCGTGGGACTTTGAAATGACACTGGTTCCTCACTGGCACAGCGCGATCTACGGTCTGCAACAATTTGTCAGCAACTTCGGTATGTTCCTGGCTTTTCTGGTGGTGTGGATCTATTTGCTCAATACCGGTGATAAGCTGGTCAAACCTGTGCCGGACAAGATCTATAACTACCTGGCGCAAATGCTGATGGCGTTTACACTGCTGTGGATTTATACCTTTGATGCACAATATCTGACCATTTGGTACGGTAATCTGGGGGATGAAACAGACCGTGTCTTTGGTATGCAAAATGGTGATTATGCCTTTATTTGGTGGTCCACGCTGGTGTTGAAATTTGTGATTCCCTTCGTGGTCTTGTGCTTCCCTGGGCCGCGTCATAATGTTGCGGCTATCAATGCAGTGGCTATTTGTATTATAATCGGCACCCTCTTCGAACGTTATGTATGGATCGGTGGCATTAATGGCACTGGATCGTATCCTGTTCTGGCCAGCATCACGGTAGGTGGTGTGGTCGGTGCGATTGGATTCTTCCTTGTCCGCTACTACATGCAAAGCACCCGGTTGATTAAAGGGTAACCAAGTAATGATGATATTGTATTCCGGGACGGTTTGTCCCTATAGCCACCGCTGTAGAATTGTCCTTTTTGAAAAGGGGATGGATTTTGAGGTCATCGACGTCGATCTGATGCACAAGTCAGAAGACCTCGCGGCAATCAACCCCTATAACAAAGTGCCTGTGCTGGTCGAGCGCGATCTGGTTTTGCTGGAGGCGAATATCATCAATGAGTATATTGATGAACGCTTCCCGCATCCTCAGTTGATGCCGCCTGATCCTGTCATGCGCGGTCGTGCACGACTTTTCCTGCACCGTTTCGAACAGGAATTGTACAGCTACATTGCTGCCATCGAGCAGGGCGGCAAGGCTGCAGATAAGGCGCGTGCAGCGGTAAGGGATAATCTGTCTCAACTGTCTCAAATTCTGTCCAAGCAGAAGTTCCTGTTGGGTAATGAATTTTCTATGCTGGATGTGGCGATCGCACCGCTATTGTGGCGTCTTGATCATTATGGAATTCAAATGGGTAAGGATGCGGCGCCGCTGATGAAATATGCCGAGCGTCTGTTCTCCCGTCAGGGTTTCATCGATTCTCTGACCCCAAGCGAAAGAGCGATGCGCAAGTGAGCGATTTATCTACCCGCCCTTATCTGATACGCGCGATCTACGAGTGGTGTTCGGACAGTGGTTTGACCCCGTATCTGGCGGTGCGTGTAAATCAACAGACGGAAGTGCCGATGGCTTTCGTTAAAGACGGCGAAATTGTGCTGAATTTGAGCGTAGGCGCGGTGCGTAATCTGGAGATGGGGAATGAAATGATCACCTGCTCGGGTCGTTTTGGCGGTGCATCCTTCGATCTGTTTATCCCTGTCGATGCGGTGATTGGTATTTTCGCTAAGGAAAACGGTCAGGGATTGGTGTTTCAAGGTAGTGAGTCGCCAAGTCCTGATAGCGGGGAGACGGCCAATAAACCGGCACCTCGCAAGCCCAAGTTGACAATCGTTAAGTAACTGTTTGATAGTAAATAAAAAAGCCGCGAAATTCGCGGCTTTTTTATTTACAGGTTTTAGGCTGTTTGTAGTGCGCTCTGCATCTTGCTTAAGGCCTTTTGCTCGATTTGACGGATGCGTTCGGCTGAAACATTAAATTCGGCAGCCAGATCGTGCAGCGTGGCGCTGCTGCCCTCGTTGAGCCATCGCGCTTCTACGATGCGTCGGCTGCGCTCATCGAGACTGGCTAACGCATTGGCCAGTCCTGTAGTTTGCAGTTGCTCTCTTTCGGTCGTTTCCAGAATATTCGAGGGCTCGTGCTCTTCGTTGTCCGCCAGATATTGGATCGGTGAGTAACTGTCATCTTCATCCGCACCTTGAGGGTCGAGCGCCATTTCGTGACCCGCAAAACGCGATTCCATTTCGACCACATCCTTCTCGCTCACATTCAGTTGTGCGGCGATTTCGCAGATCTGTTGCGGCTTGAGTGAGCCTAAACCTTGTTTTAGACTGCGCAGGTTGAAAAACAGCTTGCGTTGCGCCTTGGTGGTGGCAATCTTGACCATGCGCCAGTTGCGCACCACGAACTCATTGATCTCGGCACGTATCCAGTGCAATGCGAAGGATACCAGACGCACTCCGTAGTCCGGATCGTAATGCTTTACCGCCTTCATCAGGCCGATATTACCTTCCTGAACCAGGTCTGCCTGTGCCAGGCCATACCCTGCATAGCCGCGCGCTACGCTGACCACGACGCGCAGGTGGGATAAAACCAACTGGCGAGCTGCGTCCAGATCATTATCTTTGCGATAGCGGGTCGCCAGTGAAAATTCCTCTTCCTGTGACAGCACAGAAAAGCGTTTCACCAGCTGGATATAGCTTTCCAAACTGCCAGCACCGCTGGGTACGGGTAAACTGGTTGCGAAATTCATCGGAAAATCCTCCTAAACAAATACATAGATACACGCCGTCTGACATAGCTGGAATGAGTTGAGTTCATTCTGTGTGGAGCTGAATTACCCTGCATGTGCAGGGCCGTTCATCGGTATTGAAGTTGCTAATCGGAAGTTTGAATATCGTTTGCTGAAGGGACAGCCTATTGCTCTGAAGCGGGTGTTTCCGAATTCATCACGCTGCCGGCACCCCAGCCTGCGATGGCAATGCCGAAAATCACGCAGATCATGCCGAGTTCCTTGCTGAGAAAGAAGCCACCAACCAGCCATAATGCGATTGCGACCAGCAGGGCGGGTACCATTTTCTTGCAGTTCGATTGTTCCATGATGACTCCAGTTTTGTTATGTGATGATGAGTGCAGGCAAGATCAGCGATTACACAGCTCTACGGCCGTCTATTGTTCTCAAAAAAAGGGCAGCTGTCAACTGGCAGATGCAAGTTTGTCAACTAATGTGCGATTCGTGACAAATGACGTCCGACCGATAACCATGCGCCCAGCCAGCCCAGATAGACCGAGAACAGCAGTAACGACAACGTGTCTGTCAGGGATAACGGTTGCAGAGTGAAATTGCTGGCGTAGAGTTGTGATAGCGTGGCGAGCGGTGCCTTGAGCAGCAGCAAGCTGGTGGCGATGATCAGCCAGGCTGCGATGCCTCCCAGCAAACCCTGCACCGCACCGAAATATAGGAAAGGTCTCCTGATGAAGCCATCGGTTGCGCCTATTAGCTTGGAGACTTGAATCTCGTCGTCCTGCGTGAGGATTTGCAAACGTATGGTGTTAAAGGTGATAGCAATCAAGGCAAGACTGAGCAAGCTGGCCAGAATCAGTACCGCGACGCGTGCAAATTCGAGCAGTGCCTCCATCTTGTAGGCCCAGCTCGAATCGAGTTGGGCATGTTCTACGGCCGGCAAGCGCTGTAGTGCATTGCGCAGCTCATCCAGTGATTTGGCATCGGTCTGTTTGGGCGTGATGATATAGGCATCCGGTAAGGGATTGTTCCCTAGCCCCGAGATCACATCTTCCAGCCCTGTGCTTTCTTTGAGTTTTTCCAGCGCCAGGGCGCGGGAAATGAACTCCGCATTGGCGACCCCCTCGTGCTGTCCCAGTTGACGGCGTAATTTGTTCACGTCCTCCTGTGCAGCATCCATAGAGAGGAACAGGCTGATCTGCGGAGCGCCTGACATTTGTGCGACCAATCCTTGGGCATTTTGTAGCAGGACATACATGCCGGTGGGCAGGCTGAGCGCAATTCCGATGACCAGTATATTTAGAAATCCCGCAACGGGTGACGCGAATATCCGCCGAAAGGCGGTTAGCAAGGTGGTGAGTGATTGGGTGAGCAGGTGCATCATGCGGACTCCGTCGCGGTGGTGAGTGCTGAGGTCGCGCATTGAATTTCGCCCTGCTTTAGGGAGATGACGCGAACTTGATCGTCGCGCAGCACCCCCGCATCATGGGTTGAAATCAAAAGTGTGACACCTACCTGATGGAACGATTTGAAGATATTCATGATTTCCTGCGCATATTCAGCATCCAGATTGCCGGTCGGTTCGTCGGCCAGCAAAATTGAGGGGCGATTGACGATGGCGCGCGCAATGCATAAACGTTGTTGTTCGCCGCCGGACAAGGCGATGGGGTCGGCCTTTTCGCGCTTTAACAAGCCTACCTTATCAAGGGCGGCACGTACTCGCTTGCAACTTTCACGATGATCGAAACCGCAAATTTGCAGTGGAAGCAGGACATTGTCGAACACATTGCGGTCGAACAACAGTTTGTGATCCTGAAAGATAATCCCTAAGTTGCGGCGCAAATAGGGGAGTGCCGCGCTCTTGAGTGCGCTGACGTTCAGGTTATTGACCAGCACGGAGCCGGTGTTTGGTCGCTCGATCGCCGCGATGAGTTTGAGTAGCGTGCTTTTGCCCGCTCCTGAGTGGCCGGTCAAAAAGGCCATTTCGCCTTTGTTAAGCTCGAACGAGACCTGCTTTAAGGCCTCAAAGCCGTTTGAGTAGCGTTTGCTGACATTGTTGAAGGTGATCATGCGGACATCCCCAGTAAGGCCTGAACAAACTCTTCGGCGACGAAGGGGCGCAGATCATCCAGCCCTTCACCCACGCCGATGAAGCGGATCGGGATGGGGTTGGCGCGCGCGATGGCCGCGATCACGCCACCCTTGGCCGTGCCGTCCAGCTTGGTTAAGATCAGTCCGGTCACGCCCAGCGCCTGGTCGAAGGCTTTGACCTGACTCAGCGCGTTTTGTCCGGTGTTGGCATCGAGCACCAGCAGCACTTCATGCGGTGCATCGGGTAATACCTTGGCGATCACGCGTTTGACCTTCTTGATTTCTTCCATCAGATGCGCCTGAGTGGTCAGGCGTCCTGCCGTATCGGCCAGCACCACGTCGATTTTGCGCGCCTGGGCGGCGTGGACTGCATCGTAAATCACTGCTGCCGCATCGCCGCTTTGCTGCGCGATCACGGTGACGTTGTTGCGCTCGCCCCAGGTCATCAGTTGTTCGCGGGCAGCGGCGCGGAAAGTGTCACCCGCTGCGAGCAGCACGGACAGACCTTGTCCTTGAAAATATTTGGCCAGTTTGCCGATCGAGGTCGTCTTGCCCGCTCCATTCACTCCTATCATCATGATGACAAAGGGTTTGTGGGTTTCGGCTTGCAGGGGGACGGCCAGCGGTTTGAGCAGTTTTAGCAGGCAATGCGCCAGCCCGGTTTTCAGTTCGGCGGCTTCGGACAGCTTGTGTTCTTTGACGTGGCGGCGCAGATCGGCGAGCAATGCGCCCGTTGCATCCATGCCGACATCAGCCGTGATCAGGATGGTTTCCAGCTCTTCGTAGAGTTCGTCGTCGATCTTGCCGCCACGGCTGAATAAATCGGCTAACTGGTTGCCGGTGCGGGCTAAGCCTGATTTGAGCCGTTCAACCCAGCTGCGTGCGGGTTTTTCGACCACGGCTGCCGTGGTTTTATCGGGGGTATTCTTTTTTAAAAAACTAAACATTTGGGATGCGTTCCGATAGCAAGAGTTGGGGCATAATAGACACAGCCACTTCGTGTGGCTGTTTTCGTTATTTTATGCCGATTAGGCGTTGTGAGGTGAGGGATTATGAGGATTTATTGCGCAGTACTGCTGCTGTTGTGGTCGCAACAGGCAATTTGTGCCGAAGTTGCCGAGCGCACCCTGTCGAACGGACTCAAAGTCGTGGTCAAAGAAGATCATCGCGCGCCCGTTGTCGTGCAGCAAATCTGGTACAGGGCGGGCAGTATGGATGAACGCACCGGCAAGACCGGGGTCGCCCATGTGCTGGAGCATTTGATGTTCAAGGGTACACACAGGATACCGGCAGGCGAGTTTTCGCGGCGCATCGCGGCGGCCGGCGGGCGTGAGAACGCCTTTACCAGCAACGATTACACCGCTTATTTTCAGCAGCTGCATAAGTCGAAGCTGCCGCTGGCGATGAAACTCGAATCCGACCGCATGCATAACCTGAATCTGTCCGCGAAAGAATTTTCCAAAGAAATTAAGGTGGTGATGGAGGAACGCCGCATGCGCACCGATGACGAGCCGCACGCCTTGTTGCAGGAAAAGATGATGGCGGCTATCTATCAGGAGCACCCTTATCAGCATCCGGTGATAGGCTGGATGAGCGATCTGGAAGCAATGAGCGTCAACGATGCCAAGGACTGGTATCAACAATGGTATGCGCCGAACAATGCTACGCTGGTGATCGCGGGCGATGTGCAGGCTAAACAGGTGTTTGCCTTGGCAGAACGCTATTACGGCGGGATTCCGCGTCAGGTGCAGCCGGCCCGTCGCCAGTTTACCGAACCGGCTCAGGTCGGCATCAAGCGCATGGTGGTCAAAGCGCCGGCCGAATTGCCGCTGTTGGTGATGAGTTATCATGCGCCTAATCTTGCAGACCCTAAACGGGACTGGCAGCCTTATGCGCTGGAGATGTTGGCTGGCGTGTTAGGCGGAAATGAATCGGCCTGGCTCAACAAACATCTGGTGCGTGAACAGCAGATCGCAAGTTCGGTGGGGGTTGGCTATGATTCAAGTTCGCGCGGCCCCGGTTTGTTCATCCTGGAGGCAACCCCCACCGCAGGTAAGACAGTTGCCGAGATGGAAGCTGCACTGCGTGCTGAAGTCGCCCGGCTGGTGAAAGACGGTATCAGTGAAGCGGAGTTGAAACGCGTCAAGGCGCAGGTGATGGCAGGCGAAGTGTACAAACTGGACTCGGTGTTCTATCAGGCGATGCAGATCGGCCAGATGGAATCGATCGGGCTGGGCTATAAGGCGATCCCTTTGCTGCTTGAGAAATTACAGGGCGTCACCGCAGAGCAGGTGCGTCAGGTCGCACAGATGTATTTACAGGACGATAACCTCACCGTCGCGGTGCTTGACCCGCAACCGTTGTCCGGCAAGCCGAAACACAAGATAGAAGGAGCGGCTCATGTGCATTAATAAATTATTAGCGGTAGCCGCATTATGCGCGCTGACGGGCAGCGCTTTTGCCACGCCGCAAATTCAGCACTGGCAAAGCGAGAGCGGTGCGCGGGTGTTGTTTGTCGAAGATCACGACATTCCCATGCTGGATGTGGCGGTCAGTGTTCCGGCAGGTAGCAGTTACGATCAGGCCGCTAAGTCCGGCGTGGCGGGTATGACCCATGCGCTGCTGGATCAGGGGGCGCAAGGTTGGAGTGAGGATGATATTTCGCGCGGCATGGCGGATATCGGCGCGCAATTAGGTGGCAGCTTCGATCAGGACCGGGCGAGTGTTACACTGCGCACCTTGAGTCATGCGACCGAGCGTGATCAGGCCTTGCAGATCATGGCGCAAGTGCTGCAACATCCGGTGTTTCCGGACTCTGTTCTGGCACGGGAGAAGACACGGCTGCTTTCCGCCTTGAAGGAAGCCGAGACCAAGCCTGAAGCGATTGCCAGCAAGGCATTCCAAAAGGCCGTTTTTGGCAATCATCCTTACGCCTTGCCTGTCTCGGGCGATATTTCAGGCGTCGAGCAAATCACGGCAGCCGACTTGAAAGAATTTTATCGCACGCACTACAACGCGAAGCGCGCGGTGGTCGCTATCATGGGGGATGTGACGCGCGCGCAGGCCGAAGCGATCGCACAGCAGCTCACTGCTCAATTGCCGGCAGGAACTGCCGCAGCGCAACTGTCGGTGGTGGAGATGCAGATTCCGCCGTCAGAGCAACGTATCTTTCATCCGGCCAGCCAGAGTCATATACTGATCGGCACGCCCGGCATGTCGCGCAGCGATCCGGACTATTTTCCGCTGTATGTGGGGAATTACATTTTGGGTGGAGGCGGTTTTGTGTCGCGTCTGATGAATGAGGTGCGCGAAAAGCGTGGTCTGGCGTATAGCGTCTACAGCTATTTTATGCCGATGAAGCAACCGGGCGCCTTCCAGATCGGTCTGCAAACCAAGAAGGAACAGGCCGACGGTGCGCTGGCGCTGGTGCGCAAAACCGTGGCGGATTTTGTCGAGCATGGGCCGACCGAAAAGGAACTGCTCGCGGCTAAACAAAATATCATCGGCGGATTCCCGCTGCGCATAGACAGCAATCGTAAGATACTGGATTATTTGAGCATCATAGGCTTCTACGAGTTGCCGTTGACTTATCTGGACGATTTTTCATCGCGGGTTGAAAAAGTGACCGTAGCCCAAGTGCGCAGTGCCTATGCGCGTCATATTCATCCTGAGAAAATGGCCACGGTAATCGTCGGTGCGCCGGAAACAGGGAGCGCAAAATAAATAAGCTCAGAATAGGTGGCGGCGAGTTGCGCAGCCGCGTGATTCATTTCCCGGATGCGGACGGATTGCGTCCGACGCCGGATCGGGTGCGCGAGACTTTGTTTAACTGGCTGGGGCAAACCCTGTACGGAAAAACTTGTCTGGATTTATTTGCCGGCAGTGGTGCGCTGGGGATAGAAGCTGCGTCCAGAGGCGCAGAACAGGTGGTGATGGTTGAGAAAAATGCGCTGGTATTCCGTGCCTTGCGCGAAAATATCACTAAATTAGCATGTTCTAATATAGCGCTGCGGCATCAGGATGGGCTAGAATTCGCGTCTGCGCTGCGCGACGGACTACGTTTCGATGTGATTTTTCTGGATCCGCCCTTTGCCAGCGATTTTTTACCTAAGTTGCTGGAAGTCCTGCCGCAGCGTCTGGCTGAAAATGGCATGGTGTATGTGGAAACCGGTGCGCCTTATGAGGTGTCGCTACCCTGGCAGGTGATCAAGTCGGGTCGGGCGGGGCAGGTGTATTACCAATTGATAGGGCAAGCGCAATGATTAAAGTGGTGTACCCGGGGACTTTTGATCCCATTACCTGCGGGCATGAAGACGTGGTGCGACGTGCGACCGGGCTGTTTAGCGAGGTGATCGTGGCGGTGGCGCAAAGTCGCGCCAACACCTTGTTTAATTTGGCGGAGCGTGTAGAGATGGCGCGCGACGTGTTTGCAAATTATTCTAACGTGCGGGTCGAGGGATTTGACGGTTTGCTGATGAGTTTCGTGCAAACGCAGGGCGCTCATGTAGTGTTGCGCGGTCTGCGCGCCGCTTCGGATTTTGAGTATGAGTTTCAACTGGCAGGGATGAACCGGAATTTGTATCCGGAGATGGAAACGCTGTTTCTGACCCCCGCCGAGCAGTACACCTTTATTTCTGCCACCATGGTGCGGGAAGTCGCCCGTTTTGGGGGTGATGTCGGAAAATTCGTTTCGCCTACCGTGGTGACGCGATTGCGGCAAAAGTACCAGCTGGCCGTTTAATGCCTAAAATTTTGTAAGTTTTGTTTATTTTGATGAGGAGAAGAGTATGGCACTGATGATTACCGATGAATGTATCAACTGCGATGTGTGCGAGCCGGAGTGCCCGAATGACGCAATTTTTCAAGGTGATACCATCTATGAAATCGACCCGAATAAGTGCACCGAGTGCGTAGGTCACTACGACACGCCACAATGCGTGGAAGTCTGCCCGGTCGATTGCATCCCTAAAGATCCTGCGCACGTAGAGTCTCCCGCTCAGCTGCAAGCTAAATACGACAGACTGATGGCCGCCAAGTAACTGCCGGTCTCAAACGTTGCTGGGGTCAAAATTGCTGGGGTCAGGTCTTGCATCAACACATTTATTTTGCGACCACTGGAAGCACTGATTGTTCGGTATTGTGATTCTCACTTAGACAGGAATCCAGTTAAATCAACGCGCTGGATCTCCGCTATTGCGGAGGTCGAGAATAAATCAGCATGAATCTAAATAATAGCAAATGTGTTAATGCAAGACCTGACCCCATTACTCTTGACCCCACCATCGGGATGTTGGGCAGTCAGGGGTTTTTCCAGATTTCTTTAATGGGTGTGCTGTCTGCGGATGCGCCCATGGCCGGTAAATCATAGAAGTCGAGCAGCGTGCGCAGCACCGAGTAGTGGTCGATGCGTTGAGCGCTGCTGCCCGCTTTGACCATAGGCCCGATGAACAGGGTCACGATATGATTGCCCGTCGCGCCGTTGCCTTCATCCCAGGTCAGAATCAGCAGACTATTGTTTTTAAAAGCCCATTCGATATAAGGATCGATGTGAGTTTTCAGCCACTCATCGGCGGTGGCGAAACTGCCGTCATGCATGTCGTTGTTCTGGTCGGGCATCACGAAGGACACGGTGGGCAGTTTGCTAAAATCTTTCGGAAAATCGTCAAAGGTCAGATTGATCGAGGCGGGCAGGCGCGAACCTTGCCAGTTGGCAACCGGATTGTGTTTCCGTTGATAGGGGCCGGACATGCATTTCAAAAATCCCGCTTCCGGCATGGATTCGGAATAGCTGGTGAAAGTGTATCCCTTGTCGATCAAGGCATTGGCGAGGTTGTCGCCGCTGAAACTTAGTGTGCAGCGATTGTCGATCACGCCGTGGGTTGTGCCGGAAAACAGGGCCAGATAGTTAGGTTGGCTGGGGTGGGCGACACCATAAGATTGGGTAAACAACGTGCCGCGTTTGGCCAGCGCATGAATGTAGGAATCCTTTTTGTTCTTGTCCATGATCTGATCGAAGCTGCGATTCTCTTCGATGAGCACCACCACATGATCGGGGCGCGGTAATTTTTCAGCCAGGCACGATGTGCCGTACAGACTGAACAGGATTCCTGCGAGGAGGAGTCTCAGCCGTCCGGTTTTTTTATTTAACATATTATTTTTTTATTAATTCAGTGAGTTGTATATCTTCTACGCGGATGTGATGGATCAGCCAGTCGCGCAGATAGGTGAGAACATCAAATTGTGCGACAAACGGATTGGCGTGTAACTCTTCGTAGAATTCGGCTATTTTTTCTTCGAAAGCACGGTGTTGATGCAACTGGCGTTGTATGCCTTGATAGCCATAGTGTTCCATCATCTGTTCTTCCGCACGGAAATGTATCTTGGCGTAGGCATCCAGCGCCTTGATCAGACGGGCGACTTCGCGAGCCCCTCGTTTGCACGCCACCACCTCGTAAAGATCATTTATTAAATCAAATAGATAGTGATGATGCTCGTCGATGATGTCGATGCCGATGCGCAAGTTATCTTCCCAGGGAATCCAAACATTTTCGCGTTGGCAGATGACGGGTAAGGTGAGCACTTGCTTGGGGTCGATAATATCGTCCCGGTACAGTTCTCTGATGCGCAGAATATCCGGCATGGCGGTGCTAAAGGCGGTCACGATCTCAGGATCGAAGTGTTTGCCGGATTCTCCGAGTACCCAGTCATAGGCGTCTTTGACGGCCCAGGCTTTTTTGTAGGGGCGTGTCGAGGTGAGCGCGTCGAAAACATCGGCCACCGCACAGATGCGCGCAAGCAAGGGGATGTCTTCGCCTTTCAAACCGCGCGGGTAACCCGCACCGTCCCAGCGTTCGTGATGCGAGCCTGCGATATCCCGGGCAGCTGCAATCAGCTCATCTTTGCCTTCTAAGATGGTCACGCCGATATCGGTGTGGGTCTTCATGATTTCAAATTCTTCCGGCGTCAGTTTGCCGGGTTTGAGCAAGACGGCATCGGCGATGCCTATCTTGCCCACGTCATGCATGGGGGCGGCGATATACAGCAATTCGCGCTGTGCCTCGGGCAGACCGAGCGCTTTGGCGATGGCTTGCGCAAAGTTGGTCATGCGCATGATGTGCAAGCCGGTCTCATTGTCGCGATATTCGGATGCGAGCCCCAGACTGCGAATGACATCGGCGCGTGACTCTTCCAATTCCAGTTTTCGGATGCGCAAGGTCTCGTTGGTCAAGGCGCGGTTGACCAGTCCTGACAATGCGCGCGCCAGATCATCCATAAATTCCTGATGTATCTCGCTCAACTCGAAGTCTTGCGGGGCGAACAGCACGGTGTAGCCCAGGCCATTGCCTTCGATGTGCAGCGGTAACAGCAGTATGCGCGCTGTATCGGGTGTTTCAACGGAAGGCTGGGTGTCTTGTAGTTGAGTTTTTTCGTGGATGGTGTTTTGGCTGAAGGCAGGTGCATTCCATTTCACCCGGGATGTCCAGGCCGGTTCCATCCCGAATTGTGCAACCTGAAAATACCTTCCGCGCGGATTGAGCAGCAGGATCGCGCCGCGTGGCGCCAGCTGCAAGTCGTAGTAATTTTCCAGAATATTGAACAACCGTTCCAGCAGTATGTCCAGATCTGCCGTTGTGCTGCTGGTAATCGTCAGCTCGAACACGAGCTTGCTGATCGCCAGCATCCCCTCTTCCTTGTTCATCTGCTCCCTCTCGTGAAACTTGATCTGACTTGGTCAGTATTTTTTAGCGGCTCTTTATTATGATTATTCAACCTGCTTAGTGATTTTGCCTTATTTTTGACAAATCGGGCAATAAAAACTTGATCGCTGTCCCTGTTTGATTTGTAAGACGGGCGTGCTACAACGGTGACACGGTTCGCCGGCTCGTCCGTATACCCAGTGCTGTTGCTGAAAATAGCCCGGATTGCCTGATGCGTTGACAAAATCGCGCAGCGTGCTGCCGCCGGCTAAGATCGCCTCAGCCAGCGTCTGGCGTATCACCTCAACTAGGCTGGCGCAACGCTCCCGGCTGAGCTTGCACGCTTTCAGTTTGGGGTTTATCCCGGCGCGAAACAGCGCTTCGCTGGCGTAGATGTTGCCTACGCCGACCACTACCTGATTGTCCATGATGAATTGTTTGATCGCGACATTCCGTTCGCGAGTCGCACGGTAGAGATAACCTGCGTCAAAATCATAGACGCCATCTGTCTCGGTCAGCGGTTCTGGGCCGAGTTTCGCCAGCAGTGGATGCGTGTCGCACCCGCCTTCATGCCAGAGCACGGCGCCGAAGCGGCGCGGGTCGCGCAACCGCATCAGTTTGCCGTTGTCCAGCAGCAGGTCGAAATGATCGTGTTTTTCGGGCGGGGTTGCGGCGGGCAATATGCGCAGGCTGCCAGACATGCCTAAATGCAGGATCAGTGTGCCGTTGCCACATTCGAGCAGCAGGTATTTGGCGCGCCGTTTGAGTGCGATGACAGGCTGTCCGCATAAGGCTTGCAGCAGATTTTCCGGAAACGGCCAGCGCAGGCGTGCACAGCGAATCACGACGCCGGTAATCACCGCGTTTTCCAGATGCGGCGCTAAACCGCGCCGCGTGGTCTCAACTTCAGGGAGTTCAGGCATGGTGTTCCTGGTTGGTATTAGCTGCGGCGGCGACGCCACCAGATATAAGTACCGAAACCGGCGAGCAGCAGCGGCACGCCGAGCAGAAATCCAACGCTGATTACGCCTAGCTGCGTTTTGGAGAGCACGATGCGACTATCTTTTGCGGAGCGAGGTTGCAGGGAGATGAGTTGGTCGTTACCCGACAGCCAGTTGATCATATTGACACCCAGGTCGACGTTGCCGCCGTTGCCGGCAAAGCTGTTGGCTAAAAATGCGCCGTTGCCCACCACCACGATGCGCTGTTCCGTATCGTTGATGTCGCGATTCAGTGCGACGGCGATGCTGGCAGGTCCAGGTGTGTCGTGTTGCTTATCAAAATGAGGTTTCGCATCGACGGTAGTCCTCTGTGTAATCCAACCGCGTGAGGCTGCTTCGACCAGCACCTGATGTTTCCAGTCTGTGTTTTCAGTCCAGACGACGGTGCGGGCAGACGGGAAGGCGGTGATCAGGTTGAAGTCCAGCGTGATAGGGTGTGGGGGGTAAGTGGTGCCGAGCGACCAGGTGGCGGGCGCATTCATTTCGGTTGCAGCCGGATCGACCACGATGCCGGGGGAAAGCAGCAGGCCGAGTTGCTCGGCCAGTCGCTCCAGTCCGTGCATGGGTTCGGTGTCAACCAGCCAGAGCAGATTGCCGCCTCTATCGACATAATGCAGCAGCTTGTCGATTTCACCCGGCATCAGGTCTACTTGCGGCTGGGTGATGACCAGTACGCTGGTGTTGTCCGGCACATCCTGTGCGATGGATAGATTTAAGCTGTTGATTTTAAATCCATTTTGTTTTAATTTTGCGCCAAACAGCAGGCCGAGTTCGTGATTCGCCCGCCCGTCCAGTTTGCGTTCGCCGTGGCCGTCCAGATACATCACCGTCTGACTGCGGGTGTGCGCAAGTCTTAGCAGGGCGGAAGTTAGCGTTTGTTCATTGATCTGGGTCAGGTGCTCCGAGCGTCCGGCGTATTCGATCACCATCTCGCCGTTGAGTTGGATGTGTGCGGCACGGGTTTTTTCGGGCTCTTTTTCAGGGTCGATAAACACCAGTTTCAGATCGGGCTTATAGCGTTGATACAGCGATAAAAATTCCCGGATGATTTTGCGTATGTCGCCCAGACGCGCATCCTGCATCGTGGCGTAAACGGTGATGTTGGCCGGGCCTGAGAGTTGTTTTAACACAGCAATGCTGGCGGGTTCCAGACTGTTGCTGGAATTGAAGGTGAGGTCGCGTTGCAAGGGATGACGCGAGAGTGTATAGCCCAGTCCTATCGCCGTTGCCAGCAACAGGGTAACGAAAAGCAGATTGCGGGCAGAGAGGGATTTGAGTAATTTATGCAGCATGATTTATCCGTATACCCGGTTGTTGTGCAGTCGCTTCATGGTCAGCAGCAAAAAGACGGCGATAAACAGCACGAAGTAAGCCGCATCGCTGCTGTCGAGCAAGCCGGCATTAAAATTTTGAAAGTGATACAGCGGCGAGAATTGATGCCAGGGGGAATCGGCAGCAGTTGCGCCGATGTCGGCCAGCCAGAGTCCGACTAAGACTGCCAGCGCGCCGATCGCGGCGATCACAGGTTGCGTAGTCAGCGCTGAAATATACAGGCCCAGTGCCACATAGCTTGCGGTGAGCAAAATTAAACCGATGCAATTGCTCAGCAGCAGGCCGTGATCGAGTGGCGTGCCCAGCGCCAGAGTATAGATCATCAGCGGCAGGGTGCTGAGCATCGTGAGCAGAAAAAGCAGCAATCCTGCGAATTTGCCCAGCACGATGCGACTGTCTGACAAGGGGGAGGCGAGCAACAGGGTGAGCGTCTGATTGCGTCGCTCCTCAGCGATTAAACGCATGGTGAACATCGGTACCAGCATCATCAGCAACAGCGCAGCGGTGTAGAACAGCGGCGCGGCGACGGTGATGGTGACGCCAGGCGGATTGGCCAGTTGCGCCAGTTGCGGCTGGATTTCTAAAAAAGCTTCCAGGCGTGCCAGAAAAAACCAGGACAGGATGAGTTGCAGCGCGGCCAGCACGAACCAAGTCGAGGGCATGGCAAACAGGCTGCGCAGTTCGCGCATTGCGATGAGACGAATCATGACAGGGCATCCTTTGCTTTTTCACCGGTGATTTTGACAAATACCTCTTCCAGTGTGGCGTGTAGCGGGGTGAGTTGTGTCAGTTGCCAGTTATTTTGCGCGGCCTCTGCCAATAGTTGACTGCCTGGATGATGCTCAGGCTCGTGCAGGATGCGGAAATCGCTAGGTGAGACTTGTTCGGCACTACACACGCCCGGTATGGCTTGTAAGATGGACAGGGGTGGTGGATTCTTCAGGCTGATGACAAAGCCGGACACCTCGCCGTAATGCTGCATGCGCAGGCTAGAATCGCTGTAGATTAAGCGTCCCTGTTGCATGATTTCCACCCGGTCGCACACGCTCTCGACTTCGTGCAGCAGATGGGTGGAGAGGATTACGCTGCTGGTGTCGCCCAGTTCGCGGATCAGGTTGCGGATATCGCGGATTTGTGCGGGATCCAGACCCACGGTGGGTTCGTCCAGCACGATCACGGCAGGGTTGTGGATGATGGCTTGGGCGATGCCCACGCGTTGCTGGTAACCTTTTGATAGCGTTGATATTATTTTTTTTCTGACCGATTCCAGGCCGCAACGCTGCACCGTTTTAGTCAAGACGGACTCTACTGCGCTGGCTTTTATGCCGCGCAGGCGCGCAGCAAATATCAGATAGTCATCTACGCTGAGCTCTTTGTAGAGCGGTGGCGTTTCCGGAAGATAGCCGATATTTGCCTTGGCTAGTGTGGGTTGTTGTCTGAGGCTGATGCCGCAGATTTCAATTTCACCGCTGTCAGGCAGCAGGCAGCCGCTTAGCATTTGTAAGGTGGTGCTTTTTCCTGCGCCGTTGTGCCCCAGTAAACCCAGTACCTCGCCGCGCTTTAGTTCCAGCGTCAGGTCGTGGATGATGAGCTGATTGCCGAAGCGGCGTGCCAGGTTGCGAGCGCAAAGTGTAATTTCAGGAGTGGTGTTCGACAAGGTTCTGTGGCCGTTGTGGTTGTGGACTGTGCTGAATATAACCTAATATGTGCTCCCGTATCAAAAGCTGTATTGCGATGAATAATTTAAAACACCTGATGATGGGCAGTTTGCTGCTCGCCGGCTGCGCTCATGCCCCCAAGCACACCGAGGTCATTCCCCTGAATCCGGCGGCGGTATCCGAGCAGGTTTCTGACAGGGCTGTCGAGCCGGTTGCCGAGGTTGAGCCGCTGCTGCCCGATGTTGAACTGAGCAGTGAGTTGCTCTACGAGTTGTTGCTCACCGAGTTTGCCAGTCAGCGCGGCCACCAAGCGCTGGCGGTGGAGGGCAGCACGGATATCGCGCGTAAAACACGCGACCCTCGCCTGGCCAAGCGTGCCGCACAGTTGGCGATGGAGTCGGGCGATATCACTAAAACGATAGAAGCATTTCGATTCTGGCAGGAAGTCGAGCCGAAGACGGTGATGACGCCCCGTGTGCTTTCCTCTTTGTTGTTGCGCGGCGGGCGTCTGGAGGAGGCCGGCGTGGAGTTTGCCAAAGTGATCAAGTCGACTGAGCCTGAGGTCGGCCCGGCCTTCTTGCAAATTTATCCTCTGTTCGCCAGTTATCCGGGCAAGACGGCGGTGTTGAAGCTGGCTCAAGAGTTGGCCCGTCCATATCCTCATGTGGCGGAGGCGCATTGGATGGTGGCACAATTGGCGCAGGCGGCTGGCGATGATGCGCTGGCTTTAACTGAAGTGCGTACGGCGCGTAGCATAAAGCCTGACTGGGATTTTCCTGTTTCGCTCGAAGCGCAGTTGTTGCGCAAAACTGACCCTGCGCAGAGTTTGTCGGTGTTGGCGGCTTATCTGCTTAAAAATCCTAAATCCGCAGACTTGCGTTTGCAATATGCGCGTGCCCTGTTGGAACAAAAGCAATATCAGCCAGCCCGCATAGAATTCCAGACCTTGGCGGAGGCCAGTCCGGATAGTGTGGATCTGGCCTTTGCGGTTGCCTTGATTTCTTTGCAGTTAAACGATGTGGCGGGGGCAGAGGCGCAGTTGCGGAAGGCGCTGGGTAAACGCGGTCAAGGTCAGGATGGCGTTGCGTATTTTCTGGGGCAATTGAGTGAGGCTAAAGAAGATGAAGATGAGGCGCTGGTTCATTATCGCGGAGTGAGCGGCGGGGAATATCAGTTTCCGGCGCAATTGCGTGTGGTTTATCTGTTGAGTAAGAAGGGGCAGCATGCCGAGGCTAGGTTATATTTGCAGAAAATGCAGGCCGCAACTGATCCGCAGCGTCTGCAACTGGTGCTGATCGAAGCGCAACTGCTGCGGGACGCAAAGCAGAATAAGGAAGCCTATAAGGTATTACAGCAGGGCTTGTTGAAGATGCCGGGTCAGACAGAGTTGTTGTATGAGGGGGCGATGTTGGCCGATATGCTGGGTCATCATGAAACCGCCGAACAAATGTTGCGTAAAGTGATCAAGCTCAAACCGGATCACGCGCATGCCTACAACGCACTGGGCTACAGTTTGCTCGAACGCAATGTGCGTATCCCCGAGGCGGTGCGTCTGGTGGAAAAAGCCTTGCAACTGGCTCCCGACGATATTGCCATTATGGATAGTGTGGGTTGGGGGTATTTCCGCAGCGGTCGACTGGACGAGAGTGTGAAGATGTTACGGCGCGCCTATGCCGGGAATCCTGATCCCGAAATCGCCTTGCATTTGGGCGAAGCGCTTTGGGCGATGGGTAGCAAAGAGGAAGCCGCGAAGCTTTGGCAGGATAGTCTTAAAACGAATCCCGCTAATCAGCCGTTACAGGCGGTGATCAAACGCTATCAGCTACAGTAAGTATTAACGGGGGCATCATAACTGGGGTCAGGTCATCATAACTGGGGTCAGGTCTTGCATTAACACATTTACTTGAGTTAACTGGGGTCAGGTCTTGCATTAATACATTTACTTGGGGGCTTTAACTATGACTAGACCACTGAGGTTGGAAATTTCGGGAGGTGTTTATCACGTAACATCGCGAGGAGATGGGGGCGAGGATGTCTATTTGTCCGATGCAGACCGTCTAACTTGGCTGAGGGTGTTTGCTGATGTTTGTGAACGATTTGGTTGGATCTGCCATGCCTGGTGTCAAATGACGAATCATTATCATATTCTCATCGAAACGCCGGAGGCGAACCTCTCGCATGGCATGCGCCAACTCAATGGTGTATACACGCAAAAGTTTAATTACACGCACGCTCGTGAGGGGCATGTGTTTCAAGGTCGTTATAATGCGATTCTGGTTGAAAAAGAGAGTTATTTGCTGGAAGTGGCGCGTTACGTCGTGCTCAATCCGCTGCGTGCGCATAGGGTGTCGCGTCCCGAGGATTGGGCCTGGAGCAGCTATCTGGCGACCTGTGGACAAACGGCTTCCCCGGCTTGGCTGCAGACGGACTGGTTGCTTGGGCATTTCGGGGAGGATCGCGCGCATGCTATCGAGAAATATGTCATCTTTGTGCACGAAGGTATTGCTGTGCCGAGTGTATGGTCGCATTTGCAGTGTCAAATTTATCTCGGTACGGAGGTGTTTGTCAGGAGTGTACTATCACGGATCGAAAATAATACATTGTTGACCGAGATTCCGCATCAGCAGCGCGAGATGATGGCGCAAACCATCGCGGAATTTGCCGAGCAATACCCGCGTAAAGAGGCAATGGCGCGTGCCTATTTATCTAAGCAACACAAAATGATTGAGATTGCGCACTATTTTAAAGTGCATTATTCGACTGTCAGTCGCGCCGTTAAGGCTTTTGAGGCGGGAGCGCAATGTGTTAATGCAAGACCTGACCCCATTACGAAAAATTAATGTGTTAATGCAAGACCTGACCCCATTACGTTAGACCTGACCCCATTACGTTACGAATGATCCCATTACGAATGAACGCATTACGAATTTTGACACTGTTTTGGTTATTGTTGCTGCTGGGAGGTTGTGCGCATCAGACTGTTATACCGGTCGCGCGTCCTGCGCAGGTTGAGTCGGCCGCTTTTGCCATGAATGGTCGCATCTCGGTCAAGCATCAGGGCAAGCGCGATACGGCGGGTTTGCGCTGGGTGCATCAGGCGCAGACCGATGAAATCCTGCTGCTCAATCCGCTGGGGCAAACGGCGGCACGCATTTATCGCGACGGCAACCAGGCTATGCTCGATAACGGCGATAAACACTATAGTGACACCGATGTCGAATCGCTGATGATGCAGGTGCTGGGTTGGCGCTTGCAGCTGGACGGCTTGCATCGCTGGGTGCTGGGCATGCCAGCTGAAGGTGATTCGTTAGCCGAGCGCGATGAACTGGGCAGATTAACCGTGTTGCGTCAGGAGGGTTGGGAGGTGCGCTATCTGCGTTACGCCGAAAACGATCGTTTACCGCAGCGTATGGAGTTGTCCCGTCAGGACTTGAAGTTGCAATTATTGATCGATGAATGGGAATGGAATCCGAAATGAACGATGCAGGATTTGGTGCGCAGGATGCGGTTCGGGATTTATCATGTCCGGCGCCGGCTAAACTGAATTTATTTTTGCATGTAACGGGTCGCCGTGCCGATGGCTATCATTTGCTGCAAACTCTATTTCGTTTTATCGACCTGAACGACACGCTGCATTTTTCGCTGCGCACCGATGGTGTGGTGCGTCGCGTCAATCAGATAGTGGATGTGCCGGAAGTTCAGGATTTATGTGTGCGCGCCGCGCTTTTATTGAAAAAGGAAACCGGCTGCGCTCACGGTGTCGATATCGAACTTGAGAAGCGTATCCCGATGGGCGGCGGTTTGGGCGGCGGCAGCTCCGATGCGGCCACCACCCTGATCGCACTAAATCGCTTATGGTCATTGGGTTTGTCGCGTGAGCGCCTGATGGCGTTGGGCTTACAATTAGGTGCGGATGTGCCGGTATTTATATTCGGCGAGAACGCTTTTGCCGAAGGGGTAGGAGAAAAATTGCAGGCTTACGCACTGCCGCCAGCCTGGTATGTGGTGCTTTTTCCGCCCGTTCATGTGCCGACCGCGAAAATATTTTCAAATTCAGGATTGACAAGGAACACGGATTCGATAATAATTCGCGCCCTCTCGTTGCAGCAATGCCGAAACGATCTGGAGCCGGTGGTTTGCAGTCTCTACCCCGAAGTGGCAAGTTGCATTGCCGAACTAGGTCAGTATGGCAAGGCGATGATGACAGGATCTGGAGCGTGCGTATTTGCCAGCTTTGAGAGTCAAAGCGAAGCAGAAGCGGTTTTGCAGAAAGTGTCGCAGCGCGGCGTAGTAGTACAAGGTTTAATGAAGCATCCATTGTTTGATTGGGTGTGAAGCAGTTTATTGGGGAGTCGCCAAGTGGTAAGGCAACGGGTTTTGATCCCGTCATTCGTAGGTTCGATCCCTACCTCCTCAGCCATATTCAGGGCACTTAGGGTGCCCTTTTGGTTTTTTTACTTAAGGGGTTCACGTGTCCTACGATAGCTTGATGGTATTCACCGGTAATGCTAACCCGAAGCTTGCTGAAGCGGTTGCAAAGCATTTGGATATCACGCTGGGGCGGGCGACAGTCGGCCGTTTTTCAGACGGCGAAGTCGCGGTAGAACTTCTTGAGAATGTGCGCGGCAGGGATGTATTCGTATTGCAATCCACTTGCGCGCCGACCAATGATAATTTGATGGAAGTGATGGTCATGGTGGATGCGTTAAAACGCGCTTCCGCTGGCCGTATCACTGCTGCGATGCCGTATTTCGGCTATGCCCGTCAGGATCGACGTCCGCGTTCTGCGCGCGTCGCGATTACCGCTAAAGTTGTAGCCGATATGCTCACCGGTGCCGGTGTCGACCGTCTGTTGACCATGGACTTGCACTCAGACCAGATTCAGGGTTTCTTCGATATTCCGGTCGACAATATCTATGCGACGCCGATTTTGCTGGCCGATGTATGGCGCCAGAACTACCCGGATTTGATGGTGGTATCCCCTGACGTCGGTGGTGTGGTTCGTGCCCGTGCACTGGCCAAACAACTGGACGCGGACCTGGCGATTATCGATAAGCGTCGTCCTAAGCCGAATGTTTCTAAGGTGATGAACATCATCGGTGAAGTGTCCGGTCGTACCTGCCTGATCATGGACGATCTGGTGGATACGGCAAATACCTTGTGCGAAGCGGCTAAGGCGCTCAAGGAAAAGGGCGCCACCCGTGTATTGGCTTACTGTACGCATCCTGTTTTGTCCGGTCCTGCGATCGAACGCATCGAAAATTCAGCGATCGACGAACTGGTAGTCACCGACACGATTCCTTTGTCGGAAGCGGCACAAAAATGCGGCCGCATTCGCCAGCTCAGCACCGCAGAATTGATGGCGGAAACCATCCGTCGCATCAATAACGAAGAATCTGTCAGCTCGCTGTTCACCGAATAAGCCTTGGCAGATTAAAGTTTTAATGGCAGCCATGTTGGCTGCCGTTTGTTTGAATCGACTGGTCGCGGTCGATTCTATATTTTGGAGAAGTAAAAAATGACGATTACATTCAATGCAACAACACGTAAAACGCAAGGTACGGGTGCGAGCCGCCGTCTGCGTAAAGCCGGTTTCCTGCCAGGCGTAGTTTACGGTTCAGGCGATGCTGTTATGATCGAAATGAATCATAACGAAATGTACTACAAGCTGCGCGCTGAAGCATTTCACGCATCGATTCTGACAATGACTTTAGATGGTAAAGAAGAAGCTGTGCAATTGCGCGCTTTCGTAAACCATCCTTTCCGTCAACAAGTTCAGCACATGGACTTCCAGCGCGTTGATCTGAGCCATAAGATTCACATTAAAGTGCCTTTGCACTTCATCAATGCCGACATCGCGCCAGGCGTGAAAACCGGTGGCGGTAAGATCAGCCACGTGATGATCGACGTAGAAATCACCTGCTTGCCAGCTGATCTGCCTACCTTCATCGAAGTTGATCTGGCCGGTTTGCAATTGGGTCACTCCGTACATTTGGGCGATCTGAAGCTGCCAGCTGGCGTTGAGTTGTGTGCACACGGCGAACACGCGGCTGAAGCGGTTGTGGCCACTGTACATGTGCCACGCGGCGCGGTAGAAGCAGCAGCTGCTGCAGAAACACCAGCAGCACCAGCTAAGAAGTAATAGGATTTATCCTTTAAAGCCCGCCATTGCTGACAACAGCATGGCGGGTTTTTTGTTTGGATCAAAGGGATCTGGTTCGATGTCCGCTCCCCCTCACCACAATCCTCTTCCGTTTACGGGCGAGGAAGCAAACGAATCGCTATGCGAGGTTTTTGTTCAATGGATTCAATACGCTTAATTGTAGGTCTGGGTAATCCGGGCCGCGAATACGAAACGACCCGCCACAATGTCGGTTTCTGGTGGGTGGACGAATTAGCCGGTCGTGAAAATTTCAACTTCCGCACCGAGGCGAAGTTCCACGGGTTGGCAGCGCGCGGCCAATTGCACGGTCATGAAGTGGCGCTACTCAAGCCGCAGACCTTTATGAATCTCTCCGGCCGTGCGGTGGGTGCGCTGGCGCAATTCTATAAAATTCTGCCCTCCGAGATTCTGGTGGTGCACGACGAGCTAGATCTGTTACCTGGCATCGCGCGTCTGAAGATGGGCGGCGGGCACGGCGGGCACAACGGCCTGAAAGACATCATCGCGCAACTCGGCACCAAGGATTTCTGGCGCCTGCGTTTAGGGATAGGTCATCCGGGTGACCGTGCGGAAGTGGTCAACTACGTGTTGAATGACCCGCGCCGCGAAGAGCGTGAACTGATAGAAGAGGCGATGCAGCATTCGTTGCATGTCGCACCGCTGATTATAGAAGGCAAGCTGGAAGCTGCAATGTTGAGGCTGCACACCAAGTGACCAGAGCTGGCCCTCCAGACGCCGTGCTGATTGTAAATGACTGCTTGAAGACAGGGAAAATCATCATATAATTGCCCTTATGCCAACGCTCACTGTCGCCACCTACAATATTCACAAGGGGTTTTCTCACTTTAATCAGCGGGTGGTGCTGCACGAGTTGCGCGAGCGCTTGCATGAACTGGATGCGGATATTGTTTTTTTGCAGGAAGTGCAGGGAGAGCACAGCAAACATGCTAAAAACTTTGCCAATTACCCCGTAGATGCGCAGCATGAATTCATTGCCGACAGGCGCTGGCCGCATTCTGCTTACGGGAAAAACTGCGTTTACGAAGCCGGACATCATGGCAATGCGATACTGAGTCGCTTTTCGATTGTGCAGACGCTCAATACCGATATCTCTGCGCATCGCTTCGAGCGTCGCGGTCTGCTGCACTGTGAGGTTGAACTGGCCGGCATGCTAAGGGTTCATTGCCTGTGTGCGCATTTCGGCTTGTTTGCCAAGGGTCGGCGTAGCCAAACTCGTGCATTGATCGAATATGTGCGGAATGAGATTCCGCCTGATGCGCCTCTGATCATTGCAGGCGATTTCAATGACTGGCGCAACCAGATGAGCGCTGTGTTAGCCGGTGAACTACACATACGCGATGCCTTCGAGATACATGGTGGTCAGGTGGCGCGCAGTTTTCCGGCCGGAATGCCGGTGTTTCGTCTGGATCGCATCTATGTTCGAGGCTTGTGTGTACAGCATACCGAGGTTCATGTCGGCGGTGCGTGGCAGCGTCTGTCCGACCATGCCGCGTTATCCGCTGTTTTAAGTCATGATGGCTAAAGAACACCTGATCGGCGGGAACCATCTGACGTTGTTGCAAAATGGCACCGAGTATTTTCCTCGTCTTATCAGCGATATTGATTCGGCGCAACGCACGATTTATCTGGAAACATATATCTTTGCTGCCGATGAGGTCGGGAGCCTTGTCGCCGATGCGCTGCAACGTGCTTCGCATCGCGGTGTCGCGGTATGTGTTTTAATGGACGGTTTTGGTTCGGCACATTTTCCATCCGAATGGCTGAATCGCTTGCGTGCATCCGGTGTCGCGGTGCAATGGTTTCGTCCCGAAGTTTATCGATTCCGGATGCGGCGTTATCGTTTGCGCCGTTTGCATCGCAAACTGGTGGCGGTCGATGGTGCCGTGGCCTTTGTCGGCGGCATTAATGTTAATGCCGATACAAGGGCAGAGGATGGTCATACCATGCCTCGCCTTGATTTCGCCGTGCGACTGGAGGGGCATCTTGCTCAGGAAATTCAGGCTGTCATGATGCGGCTATGGAATTCGGTGACTTGGGCTAGCTCCAGTTTTCGCAGTGAACAGCTCGTGGCTTTAATCCGTCATCGCCCTCCCGCTGTTAGGCTTCCCGATTTACAACTTTTATTGAGGGATAATGTGCGTCACCGCCGCGAAATTGAACGCGCGTATTTGCGGGCGATGAGCACTGCGCAGCATGAAGTGCTGATTGCCAATGCCTATTTTCTTCCGGGACTTGCCTTTCGACGTGCCCTGATTCAAGCGGCGCGGCGCGGTGTGCGTGTGGCATTGCTGCTGCAGGGTAAGGTTGAATATCGCCTGCAGCACTACGCTACACGGGCGCTCTACGATGATCTGCTGGATGCAGGCGTCGAGATTTACGAATATCAAGCCAGCTATTTGCACGCAAAAGTTGCTGTGATCGATGAACGTTGGTCTACGGTGGGTTCTTCCAATATCGATCCCTTTAGCCTGTTGCTGGCACGCGAGGCTAATCTGCTTATCTATGATGCAGGATTTTCCCTCGAGCTTAAGGCGGATTTAATGGCGGCGATTGCCCATAATGCCCTGCGTATTGAACCGGCCCGTTGGCATCGTCTGGGCTGGTTCGCACGTCTGCGTTCGCATGTCAGTTATGCGGTGATACGTATGCTGGTAGGTGTGCTGGGGCATCCAAGGAGTAGATTGTAACTTATTGATTTTTAATGTAAATTAATTTTATGGGGCAAAGAAAAATATTTTGCATCGTTGGGTGGTAACATTGCCGAAGTTTGACTTGCAGGTGATCGTGCTACTATTTATCAAACAGGTGCAAAGATGGCTTATTTTTCCGGGCTATTTAAACAAATCTCGCTGGGTCGTTTATTGTTGATCTTGTCGGTGTTGTCGGTTACTTTTGCTTTTGCTTTGATCTTTGCGCTGTCCGGTTTGATGCGCGATCGCGCGGTACATGAACTGGCGCGGGATGATGCGAGACAAACCTCTCAACTGGTGTTTCAAAGTTTGTATTCAGCGATGCGCCAAGGGTGGAATAAGCAGGAAATCAAAAATGCTATCTCCCGACTGAATGAAACTTTTCCCGATTTAAAAATCAACGTTTATCGCGGTGACATTGTCGTGCGGCAGTTCGGTGCGATGCCGGGTGAGATGCAGCTCATCGCTCGGGACGAACCGTTGCGGCAGGCACTGCAAACCGGACAAGATATGCTCTTGTTCCCGGACCGAAATCATATTCGCTATCTGTATCCTGTGGCGGCCAAACAGGATTGCTTGTCGTGTCATACACAATCCTACCCGGGGGCGGTGCACGGCGTCATCGATATCACCTATCCGGTCACAAAGCTCAAGGTGTCTTTCTCGACGGTCATCAACACCATGATGGGCTACACGCTGTTGACGATAGCCCTGGTGTTTTCAATTTTATATCTCAAGTTGCGTTATCTGGTGGTATTGCCGATTGCGAGTCTGGCCGATGTGATGCGTCATGTGACCGAAGACATGGATCTGACACGGCGTGTGACGGGAAAAACGCGTTTATTGGAATTACAGAATCTGGCGAGCTATTTCAATCGACTGCTCAAAGCGGTGCACGAATTCAATGTCAGGCTCGAAGCGCTGGCGATGCGTGATCCGCTCACCGGGCTCTTCAATAAGCGGAAATTTGAAGAGTTTTTACGTTACGAGATTATTCGTTCTGCACGCCATCAGCGCAGTTTCTCAGTGATCATGGTCGGCCTGGATAATTTTAAACATATCAATGATGTGTTCGGTCATCCTATGGGTGATCTGGTGTTAAAAGAGTTGACCGTGATGCTGACAGAGGGGCGACGCAAAGGCGACATTGTCGCACGACTGGGAGGCGATGAATTTGCGCTGATCCTGCCGGAAACCGATGCGGAAAAAGGTTTTTTTCTGGCAAACAGGCTGCATCAGGCGTTAACGGATAGTGTTTTCGAGTTGCCCGTTGGCAAGATACGCTGCGCGGCCAGTTTTAGCATGGTGAGTTTTCCGGCCGATGGTTTAAGCGAGGAGGAAATTTCCACTGCGATGAATGTGGTGCTGTTTAAGGCTAAGGCACAGGGTAAAAATCAGGTGTTGACCGCAGACGAGAATAAAGACCTTAGCATGTTGACGGTATTCAAGCAGGGCGACTTTCTGCGTAACGCTTTGCGCGATGCGCGCATTGAGGCGTTTTTGCAACCTATCGTCGATCTGCAAACTCGTCAGGTCATCGCTTTTGAAGTCTTGGTGCGGATTCGCGATGGTGAAATTATCGTGCCGGCCGGTGAGTTTATTGAGGCGGCGGATGCCTTGGGGATGGCTGCCGAGTTGGATCGTGAAGTCTTACGACTGGGTCTTGCGCATTACGCGACGGTCAACCAGGCGCATCCGCAGGCAAAATTATTTTTTAACCTGTTCCCGCGCAGTTTTGCGGACTTGGATTGGATGCGCAGTATTCCTGAGTTGTCCAAGAAAGCGGGCGTGCCAGAGGAAAAAATTGTGCTGGAGATGACCGAGCGGGAAACCTTGCCCAATCTGATACAGGTCAGATCGATGATTGATGCGTTGCGTGCTAATGGAATTGCGGTCGCCTTGGATGATTTCGGCAGTGGATTTTCATCCTTTCTTTATTTGAAATATCTGGCTGTCGATTACGTGAAAATCGAGGGCAGCTTCGTGCGCAATATGCTGGCAGATGAACGCGACAGAATTATCGTTCAGCAAATCAATAATATGGCACACAGTTTTGGGCTTAAGACGATCGCTGAATATGTCGAAGACGAGGAGACTGCAAAGATGCTGGCTGCGTTGGGTGTCGATTATGCGCAGGGCTATCATTTCGGCCATCCGGCTTTGCCTAAAAATTAGGGATGTGCCGAATAATTCGTCTTGGCGAGGATCAGCCTTTAACCGCAAAGGGCCGTGGTGATGGAACGTGGCGAACTCTCGTGCTGTTGTTAAGTGGTGTGACGCTGCCGGTCAGATGATTAAACTCTAAATTTAATCAATAGGTTATGCTGATTTTATGACGGGCGCGGCATCGATCAGTAAACGGCTTACATCGTCTTCGGTGAGATTGAGCAGTCGCAAACAACTTTCCCCCAGTTTTACCCATTCTTGCGTCATGCTCAGTCCCGAGTGTCGTTGCAGCAGATGCTCGGCCAGTTGGGCGACGGCAATGTTGTAACGACTGTTCAGGGTAGGCGGGATGGAGGTCGCATCGAGCATTTCGATGTGATGGTGATAACGGATGGCGTTGATGGTTTCATCCGGCAGCCACCAGTTCTGCGCCATCATGGAGCCGACCATGGCATGGTTGGTGGGCAGGGTGTCATTCTCCACGTCGGTGAAACTGCGCATGGCATCGTGATTAGCGACATTGAGGATCTGTGCATAGCCGGCATGCCGGGCAAATAAAATGGGAATGCCGCAATCGCGGAAAAGGCCAAAGGTATAAGCGTCATCTGCGCGAAGTTTGTTGTGGGTCACGTTCTGAGCCAGCCAGCCCGATAAACGGGCGATACGCGCCGAGGCATCCCAGAAGCGTTCTAAGTGCGGCGAACTGGGGAACGCGCGGCGCATGATGATGCCGGCGATGGCTTTTCCCGTTACGTTCAGGCCGAGCACCATCAGCGCTTCTCTGGGGGTGTTGACATGGCCGCGAAAGCCGAAATACGGTGAGTTGGTGATGTTGATCAGGCTTGCGCTCAAAGCGACATCGGCTGCGATTATGCGGGCCAAATGGTGAACATCCGGTTCGTCTTTTTGCATTTCTGTGCTGATCTGGTCGAGAATCACGGGGCGGGGCGGGATGCCGATTTCCCACAATGAGCGCTCCAGCTGCGTTTCGACCGAAGGAAGGTTGATGCCAGTCGTCATAGGCTTTTCCTGTTAGCCAGCCAGGAGAGCAGCGACTCTTCCGGCATGGGGTGGGCGTGAATATAGCCCTGTATGGTATGAATGCCGGCCTGTTTTAGTGCGTCAAGCTGAGCCTGATTTTCTACGCCTTCTGCGACAACCTGCATGCCGAGTTCATCCCCCAGTCGGGCAATCGCCCTGATGACGCTTAAGGCGCGCTTATCTTCCGGTAGCGCAACGACAAAGGCGCGGTCAATTTTAAGTTTTCCGGCGCAAATGTCTTTCAGGTTTGCCAGGCAGGAGTAACCCGTGCCGAAATCATCGATAGCGATGTTGACACCGGCGCGGTGTGCGGCGCGCAAATTTTCCTGTATCGCCATGGAATTGTCCATAAACAGCGACTCGGTGAGTTCGAGCTCTATCTGTTCCGGTCTTACGCCGGAGCAGAGCAGGGCGCTATGCAGTGCTTGTGAAAAATGCGCAGTAGCCAGTTGCGCGCGTGAAACATTGATGGAAACCGGGATGGAGTACCCTGCGCGGGCTAAACGGCTGGCAAAGTGCGCACCCTCGAATAAACTCCATTCGCCCAGCTTAATGATCAATCCGGTTTTTTCGGCAACAGGGATAAATTCGGCCGGAGAGAGGTCGTGGCCTGCGCAGCGCATCAGCGCCTCGACAGAAACGATACGCCCGTCAGCGTCTACGCTGGGCTGGTAATGCAGGCGTAACGCATTTTGCTGTAGCGCCAGGTGCAGCTTGTTTTCAACCACCAGTTCGTGATGGGCTAAATGTACCCCCATTCTGCCCGGCAGCGGTTCGTCGCCCGAGGTGATTGCGCGGCCGCCTCCTGCGCGTTTGGCGGTGTTCATGGCGCGGTCGGCGCGTTCCAGGCACTCTGCCGGATCCTCAAGGGCAGACAGTTGCGCCATGCCCAGACTGGCAGACGGATGTAGCAGTAAATCGCCCAAAGGGAGCGGCACTTCAATTTCATGTAACAAATCATCGGTCAATTTCTCCGCATCTTCGCAGTTCAGTGCGATGCAAAGAAATTCATCACCTGACATTCTGCACCACTCAACACGGGGACCGGCTTTGTTTTTCAGGCGCTGCGCAATCTGCACGATAACTTCATCGCCACCGTGGTGACCGAAAGATTGATTGATTTGCTTGAACCGGTCTAGTGAGATCCAGATCAGGGTGAGCGGTTGATCCGGCGTAGACAACGAGGCGAGTTGTGCTATCTTAGCGAAACAGCTGTTGCGGTCGAGAAATCCGGTTGCGGAGTCAATCGCAGGTTTTGGCATGTTTTGCTTGAGAGCGTGTGTCATCATTTTAGCTGTTCGTCCGGCTACAATCAGATTTTTGAAATATAGCATGAAACTATCAGACTGGAATGCTGACTAACTGCGCGTTTGAAAAAAATTGAAATACCTTTATGTATTTGTTGGAAACTTTTTTGGAGTGTCATAAATGAAGCGAATTTTCTTGTTTGTTCTGACCAATCTGGCGGTCGTGTTTGTGATCAATATCACGCTGCGTCTGTTGGGGGTGGATCGTGTGCTGGATCAGAGCGGGGCGATCAACTTCAATGCGCTGCTGATCATGTCGCTGGTGATCGGTTTTTCCGGCTCTATCATTTCTTTGTTGATGTCCAAATGGTCGGCCAAACGCATGGTCAATGCACAGGTGATCACCACGCCGTCTGATCCGACCGAGCGCTGGTTGCTGGAAACGGTGCGTCGTCAGGCGCAGGCCGCCGGTATCGGTATGCCTGAAGTAGCGATCTACGATGCGCAGGATGTGAATGCGTTCGCGACCGGCTGGAATAAGAATGATGCGCTGGTGGCGGTGAGCACCGGCCTGTTGCACAACATGAGCCGTGATGAAGCAGAAGCGGTGATGGCGCATGAAATCAGCCATGTGGCCAACGGCGATATGGTGACACTGGCGCTGATACAGGGTGTGGTGAATACCTTTGTGGTGTTTTTCTCCAAGTTGTTCGGCATCTTCGTCGATTCTCTGCTGAAGAAGGATGGCGAAGAGCGTGGCCCCGGCATCGGTTCTTTTATCGCCGAGATCGTCGCACAGTTGGTGTTGGGTGTGCTGGCCAGCGTTATCGTAATGTGGTTTTCGCGTCAGCGTGAGTTCCGTGCCGATGCGGGTGGCGCGAATCTGGCCGGACGCCAGAAGATGATCGCGGCCCTGGAACGGCTGAAGATGAATCACGAACAGGCCTCGTTGCCCAAAGAGATGGCGGCCTCAGGCATCTCCGGCGGTGGCGGTATGAGCCGCTTGTTTATGACCCATCCACCGCTCGACGAGCGCATTGCAGCGTTGCGCGCCGGTCGTTAAAAGCACTATTCCCTGTCGGCGCGGTTGCTCTTCCAGATCGACAGCAGTAGCCACAGTCCGCCTGTTCCTGCCCCGATAAAGCCGGCCAGTCCGAAAAAGGGCAGGCCGAACAGGCTGGGGCCGCCGGGCACGGTCATGACGATGGAGGAGCCGACAATCAGCGAAGCGACCACTAGACCGACAGTCAGCCGGTTCACCGCGCCGTCGAGCTGGTTCCCGACGTGTTTTAAGTGTGCGACATCGATGTTGATTTCCAGTCGGCCGCGTCGTGCTGCGCGCAGCAGTCGGGACAGGTCGTGCGGCAGACCGGAGAGCAGCGTCAGTGCCTCGCCGATCGCACGTCCCCCGCGTTTGATGAGTGCGGCCGGGGTGTAACGTGCGCGCAGGGTTTGTTCCAGCATGGGCATCGCCTCGCTGGCGATATCGAAGTCGGGATCCAGTTCACGCCCCATGCCTTCTAACGAGATGAAGGCTTTCACCAGCAGCGACAGATCGGCTGGCAGCATCAGTTGATGCTGGCGCAGGATGGCGACCAGGTCGGAGAGCATGGTGCCCAGCCTCAGTTGTTTTAAGGGGACGCCGTGATACTGATCGACGAAGGCTTCCATCTCCAGTGTCAGTCCTGCCTCATCCACTACGCCATATCCAGTCCAATCGAGCATGACTTCCACCACGCGCGCGGCTTCATGTTGCACCAGTCCCAACAAAAGACGGATCATCTGCTCGCGGCGCTCATCGGTCAATCTGCCGACCATGCCAAAGTCGATGAAGGCGATGCGGTTGCCCGGCAGATAGAACACATTGCCGGGGTGGGGGTCTGCGTGAAAAAAGCCGTCCTCGACGATCATCTTCAACACCGCGCGCGCACCGCGCCGACCGAGCAGTTTGCGATCCAGTCCTGCTTCATCCACGGCTTTGAGCTGGCGTCCGGCTATCCCCTCTATGTATTCCTGCACGCAGACACGCTCGCCGGTGTATTGCCAGTGTACGCGTGGAATGACGATGGGGGGGGCGTGCTCGTCGCGGGGTTGACCCGGCGTGTCGGTGTAATCCGAAAAATTTGCCGCGATGCGTTCGGCATTGCGACACTCTACGGCAAAGTCCAGTTCACGGCGCAGCGACTGGGCGAACTGACGCACCACTTCTTTGGGGCGGAAGCTGCGCAGTTCCGGGCTCTCCGACTCGGCAAGATCAGATAATCGCAAAAGCCAGCGCAGGTCAGCTTCGATAGTCGGGCGGATGCCGGGGCGACGCACCTTGACGATCACCTCGCTGCCGTCTTCTAGGCGTGCACGGTAAACTTGAGCGATAGAGGCTGCGGCCAGTGGAACGGGATCGAAGGCGGCAAAGAGTTCTTCGGGTGGCGCGCCAAAATCTTCAATCAGCTGCTGGCGGATATCGTCATAGGGCGCAGGCGGTGCGCTGTCTTGCAGTTTGCCGAATTCGGCGATCCATTCAGGCTCGAATAAATCCACGCGGGTGGCGAGCACCTGCCCCAGTTTCACGAAAGTCGGCCCCATTTCTTCGAGCGCGCGCCTGACCCTTGTGGGCGCTGGCAGATGTGCGTACTCGGCGGCGTTGTTGCGGTGCAGCACGCGCCCGGCTCGCTCCAGCGCATGAGTCAGCCCCAGACGGGCGACCAGATCGCCGAAACCGTAACGTATCAGTATCGTGGCGATATCCTGCAGGCGCGACAGGTCGCGTACCGCTGCCAGTGCTTGCAATAACATGACTAGTCCGCCCTCTATCCAACTTTCCCGCCACGGGGGGAAAGGGCGATCGATTCCTCTCCCTTCGGGAGAGGGTTAGGGAGAGGTTGGTCGGGTTTAACGTGGTCAGCCAGTCCGCTTAATACCCCGGCACCAATCTTGCGCAGCAGGTCGGTGGTCGCTTGTGCCAGATGCAGTCCGGCTGCGGCTTGCGCCTGCCCGGTGGCGCTCAGTTGGTGTGCAAAAATCGCCAGCGTCTCGTTCATCTGGGTGCCGATGTGGGTGCCGTGAGTGCGTGCGTGCGCGGCCAGTTCGTGCAGAATTTCACCTGCAGCATCCTTGGAAGCAGAGGCCGAGGTTTGTACGGTTTCAATAAATAGGGCTTCCAGGCTCTTGAGGTCGCTGCTCGCCCTTGCAAGGTCCTCGCTGGTAAATTTCTGCGCACGGCTGGTGGCTTCCTCGACGGCCAGTTTGGAAGCATCGGCCAGTTGTGCGAATGCGCCTTCCAGTCCCGCGACGGCCAGTTTGAGTTGCGTGCGTGCGGTGTCGGTTTGTGACGCTGACAGATTGAGTTCGTGTTGTACGGCGGCGCGCGCGCCTTTCAATACGCTGTCGGCAATTTGTCGCAAGGATTCAATATCCAGCGATCTTGCACTGATCTTGCGCAGGGTGAGTTGTCTGACCAATTCCTGCACATCGTGTCCCTGTTCAACCGCTTTGCGTACATCGGCTGTCAGGGTGTCTTGTTCGTTTTTCATGATATTCTCCATTTAACAATTTGATTTAATTGAATATTTATTTTGCTTCTGCATCGCAGAATTCGGCAATTTGTTTCAATATTCTCGACAGCGCACGGTTGGCGGCCAGTACGCCGCCGTAGGCATCCTCGCTGGCACTCGGTTCTGTCTCATCGAATTCACGTACGGCGATGATGCGCTTTTCTTGCACATCTATCAATTGCGCCCTGAGTGTGATTTGCACGCGACTGGGCTGCGCGGTGAAATCCTGCTGCAAGCGAACCAATTCGGTGTCGAGTCTAAGATGGGCGGTGACTTGACCTGCGGCGACGGCTGCATATTTTGGCGTCAGAGTCTCAATCAGCAGGGGTTTAATCATGTGAGCCGGCGTGTCCGCCCAGCGGTGTGTCGCAAAGTATTCCAGTTCCAGCGGCTGGCGCAGATAGGCGATTTGCGGCGTGTCGTAGCCCGAGCGAGTGATAGTTGGGCTGACCGCTAATACCCGGTTGTGTTTTGTGCCGATTGTGGCGGTGGGTTGGGCGTCCAGCAGGTAAAGATGGGTATATTCGATATGCGGTGCCTGCAAAGCGGAACAACCGGCAAACAGGAAGATAAAGATGAATAGGTAGCGTTTTTTCATGATTGTCGATCTATGTGAAATGCAGGGGGAATACATGTGTGCGTTCAGTACCGCCCTTAACCGCTGTGCGCCGCCGAAGGTTGATTGCAAACAACGGTGTTGTTAGGCGAGCACTGTTTGAGCTCCGCAGTTGGGTGTGTCGTTTGCGCCCAACTAGGGCGAGTTGCGCAGCCCCGTTTGTTTGCAGGCAACCTAGGGTACGCCGAAGGCGCGGCAAACCGGGGTCGCCTTTTCTTGGGTCACTTTCTTTTGGCGACGCAAAAGAAAGTGACCAGCTGCCGGGCTGCCACCGGCAAAAAAAATGATTGTGTGTGTCCATGTCGATATCACAACTAACCATGATTATTCTCCCGGGCCGCGTTTTGCGGCAGCTCTGCCATGCAAGAGCACAGCTGGATTTTGTTCTATTTCGCTGCTTACCCGCCTGAGTGAAGTTGTCAGTTCGTGCAGTTCGTTCAGAAGTTGTTGCATCTCGGGGGCAGTTTCACTGCCAAACTGCCGGGTGCTGTCCATCGTGGTGCGGGTGCTGCTGGCAGCTCGCGCCAGTTCGCCCGCCATGCCATCTACCGCATCCGCGCCGTGCCCGATACGCTCGGCCAGTTGCGGTAATTGCGCGCTCAGCTGCGCTGTATTTTCCATGGTGCGCGCGGCGTTGGTGAGGGCTGAATCTATCGTGGTTCGTCGCGCCGCGAGGGCGTGAGACAGCATTTCGATATCTTTGAGTGTGTGGCTGATAGAGCGCCGGTTGTCTTCGTTCAGCAGGGCGTTGATGTTTTCCGAGCTGCGGTTTAGGTTGGTCAGCAAGGTTGAGACTGAACTGTCCAGTCGCATCATCAGCGAGGGGCCGGTTTGAATGGTCGGGAACGGCTCTCCTTGGCCTGCCTTGAGTGCTGTCGCTTCACGGCTGCCGCCGGCCAGTTCGACAAAGGTCAGCCCGGTTAAACCATGTGTCTGGAGTATGGCAAATGTATCCGTTTTGATGGGTGTGCCCCGTTCGATGCCGAGGGTTAATTGCACTTGCTCGACGTTATCCGGTGCGAGGGTAATTTTTTGCACCCGTCCGACTTCTACTCCGCGATAGCGCACCGGAGCGTTAAGGTTCAGGCCAGACACCGATTCCTTGATGTAGATCTGGTAAGTCTCGTAAGTCTTGCTGTAGGATTGGTCGCTGCCCAGCCAAAGAACAGCACCGATCAGGGCCGCGCCCAGTACCACCACGAAAAGACCGACCAGTGTGAAATTCACTTTCTCTTCCATTTCAGGACTCTCCAGTTGCTTGTTGCTTGCCGGTTCGCCCGCGCGGCCCGTAAAAGTAGTCGCGGATAACCGGATGCGCCATTTTCGATAGCTCTGTCATGGTGCCTATGCCCAGAATATGACCTTCGCCCAGCACGGCGACGCGATCCGCCACGTTCCATAACAAATCCAGATCGTGTGTGACCAGCATAATGGTCAATCCCAGCGCGTCGCGCAAGCGCTTCACCAGCTCGTCCAGGCCTGCTGCGCTCAAGGGATCCAGTCCTGCGGTGGGTTCATCTAAAAACAGCAGTTCGGGGTCCAGCGCCAGGGCACGTGCCAGGGCTGCGCGTTTGCGCATGCCGCCTGATAGTTCGCTGGGGTATTTGTCGGCGGCATTCGCCGGTAGCCCGGATAAGGCAATTTTAAGTCGGGCGATTTCATCAATCAGTTGCGTGCTCATTTGTGTATGTTCGCGCAACACCATGCCGACATTTTCAGCGACCGTCAGTGCGCCAAACAGCGCCCCGCGCTCAAACATCACGCCGAAGCGGCGGCGCATTGGTTTGGCCTGCTCATCGTTTAAATCTAAAACTTCTTCGTCAAATACCCGGATGGAGCCGGATGCCGGCCGTTGCAGCAGCAAAATGGTGCGCAGCAGGGTGGATTTTCCGCAGCCGCTACCGCCGACCAGCGCGAAAATTTCCCCGCGCTTGACCGTCAGGCTGATGTTGTCATGCACCACGTTCTCGCCGAAGCGCGTGCAAAGGTTGCGGATTTCGATGACAGGAGCCAGAGTCTCGCATCGTGAGACTAACTCACTCTCACTCTTTGGGGGAGAGGAAGGAGAGAGGGCGGGAGGGGCGCTCATCATATCTTCAGCCAGTTGAAGGCGATGGAAAACAGTGCGTCGGACAGGATGACCAGAAAGATGCCCTGTACCACGCTGACCGTGGTTTGCCGGCCCACGCTGTCTGCGCTGCCGGTGACCTGAAAGCCCTGATAACAGCCGACCAGCGCGATGATGGCGGCGAAAACCGGTGCCTTACCGATGCCGGTCAAAAAAGAGGATAAATGAACCGCGTCGCCCAATCGGTCGATAAACATCGCGTAACTCACATCCAATTTGGAACTGGCCATCAGCATGCCGCCCAGCAAGCCGGTGAGGTCGGCAAACACGGTGAGCAGCGGCAGGGCGATAATCAGCGCGATCAGTTTGGGTAATACCAGCAACTCGGTTGGACTGATGCCGATGGTGCGCAGTGCATCGATTTCTTCGGTGACTTTCATGGTGCCGATTTGTGCCGTATAGGCGGAACCCGAGCGACCGGCGACGATGATCGCGGTCATCAGGGGCGAGAGTTCGCGCACCATCGACAGTCCCACCAGATCGGCGATGAAGATGTTGGCGCCGAAGCGTTGCAATTGATCCGCGCCCTGATAGGCGATCACCAGTCCCATCAGAAAGGACAGCAGGCCGACGATGGGTAGTGCGTCGAAACCTGCGCTTTGCAGGTTGTGCAATATTGGACGAAAACGAATGCGCTGAGGGTGGGAGACCGATTGAAAAAGACTGAGTGCGGTCATGCCGATAAAGGCTAACATCCCGGACAGATTGTGAAATTTGCCGATTGAAAATTTACCTATATTAAACAATAGGCTATCTTTTGTCTTCGGCGGCTGTGCAGTGTTGTTCGCGCTGGAGTCGACCAGTTGCAGCAGGGCGGTGAATTCGGGTTTCAGGCCGGAGAGGGTGATTTGTCGTTCTTGCTGTTCCAGCGTGTGTACGGCTTTTAGCAGCAGATACGCGCCAGAAGTATCCAGCGCGCTCAGCGCCGAACAGTCGAAGGTTATGTCGCCAGGCGGCCAGCGGGTTTGCCGCAGAAGGTGTTCGAGCGATGCGATGTCGCTGGTTGTCCAACTCCCCGTGCAGAAAATGGAGTCAGCTTCAAATCGAAGCTGTGCTTCCCTATGGTCTGCATGGCGGGTATGTTTCATGTTGCCCGATATTCCCCTGTGAGCCGGTCGAGGTGTGATTTTTGGGTACGGATCTGAGCGGGTGTTGCAAATCTGTTTGCTGCCGGGCGGTTGCTTTGCTCGCCTCCCATTTGTTTTGCCTAAACCTTGAATTGCTCGACTACATTTTGTAACTCGGTCGCAATATTTGCAACTTCCTCTGCCATTTTGCCGACCTCCTGAATGCCTGATTCATTCTGTGCGGTGACGGTAGAGATTTCTTCGAGGTTGTGAGCGATATCCTGTGTGGCAGCGGCCTGTTCCTTGGTGCTGATTACGATGCTGCTCACCGATTGGGTCGCCTTGCTGGCGGCTTCGACGATTTGCTTCAGCACATCTCCGGTGCGCTGGCTCAAATTCGCTCCCTTTTTAACTTCCAGGTCGATATTGTTCATTGCATTAACGGCGCTGTCTGTTTCTGAGCGAATTGCGCCTATCACCCCGGTGATTTCCTGTGTGCTGGACGAGGTACGTTCGGCCAGTTTGCGCACTTCATCAGCCACAACCGCAAAACCACGTCCTTGTTCGCCGGCGCGTGCGGCCTCAATCGCGGCATTGAGCGCGAGCAAGTTGGTCTGGTCGGCGATTTCCTTGATGACGATGGCGATCTGACCGATTTTCTGGATGGAATGATTGAGCTGGGAGACGATGCTGACCGAATTGCTGACGGTGCTGACCACGTTTTCGATGACTTGCATGTTTTCGGCAACATTGGCGTTGCCGCTGAGTGCTAACTCCTCGTTGCGTTTAACTGCATCCGCCGCGCTACCTGCCATGCCCGCCACTTCGGAGTTGGATACGGAGATTTCTTCCATATTGGCGGCAACGGTCGTGACTTTGGCGCTGAACTTCTTGTCTCGCTCTATCAGTTGTTCCACCTGGTGTGAAAGAGAGTTTGAGTGTTGCACTGCATTGTCTGCGGCTGATTTGACGCTTTGCACGATGTGTTGAAGCCTGCTTGCGGTTTCTTCCAGCGACTTGGCCATCTGGCCGAACTCATCCTGGCTGGTGTAGGCGATCTTGATAACCAGATTGCCCTGTGAGATTTGAGTAAAGGCTGATTGCAGCGCAGAAATTCCCCGGTTGATGCTGGTCAATATTTTCCAGCCGAACAGCGTCAAAACGAGCACGCTGATGCTGAAAACAGCAATGCCAAGGGTAATCAGACGCTGGCCGTTGGTCTTGCTGTTTTCATAGGTTTGTTTTACCGCCAGTTGTTGTTCAGGAAGCAGCAGGGAAATCGGTTTGATCAGACCCGCGTGAAAGACGGGCCACTCATCTTCAAGCATAGGGGTAATCAGATTTTTTTGATCTTTTGCATAAGCGTCATCGAGCTTGTCGAGAAAGGCAGGTAAGAGGGCAATCTGTTTGTCGATCTTAGCGATCTGGGCTTTTGCGTCATCACTGAATTGATTGTTTGCAGTGTCCCTTTTGAATGAGGTCCAGCCGTCCATGATTTTGCCACGGACTTCCTTCAGGTGTATGCGCGAGCCTACCGTCGGCATTTGATCCAGCAGTACACCCGCCATTCTGAAGCGTATCTCTTTGATCGCGCTGTCTATCTCCTGCAGCGCCGTCGTCGGCTGCATCTGATTTTCATAGACAGACGCCAGCGCATCATTGCTCTTGTTTACGCTGTAGATGTCGACTAGCATCAGCACCAGTGATGCGAAAACAGCCAGAACAAAGCCGATGATGAGTCTGAATTTGAGTGTTTTTGTGTTCATAACGGTTGCTCCGCAATGCTTCGTCTCTAGACTCAGAGGGAGTGTAAAAATGGTTTGTTGCGGACAGCCTCATGAGGTGGGGCTGTCCGGGGTTGCGCTTTATTCTACCGGATAGCCTTTTGCTTTCCATTCAGGTATGCCCAGACGTAACCAGTATACGGTCTTGTAGCCGGCCTTGACGGCTGCAACGGCGGCTTTGTATCCCTTCCAGCATTCGGCGCCATTGCAGTAGAAAATCATGCCCGCATTCTTGTCGGCCGGGAGCTTGGTCATATCAATGTTGTCCTGGCTTGCGTCAAAATCTACGCTCTTCGCACTCTTTTCCTTGTAAGGAACGCTGATGGCGCCTTTGATGTGCCCTTCGGCGTATTCGTTGGCAACGCGCGCATCTATCATCTTGCTGCCCGCGTCGGCCAGCGACTTGGCTTTGGTGGCATCGACCAGCGTGGCACCCTTGATGCTGTCCGGGGTGGTGTTTGCCAGGCTTGCGCCGCTGAACAGGATCAAGGCTGCGGTTGAAAATGAAACGCAAGTATTTCTGATAATGTTTTTAGTGATCATGTGATACTCCTGTGGTTAAGTGAAGACGACGAAACGCGGCTGACAAATTACGGAGATGCATGGATCATAGCGGCTTTTTTCACAATACCTTTAGAAAATTTGCTGAGTTGCACTTGTTATATCCCTACACAGCAAATGGATTTTCTGATGATGAATAAGTTAATGTTGATTAAATAAAGAGTTGCATAAGCACTTTAAGGTTAATCCAGTGTTAAGTTGAGTAAAGCCGAAGCGCTCAGCAAACCACATTTATTGGGTTTCTTTTCCACCGCAGCTCATGGCTTAGTATTCTGATCATCATGGATATCTGGAAAGCAGGGTGTACTTTGAACGGGTGAGTGTAGATGTCAAAATGTCAGTTTTTTTCACTACATTTTCCATTGTTCAATTGAGCTGTGGTAAGCTTCGAGATGTCTTTTTACGCACTTTAGTTACCTTCCATGTCGCCTGTTTCTGTTGCCTCGCTGGTTCATAGTCTGATTCGTCCTGAAATACTCGCCTTGCATGGATATCATGTGCCAGACAGCGGCGGTTACATCAAGCTCGATGCGATGGAAAATCCTTATCTGGTGCCGGATGCGCTGCGCGAGGAAATCGCTGCGATCGTGGGGAATGCGCAGATCAATCGCTACCCGAATCCGAATCCGACCTCGCTGAAACAAAAGATCAGTGCCCTGCTGAATTTGCCTGACGATATGTCGGTGCTGTTGGGTAACGGTTCGGACGAACTGATCCAGTTGCTGGCGATGGCGGTCAATAAACCTGATGCGGTCGTGCTCTCTGTTGAGCCCTCGTTCGTCATGTACAAGATGATCGCGACCTTTATCGATATGCGTTACGTCGGTGTGCCGTTAGCCGCTGATTTTTCACTGGATTTACCCGCGATGCTGGCGGCGATAGCGCGCGAACAACCCGCGCTGATCTTCTTAGCCTACCCCAACAATCCGACCGGCAATATCTTCAGTGCGGACGATGTGCGGCAAATCATCGCGGCGGCTCCAGGTTTGGTGGTGATCGACGAGGCGTATTACGCCTTTGCCAGCGACAGTTTTGTGCCACAGTTATCCGAATATCCGAATCTGTTAGTGATGCGCACCTTTTCTAAGCTGGGTATGGCGGGTTTGCGACTGGGTTTTCTGGTCGGCAGCACGCTCTGGCTGGAACAGTTGGAAAAGCTGCGTTTGCCGTATAATGTCGGGGTTTTGCCGCAACTGGTCGCCGAAAAACTGCTCGACAATCACTCGGTGCTGTTAGCGCAAGCGGAGCAGATCAAGATCGACCGTAGCGCGCTGTATCAACAGTTAGCCGCCATCAGTGGCGTGCAGGTGTTTGCTTCAGAGGCGAACTTTCTGTTGTTCCGCGTAGCGTGCGCGACAGAAGTGTTTAACGGATTGAAGCAGCGCGGTGTGTTGATTAAAAATCTTAACGGCGGACATCCGATGTTGACCGATTGCCTGCGTGTGACGGTCGGTGCGCCCGAAGAGAATCAAAAGTTTATCGCTGCCTTGCAGGAAAGCCTTTCGGTTGTCGGGTTAGCACCCGACCTACAATAAATGGAACATAACATGCGCACCGCTAAAATTGTACGCAACACCCTGGAGACGCAGATCAGCGTCGAATTGAATCTGGACGGCACAGGCGTAGCCCGCTTCGATACCGGTCTGCCTTTTCTTGATCACATGCTCGATCAAATTGCGCGCCACGGCTTGCTGGATCTGGACATTGTCGCGAAGGGTGATTTGCACATCGATGCGCACCACACGGTCGAGGATTTGGGTATCACCTTAGGTCAGGCTTTTAACAAGGCGGTGGGCGACAAGAAGGGCTTGACCCGCTACGGTCACGCCTATGTGCCGCTGGATGAGGCATTGTCCCGCGTGGTGCTGGATTTGTCGGGTCGCCCGGGTTTGGTGTTTAACTGCGAATTCGTGCGCGGGACGATAGGCAATTTCGATGTCGATCTGTTCCACGAGTTTTTCCAGGGTTTTGTCAATCACGCGCTGGTCACCTTGCATATCGACAATCTGGCGGGCAGCAATGCGCACCATCAGGCTGAGACGATCTTCAAAGCCTTTGGTCGTGCTTTGCGCATGGCGCTGGAGCCGGATTCTCGCATGGCAGGCATGATGCCATCCACCAAGGGAGTGCTGTAGTGACGAAGATTGATGTCGCCATTGTCGACTACGGCATGGGCAATCTGCGCTCGGTCGAACAGGCTTTTCGCCATGTCGCACCGACCGCCAATATCGTGGTCACCGACGATGCTGCGGTGATTGAGCAAGCCGGTCGGGTGGTGTTTCCGGGCCAGGGCGCAATGCCAGACTGTATGCGCGAACTGGATGCACGGGGTTTGCGCAGTGCCGTGATTCATGCATCGCGCAACAAACCGTTTCTGGGTATCTGCATCGGTCTGCAAATGTTGTTTCAACGCAGTGCGGAAGGCGATGTGCCGGGTTTAGGCGTCTTGCAGGGCGAGGTGTTGCGTTTTGCCGCTAATATGCAGGATGCCGCAGGGCAAAAGCTCAAAGTGCCGCACATGGGCTGGAATCAGGTGCGGAGAATCGAACAATCCGTATCTTCGCAAGGAGATGCAACGCTTGCCCTTTCCCCCGCAGGCGGGGGAGAGTTGGAGAGAGGGGTTCATCCTTTGTGGGGCGGTATCGAACAGGATGCGCGTTTTTACTATGTGCACAGCTATTACGTTAAGCCGGAAAATGCGGGCCTGATACAGGCGACCAGCGATTATCCAGAGCCCTTCGTTTGCGCGGTCGCGCAGGAAAATTTATTTGCGGTGCAATTTCACCCCGAAAAAAGCCAGGCAGCAGGGCTTAAACTGCTGCAAAACTTTGTCCATTGGAATCCTTAATTAAACTACTTATTCGCCATGCTCATAATTCCTGCGATTGATTTAAAAGATGGTCACTGTGTTCGCCTCAAGCAAGGCTTGATGGAAGAGTCTACGGTGTTTTCCGAAGATCCTGCAGCCACTGCCCGTCACTGGCTGGATCAGGGCGCTCGCCGCCTGCATCTGGTGGATCTGAACGGCGCGTTTGCCGGAAAACCCAAGAATGAATCTGCCGTGCGCAGCATCGTCGAAGCGGTCGGTGCCGATGTGCCGGTGCAACTGGGTGGCGGTATCCGCGATCTGGAAACCATCGAACGTTACCTCGATCTCGGTGTGACTTACATCATCATCGGCACGGCTGCCGTTAAGGTGCCGGGCTTTTTGCATGAAGCCTGCGACGCGTTCCCCGGCCATATCATGGTAGGTCTGGATGCCAAGGGCGGCAATGTCGCGGTGAACGGCTGGTCTAAGCTCACCGGACACGACGTGGGTGATCTGGCCAAGCGCTTTGAAGATTACGGCGTGGAAGCGATCATCTACACCGATATCGGTCGTGACGGCATGCTGACCGGCGTGAATATCGAAGCGACCGTGGAGTTGGCGCGTCCCTTGCACGTTCCGGTGATCGCCAGTGGCGGCATCACCAATCTGGACGACGTGCGTCGTCTGTGCGCGGTCGAGACTGAAGGCATCACCGGCGCGATTACCGGTCGTGCGATCTATGAAGGCACGCTGGATTTCCGCGCGGCGCAAGCGCTGGCTGACCAGTTGTCGCCTAAGCTGCTGTAAATGTTAGCTAAACGCATCATTCCCTGTCTAGATGTGACCCATGGTCGCGTCGTGAAAGGCGTGAGCTTCGTCGAGTTGCGCGATGCCGGTGATCCGGTCGAAATCGCGCGCCGCTATGATGAGCAGGGCGCGGATGAATTGACCTTTCTGGACATCACGGCCAGCTCCGACGACAGAGGGATTATCTTCCGTATCATCGAACAGGTCGCCTCCCAGGTGTTTATTCCGCTGACCGTCGGCGGCGGGGTGCGCGAAGTCGGCGATGTGCGCAATCTGCTCAATGCGGGCGCGGACAAGGTCAGCATCAACACCTCGGCGGTGGTCAATCCTCAGTTGGTGGCGGATGCGGCCAGTCGTTACGGTTCTCAGTGCATCGTGGTGGCGATCGATGCCAAACAGGTCTCTCCGGGGAACTGGGAAGTATTCACCCACGGCGGACGCAAAGCGACCGGATTGGATGTGGTCGAGTGGGCGAAAAAGATGCAGTTGCTGGGCGCGGGCGAAATCCTGTTGACCAGTATGGATAGGGACGGACAAAAAAACGGTTTCGATCTGGCGTTAACTCGCCGCGTGACCGATGCGCTGGAAATTCCGGTGATCGCCAGCGGCGGCGTGGGTAATCTGCAGCATCTGGCCGATGGTGTGACAGAAGGTGGTGCCGATGCCGTGCTGGCGGCGAGCATCTTCCACTTCGGCGAATACACCGTGCAACAAGCCAAGCAATTTATGGCGGCAAAAGGCATCGAGGTCAGGCTATGACGGCAGGATGCGGGATGCAGGATGCAGGATGCGCCTGGCTGGACAAGATTAAATGGTCCTCTGACGGTTTGGTTCCTGCCATCGCGCAGGATGCCGAAACCGGTCGTGTGCTGATGGTGGCGTGGATGAACCGTGAGGCATTGCAGCTAACAGCGGCGAAGTCGGAGGCGGTGTATTGGTCGCGTTCGCGCAGCAAGATTTGGCATAAGGGCGAAGAGTCCGGCCATATTCAGAAGGTCCGTGAAATCAGGATCGATTGCGACAGCGATGTGGTTCTGTTGCAGATCGAACAGCAGGGCGGCATCGCCTGTCACACCGGACGCGAGAGTTGCTTTTTCACCCGTCTGGAACAGGGGCAGTGGTGTGCAGTGGATGAGGTGTTGAAGTCGCCGGACGAAATTTACAAAAAGACGTAAGTGATTAGTAGGTTGAGTTTCAACCCAACGATAGCTTTTAGGATGAGAATGACAATTTTACAAACACTGACAGAAACGATAGAAGCGCGCAAACTGGCCTCCCCTGACAGTTCTTATGTCGCCAAATTGTTCAGCAAGGGCGAAGACGCCATCCTGAAAAAGATAGGCGAAGAAGCGACCGAGACGATACTGGCCAGCAAGGAAGGCGATAAAGCGCACATCGTTTATGAGACAGCGGATCTTTGGTTTCACACCATGGTGATGTTAGCTCATCACGGCCTGTCGGCTAGCGATGTATTGGCCGAGTTGGCGCGCCGCGAAGGTTTGTCGGGTATTGCAGAAAAAAACAGTAGAATCAAGGAGTCGTGATGAGTAACTGCCTTTTTTGCAAAATAGTGCGCGGCGAAATTCCTTGCCGCAAGGTGTATGAGGACGACGAGGTCTTGGCGTTTCACGACATCAATCCGGTAGCGCCCGTACACTTTATGCTGATTCCAAAGCTGCATCTGGCGTCATTAGCCGATGCGGATGAGAGCCATGCCGCCTTGCTGGCAAAGATGCTGCTACTGGCGCCTAAGCTTGCGAAGGAGCAGGGGTTGGATGACGGGTTTCGCACGGTGATCAACACCGGCAAGGGTGGCGGTCAGGAAGTATTTCATTTACATGTGCATGTCATCGGCGGCGGAAATATTCCGCCTATGGTTAAACGCAGTTAATTTTCTAAGGGGATAGCAATGGGTTCATTGAGTATTTGGCATTGGTTGATCGTACTGGTCGTGGTGATGTTGGTGTTTGGCACCAAAAAATTGCGCAACGTGGGCAGCGATCTGGGCGGTGCGGTGAAGGGCTTCAAGGAAGGCATGGGCACGGCCAGTGAAGAACCAGCCAAACAGGTCAAGGAAGATGGTCAGACCATCGAAGGCGAAGTTAAAAGCAAGACGCACAGCAATATTTAATATGAGATTCGCGCAGCGTATCCTTGTCCCCCGCGCCCCTTTTTGGGGGAGGGCAGGGGAGAGGGAAGTGAAATGTCTGTTTAGCCTGGCGGGTTGCAATGTTTGACTTTAGCCTAGCCGAATTGATGGTGGTGATGGTGGTGGCGTTGATTGTCATCGGGCCTGCCCGTCTGCCGAAAGTGGCGCGCACTCTGGGACATCTGTATGGGCGTGCGCAGCGCTATATCAACGGCGTGAAATCCGACATCGCGCGCGACATGGCGATCGACGACTATCGTCAGTTGCAGGAAAAGGTTCAGGCGGAAGCATCAGCGTTACAAGCCTCGATGCAACAGGTATCGGCGACTGCCGATCTGCACCTGCAACAGATTAACCGTGCGGTCTCTGAACCTTTGCAAGAGGCGGGTTCACTGTTGCAATCCAATACAGAATCATCTGTGGTCAAAAACTAAATGAGCGCAAGCGAGACTTTTATTGCTCACCTGATTGAACTGCGCACCCGTTTGCTCAATTCTGTGGTGGCCCTGCTGGTGGTTTTTGTTTGTCTGTTTCCCTGGGCATCCGATCTGTATGCATTGCTGGCGCAGCCGCTGCTGGCCAAACTGCCCAAGGGCGGGCAGATGATTGCCACCGATGTCACCACGCCGTTCTTCGTGCCGCTGAAAGTGGCGATGATGACAGCCTTTATGATCGCACTGCCCTATATCCTCTACCAGGGCTGGCGATTTGTCGCACCCGGTCTGTATGCTCATGAGAAACGTCTGGTTGTGCCGCTGATTGTGGCCAGCACCCTGCTATTTTTTTGCGGCATGTCGTTCGCCTATTTTGCTGTGTTCCCGATTGTGTTTGGTTTTATCACGGCCTCGGCACCCTTGGGGGTCGCGGTGATGACCGATATCGATAAATACTTGAGTTTTGTGTTGTCCATGTTCGTTGCTTTCGGCGTTACCTTTCAGGTCCCCGTGGTGGTGGTGGTGCTGGTGCGCATGGGTGTGGTCACTGTCGAAAAGTTGCGCGAGATTCGTCCCTATGTCGTGGTGGGTGCCTTCGTGATGGGGGCTATTTTTACGCCGCCGGATGTGGTCTCACAGTTCATGCTGGCGATGCCGTTGTGGCTGCTCTACGAGGCTGGTATCGTGGTCGCCAACTGGATGAAACCAAAAGCTGTCGTCGCTGTAGAATAATTCAAACAATCAATGCTTAATGTGCAGGATGAACCCAATCTCCTAATCGACCTGCTCACTAATGCCGAGCCCGCCGGTTTGCTTTGGCAGTTAGGGACGATAGTCGTCATCGTGCTGTTGGCCTGGTGGCTGAATGCCCTGATTCAGGCGCGCCTGAGCGCAGGCGGGGTGCTGCATCATGTGGCCATCAAGGGGGGGCGGCGCATCGCTTTTCCGGTGCTGACGCTGCTGGGTATCTTGCTGGCACGCGGTATTTTCAATTATCTAGACGCATCGGTGAGACTGTTTAAACTGGCGATGCCACTGCTGCTGTCGCTGGTCTGCATCCGTCTGCTGGTTTATGTGCTGCACAAAATTTTCCCTGATTCGGTCAAACTCAAATCCTGGGAGCTGAGCATCGCCGGTATTGCCTGGCTGCTCGTAGCGCTTCATGTCACCGGTTTGCTAGTTCCCGTGCTCGCGAGCCTGGATGAATTGAGTTTTACTCTGGGGAAACAGCCTATTTCCCTGTTAACCATCTTACAAGCGGTAATTTCTATTGCCGCGACCGTGTTGAGCGCGTTATGGCTGGGGCGCTTCATGGAAGTGCGCATCATGCGCATGGAGGAAATGGACACCAGTTCGCGCGTGCTGCTCACCAAGGTGACACGCGGTGCGCTGCTGGTGGTGTCGGTGCTGGTCGCGCTCTCGCTGGTGGGCATCGATATTCGCCTATTGTCGGTGTTCGGCGGTGCGCTGGGGGTGGGTTTGGGGTTTGGCTTGCAGCGCATCGCCAGCAACTATATCTGCGGTTTCATTATTTTGCTGGATAAGTCGATTCGGCTGGGTGATGTGGTGACGCTAGACAACCGTCACGGCAAGGTGACGCGGTTGACAGGCCGTTATCTGGTGTTGAGTGGTCAGGATGGCGCTGAATCGCTTATCCCTAATGAGTCGGTGATTACCCAAACGCTGGTCAATCACTCTTATTCAGATCGAAAAAATAAGGTGAAAATTACCCTGCAAGTGGCCTATCAGAGTTCACTGGATATGGCGATGCAGATCATGCTGGATGCGGCGGCGGCACACAAAGGGGTGCTTGACGACCCCAAGCCCGGTGTAAATTTGCTGGAATTTGCCGATAACGGTATTTCGCTGGAATTGTCCGTCTGGATTGAAGATCCAGAGTTGTCGCAAGCGAATCTGCGCTCCGATCTGAATCTGACTATCTGGCGCGCCTTCGTGCAGGCCGGTATCGAGATTCCCTATCCGCAACGCGAAATTCGCATCGTCAATCCTCCTGCGTCCTAGGCGCGTCGTATTGCAAGATGGGTATGGGGTCAAGATGGGTATGGGGTCATGTGGGTATGGGGTCAGGCCTTTACTTTATAGTTTTTTCTATAAATCTCAGCTGATAATATTAATCTCCCATCACGGAGGCTAAAACGCTTGGTTTTGCTACTGTGTGATTGAATTTATTTTATTTGTGTGATTAAATTGCACGTCGTTTTAATAATTGTTTAATAATCAAATTGTAAAATTATGGACGCATCCAAAGTAGTAAAGGCGCTGGCGGCGCTGGCGCAGTCAACCAGGCTGGAAACTTACCGGCTGCTGGTGGCTTGCGGACCGGAAGGGATGGCGGCCGGTCAGATTGCGGAAAGGCTGAACGCTTCGGCGGCGACCATGTCATTTCACTTTAAAACACTGAGCCATGCGGGACTGATTGAGAGTCGACAGGACGGTCGTTTTGTTTACTACTCGGCGAATTTCGACGTGATGAATGGCATGGTGGCTTACTTGACTGAAAATTGTTGCGGTGGAAATCCGGCGGCTTGCAATCTTCCCGATAAAGTTTGTTAATTAATGAGGAAAATAAAATGAGTGAAAAGCAATACAACGTGTTGGTGTTATGTACGGGCAATTCCGCACGCAGCATTTTGGGTGAAGTGTTGTTTAATGTGCTCGGCAAGGGGAAATTCAAGGGGTACAGTGCAGGCAGTAAGCCAGCTGGCAAAGTGAATCCGGGTGCAATTGAATTGCTGGAAGCGCAGGGACACAGTGTCGAAGGGTTGCGCAGTAAAAGTTGGGATGAATTTGCCGCACCCGGTGCGCCTGAATTCGATTTTATATTTACCGTATGCGACAACGCGGCAGGAGAAGCGTGTCCCCTCTGGTTGGGTAAACCGGCGACTGCGCACTGGGGTATTCCTGATCCCGCGCATATTGAAGGTGAAGAAGCCCGCCGCGCTGCATTTAAAACAGCATATGCCCAGCTGGCGCGCCGCATTCAGTTGTTCATGAGTTTACCTATCGATAAGCTTGACCAATTGACCTTGAAAGAAAAATTAGCTGAGATCGGTCGTATCCAGGACTAAGGAGTGTTACATGAATAAATTACAGGTATTTGATCCTGCATTGTGTTGCAGCACCGGTGTGTGCGGCACCCAAGTCGATCAGGCGCTGGTTAGTTTTAGTGCTGACGTGGACTGGTTGAAGCATGAAGGCGGACAGATCGAGCGTTTCAATCTGGCACAGCAACCGATGGATTTTGTTAATAATGCGGTTGCAAAAGCCTTTCTGGAAAGATCGGGCGCGGAGGGTTTGCCGCTGATCCTGGTGGAAGGGGAAATTGCAATGGCGGGACGCTATCCAACGCGGAGTGAATTGGCGCGATTTGCCGGCATTACATCTGCGCCTGAATCCGAAGTCAAAACCTGCTGCGCCGGACGTTGCTGAAGCATTGCGGCTACCATGCCATGAAAAGGCTGCCATGAATATATTTATAGATCTGCCGCGATTTTTGTTTTTTACCGGCAAAGGCGGTGTCGGTAAAACCTCGCTGGCTTGTGCGACGGCGGTTCACCTGGCCGATGAAGGGTTGCGGGTATTGCTGGTGAGCACCGATCCCGCCTCGAACGTAGGGCAGGTTTTCGATGTCGTCATCGGCAATCACATCACCCCGATTGCTGCGGTGCCCAATTTGTCGGCGCTGGAAATCGACCCGCAGGCTGCCGCCCAGGCTTATCGCGATCGCATCGTAGGCCCCGTCCGAGGTGTGCTGCCGGAAGCGGTTGTCAGAGGGATAGAGGAACAGCTATCCGGAGCATGCACGACGGAAATTGCGGCCTTCGACGAGTTTACCGCGTTGCTGACAGATGCGGCGCTAACGGACAGCTTCGATCACATTATTTTCGATACGGCTCCTACGGGGCACACCATACGCCTGTTGCAACTGCCGGGTGCCTGGACAGGCTTTCTGGATGCAGGTAAGGGCGATGCCTCATGTCTTGGACCGCTGGCCGGATTAGAGAAGCAGCGTCAGCGTTACAGTGATGCCGTTGCCGTTTTGTCGGATTCTCGCCGCACGCGATTGATACTGGTGGCACGAGCTCAACGCGCCTCTTTGCAGGAGGCAGCCCGCACCAGCGAAGAATTGGCGCACATAGGTTTTGCTGAGCAGCATCTGGTCGTGAATGGCTGTATGCCTGAAAGTGAAATTGCCGATCCGGTGGCGCAGGCCATCTTTATGCGCGAGCGTCATGCGCTGGCTAACATGCCAGAAGCGTTGCGCGGCTTGACTACCGACATGCGCCGTTTGCTGCCATTCAATCTGGTTGGCGTGGAGGCTTTGCGTGCCTTGTTCGGCGATCGTATGCTCGACGCGCCCGCAGCGGTAATTCATCGCGATATCAAATTGCCCGATCTGGGTGGCCTGATCGCCGAATTTGAGAAAAGCGGTCATGGTTTGATTATGCTGATGGGCAAGGGGGGCGTGGGTAAGACCACCATGGCAGCCGCTATTGCCGTTGAGTTAGCCGCACGCGGACATGTGGTTAATCTCACCACTTCGGATCCGGCGGCGCATCTGTCGGATACCTTGCACGGAGAAATGGCGAATCTGACGGTGGATCGTATCGACCCGCGTCTTGAGACTGAACGTTACCGGCAGAACGTGCTGGAAACCCGTGGAGGGGATCTGGATGTGCAGGGACGTGCCTTGCTGGAAGAGGATTTACGATCGCCCTGTACCGAAGAGATCGCTGTTTTTCAGGCATTTTCCCGTGCCATCCGCGCAGCGGATCATGCCTTTGTGGTGATGGATACCGCACCGACCGGTCATACGCTCCTGCTGCTCGATGCGACAGGCGCATACCACCGTGAAGTCGCACGCAACATGAAGGGTGATGCGCACTTATCGACCCCGATGATGCAACTTCAGGATCAGGCGCACACACGCATCCTGATTGTGACCCTGGCAGAAACGACGCCGGTGCTGGAAGCGGCGAGTTTGCAGCAGGATTTGCGTCGCGCCGGTATCGAGCCGTGGGCGTGGATCGTCAATCAAAGTCTGGCGGCAGCCCATCCGGCTTCCACATTGTTAGCGCTGAGGGCTGAGCATGAATGGGCGCAACTGGATGCGGTGCTGCAAGGTTATGCTAAACGTGTTGCTGTCGTACCGCTTCAACCCGAAGAGCCGGTCGGTATTGCGGCGTTGCGCGCACTAGTAAAACCGATATAAGGGCGCATTGATTTATTTGTCATCTCGCCAAAGCGGAGATTCTGCGTTTTGATTTACGGATGGAAGCCTGAGCGGTAATGAAAAAGCCGAATAAATCAGTGCCCCATAAATATTTACAAGGATTAAATCATGAATGTATTTGAGCGCTATCTGACCCTGTGGGTTTTTCTGTGCATCATCACTGGCGTTGTGCTGGGACAGATGATGCCGGCCCCCTTTCAGTGGCTGGGCAGTTTGGAAGTGGCACGCGTGAATCTGCCGGTCGGCTTGCTGATCTGGATCATGATTATTCCCATGCTGTTGCGTATCGATTTTGGTGCTTTACATCAGGTGAGAAAGCACAGCGTAGGAATGGGGGTCACGCTGTTTATAAACTGGGCAGTTAAACCGTTTTCGATGGCCTTGTTAGGCTGGTTGTTTATCCGTCACGTATTCGTTGATTATTTGCCGCAAGCGCAACTCGACAGTTACATTGCCGGATTGATACTGCTGGCTGCCGCGCCTTGTACCGCGATGGTGTTTGTGTGGAGCAATCTGGTCAAGGGCGATCCATATTTCACCTTGTCGCAGGTCGCCCTCAATGACGTGATCATGATTTTTGCTTTTGCACCGCTGGTCGCGCTGCTGCTCGGTGTCGCGAGTATTGCCGTTCCCTGGGATACGCTGACTGTTTCTGTCATTTTTTACATCGTGATTCCGGTCGTGATCGCTCAATTGTTGCGTCACCAGTTGCTCAAGCGTGGGGAAGCGAAATTTAAAAGTGTGATGGAGCATCTGGCGCCTTACTCAATGGGTGCGCTGCTGCTGACTCTGGTGTTGCTGTTTGCCCTGCAGGGCAATGCGATCGTCGCTCAACCGCTGGTGATCGCCATGCTGGCAGTGCCGATACTGATACAGGTTCTGTTCAATGCGGGTTTGGCCTACTGGCTGAATCATAAGTTGGGGGTGGTGCACAGTGTAGGCGCACCTTCTGCACTGATCGGTGCGAGCAACTTTTTTGAACTGGCGGTGGCTGCGGCTATCAGCTTATATGGTTTTCAGTCTGGCGCTGCACTGGCTACGGTGGTCGGCGTACTGATTGAAGTGCCGGTCATGCTGTGGGTGGTGAGGATAGCCAACAATAGCCGGGGCTGGTATGAGGGCGGCACTAAACGATGAGTTAATCCGGTTTCGGCGCATAAGAGCGGGCAAGGTCAGGAATGAACCTTGCCCGGGTGTTAAACTTACTTTTTTAGCGCAATTGATGCAGCGATGCCGCCTACAACCAAAGCGAATACTGCAACGTAGATAAAAAATTCCATTTTAGATTTCCTCCTGGTTGGTCATTCAATCGGGTGAAATATTCAGCCCGTCTAAAATTTAACATACTCCCGCATAAAAAAACATTGGTATGGAAAGGTTATTCTGACTGTTTTCTTTGGCTATTGGGGTTTGTTTTTTTATAAATTATCATCTAAATCAAAGTGTTGTTTGTTTTTGGTGGATTGAGTGGTGTGATCCGGTATGTCCCGCAATGCGGCAGTTCCGGCAGATGAAACGGCTCGCTAGGGGGTTCAGCCGGACAAAAGTCGAGTGGCGATCGTGGCGTTTTGCTGTCACACTGCGCTTTTTTCTGCGAACACAGCCATGACTGACTCCACTCTACGAACCTTGCACCTCGCTGACTACGCGCCTCCTTCTTTCCTGATCGACACCGTTAATTTGGATGTGACGTTTTTGCTGGGGGAGGCACGGGTCACGGCCAGACTTGCCGTGCGCCGCAATCCCCAGGCGCAAGCCTCGGACGCTGCGCTGGAATTGGACGGAGAGGACCTGGAGTTGCTCTCGGTGAGTCTGGACGGGGTATCGCTTGCGGCCGACCGTTACACCCTAAACGACCATCAATTGATTTTGAACTCGCTACCCGATTCTTTTGTACTTGAAACGGTGACGCGCATCCACCCTGACGACAACACCTGCCTGTCCGGTCTGTATCGTTCGGCCAACGGCTATTTCACCCAGTGCGAGGCGCAAGGGTTTCGCCGCATCACCTGGTTTACCGATCGCCCGGATGTGATGTCGCGCTACACCGTCACCCTGCACGCCGATAAGGTGGCACTCCCTCAGTTGCTCTCTAACGGTAATCCGGTCGGTAGCGGCGATGAGGCGGGCGGTCGTCACTGGGCGACCTGGCAGGACCCTCATCCGAAACCCTGTTATCTGTTCGCCATGGTGGCCGCCAATCTGGACGTGTTGCACGACACCTACCGGACGACATCGGGGCGCGAGGTCAATCTGGCAATTTACGTCGAACAAGGCAAACTCGATCAGTGCGATCACGCCATGCTGGCCTTGAAAAAATCGATGCACTGGGATGAGCAGACATTCGGGTTGGAGTGCGATCTGGATCACTACATGATAGTCGCAGTCAGCGATTTCAACATGGGGGCGATGGAAAACAAGGGCTTGAATATTTTCAATACCAAGTACGTGCTGGCGCGTGCGGATGTGGCGACCGATGTCGATTTTGAAAATATCGACCGGGTGGTGGCGCATGAGTATTTCCACAACTGGACGGGAAATCGCGTGACCTGCCGCGACTGGTTTCAGTTGTCGTTGAAAGAAGGTCTGACGGTGTTTCGCGATCAGGAGTTTGGCGCGGACGTGCATAACCGTTCGATTGCGCGTATCCGTGAAGTTCGCGGTCTGCGCGCCGCTCAGTTCCCCGAAGACGCGGGTCCCATGGCGCATCCGGTGCGCCCGTCGTCCTATATCGAGATCAATAATTTCTACACCGCGACCGTCTACGAAAAAGGCGCCGAGGTGGTGCGCATGATACAGACCCTGATCGGTCGTGCGGCTTTCCGTCGCGGTATGGACCTGTATTTTGAGCGGCACGACGGTCAGGCGGTGACCTGCGATGATTTCGTCGCCGCCATGGCGGATGCTTCGGGCGTCGATTTTACTCAATTTATGCGCTGGTACGGGCAGGCTGGTACGCCGCAGTTGAGTGCGGCGGGTAGCTATGATGCGGTAAACCGTCGTTACACGCTGACCTTGCGTCAGTCTGGTGCGGCAGGACAACAAGGCGTGTTGCCCTACCATATCCCCGTCGCGGTCGGACTGGTTGGTCCCGATGGTCAGGATATGCCGCTGCGTCTGGCAGGCGAGACAGAAGTGATGACGACACGCGTCTTGTCGCTGCACGAAGCTGCACAGCAATTTATCTTTGAGGACGTGGCGGTTGAGCCCGTGCCGTCGCTGCTGCGCAATTTTTCCGCCCCTGTGCTGCTCGATTTTGCTTACAGCGATGCGGACCTGGCGCATTTGCTGGCGCACGATACCGATTCCTTCAATCGTTGGGAAGCCGGGCAGCGTCTGGCCTCACGCCTGATACTGGCGGCGAGTAGCACGCTGGCAAAAGGGGAGGCGCCGGTCTGGCCGGAAGGTTTTGTGAGTGCTGTGGCTCGTGTGTTGGACGGCGCAGCAGCTGATCCTGCTTTCGCCGCCGAAGCCTTGTCCTTACCCGGTGAGGCGACGCTGGCCGAACAAATGGCACTGGTCGATCCGGATGCGCTGCACGCCGCACGCAACGGACTGCGACTGCATCTGGCAGAGCGGCTCGGTGCGCAGTTCCGTGCCTGCTATGAACAATTAACCTCAGTTGATGCCTATCAGCCGGATGCTCAGGCGGCCGGTCGTCGCGCCTTGCGCAATCTGTGTCTGAGCTATCTGTGCGAAATCGACAGCGTTGAAAACCGTGCGCTGGCGCTGACTCAGTTCAATGGGGCGGACAATATGACGGATCAGTTCGCCGCTTTGTCCACGCTGGCGCAATGCGAAGGCGAAGAAAGCGCGCAGGCAATGGCGGCGTTTTATCAGCGCTGGCAGAATGAAGCGCTGGTTACCGACAAATGGTTTGGGGTGCAGGCAACCAGTCGTCGCGGCGGCACGCTGGCGGAAGTGATGCGCCTAGTCGAGCATCCAGCTTTTGATCTGCATAACCCGAACAAGGTGTATGCGTTGCTGCGCGGTTTCGGCAACAACCACGTGCGTTTTCATGCCGCCGACGGCAGCGGTTACCGCTTCCTGGCCGAACAGACCCGCAAGCTCGATGCGATCAATCCTCAGGTTGCCTCACGCCTCGCGCGCTGTTTCGATCGCTGGCGCAAATTCGATGCAAACCGTCAGGCGCATGCACGTGCCGCGCTGCAGATGCTGCGCGATCATGCAGGACTCTCCCGCGATGTATTTGAAATCGTGGACAGGTCGCTGGGTTGATTAAAAAATCATTCCGACCCGGTTTGAAATACAGGCATTAAGACCGGAGGCGCGTTAGAATTTAAAAGTTTTTACCTGCAGCGGGTTACATGAATCGAAGAGTTATTCGAAATTTTCGAATAGCTGCCGCCGACAGTAAAAACGATTATACCCAGCGCGACAATCCGGTCGCGATCATTGCCGTAAGGGTCTGAGGGCGGTGCGGTTTGCAGGTGTCGTCTAGGCGTTCGTCCCCTAGGGATGGGCGCTGAGCTTCAGGCAGCCGTTTTGTCCTTACGGAAAAATACTTTGAGGAGCGTTTTCAATGCGCCCGCGAGATGCTTCTGTGCGCAAGTTATACCAGAAGATTGCCGACATCTACGCCATTGCTATCGACCGGGACTTGACGGCACGCCTACCCAATGCATTTTCGCCACGGCGCAGAACAAGTTGCACAAGGCTATTTGTGGGCAGACCGCCGCTGAATTTATTCACTCGTGAGCCTATGCCGACAATGCCAACATGGGGCTGGGGCTAACGTGTAAAATGACCGGCTGACTGGAGGCCTGCATTGGAAAACCTATACAACATCCTGGGGGTCGCTCCGAATGCGACACCGGACGAGATCAAGAAATCGTATCGCGCGCTGGCCATGCGCTACCATCCGGACAGAAATACTCATCCCGGGGCGCAGAGCAGATTTAATGCGATTAAAAATGCCTACGAAGTGCTGTCCGACGATAAGAAAAGAAGCGAATATAATCAAACGCTTACAAACAGGATTGTGATCGATCCGGAAGCGGAGGCGCAGTCTTTATGGCGTGCGCTGTTTAATCGTTGTGGCATCATGCTGTAACCTGCGTCATCACTTTAGAGCTGAATACCTATGAAAAAGATACACCCGGAATTTGCTTATCAGTCCCGTGAGCTGGGCATCCAAATGGAAGACACCTTGGGTGATCCGCCAGACAGAAAATATTATGCGAAAGTGGTGAAATCGCTAGTCGATGAATTTGCGCAAGGTTCGCAAATCGACGATGTGAATCTCTTGAGTTTCGCGCTGGCAGGACACTTGCAGTTTAACGATTTCGCCGGTTTGCTGGCCGAGAGCCAGTCCTACGATCAGGGCGATGCGGCTAAAGCGCTGGCGATGGTGTCGTGCAGCGATGCGGCAGCAGCCAAGGCGTTGGCGACGGTGGGGGCGGCCAACCCTGAGCTTGCGCGCCGCGCGATTGTGACGGCTTTCCTGTTCAAGCATCCTAAGCGCTGGACGGAAGAGGATCACTCGCTCGAAACGCTGGGCAAGAATGACGATGGTGATGACACGGAGGATGCCGATAAGCTCACTTCAGGCCACGATATCGAGCATCTGTTCGACGCAAACGGAGACAAGAATGACTGAACGTACTAATTATCCGGTGATCAGCCGTCAAGTCACCGCGCTGGTGTTGTCAGGTTCAACCGCGCAGGCTGAAGAAGCGTTAGATGAGGTGGCAGAAAAGTACGGCGATCTGGCGATCGTCGAAGTGCTCGACGCGATGGAACCGCAAGTCGCCTCCATGCATCTGGCCGCTTTCGACGGCGGCAAGTTGTCGCTGGCGACCCTGTTGATCTCGCCGCAAGCCTGGTCCGAGAGTCTGGCTTTCTTCGCCGCGATCTGGGACGAAGAGATGATAGAAGACGAGCCGGAATTTCTGGCAGAATCCTTGTTCGCCCATATTCACGGCGTGTTGTTTGCCAGCGAGGATCTGGACCGGCGTGCCGCGCTGATACATCACGCCTTGTCCACCGACTGGGGAACCACGGCGTTTGCCGCGTTGTTTTCCACTGCGATTGCGGAAATCATCGAGTTGGCGAATGAGATCCACTCGCGCGGCGTGCACAATAGCGGCCAGACTTCCTCAGACCACGACATCATTCCGCTGGCGCTGGCGATAGCCCGTACCGATTCCGATGCATGGGATAGAGTTTTGCTGGAACTCTTCCCCGACTGGCAGCCGGGTGAAAACGAATTGCATGCACGTCCCGAAGAGGAAGAGGACGAGGAGTACGGCTACGATTATGCAACGCCTCGCGACACGCAAGAATTGCTGACACGTTTGCGCAAGCAGGTGCCGGGCAAGGCGAAATCGCAGCCTAAGACGGGCGCTCGCCCTAGTCTGGGCGATGATATTTTTGCCTAATTGATTTTAGGCTGATGATGCAACTTGCCAGTTACAGCACGCGTACCCCCAATCTGGTGCAGACGCTGGAAGCGCTCGCAAATCGTGCCGATCACGGTGACGCGGCGGACATCCTGTTCCATGAGTTGAGCGGGATCACGGCGCTGGTCGCCCGCAAATTCACCAATGAAAAAACCGCTGATGGCGTACTTGAGGCGTTTTATCTCACCACAGGTTGTGTCTCGCTGGGGCTGAGTCAGTCGCTGGCTGCGGACGAGTTATCTTACTTGCTGCAGCACGGTGCCGAGCAGGTGTTTCAGTCTGGATTTCGCGCTATCCGTGAATTGTCGGCGTTGCCGGTTCAGACGCTGGTGATGGAATTTGATCGTGATCCTCAGATACAGCAACGCGATGTGAAGGCGCTGTTCGTGGCGATTTGTCGCGCCCATCCTGATATGACGTGGACGGGCGATGAAATCTACAGAAAGGCTTTGCTGGCACGGCAGGAAAATCAACGTATCATTGAGTGTGCAAAATGGTTGAGGCAGCGGCATTTTGCCGGGCCGGTTAAAGAAGCGGATCTGGATGCTGTTGCGGTGATATCTATCGCGGTTATTTTTGCAATTTCCGGTGACGGGCGTATTGTTGCGCGTATCAGGCAAAAGGATTTGGAACAGTTAATACGCGGGGTTCGGGAATCGAAGCCGGATATCGAGGCGGGATGGCGCGCGCTGTTGCAGCAAACACCGGGCGCATATCGTGAGATACTGAGCGCCCGTATGGACGAATTCAGAACGACCATCGTCAGAAAAATGTTGTCGAAAAACAGTCTGGTAAAGGTTGTCGCCGAGATACAGAATTGTTACGCGGGTTGTGAGCAAGATGTTGATTATTAGATGTTTGTTTGTGCGTTAGGGCTGGCATGATATTTTAAGCTTTGGCAGGAGAGTGTGTAGTGTCAAAAGAAGAAAGTGCCACCATTCAGACCGGGCAGTTGCAGCTCGGAATGTATGTTTATATCGACCTCGGGTGGATGGATCATCCCTTTCCGCTCAATCGCTTCAAGATTAAATCTGAAGATCAGATCAAAACCATACGCGCGCTGGGAATACAGAATATACGCTACAGTCCTGCCAACAGCGATGTGCCGCCGTTGCAGGCTGAAACCTCGGCAGAGGTCGTCGTCGCCCAGCCTGTGATTTCCCCTGAAGTTGAAGCCATGTTGCTGGAAAAGCAGGAACGTAAAATTCGCCTGGAAGAGCATAGGGCCAAGGTCAGGGAGTGCGAGCGGGTGATCGCCAATGCAGCCAAGCTGATGCGCAGTCTCAATGCGGATATTTTTTCCAAACCGGCAGCCTGCATCGCATCGGCTCACCAGTTGATGGACAGTTTTCTGGAGATCTTGCTGGCCGATAACGGCACGGTGTTGTTTGCGCTGAACGATAAGCTGGCCGGTGAGGAGATCTACATTCATTCGGTGAATGTCTCGGTGCTGGCGACCATGATCGCCAAGGAATTGAAGGTGCCGGCTGCCGACATCAAGATGATAGGGTTGGGGTGTCTTTTTCACGACATCGGCAAGCTGGAAATTCCTACCAAGGTTACGCTGAAAATCGATCCGCTCACTTCGGCGGAAAAATCATTTTTGCAGGAGCACGTCAGTTATGGTGAAAAAATCGCCCGCGCTGCCATGCTGGATCCGGCCGCGCTGGCGATCGTCGCGCAGCACCACGAATATACCGACGGCAGCGGTTATCCGCGCAAGTTGAAACAAGATCAGATTTCCATTTTGGCGCAACTCGTAGCCATCATCAATCTGTACGATAATCTTTGCAATCCGGTCAATCCCGCGCTGGCGCTGACACCTCACGAGGCGTTGTCTACCCTGTACGCGCACTACCGCACCAAGCTCAATAGCAAGATTCTTCAGGTGTTCATCCGCTTTATGGGCGTGTATCCGCCCGGCAGTATTGTCAGTCTGTCTGACGGGACGATAGGCATCGTGGTGTCGGTATCTTCAGGAAAGACCTTGCGTCCGACGCTGCTGGTCTATGATCCCGATGTACCCAAGGAGGAGGCGATTTTGTTGGATTTAGAGACACTGCCGGAAGTGAATATCAGCAAGGCGATACGTCCGGCTTTGCTGGCACCGGAAATTTTTGCCTATCTGAGTCCGAGGAAGCGCGCCACTTATTTCTTTGATGCCACCAAGAATTGAGATGCACATGAAAGAGTCACTTGATCTGCTGCTGGCAAAACAACTTATCGATCATTGCGACGAGATGATGCTCGCGGTCGATGCGAGCAGTATGACGGTCGTTGCGGCGAATGCGCGTGCCTGCCGTTTGCTGGGTTATCCGCTCGAAGTGATGACCGGCATCAACATTGAGCTGGTTGAGGCCGGGCTGGCTGGTATGTTTTACTGGCAGGATGTGGCAGCAGGTAATATTCAAACGCTGGAGAATGCCGAGAGTGAATTTCAGCGTTCCGATGGTTCTGCTATCACGGTCGAAAAATCCGTTTCCCGTTGCCTGCTGGGTGAGCGTCATTATGTGCTGATCACCGCCAGCGATATTACCCACCGACTCAATGCGGAAAGTGTGCTCGCCAGTATGTCGGCCCGGTTGAAATCTACGCTGGAATCGACGGCTGACGGCATACTCGCTATCTCCGGGGTGGGGGCTATCGAAGGGATGAACCATCGCTTTTCCTTGATGTGGGATATTCCCGAGGCGCTGTTGTCCGCAAGAAATGATAAGGCGGTGCTGGAGCATCTTTTTAACTCGGTCAGCGCGCCGGAGACATTGCGTGAATTCTTTGCAGATACTGCGGATGGCGAACACGATGTCAGCGTCACGCTCAGCAACGGTAAGATCTTTGAACTTAAATCCTGTCCCCAGCAGGCCACGCTGGGGCGGGTCTTTTCCTGCAACGATGTAACGGCGCGGGTTAGCGCCGAGCAGGAGGCTATCGCTGCACGGGCCGAGGCGGAGCGTGCCAATCAGGCCAAGGGGACTTTTCTGGCCAGCATGTCGCACGAAATACGCACGCCGATGAATGCTATCATCGGACTGTCGCAACTGGCGCTTAACCGGCATGTGTCCGATGAGGTTCGCGACTATCTGGAAAAGATCAACACCTCGTCCGAGAGTCTGCTGGGGATATTGAACGACATCCTCGATTTTTCCAAGATTGAAGCCGGCATGCTAAGCATAGAGCATGCCGAGTTCAATCTGGAGACGGTGCTCGATAATCTGCAAGACATGTTTTCAGCACGGGCAGGGGAAAAGCATCTGGAATTTGTAGTCGATATTCCGTCTGATATGCCTGTACGTCTGAGTGGTGACGCGCTGCGGATTCAGCAGGTGCTCTCGAATCTGGTGGGCAATGCGATCAAGTTTACCGCAGCAGGGCAGGTGAGCGTGCAGTTGCAGTTGCGGGCTCTGTCCTCCTCGCAGGCGCGCATCCGCTTTAGTGTCAAGGATACCGGTATCGGCATGTCCGAAGTGGACCAGCTCTCCTTGTTCAAGCCGTTCAGTCAGGCCGACAACTCGATCACACGTCGTTTTGGCGGCACGGGGCTGGGGCTGGCGATCAGTCACAAGCTGGTGCAACTGATGGGCGGTGAATTTCAGGTCGAGAGCCAGCCCGGGCAGGGTACCTCCTTCAGTTTTGAACTGGAGATGGGCGTGACTTCGCTGGAGACGCGTCGCGAAGGGGGGCGACGCACGGTCAGTCGCAAGGCGGGGGATCTGGGTAAAACCTTGCGCGAACAGGGCGGGTTGCTCGCCGGTGTGCGCATCCTCGTGGCCGAAGATAATCCGGTTAACCAGCAGGTGGTCAGGGAGTTTTTGCAGCTATCCGGGGTGGTGGTGGAGATTGCCGGTAATGGCCGTGAGGCGCTCGATAAACTGGAAAAACAAACTTATGGCGCGGTGCTGATGGATGTGAATATGCCGGTGATGGGCGGGGTGGAGGCGACACGGATTCTGCGCACTCGTTTCCCCGCTCTGCCGGTGATTGCGTTGACCGCCGGGGTGACCCAGCAGGAGCGCGATAATTGTCTGGCCTGCGGCATGAATGATTTTGTCACTAAGCCGATCAATCCGCAGGAGCTGATCTCGGTGCTGTGCAGTTGGGTCAGGCCGGGTACGGCGGCCGTCAACTCTATAGCCGCGAGTCCGGGTGTGCAGCAGGACTTGCCCGGTTTCGATATGAGCCAGTTAAGAGATGTGCTGGAGGGCAATGAAGCCATGATAGGCGAGCTCTTGCTCACCTTCCGGGACGGATTGGCCACCAGTCGGGCGGATATCGATGCTTGTCTTGAACGTCATGATTATCCGGGGGCGCACGCGTACACGCACAGCATCAAGGGGATGAGTGGAAGTATGGGGGCGGTCGAGCTGTTTCGGGCGGTCACCGCACTGGATAATTTGATGATGTCCGGTGTTTCGGATCAGGCTGTCATCGACCACTTCAGGCAAGTTTTACAGCAAACGCAGGACGTGCTCGCAGAGTTGTAGCACGTCCGTTCAGATCCATCGCTGCACCTAAGGATCGCCATGAATATCGCAGAAATTGCCGACCGGTTGGAAGACACCGGTTACATCGTGCTGGACAACGCCTTGCAAAATGAATTGTTGCAGCGCTTGGTGACACGTTGTCAGGATGACGATCCGGCGCGCTTTTTCGCGGCACATATCGGGCGGGGGGCAGATAAGAAGCAAATCAACACGATACGCGGCGATGTGATCGACTGGTTAGATGAGGCGGATGGCATCGATCAGGACTATCTGGCGCTGATGGAAACCTTGCGTATGGGGCTTAACCGCGCGCTTTATCTGGGTTTGTTCGATTACGAGAGCCACTACGCGATCTACGGTGCGGGTGCGGGCTACGCGAAACATTCCGATGTGCTGGTCGGAAAAAAGAACCGGATACTGACCACGGTGCTGTATCTGAATGAGGATTGGCACAGCCGCGACGGAGGTGAACTGCAGATTTTTGATCCGGCAGGTGTTGCGGTTATCGCTACGGTGTTGCCGAAATTTGGTACGATGATCATCTTTTTGAGCGAGATGTTTCCTCATGAAGTGCTGATTTCACACCACACTAGGCGCAGCATCGCCGGATGGTTTCGCGTCAGCGGCAGTTGATTTGTGCCCACGATTTTGACGTTGTAAATGGGATTTTTTGATTTGAGATAAACGTTGAGTGTCATGCTCAGCCCCTGTGCACCGCCGAAGATTATCCGAAAATAGCGGTGACTTTAGGCGAGCACTGTTTGAGTTCCGCAGCCCCGCGTGTTTGAGGATAGTCGAGGGAACGCCGCAGGCGCGGTAAGCTGGGGTCGCCTTTTCTTCGATTACCTTCCTTTGGCGACGCAAAAGAAGGTAATCAGCGGCCGGGCTGCCCCCGGCTTGTTCTCTTAAATTTGAGTTCATGTAACGCCAGTTAACTATTTTGAAAGCTTAACCTGTCATGACAGCCGATATATTTACCGATGCAGTGCGCGCTACCGCCGAAAAAAATGTGCACGACATTTTGACGCTGGCGATCTGTCACACCCAAGCTGCGATCGTGGTCTACGATGAGCAATGTGAGTTGACGATTGCGGTATCCGAAGCCTATCGTCGTTGCCTGCCGGAGGCTGTCTTTATCAATTTCGATGCGATGGCACCCGATGCGATCCTCGCTCAGTTGATGGCGCTCGCCGCCGGCGATCTGGTGGTGCTGGTTCAATCCACCAGCTTCAGGCTGGATGCTTTTCGTCTGCGCGTGGAATTATTCAAGCGCGGACTGAAGGTGATCGAGCATCCTCATCTGTCGCGTATGCCGGGCGTTGAAGGCCTGCTTTATATCGAGTCGCTGGCCTATGATCCGGCCTATGTGCGCGGTGTCGGCCATGCGTTGAAAGAACGCTTTGATCGTGCAAAAGTGGGGGTGATTTCCAGCGGTGGCGAGCAACTGATTTTTTCAACCGGATTCGAGGCTGCGCGTCTGAATGTCGGCGATTACAGCCAGATGAACAATGTCGGCGGGCAATTCCCGATCGGCGAAGTGTTTACGGAATCGAAAGATTTGGAGGGCTTGAACGGCCGGGTCAGGTTGTCCTCTTTCGGCGACACGGCGTTTCTGGTGAATATCCCGGTAAAGCCGCTCACTCTGGTAGTCAGTCGCGGGCGTGTCGTAGAGGTGATTGATTCGACAGAAGAATTCGATACGGTGCTGGCGCAGATACGCGCTGATGAGGGCGAGGTTTGGGTGCGCGAACTGGGGCTGGGCTTGAACAGAACCTTTACGCAGGAGCGTATCGTCAGCGACATCGGCACTTACGAGCGCATGTGCGGCGTGCATCTGTCGCTGGGCGCTAAGCACGGCAGTTACAACAAGCCGCAGATCAGAAAATCGGCGGCTAAATATCACGTCGATGTGTTTGCCATCACCGAATTGTTTACTTTGGACGATGAGGTGATCTACAGGGACGGTGCGTGGCAGGTGGGTTGCCCGACGGCCGGGTAGATCTGGGTGCTGTTTTCAGGCCGGTAACAAGCTGGCCGGATCAACCCGGCTCCCGGTAATGACCAATACCTTGTGGCGGGATTGGCCGCCCTGTTTCAATTCCACCTGACGCTGCGGTACGTCAAACAGCCCGGCAATATATTTAATCAGCGCCTCATTTGCCCGCCCGTCTATAGGTGGCGCAGCTAACCGTATCTTTAGCGCCTCGCCGTGTAAGCCGCTGATCCCGCTACGCTTCGCGCCAGGTTGGACATGCAAAGTGAGTGTAATCAGTTCGCCGGCACAACGATACCATTCAGACATTATTGTTAATAATCATATCGTTATCTTTGAAGCAGTACTTCCAGTACAAACTTGCTGCCCAGATAGGCCAGCATGAGAAAAGCAAAGCCGCTGACAGTCCAGCGCACCGCGATTTTCCCGCGCCAGCCGTAAAAGTGATGGCCCCACAACAGCACGGCAAACACACACCAGGAGATAAAGCCGAACAATACCTTGTGATTGAACTGCCAGGCTTTACCGAAAATTTCCTCGGAAAACAACACGCCGGAGGCCAGTGTCAGGGTCAGCAACACAAAACCCATGCCTATCATGCGGAACAGCAGGCTTTCCATGGTCAAGAGCGGCGGCAGGCTGCGCAGCACGCGCGGCAGGGTGGCATGATGCAAGCGCTTTTCGACCAGCGAGATCAACACGGCGTGCAGCATGGCGACGGTAAACAGACTGTAGGCCAGCATGGCTACCGCGATATGCACCCTGAATGCCAGCATGTCGGTATGAGTCAGCTGGTGTTCGGCGGGAAATACGCCGGGTAGCAACAGGGTCACGGCCGCCAGCGGCAGCACCAGCGCCTGTAAGCCGCCGATCGGATAAAAATAGCGCGCGACCCAGTACACCAGCAGGGTCAGCCAGACGACCAGAGACAGGGCATTGAACACGTTCAGGTCAAAGCCGCCACTGGCAAAGATACCCTGCTCCAGTAAATAGCCATGCATCAGAATGGGGATCAGCATCAGATGACCTATCGTGCCGCGACACAGCGCATCGCATTCCCCGCGCGTATGGGCGCGCCAGAAATAGACCGACAGCAAAGAATAAGCAACAAAAGCGACGAATGAGAGGAGAAGATTAGGCATTTTTTGTCAGGATGTTTTAGACTTGGCAGATTCTACCTCATTTGCCAAGATTACCTACAAGGACGGACATGCTCGACAATTTGACGCAACGCCTATCCGGTGTGATAAAAAACCTGCGCGGTCACGCCAGACTCACCGAAAGTAACATTCAGGACGCCATGCGCGAAGTGCGGATGGCGCTATTGGAAGCCGACGTGGCGCTGCCCGTGGTCAAGGAATTGGCCACTCAGGTCAAGGAGGCCGCGCTGGGGCAGGAGGTCATCGGCAACCTCAATCCCGGACAGGCTTTCATCGGCGTGGTGCACCGCGAACTGACCAAATTAATGGGCGAGCACAACGATGCGCTCAATTTGACCACCACCCCGCCCGCCGTGATTTTGATGGCGGGTCTGCAAGGGGCGGGTAAAACCACCACCTGCGGAAAACTCGCTAAATTGTTGCGCGAGCAGAACAAGAAAAAAGTGCTGCTGGTCAGCTGCGACATCTATCGCCCTGCCGCGATTGAACAGTTGCGCACGCTGGCGACACAGCTCGATATCGATTTTTTTGCCTCCGATATTTCGCAAAAACCGCAGGATATCGCCGCTGCAGCGCTGGACTTTGCCCGTAAACATCATCACGATGTGCTGATCGTCGATACGGCCGGTCGTCTTGCGATCGATGCCGCAATGATGGCGGAAATCCAGCAACTGCATGCCAGCCTAAAGCCGATTGAAACCCTGTTTGTGGTGGATGCGATGACCGGGCAGGATGCGGTCAACACGGCCAAAGCCTTTGGCGAAGCGCTGCCGCTCACCGGCATTATCCTCACCAAGATGGATGGTGACTCACGCGGCGGCGCGGCCTTGTCGGTGCGCCACATCACCGGCAAACCGATCAAGTTCATCGGCGTGAGCGAAAAACCCAATGGTCTGGAAGCATTCCACCCGGAACGGATGGCCTCCCGCATACTGGGCATGGGCGATGTGTTGTCCCTGCTGGAAGAAGCGCAGCGCGGCGTCGATCAGGGCGAAGCCGAAAAGCTGGCCAAGAAGATGCAGTCCGGCAAGGGCTTCGATCTGAACGATTTCAAGATGCAGATGGTGCAAATGCGCAAGATGGGCGGCATGTCGGCCCTGATGGACAAGCTGCCGGCACAACTCTCGCAAGCTGCGGCGGATTCCAAAGTGGACGACAAGGCGATCAATCGTCTGGAAGGCATCATCAATTCGATGACCCCGTTGGAACGCAGCCGTCCCGAACTCATCAAAGCGCAGCGCAAGAAGCGCATTGCGGACGGTGCAGGTGTCAAGGTGATGCATGTCAATCAGCTGCTCAGCCAGTTTGAACAGACGCAGAAGATGATGAAGATGTTCACCAAGGGCGGCGGCATGGCCAAGATGATGCGCAGCATGGCGGGCAAACTGCCGGGAATGCGGTAAGGCAGGATGCAGGATTTTACTTACTACTAACTACTTACGACTGAACAATGATGATTAAAGCGATTATTTTTGATGTGGACGGCACGCTGGCGGACACCGAAGACGGACACCGTTTATCTTTTAACAAAGCCTTTGCCCAAGTTGGTCTGGACTGGAGTTGGGATGTCGAACTGTACGACAAGTTGCTCAAGGTGACCGGGGGCAAGGAGCGCATCAAGTATTTTGTCAGCGACTTTTTGCAAGGCTATAGCAAACCGGACGATTTCGACGGCTTTGTAAAAAATCTTCATGCAATCAAGACGCAACACTATACGGCGATGATCGCTGAAGGTGGCGTGCCGCTGCGCCCCGGCATCAAGACACTGATTGAGCAAGCGCACGCGGCGGGCATCACCCTGGCGATTGCCACCACGACCACGCCAGAGAACGTCTCCGCGCTGCTGGAAGTGGGCTTAGGCAAAAACTGGGCGGATTATTTTTCGGCTAACGGTTGCGGCGATATCGTACCGCACAAGAAACCGGCACCGGACATCTATTTCTGGGTGCTGGAAAAGCTGGGACTGTCGGCCACCGACTGCATCGCGCTGGAAGACTCCGAAAACGGTCTGCGTTCCAGCCTCGCCGCCGGCATCAAGACTTACATCACCACGAATCATTACACGCGCAATCACAATTTCGAGGGTGCGTCTGCCGTGTTTGAAGACCTCGCCGACTTGGATACATTTTACCGGATGGCGGGATTGTCGCGATAAGTTGAAAACTGCTGCTCTGCAGATTAAAGCTAACGGGCATGGCGATAATGCCCGTTAGCTGAAAACAGGCGTCTTCAAACGAGTTCAAAGGAATTCAATTTTCGGTAATCGCACAAAATTAACGCGCAAGGCTAGGCGCAAAAGGAAGGAATTGGCATGAAATCAATTTTCGTTTTGGCTTTATTTTTATGGTCTTCAATTTCAGTTGCACAAACGCCGCCTAGAGACGTGCTGATTGACCGTGTTGAATCCATCTATTTTCAAGCAACATTGTATTCGCCAGACTCACCGTCGATTGAATTACTTTTCGAGCCTGTTAAGGATTCCAACCCTGATGTTAGTAACGACACTTGGCTTGCCCTAAAAAAGGAATTTGCCCCTGCCATTGCGAAAGCGATGACTGAAAGGGGAGGTCCTCTCGACACCGCTGTTCGAAATTCATTGCGAAATTTGTCTGATGCGGAGCTGGACAAACTGTGTCAGATTCTCAGTGACCCGGTCTACAGCAAGTTTCAAGGAGCCATAGGTAATCGTTCTTCTCAAACGCAGTTTTTACTAGCACTTGGGGATGCAGTCTTGAAGATGACTGATGCTGTAAATAGTGTTCTCACTCGTCATGGGCTCAAGAAAATTCATTGAGGAAATGCCGCCCAACCCGTCATTCGAGAGGGGCAGCCCAGAAGCGGGCTGCCCCTCAATTTTACTACAATGGCTTCCCCGTCATTGCAACTGACATATTGGCTTTTTGTTGATGATTTTCTGCTCTCAATAATCACGTTTGCTGCCGATGCGAGTAGGTGAAGGACTGCTAAACTACAACCGGTCATGTTGAGCACAAGGCTCGGACCCTGATGAAAGACGCGCGCGGGGGCCTCATTCGTTAGTCGGGAATAACCACTTCCCCTAGAGCTAATCAGGCTCACCCCGCGCGGGTCCAACCCGCTTCACATCAACGACGTGCGTCCTGCCGTGATTCGTTTCCTCCTTTTTCTATAGACGGTTTTTTCTGTTCATTTACGCTTCGCTTGGATTAAGCCGGGAGTCTTCTCCGTATTTCAGCACCGCCCAGCATAGCCTGGCGTTCTTCGCCGCAATGGCAATCGTGGCGCGCCAGTAGCCGCGTCGTTCCAGCAAGCTTCTGGCCCAGCGACTGAAGCGATCCTGTTTATCCTTCAGGCTGTTGAGTACCGCTCGCGCCCCAAGCACCAGCAGGCTGCGGATATAGCCATCCCCGGCTGTGGTGATGCGTCCGAGCCGGGCTTTTTCGCCGCTGCTGTATTGGCCGGGAACAAGTCCAAGCCAGGCCGCCAACTGGTGGCCATGATCGAAGTCATGACCCTAGCCTATGCTGGAAACGAGCGCGGTGGCGCTGGTCGGGCCAATGCCGGGCAGTTGCATCAGGCGGCGACAGCGTGCGTCTTCCCGTGCGATCTCGGCAATGGCATGGTCGTATTCGCGGATGCGTTCGTCCAGCCGGTCGGCATGCGAAAGCATGTCGCCCACGCAACGGTTGGCCCAGCCGGGCAGGTCTTCCAGATGGGCGCCGATCTCGTGGCGCAACCGTTCGACTTTTTGCGGTAGAACGATGCCGAATTCGGCGATCAAACCGCGTATCCGGTTGTACAGGGCAGTGCGTTCTTCGACGAAAACTTGCCGGGTACGGTGCAGGGTGAGCGTGGCTTGCTGGTGTTCGTCCTTGATCGGCACGAAGCGCATCTGCGGGCGGGTGACGGCTTCGCAGATCGCGGCGGCATCCGCAGCATCGTTCTTGCCACGTTTACCGCTCATCCGGTACGGAGTAACGAATTTAGGCGCAATCAGCCGAACCGTGTGTCCATGTTGCCGGAACAGCCGCGCCCAGTGATGTGCGCCAGTGCAGGCTTCCATGCCGATCAGGCACGGCGGCAGATTGGCAACCAACGGCAATAGCTGGTCGCGCGTGACTTTCGGCTTGACCAGTTCAGGCTTGCCAGCCTCGTTTACCCCATGCACAGCAAAAATATTCTTGGCGAGATCGATACCTACAGTGATAATGCTCATAACTTTTCCCCTCCTGACGGTTTAGATGAAATGACACCTTCCATCTTGGCACTTTTGATGCCGTTTGCGGCAACTTCACCGCACCTTCGGGACGGGGAAGTCCCTTTCATTCGTTGAGGCTGTAGAAAAACCCATTTTATGAAAAATTGTCCCCATATAAATCAATCACTTACAAGCGAAAAAATCCCCGAAAATGGGGTTTTTCTACAGCGTCGTTATGAGTCTTGATCTTATGACCACTACTAACGATACAACGACTGAAAAACTTGGGCGTTTCCCTTACGTGCTCGGAGGGATGTCCTTCATTCCTTTGATTGGGGTGTTTTTTGGAATCATCGCCATCATCTGGGGGCTAGTCACAAAAAAACTTGGCGGCAAACGCCTTGCGGCCATAGGCGCAGCCGGAATTGGTTTCACCATAATTCTTTACGGAGCCTTGTTTTACTTCGGCTTCATGCAACGCGGAGGCGTTTACGACGACCTGCGAACCAAGCTCGCCCAAACAACCATCAATTCACTGGTTCAATCCATCGAGTTTTATAAAATTCAACACAGCAGCTATCCCGAATCATTGAAGGCTCTGCAAGAGTCACTGCCCAAGGACAGCCTTGTATCAGTCTTCGATCCAACAGACGTCAAGGCTGGAGGGCAACCGAGATATTTTTTCTACGAACGCATCGGGCAGGACCATTACTATCTTCGTGGTTTAGGTTCTGATGGTCAGCCATTTACGCCAGATGACATCGTCCCGCAATTTACTTCCATGCCGAGCAGCAAAGCAGGTTTGCTTCTTGAGCGCCAACCAAACTCATAACATGGCGCTCGACCTCGCTCCCTTTGGTCGCTGGACGCTGCGCGATAAAGCCGCGCAGCGCCGGTCAACTTTACGTTAGCCTTCTCGACCATGAAGCATTCATATTTCATCGCCCTTCTTTGCTTTCTGTGGGTTGCCCCTGCGGAATCTCAATCAGCTTTCTGGCGTGACGCGGATGGAAAGCCAGTTCAGGAAACCGAATCAAGGAAATCCAAGAACGACTTTGCCGGTGCGTTGCTCGCAGTTACTGATGAGGATTGGAAAAAGAAGTGGGAGACTCCGCCAGAGACTAGACCAAGCTTCAACAAAGCAGGGGTGGTTCCTTATGGTAAGAAAGTTTTTATCCTTACCTTCTTTTCAAATCCATCGAAAGATGATCGTAAAAACTCCAATGTGCGCTGCGATTTAAAAATTACCGATCCAGCGGGCAAGGTGTCATTGTCGCAGCAAGATATGGCCTGTTTTTCTGGCCAAATAGCAGGCAGTCCATATAACTTATACTTATCAGCTCCCGTTATAGCTTTTTCCGGTGATCCGGGTGATCCCGCAGGCACTTGGGTAGTTGAGGTTAACCTACGAGATGCAATTAGAAATGTTGAGATTCCTCTTCGCACAACTTTTGAGCTTAAGTAATCAGGCTAACGATTCAGGTTAGGTCGTGATCGCGAAGCGAGCGCGACCTGAACCGTTTGTTGGGCGAACCCGGCTCAGGTTCAGTTCGCATTAATTTTGCGCTCGGGTTCGCGACCTCTGGTCGCTGGGACGCGCCTACGTTGCTCACCTTAGGTTGCGTTAAAAGTATGCGTGATTCGGCGGGAGGCTAAGATTTATCTTAAGCACACTAGGCTAATCCCGCGTTATTAAAAGAGTATTTCTGTTTACCCACAATATCTGTGGATAACTCTGTGGATAAGATGGGTGTGGCGTCCTTAACATCGCGTCGCATAAGGAGTTTTCTTGCGCTGCCTGTTTTTTGTTATTTAAAATAATCGTTAATAAACAATTGGTTATCTTGTGTCTGGCAGCGCGGCAGTAAGGTTATTCATGCCAAGTGGCGTATTTGCTGGTTTTGTGGGTAATTCGGAATTGTCAACGTTTTTAGCTGAAAATTATTCGTTGCTGGTGTGATAAGTTGAACTCGCCTGTGCAATCAGTCAGTTACCCATTCAGCGACAGGAAAATACTGTGAAATCGCGGTGAATTTTTCCGTTATCGCGCCGCAACTGTGCTTTGTTATTGTCGGCGCAATGTGGTTTAATCACGCCCATGAAATTTCCCTTCAAAAACGTAGCGCTCATCGGTAAGCATAAGTCGCCTGAAGTTGCGATGCCGTTGCTTCGTCTCGCGGCATTTTTATCCGCCCGGGGGCTGAAGGTCACCGTCGATAGCCTGACTGCAGAGAATCTCAGCGAACATCCTTACCCGGTGATGGCGCTGGCGGATATGGCGAAAATGGCGGATTTGGCGATCGTGATGGGCGGCGACGGAACGATGCTCAATATCGCGCGCACCTTTTCTCCGCATCATGTGCCGCTGATCGGTGTGAATCAGGGGCGTCTGGGATTTTTGACCGATCTTACGCTGGACAATATGCTCGATAGCATCGCCGCGATGCTGGAAGGGCAGTTTGTTACCGAGCAGCGCCTGCTGTTGTCGACGCGGGTGATGCGCAATGATGCGGAAGTGTTCAGCGGTCTGGCCTTCAACGAGGTGGTGGTACATCGCAGCCATATCAGCAGCATGATCGAATTCGAGGTGCGCATAGACGGGCAGTATTTGTATAACCAGCGCGCCGATGGTCTGATCGTGGCCACCCCGACCGGTTCTACCGCGTATGCGATGTCGGCAGGCGGGCCTATTCTGCATCCGGGTCTGGACGTGCTGGAACTGGTGCCGATTTGTCCGCATACCCTGAGCAATCGTCCGATTGTAGTCAACAGTTCGTCGGTGCTGGAAATCTTGATGCACCGCAGTCACGATATTCGCGTGCGTCTGGATAGTCACACCAGTTTCGAGTTGCAATTGAACGACAAAATTATCGTCACCCGGCATCCTGATCACGCCTGTTTGCTGCACCCGGTCGGGCATAGCTACTATCATACCCTTAGGGAAAAATTGCTTTGGAATCAAGCGCTTTAACGGGCTGACCGCTATGCTGAAAATTTTAAGCATCCGCGATTTTGTGATTGTTTCTCAGCTTGAGCTCATGTTCTCTGGCGGTTTTACTGCATTAACGGGTGAGACTGGCGCAGGGAAATCCATTCTGATCGACGCGCTGCTGCTGGCGCTGGGCGGGCGCGGCGATGCGACCATGGTGCGCAACGGTTGTGAGCGTGCCGAGATCACCGCAGAATTTGATGTGAGCGCACTGCCCGACTTGCAGCGCTGGCTCGATGAACAGGCATTGAGCGGCGACGACGGGGTGTGTTTGATGCGCCGTGTGCTGGATGCGGGCGGGCGTACACGCGGGTTTATCAACGGGAGCAGTGCCACCTTGCAGCAGATGCGCGAAGTCGGCGAAAAATTGTTGAATGTGCATGGGCAGCATGCACACCAAACCTTGTTGCAGTCTGATGCGCAGCGTGATCTGCTCGACGGTTATGCCAGATTGCAGGGGGAGTCGAGCGGGGTGGCTGAGTGTTACCGCGAATGGCAGGCACTGAAGAATCGCCGCATCAGTTTGACGGAAAATACCCGCGCGGTTGCAGCAGAACGCGAGTTGCTGCAGTTTCAGAAGCAAGAATTGGAGGCGCTGGCTTTTAATCTGGCTGACTGGGAAGAGTTGCAGATTGAATACGCACGACTGGCGCATGCGGCGAGTCTGCTGGAAACCGCAGCCTTTGGTCTGGAAACACTGAGTGAGGCCGATAGCGCCTGCCTGACGCAACTCAATGCGTTGACAGCAAGGTTACGCGATGGGATGGAGCACGATGGCCGTCTGGCAGACACTTTGCGTCTGCTGGAGAGCGCTCAGGCGGAGTTGCAGGAAGCGGTATACAGTCTGCGCCATTATCAGCAGCGGCTGGAGGCGGATCCGCGCGAACTTGAAATCAAAGAGCAGCGGATTCAGGAAGTGATGAAGATGTCACGCAAGTATCGCGTCGCGCCGGAAGGTTTGCTTCAGGTGTTGCAGCATGTCCGGTCGCGTCTGCTGGAGTTGGGGGCAGAGACCGATTTGGCTGATCTGTTGAAAAAGGAAGATGACGCAAAGCAGCGTTATCTGGCGGGTGCAGCACGCTTGAGTGCTGCGCGTCAGGTGGCGGCGGTGACGTTGTCGGAGGAAATTACCGGGGCGATGCAGACGCTGGCCATGCAGGGCGGACGATTCGCCGTGGTGCTGTTGCCGCTGGCGGAGGGTAATGCGCATGGACAGGAGACGGTCGAATTTCAGGTTGCGGCCAATCCGGGCGTGCCGATGCGCAATATGGCGAAAGTCGCCTCCGGCGGCGAGTTGTCGCGCATCAGTCTGGCGATACAGGTGGCGACCAGTCAGATCGCCTGTGTGCCTACGCTGATTTTTGACGAGGTGGACAGCGGTATCGGCGGTCGCGTGGCGGAAATCGTGGGGCGTATGCTCAAACAACTCGGGCGTGACTATCAGGTGTTGTGTGTCACCCATCTGCCGCAAGTGGCCGCGACGGCGGATAGTCAGTGGCAGGTGAGCAAGTCGGTGGAAGCGGGCATCACCTTGAGTCATATTGAGGTGCTAAATGCGGAGCAGCGTATAGAGGAAATTGCGCGCATGTTGGGCGGTGTGACCCTCACCGGGACCACGCGTCAACATGCGGCCGAGATGCTGGGACTTGCCGCTTAAGGTATCATGCGGCTGAATTTGGAAAATTAAGAGACTAACTATATGCGTTTTAAAATCATTCTGCTTTCCCTGTTGCTCGCCTCGTGCGGCAATTTCTCTGTTCCTGATGTGATTCCGGTGCCGACGTCCTACAAAATGGATATCCGTCAGGGTAATTTTGTGACTGCCGAGATGCGCGAAAAGATTAAGATTGGGATGACCAAATCTCAGGTGCGTTTTGCGCTGGGGACACCCATGATCAGCGACGTCTTTCATGCAAATCGCTGGGATTATGTGTATCGTCTGGAGCAGCGCAAAAAACTGGTGGAGCAGCAGCGTCTGACCCTGTATTTTGAAAACGACAATCTCACCAAAATCGACGACAGCGATCTGAATGTTAAACCTGAGCCGGTAGCGGTTGAAGCAAAATAGTGGGTATGTAGTCTGTATTGCACGAATTGGGGAATGAATAGCATGAGCAAAATTAAAATCGCCATCGCAGGCTGCAGCGGTCGTATGGGGAAGATATTGTTGGAGAACGTGGCGGCCGCCGATGATCTGGTGTTGCATGCCGCGCTGGAACATGCTGCCAGTCCTCTGTTGGGACGCGATGCCGGTGAAGGTGTGCAGACCGGTGTGAAGATCAGTGCGGATGTGGAAGCGGCGCTAACTGGTGCCGATGTGCTGATCGACTTTACCCGTCCGGAAGGCACGCTGCATCATTTGGAAATCTGCCGCAAGCTGGGGGTGGGACTGGTGATCGGGACGACTGGTTTTACTGCACAACAGAAGGCGCTGCTGGGTGCTGCCGCACAGGATGTCGGTATCGTGTTTGCACCCAATATGAGCGTCGGGGTCAATCTCTTGTTCAAGTTGCTGGAAACGGCAACGCGTGTTCTGTCCGAAGGCTACGACATCGAGATTATCGAGGCGCATCACCGCCACAAAGTCGATGCGCCCTCAGGCACGGCTTTAGGGTTGGGGGAGGTGGTTGCGCGCACCCTGGGTCGCGATCTGGCGGACTGTGCCGTCTATGGCCGTGAAGGCGTGACCGGTGAGCGCGATCCGTCTACCATCGGTTTTGCTACCGTGCGCGGCGGCGACATTGTGGGCGATCACACCGTGTTGTATGCGGGTATCGGTGAGCGCATCGAAATCACCCATAAGGCGAGCAGCCGGGCGACTTTTGCGCTGGGCGCATTGCGCGCCGCGCGCTTCCTGAAGGCTAATCCGGCCGGAATGTACGACATGCAGGATGTGCTTGATTTAAAGTGATTGATTGAATTTGTTTGTTTTGACTGCTTTGTTGCCGCCTTGAGGGGCGGGCAGGTCACTGTCGGATAGTGCACCATCATCTTATGTGAAACACACTATGTCCAAGCACGCACAAAGTCTATCTGAAACGTCAGCACCCTCCGGGCAGCAGGAGACCGAGCGGGCGCTGTTTCAGGCGATACTCGATCATTCGCCCATGGGCATCTGGATGCTGGGTAGCGATGGCCGTTTAAAGTTCGTCAATAAAACTTTCTGCTCGGCGATGGGTATTCCGGAACAGGCGTTTTTGTCTGCGGAGCACTACACAAGCTTGCTGCCGCCGGAGATCTCCGTCAATTGCGTCAAATCGGATCAGGCCTGTTACGAGCAGGAGGCGCCTCATCTGTCTTACGAATGGCTGACCTTCGTCGACGGGCGTGAACACTACCTGGAGGTCACGAAGGTAAAGCTGTGTGATCAGTCGGGGAAGGTGATCGGTCTGATTGCGCAGGCCGCCGATATCACCGAACGCAAGTTGGCGGAGGAAAAATTGCGCCTGACCGCCAAGGTGTTTTCTAACACGCTGGAAGGCATTGCGATCACCGATGTGGCAGGTAATATCATTGAGGTCAATGAAGCCTTCTGCAAAATAACCGGCTATGAGCGCCAGGAGTTACTGGGAATCAATCCCCGCATTTTGCAGTCAGGTCATCAGAGCCATCAGTTTTATGAGGCGATGTGGCAGGAGATTTTGAGCAACGGGCATTGGGCGGGTGAAGTCTGGAATCGCAAGAAAGACGGCGAAATTTTTGCCGAATGGCTGAGCATCTCGGCGATTACTGACGATCAGGGGCAGATTACGCATTATGCCGGTATCTCTTCCGATATCACTTTGATCAAGCATCACGAAAGGCAGTTGGAGCGTATCGCGCACTTCGATGCGCTGACAGGTATTCCCAATCGTGCCTTGCTGGCTGATCGCATGAAACAAGCCATTGCACGCACCTCCCGCGAACAGAATATGATGGCAATCTGCTATCTGGATCTGGATGGCTTCAAGCCGATCAACGATACGCTGGGGCATGAGGCCGGTGATCGCGTGCTGATTGAGATTGCTCAGCGTATACAGCGCACCATACGCGGCGGTGATACGGTCGCGCGTCTGGGTGGGGATGAATTTGTGGTGCTGCTCCTGGGTTTAGAGCGCGGCGAAGAGTGCAGTCTGACGCTGGAGCGGTTGCTGGCCGCGATTTCAGAGCCCATCGAGTTGTTGCCACGGCCTGTCGGGGTCAGCGCCAGTGTAGGGGTGAGTATCTACCCGCTGGATGATGAGGATGCGGATACCTTGTTGCGTCATGCCGATCAGGCGATGTACGTTGCCAAACAATCGGGCAAGAATCGTTTTCATATTTATGATCCCACGCTGGATCAGCGTGCGCGTAGCCAGCATGATTTATTGAAGAGCGTGGGTTACGGTTTGCTCAATGAACAGTTCGAGCTCTATTATCAGCCCAAGGTGGATTTGCACAGTCAGGCGCTGATAGGCGTCGAGGCGCTGATACGCTGGAATCACCCCGAATTAGGTCGTCTGACGCCGGATAAATTTTTACCCGCGATCGATAATTCGGAGTTGGATATCGTGCTCGGTGAGTGGGTGATCGGTGCAGCGCTGGCGCAGATGAGATGCTGGCGGGCAGCGGGGCTGGATCTTGAAGTCAGTATCAATATTTCCGCGCATCACCTGGAATCGGCGCAGTTTTTCAATAAGTTGCAGCAGCAGTTGCTGTGCTATCCCGATGTCACAGGTTTGCAAATCGAGGTTCTGGAAACCGCTGCATTGGAAGATATCGTCGAAGTCTCGCGGATCATAGAAGAATGCAAGAAACTGGGGGTGAGCTTTGCGCTGGATGATTTCGGTACCGGCTATTCCTCCTTATCCTATCTGAGCCGTTTGCCGGTTGATGCACTCAAGATAGATCGCTCTTTTGTGCGCAATCTGGCGGTGAGTCGCGGTGATCGCGCCATCGTTCTGGGCGTGATCGCGCTCGCTAAGGCGTTTGATCTCAAGGTGGTTGCCGAAGGGGTTGAAACCAAGGAACAATTCGATCTGCTGCTGGAGATGGGTTGCGAGGTGGGGCAGGGCTATGTGATTGCACGCCCTATGCCCGCCGCTGCGCTGCTCCTGTGGCAGATGCCCGGTTTATAATTTTCCAACGACAAGTTACCGCTATGAATATGCATCACACCGTAGCTACATTGCAGTCTTTACCGGCAATGCCCAAGACCGCGCAGGAAATCTTGTCGATCGAACTGGCGACGGATAAGGGCGATGAATTGCTGCTCAGGCTGATAGAAAAGGATCTGGCGATTTCCGCCCGTGTTATCGGTTTGGCTAATTCTCCGCTGTTTGGCACTTCACGCAAGATTATGACCGTGGGCGACGCGGCGACGGTGTTGGGAATTAAGCGCGTCAAGATGGTCGCGTTAGGTTTTGCCATGATGTCTTCGGTGACGCGCAATCCGCCGGGTTTGCTGAACGTGAAACAGTTGTGGCAGCACAGCATGGCCGTTGCGATGTCGATGGAAGCGCTCTCGCATGCCATGCCGCAGGCGCGGCGTCCGCCGGACGAAGAAATTTATCTGGCTGGTTTGCTGCACGATATCGGTTTTCTTGTGCTGGAGTTTATCGAGCCTGAATTGAGCAATCGCTTCCATTTGTGCATGAGCCAGTCGGATGGTTTGCACGATAACGAACTGGAAGCTGAAATGCTGGAGATGAATCACTGCGAACTGGGTGCGCTGCTGGCTGAGCGGTGGAATCTGACCGGTACCATTATCTCCGTGTTGCGGCAGCATCATTTGGATGGCTTGCAGCCGGACGCGCCGGGGCAGCCGCTGATTGCGATGACCAATCTGGCGGAAAAATTGTTGCCTACTTTCGCCTTGCACCATACGGAAGTCTCAACGATATCACCCGCTGAGTGGCAGGCGCTGGGAATCGCCGACGATCAGGTGGACAACGTTGAAGCTGCGATGCGCTCCCGTGCCGAGGAAATTGCAGCGGCTTTTGCCTGATTCTGACGCGCTACTGTTTCTTGCAGGCGGCCTGCCAGAGTTTTTCACCGGGGCTGTCCGGTGCAATCGTTCTCCAGTCTGCCGCTTCCTTGTTGGTGTACACGACTTCGCCCATACCCATGGCTTCGGCGTGACAGGTGGTGTGCAGAATCCGCGAAATTTTGTTTTCGCAGTCATATTCGGTCAGGTCTTTCATCGACAGAAAACTCTTGCCGGAAGGATCCGTTTTGATTGTTTTATGATCAAATAAATCGCGCATTTTCACGGTGCCCTTAGACTCAATGATAGTCGATGGATCTGCATAGGCCGTCAGCCGGCTATTGCTGCTGACCTCTACCCAGTCTGCCATTGCCGTGCTGCTCAGCGCGGTGAATAGTGTCAGCCAGAATAATCTGCGCATGGTAAGTGCTCCATTAATTAAGTATTTGATTAGTATGATAAAAATATTTTTATGCCGATCAGAATCAGAACCGTTCCTCCGAAAAACTCAGCCTTGTTCTCCAGATAAGTCCCGCTCTTTTCACCGATTCTAACGCCAGCCCAACTGAAAGCAAAGGTGGTCGCGCCTATGATCAGGCAGGCTATGTAGGCATTGAAGTCTATCAGAGTCAGGCTAAAGCCTGCTGCCATCGCATCTATGCTGGTGGCGATGGATAGGATCAGCATCATTTTGTGAGAGAAATCCACAAAGTCCGGGTCGAGTTCATCCCGCCAGCTTTCGTAGATCATTTTAGTGCCTATCAGTGTCAGCAGGATGAGGGCAATCCAGTGTGCGTATGCCTCAATCCAGCCCAGAATGCCGCGACCGCCCAGATAGCCGATGAAGGGCATCAGCGCCTGAAACGCGCCAAAATAGACGCCGGCCAGGAGTCCCAGATGCGCGTTGTTCGTTTTTTTTGCGCCTAATCCGATTGATACGGCGAAGGCATCCATGCTCAGCGCAATGGCTAAAATAATCACTTCAAGCATCAATTGATTCCTTCAGGCCGAGTGGAGAATGCGGCGTTTGACCAGGGTGCTTTCCGTATTTTAGTGCGTATCGCTTAAAAAATCTGTTCGCCGCATCAATGATGGCAAGCGCAACGCGCCTGGCAAGCGGTGAGCCTTTCATCGAGCTAGATTGATTTTCGCAAATTATACAGATAGTTACATCGGATATTGTGCACAGCTTAGGCGAGGTGCGGATGTTTGCTAACTTGGTAGCAATCTGGTCATCAGGGGAGGGCGCTGCTGTTTTTACGATTAAATACGCGTTGAGGGCAGGGAAGCGATGATCTTTGACTAGTAAATGGGTGTCGGGTGCGGATAGGTGGTAAAAGGTCAGTGAATTTTCTTGACTCAAGTCAAGGCAGCTCGCGTCAGCCATGGCTAGTATCCGCCCGCCGTATCGGGTGGTGTGCTTGTATTCCGGAAAACCAAGGAGTGAAGTCGCTGTCCGAATCAACCGCAACTCAGAAGAGGTAAATTGGCTGTGAAAAATGTAACAGAACGATGGCGCGAGACATGTATTGAGTTGCCCGGGCATCCGTTCTGGCTGTTGGGTTTTCGTCCGTTTTTTGCTTTGGCGATATTGGCCGGCGTGGCGCTGCCTGTGCTGTGGGCGCTGATTTATGCCGGAAAAATTGCCGCGCCGCTTACCTCTTTTGCGGTTGTGCAGTGGCACGCACATGAAATGTTCTTTGGATTCGGTTGGGCTGTGTTGGGCGGATTTCTGCTGACCGCGAGTCGTAGCTGGGTTAAGGTGCGCGGTTATCATGGCACTGCACTGATGTTGCTGGTTGCTGCGTGGCTATTTGAGCGCGCAGGAATGTGGTTTGAAGGTGTGCTGAACAGCGTGCTATTTCGCGTTTCAAATAATCTCTTTTTGGGTGCCATCGTTGCGATGCTGGTGTGGACGCTGGTGCGCAATCGCGATAAGGATTTTTACCGAGACAATTATCTTTTTTTGTTGATTTTGCCTATGTTCCTGGTCGCTAAGAATCTGCTGCTGAGCGCGGAATATTTTCAGGTCGGAGTTAGTATGGTCGTGGGGCTGTTTCGTGTGGCTTTCCTGGTGATGCTGGAGCGAACTGTCTTTCAGTTCATGAAGGGCGCTTTTCAGGTGGAGATACTGGAGGACTTGAGGCTAAACAAGGCGATTAAGCTGTCCGCTTTGTTGTTGATATTTTCAGGATTTATGCCCCCGCTTCCCGCCGGTGGAATAGCCTTGTTGACCGCGTTGTTGCTGGCTGTGCGTCTGATGTTCTGGTACCCCGGTCTGGCGATGCGTCGTCTCGATATCGGTATCATGTATCTGGGGTATATGGCCATCGTCGCGCAGTTGCTGATTGAGTTTGTCAGACTGGTTGTGTCTCCGGCATGGCCTGTGTCTTGGTCTGTCCATGTTTTTACCTTCGGGGTGATGGGCTTGATTATTCCGGCGATGTTGATGCGTATCATCAAAGGGCACACGGGCAGGCCGGTAATTTTTACCCTGCTCGATAAAATTGTGCTGTGGGTAATGATGCTGGCGTTTGTATTGCGACTCGTTGCGCCTTTGTATGACCCGAGCGTTTACACGCGCTGGATCGTTTTCTCTGCAATCTGCTGGTTTGTAAGTTTTAGCCTGCTCGCATGGCGATATATTCCCTATTTGCTGCAGGCGCGGATTGATGGCAAGGAATATTAAGCCGGAAATATCATGCTCTTTTCAACAGCCCTGTCGCCGACAGGCAAGTGCGTTGCGTGTGCCTCGGGACGTTGCCCTGTCATGCGATGTTGCAAATACAGGTATCAGCAGCATGCCGGAGGGGTTCTTCAAGTAAGTGAAAAAAGCGATAACTGGCTCTCATGTTTATAAAGTTTGCACTTGGGTTTGATGCCGCTAGCGCAATCCGCTATAATGCGCAGCAATCTTTCGCGGGATGAACTCACAGTTCTTCCCGCTTCTTTATGTCTAGCTTGTTGGTTTTATCTTGGGGGAGTATCTGGTGACGCAAACGAATCCTGCCATTCTTGTACTAGCCGATGGGACGGTGTTTCGCGGAGTTTCCATCGGAGCTTCCGGCAGCCGTGTAGGTGAGGTGGTTTTTAATACCTCGATGTCCGGCTATCAGGAAATTCTCACTGACCCGTCTTACTGTCGTCAAATCGTCACGCTCACTTGTCCGCATATCGGCAACGTGGGGGTCAACGAAGAAGATGTTGAATCCCGTCAGGTATTTGCCAGCGGTCTGGTGATACGCGATCTGTCTTTGACGGTGAGCAACTGGCGCAGCACGCAATCTCTGCCCGATTATCTGAAAGCCAACGATGTGGTGGCAATCGCCGGCATCGATACCCGTAAACTCACGCGCATCCTTAGGGAAAAAGGCGCGCAAAACGGTTGTATTGCAACGGGTGCGGATGAAGTCGCTGCGCTCGCCGCTGCACGCGGATTCGCGGGTCTGGCAGGCATGGATCTGGCGCAAGTTGCGACTTGCGATGAATCCTACGAATGGAACGAAGGCGTCTGGGATCTGGGCTCGGTACACGGGCAGGATAAAACCACCAAAACAGCGCTGCCGAAAACCTATCATGTTGTCGCTTATGACTTCGGTGTAAAGCGCAATATCCTGCGTATGCTGGCTGAGCGCGGTTGCAAGATCACCGTCGTGCCGGCTAAAACCTCTGCGGCTGACGTGCTTGGCATGCACCCTGACGGCGTGTTTCTGTCGAATGGCCCTGGAGATCCTGAGCCTTGTGACTACGCGATTGCGGCGACACAAGCAGTGTTGGAGACAGGTATTCCGTTGTTCGGTATCTGTTTGGGGCATCAGATTCTGGGTCTGTCCATCGGTGCTAAGACCGTCAAGATGAAGTTTGGCCATCGCGGTGCCAATCATCCGGTTCAGGATCTGGACACCAAGCGCGTGATGATCACCAGCCAAAATCACGGCTTCGCGGTCGACGCGGCGACCTTGCCTGCGAATGCACGCGCAACGCACGTCTCCTTGTTTGACGGTACGCTGCAAGGCTTTGAATTGACTGATAAACCTGCGTTCTGCTTCCAGGGTCACCCTGAAGCGAGTCCCGGCCCGCACGATGTGGACGGCTTGTTCGACAAATTTGTTGCAATGATGGAGAAAAACAGTCGCAAGATGTAAGACGTAAGTTGCTGGTCAAAACGGCTTCCAACTTACGACTTATGACTTACGTCTCATTACTGACATGCCAAAACGTACTGATCTAAAATCCATACTCATCATCGGCGCAGGCCCTATCGTTATCGGTCAGGCTTGCGAGTTCGACTATTCCGGCGCTCAGGCCTGTAAGGCGTTGCGCGAAGAGGGTTACCGCGTCGTGCTGGTGAACTCGAATCCAGCTACCATCATGACCGATCCGGACATGGCGGATGCGACTTACATCGAACCGATCACCTGGCAGATCGTTGAAAAGATCATCGCAAAAGAGCGTCCAGATGCGATTTTGCCAACCATGGGCGGACAGACTGCATTGAATTGCGCGCTGGATCTGGCGCATCACGGCGTGCTGGAAAAGTACAACGTCGAAATGATCGGCGCGTCCCGCGAAGCCATCGATATGGCGGAAGATCGTGAAAAATTCAAACAGGCGATGACCCGTATCGGTCTGGCTTCTGCCCGTTCCGCCATCGCGCACAGCATGGAAGAGGCGTTGCAGGTGCAGCAGGTGATGGGTTTCCCGACCGTTATTCGTCCGTCCTTTACCATGGGTGGTTCCGGCGGCGGTATCGCTTACAACCGTGAAGAGTTTGTCGAGATCTGCGAGCGTGGACTTGAAGCGTCTCCGACCAGCGAATTGCTGATCGAAGAGTCTTTGCTCGGTTGGAAAGAATACGAGATGGAAGTGGTGCGTGATCGTAATGACAATTGCATCATCATCTGTTCGATCGAAAATCTGGACCCGATGGGCGTGCATACCGGCGATTCGATCACTGTAGCGCCGGCATTGACCCTGACCGATAAGGAATACCAGATTCTGCGCGACGCCTCTTTGGCCGTGTTGCGCGAAATCGGCGTGGAAACCGGCGGTTCCAACGTGCAGTTCTCCATCAATCCGGATGACGGACGCATGGTGGTGATCGAGATGAATCCGCGCGTGTCGCGCTCATCCGCATTGGCCTCCAAGGCGACCGGCTTCCCGATCGCTAAGGTTGCTGCCAAATTGGCTGTCGGTTACACGCTGGATGAGTTGCAAAACGACATCACCGGTGGAGCAACCCCGGCATCGTTTGAGCCGACCATCGACTATGTGGTCACCAAGATTCCCCGTTTCGCCTTTGAAAAATTCCCGCAAGCCAATGATCGCCTGACTACGCAGATGAAGTCGGTCGGTGAAGTGATGGCGATCGGTCGTACCTTCCAGGAATCTTTCCAGAAAGCCTTGCGCGGACTTGAAGTCGGCGTCAACGGTCTGGACACCAAGTTCAGCAATCTGGATGCGGTGACGGCTGAGTTGCGCAATCCCGGCCCTGAACGCATCTGGGCGGTGTCCGATGCCTTCCGTCTGGGTCTTACCGTCGAAGATGTGTTTAATATCAGTAAGATAGATCGCTGGTTCCTGGTGCAGATCGCCGATTTGATCCGTCAGGAACAATCATTGACCGGGCGTCCTCTGGAGAGCGTAGAAGCCGGCGAGATGCGCGCCTTGAAGCGCAGCGGTTTTGCCGATGCTCGTCTGGCGGATTTGCTGGAAACTGATCCTGCTGCGATTCGCGCCTATCGTCATGCGCTGGGCGTGCGTCCGGTTTACAAGCGCGTTGATACTTGCGCGGCAGAATTTGCCACCGATACCGCCTACATGTATTCCACTTATGAAGAGGAATGCGAAGCAGCGCCCACAAACAACAAAAAAATCATGGTGTTAGGTGGCGGGCCTAACCGTATCGGTCAGGGTATCGAGTTCGACTATTGCTGTGTGCATGCTGCGCTGGCGATGCGCGAGGACGGCTACGAGACCATTATGGTCAATTGCAATCCTGAAACGGTTTCCACTGACTACGATACCTCAGATCGCTTGTATTTCGAGCCGCTGACATTGGAAGATGTGCTGGAAGTTGTCGCCATCGAGAAGCCGATCGGCGTGATCGTGCAATACGGCGGTCAGACTCCATTGAAGTTGGCGCAAGGTTTGGCCAAGAATGGCGTGCCGATTATCGGTACGACGCCGGATATGATCGACTGTGCGGAAGATCGCGAACGTTTCCAGAAGATGCTGATGGGCTTAGGCTTGAAGCAGCCGCCTAACCGGATTGCCAGCAGTGTGGCTGAAGGTCTGGCTGGTGCTGCTGAGATCGGCTATCCGCTGGTGATGAGACCGTCCAATGTGCTGGGCGGTCGCGGTATGGAGATCATCCATACTCAGCCCGATCTGGAGCGCTATATGCGCGAAGCCGATGAAATGGCGCGTGTCTATCCTGAGCGTATGCCTATCCTGCTCGACCGCTTCCTGAACGATGCGATCGAAGTGGACGTGGATGCGGTATCGGATGGCGTTGAAGTGATTATCGGCGGCATCATGGAGCACATCGAGGAAGCCGGTGTGCATTCGGGCGACTCAGCCTGTTCGCTGCCGCCATTCAGTCTGTCTAAAGAAATGCAGGACGAGCTGCGTCGTCAAACCGTAGCGATGGCGCGTGCGCTGAACGTGGTCGGTTTAATGAATGTGCAGTTCGCGATTCAGGGCGATATCGTCTACGTGCTGGAAGTCAATCCGCGCGCATCGCGTACCGTACCTTTCGTCTCCAAGGCGACCGGTGTGCCGCTGGCCAAGATTGCCGCGCGTTGCATGGCAGGGCAGAGTCTGGCGCAGCAAGGCGTGACCTGTGAGGTGATCCCTCCTTACTATTCGGTTAAGGAAGCGGTATTCCCGTTCATCAAGTTCCCTGGCGTCGATGTCATTCTCGGACCTGAGATGAAATCGACCGGCGAAGTGATGGGCGTGGGTGATACTTTTGCCGAGGCTTTTGTTAAGTCACAACTGGCTGCCAGCGTGAAGTTGCCGAAAGACGGCAACGTATTCATCAGTGTGCGGGATGCGGACAAGGCCGGTGCGGTAGAAATCGCCCGTTCTCTGGTTGAGATCGGCTTTACCATGCTGGCGACACGCGGTACGGCAGCGGCGATTGAGGCTGCCGGTGTTGCGGTCAAGCTGGTGAATAAGGTCGGCGAAGGCCGTCCTCACATCGTCGACATGATCAAGAATGGCGAAGTGAATCTCATCATCAACACGGTGGAGAGCAAGCCTTCCGCGATGCGCGACTCCTACTCTATCCGTCATGCGGCTTTGCAAGGGCGCGTGACTTACTACACCACCCTGGCCGGTGCACGCGCCGCCTGTGTCGGTATGCATCACCTGGCTGATTTGCAGGTGTATGACGTGCAGACACAACATCTAAGAAAAGCAGCTATTAGCTTATAGCTTGTGGTTTGTAGCCTGTGACTTGTAGCTTGTAGCTACTCGTTACAGGCTGATAATTGTCACCTAACGATTCAGAGAGTATCAGTATGATCAAGATTCCATTGACTTTGGTTGGCGCGGAAAAAATGCGTCAAGAGTTGCACAAGCTAAAAACGGTAGAGCGCCCCTGGGTGATCAACGCGATTTCCGAAGCGCGCGCGCAAGGCGATTTGTCGGAAAATGCCGAGTATGAAGCCGCCAAGGACAAGCAGGGTTTTGTTGAAGGTCGCATCATCGAGCTGGAAGGTAAGTTAGGCAGCGCGCAGATCATCGATCCTAAGACGCTCAATGCGGGTGGCCGATGCGTGTTCGGTGCAACGGTGATTTTGGAAGAGGCTACCAGCGGGGATGTGGTGACTTATCAGATCGTCGGTGACGATGAGGCGGATATCAAGGCGCGCAAAATTTCTATCAGTTCACCGATTGCACGTGCGTTGATCGGTAAGAGCAGCGGAGATGTGGCTGAAGTCAGGACGCCTGGCGGTATCAGGGAATACGAATTGATCGAAGTGCAGTACATTTAACGGTAGGTCGGGTTTTAACCCGATACGTCGGGCTTAAGCCCGACCTACGTTTTTTTACCTGTTGCCCAGTTGTTTCTTGGTGAGTGGTCTTTTTCCCTTGTGGCGCGGCATCTGGCGGATTTCAATTTTTTCCGCATCCGGTTTGGGTTTGTAGACAACCAGAATTTTGCCGATATGTTGTACGGGGGCTGCGTCCAGTTGGGTGCAGATCTCGGTCAGCATGGCTTCACGGTCATCGCGTTCTGCCATAACGCGAATTTTGATTAATTCGTGTTGCTTTAAAGTAACCGCGATTTCTTTCAAGACTGACTCGGTCAGCCCCGCATTGCCTATCATGACGGTTGGCTTTAATTGGTGCGCACGGCCCTTCAGGGACAAGCGTTCTGTTACGGTTAGTGCTAGCATAATTTTCTCAATAATATCTCAGGCATGGATTCTAAACGATGAAGCCCTCCAAAACCAGTAAACAGTGGATGCGCGAGCATATTAATGATCCTTTTGTGCAACAAGCACAGAAAGATGGCTACCGTTCACGCGCAGCGTACAAACTTTTGGAGATCGATGCCAAGGATCATTTGCTCAAACCGGGGCTGGTAGTGGTCGATTTGGGCGCGACGCCGGGTGGATGGTGTCAGGTGGTCGCAAAGAAACTGGGTGATAACGGCAAAATTATCGCGCTGGATTTATTGCCGCTGGACCCGTTGCGCGGGGTTGAATTCATTCAGGGTGACTTTCGCGACGAGGAAGTCCTCAAAAAATTGGAAAATAGTTTGCAAGGCAAGCCGGTAGGACTTGTAATTTCAGATATGGCCCCCAATTTCAGCGGTGTCAGTGCCGTCGATCAGGACAGGTGTATCTATCTGGCGGAGCTGGCGATGGAGTTCGCCTTTGAACATTTGAATCCGGACGGCGCATTTCTGGTGAAAGTGTTTCAGGGTTCAGGATTTGAGGAATATATGAAGTTGATGCGCACCCGATTTACCAAAGTGGTGGCGCGTAAACCCAAAGCATCCCGCGATCGCAGCAGTGAAGTGTATTTGTTGGGCATAGGAAAGCTTGAGTAATCGGCAGATACATAGTCTAATGACAGTCTTGTGTCGTCTTGAAGTTCGTATAAGGAAATATCTTGAACAATTTTAAAAGTATTGCAATCTGGCTGGTCGTGGCGCTGGTTCTGATGACCGTGTTCAATCAGTTCAATTCGCGCCAGCAGCAGACGGCGCAGGCGCATCTGGACTATTCGCAATTCCTGGATCAGGTCAAGAAGGGACAGATTGCCAAGGTTGTCATCGAAGGGCGCACATTGAATGCGACGACGACGGACGGCAAACGCGTCAGCACCTTCGCGCCCAGCGATCTGTGGATGGTGTCTGATCTGTTGAAAAACGGCGTCAACATCGAGGCTAAGCCTGAAGAAGAGCAAGGTTTCTTCTCACAAGTATTTATTTCCTGGTTCCCGATGATCTTGCTGATCGGTGTCTGGGTATTCTTCATGCGCCAGATGCAGGGCGGCGGTAAGGGCGGTGCGTTTTCCTTTGGTAAGAGCAAGGCGCGTCTGTTGGATGAAGCTAAGGAGCGCTTAACTTTTGCTGATGTAGCCGGTTGCGACGAAGCGAAAGAGGAAGTATCTGAATTAGTTGACTTTTTACGCGATCCGACCAAATTTCAGAATCTGGGTGGACGTATTCCTCGCGGCGTGCTGATGGTGGGTAGTCCGGGGACTGGTAAGACCTTGCTGGCCAAGGCGATCGCGGGCGAAGCGAAAGTGCCGTTTTTCTCCATCTCCGGTTCTGATTTCGTGGAAATGTTTGTCGGTGTGGGCGCGGCTCGCGTGCGCGATATGTTCGAACAGGCCAAGAAGCAATCCCCTTGCATCATCTTTATCGACGAAATCGATGCGGTTGGTCGTCAGCGTGGTGCAGGTTTAGGTGGCGGTAACGATGAGCGCGAACAGACGCTGAACGCCTTGCTGGTTGAGATGGATGGTTTTGAAGGCGCATCCGGTGTGATCGTGATCGCTGCAACCAATCGTCCTGATGTGCTGGATGCAGCCTTGCTGCGCCCCGGTCGTTTCGACCGTCAGGTCGTGGTGCCTTTGCCGGATATACGCGGACGTGAACAAATTCTGATGGTGCATATGCGTAAAGTGCCTTGCGCACCGGATGTAGATGCCAATGTGATCGCACGTGGCACACCCGGTATGTCGGGCGCTGATCTGGCCAATCTGGTCAACGAAGCGGCCTTGTTTGCTGCGCGTCGCACCAAACGCTTCGTGGAAATGGACGATTTCGAAGCGGCCAAAGATAAAATTTTCATGGGTGCAGAACGCCGTTCCATGGTGATGCCGGAAGAAGAGCGTCGCAATACGGCTTATCACGAGTCGGGTCATGCGGTGGTCGCCAAGTTGATGCCTAAGACTGATCCTGTGCATAAGGTCACGATCATCCCGCGCGGCCGCGCGCTGGGTCTGACCATGCAATTGCCGTCTGAAGATCGCTACAGCATGGATAAGGAACGCATCCTGTCCACGCTGGCGGTATTGTTTGGCGGTCGCATCGCCGAAGAAATCTTCATGAATCAGATGACCACGGGTGCGTCGAACGACTTTGAACGTGCTACCGACATGGCGCGCAAGATGGTGACGCAATGGGGTATGTCGGATGCTTTGGGCCCTATGGTTTACGGCGAAAATGAAGGCGAAGTGTTTTTGGGCCGTTCGGTGACGACGCACAAGAATATCTCTGAAGCGACCATGCAGAAGGTGGACGTCGAGATTCGTCGTATCATCGATCAGCAGTATGCTCTGGCGCGCAATCTGATCGAAACGCATCGCGATAAGATCGAAGCGATGACTCATGCCTTGCTGGAGTGGGAAACGATAGACGCGGATCAGATCAACGATATCATGGACGGAAATCCTCCGCGTCCTCCTAAGCCTAGTCAGGCTAAACAGGCGCCTAAGCCACCTGCTGATCAGGCTCCAACGGCACCGGCCACCACACCTACGCAACCTGCGCAGGAAATCTAAGTACAGGATATAGGATACGGGATTCAGGAGTCAGTAAAAACGCTGCCTGCATCCTGCATCCTGCATCCTGCATCCTTATGCTCTCCTGCGGTTCCTTCCAATTTGATTTAAAGCGTCCCCTGGTGATGGGGATCGTCAATGTCACGCCCGATTCCTTCTCCGATGGAGGAAGGCTGGGGCAAGATGCAATTGCTCATGCGCGTCAGTTAGTCGCAGAAGGCGCGGATATCCTCGATATCGGCGGTGAATCTACCCGCCCGGGCGCACCTTCTGTCAGTGTGCAGGAAGAACTGGATCGCGTGTTGCCGGTGATCGAGGGTTTGCAGGATATTTCAGTCCCCATTTCCATTGACACCTTTAAACCTGAAGTGATGAGAGCTGCGATCGCCTGCGGTGTGCAGATGGTCAACGATATCAATGCGCTGCAGGACGAAGCCGCCATGCAGGCCGTGGCCGGCAGTCAGGTTGCGGTGTGCCTGATGCACAAACAGGGCGACCCGCAAACCATGCAGAATCGGCCTGTGTACCTTGATGTGGTCGAAGAAGTGAGCGAGTTTTTACGCGCGCGTATTGAAGCTGCTGTATCGGCAGGCATCGCAAGAGAGCGTATCACGATAGATCCCGGTTTTGGTTTCGGTAAGACGCTGGCGCATAATCTGGCGTTGTTAAGAGAAATGCAACGCTACACGACGTTGGGCGTGCCGGTGCTGGCAGGCTTGTCCCGTAAATCCATGTTAGGTATATTGACAGGGCAGGAGGCCGGGCAGCGTATGCCGGCCAGCGTTGCGGCGGCGTTAATTGCCGTGCAGCGCGGCGCAGCAGTAGTACGCGTACACGATGTCAGGGCGACGGTGGACGCGTTGAAAGTCTGGAATGCAATCAATGGAGATGGACGATGAGCAGAAAATATTTCGGTACGGATGGAATACGCGGCAGGGTAGGCGATTTTCCGATTACGCCGCAATTTGTGATGAATCTGGGTTATGCGGCCGGTAAGGTTTTAGCCAGCGCTGAGCACACGGTGGGAGAACGTCCAGCGGTGCTGATCGGTAAGGACACGCGCATCTCCGGCTATATGCTGGAATCCGCCCTTCAGGCTGGTTTAATTGCGGCCGGTGTGGATGTGTATCTGGCAGGACCTATTCCAACTCCTGCTGTGGCATATTTGACGCGCACACTGCGTTTGCAGGCGGGTGTAGTGATCTCGGCTTCACACAATCCTTATGAAGATAATGGCATCAAGTTTTTCTCCGCGATGGGTACCAAGCTGCCGGATGAAATTGAACACGCCATCGAGGCTGAGTTAGAAGGCGAAATCGTCATTGAGTCCTCCAACCAGCTGGGTAAGGCTAAGCGACTGGACGATGCGGTCGGGCGCTATATTGAATTCTGTAAGGGGACTTTCCCCTCATCCATGAATTTGCGCGGCATGAAAATCGTGGTGGATTGCGCGCATGGCGCGACTTATCACATCGCACGGAATGTGTTCCACGAGCTGGGCGCGGAAGTGATCGCGATCGGCGTGCAGCCGGACGGTAAAAATATCAACAAGGGTTACGGGGCGACGGCGCCGGCCAATTTACAGAAGGCGGTGGTAGAGCACGGCGCGAATGTGGGTATTGCGCTGGACGGTGACGGCGACAGGCTGGTGATGGTCGATAGCGCCGGTGTGCTGTATGACGGCGATCAACTGCTATATGTGATTGCCCGTCAGCGCAAGGAGCAAGGTCGTTTGCAAGGCGGCGTTGTGGGTACCCTGATGAGCAATCTGGCCTTTGAACATGCGCTGCAAAAGATGGACATTCCCTTTATGCGCGCCAAGGTGGGCGATCGTTACGTGATGGAACTGCTCACCCAGCAGGGCTGGCAATTGGGTGGCGAGAACTCGGGTCATATCATCTGTCTGGATAAGCACAGCACGGGCGATGGTATCGTTTCTGCACTGGAAGTGCTGCTCGCATTACATATTAAAAATCAAACGCTGACCGATGCGTTGTCAGATTTGCAGATGTATCCGCAGGTGCTGGTCAATGTGAGGGTTGCTCGCGGTGTCGATTGCCTCAAGCATGCCGAGGTGCTGGCGGTGGTGGCCGATGTAGAACGCGCACTCGACGGCAAAGGACGCGTTTTGCTGCGTCCTTCCGGCACCGAGCCGCTGCTGCGTGTGATGGTGGAAGGCGAAGACAAGGCGTTGGTTGAACAATCTGCGCAGCGTATTGCCGATGTGGTTCGCAAACTCGCAGATTCTATATAAGCTATTGATTGTATTGTTTTATTTTTAATGATGAAGGTCGCCAGTTCTCTGTCGCCCAGTCGAGCAATTGTCTGACAGTACTTGTGCGCAGACTGGCCGGAGGTTTCTGGCGTAAGAACTGCAGGGCGTTGTACAGCGTGGCGGTTGGATTATCTGTTTGTACCGCTGCCGCCCGGGTCTGTTTGCTGAGTTTTTCACCGTTAGCATTGACGGCCACGGGGATATGCATATGGCTGGGTGTGGGGAAACCGAGCAGATGTTGCAGATAAATTTGCCGGGGGGTGGAGTTGAGCAGGTCAGCCCCCCGCACGATCGCGTTGACTCCCTGTGCCTCATCATCCACTACTACAGCGAGCTGATAGGCGTATAGTCCATCGGCTCGTTTCACTATAAAATCGCCCGCCTCCTGTCGCATATCCTGTTTGACGGTCCCAAGTATCCGGTCGGTAAACTCGATGAAATGCTGATCGACCCGCACGCGCCATGAACGTGGCTCCCGGCTGGGGGGCAAACCACCCCTGCAGGTGCCGGGATAAATCAGTTCATCGCCGCGTATCATGGCTGAATCTGCGATTTCACGGCGTGTACAGGCGCAAGGGTAGAGATGCTCGGCTAAGCGCTCAAAGGCGGCCTGATAGGCATCGGTGCGCAGACTTTGGTAGAGGATGGGTTCATCGCTGTGCAGGCCTAACGCATCCAGCGTGTTGAGTATGTCTTTAGTTGCGCCGGGTACGCAGCGAGGTGTGTCGAGATCTTCGATGCGCACCAGCCAGGTACCGTTGTGATGTTTCGCATCAAGATAGCTGGCCAAGGCTGCGACCAGTGAGCCGAAGTGTAGCGGTCCTGTTGGAGAAGGGGCGAAGCGCCCGCGATAATCAGTTCTTGAAGACATTGGTATCGAAGGTGGGCCGACCTGCGGCCCGGTTCTTGGTTTAAGCTGCTACTTCCTCTTCTTCAAATTCCAGCACGACCTTCTTGTCTTTCACATCCACGGTGACATGACCGCCATGCGCTAAACGACCGAACAGCAGTTCGTCAGCCAGTGCCGAGCGTATGGTGTCCTGAATCAGACGCGCCATAGGGCGGGCACCCATCAACGGATCAAAACCATTTTCGGCCAGATATTCTTTGAGTTTCTCGGTGAAGATTGCATCCACCTTCTTGTCGTGTAACTGCTCTTCCAGTTGCATCAGGAATTTGTCCACGACGCGCAGGATAACCCCCTTATCGAGCGCTGCAAATGAGACGATGGCATCCAGTCGATTGCGGAATTCGGGTGTGAACATCCGCTTGATGTCTATCATCTCGTCACCGGCAGATGCTGTCTTGGTAAAGCCGATTTGCGTCTTGTTGAGCGCTTCCGCACCCGCGTTGGTGGTCATGATGATGACGACGTTGCGGAAATCAGCCTTACGACCGTTGTTGTCGGTCAGCGTGCCGTGATCCATCACCTGTAGCAGGATGTTGTAGACGTCCGGATGCGCCTTCTCGATTTCATCGAGCAGCAATACGCAGTGCGGTTGCTTGCTGATCGCCTCGGTCAGCAAGCCGCCCTGATCGAACCCTACGTAACCTGGGGGCGCGCCGATCAGGCGGGATACGGCGTGCCGTTCCATATATTCAGACATGTCGAAGCGATGCAGCGGCATGCCCATGGCAAACGCCAGTTGTTTGGCCACTTCTGTCTTGCCGACCCCGGTAGGTCCCGAGAACAGAAAGCTGCCGATCGGTTTTTGCGGATTTCCCAGCCCGCTGCGCGACATCTTGATGGCGCGCGCTAAGGTGTCGATAGCGTTGTTCTGGCCGAACACGGTAGTTTTTAAGTCGCGATCGAGATTCTTTAACGCATTGCGGTCATCGTGCGACACGGTGCGGGTCGGAATGCGCGCAATCTTGGCGATGATCTCCTCGATTTCATGTTTGCCTATGGTTTTCTTCTGCTTGGATTTAGGCAAAATGCGCTGTGCGGCGCCGGCTTCATCCAAGACGTCGATGGCCTTATCGGGCAGATGACGGTCATTGATAAAGCGTGCGGATAGTTCTGCGGCGCAGGTAATCGCGGCGGCCGTGAATTTGATGTTGTGATGATCCTCGAAGCGCGATTTCAGACCCTTGAGAATTTCTATGGTCTGTTCTACCGAGGGTTCTGGCACATCCACCTTCTGGAAGCGGCGTGACAGGGCGGTATCTTTTTCGAAGATGCTGCGATATTCCTGATAGGTGGTCGCGCCTATGCATTTCAAAGCGCCACTGGATAAGGCGGGTTTAAGCAGATTGGAGGCGTCCATCGTGCCACCTGAGGCCGCTCCTGCGCCGATTAAGGTGTGGATTTCGTCGATAAACAAAATGGCATGGGGCGCTTCCTTCAATTCCTTGAGCACGGCCTTTAAGCGTTGCTCGAAGTCGCCGCGGTATTTGGTGCCGGCTAACAGCGCGCCCATGTCCAGCGAATAGACTTGTGCGTCTTTCAGTATGTCGGGGACGTTGTCTTCGACGATGCGGCGCGCCAGTCCTTCGGCTATCGCGGTCTTGCCAACGCCCGCCTCACCAACTAACAGCGGGTTGTTCTTGCGGCGGCGGCACAGGGTTTGGATGACCCGTTCAAGTTCATCGTCGCGTCCGATCAAGGGGTCTATCTTGCCTTCTAAAGCCAGCGCATTCAGATCGACGGTGTACTGTGTAAGCACGCCCTCATCGGCGGGTTCGGGAGTCGTTTCGGTGTGAGTAGTCGCGGGTTGCGGTTCTTTGCTGGTGCCGTGCACGATGTGATTGACCACGTCGATGCGGGTGATATTGCGCTGATTAAGGAAATGAACTGCGTGCGAATCCTTTTCGCCAAACAGGGCCGCTAAAATATTAGCGCCGGATACTTCCTTCTTGTTCGCCGATTGCGCGTGCAATATGGCGCGCTGAATGACGCGTTGAAATCCCAGCGTGGGTTGAGTGTCCATGTCACCCTTGCCGGAAACAATAGGCGTATTGGCGTCGATGAATTCAGTGATGGTCTGACGCAATTCGTCGATATTCGCGCCGCAGGCTCGCAGCACCTGGGCTGCGGAGGCATTGTCCAGCATGGCGAGCAGCAAATGCTCAACCGTGATAAATTCATGGCGTTTTTGGCGTGCTTCGACAAAGGCTAAGTGCAAACTAACTTCCAGGTCTTGCGCGATCATTTCAATTTTCCTCCATGCCACATCGTAGGGGATGCCCCTGTTGCTGCGCGTATTCGGTTACTTGCATTACTTTGGTTTCGGCTACATCGCGTGTATAGATGCCGCACACAGCAGAGCCTTCATTGTGCACTTTGAGCATCAGCTGAAGTGCGCGTTCACGGTTGATCGCAAAAAAACGCTCCAGTACCTCAATGACAAACTCCATCGTCGTGTAGTCATCGTTGTACAAAATCACCTTAAACATGCCGGGCGGCTTGGATTTCAGGCGTTCCGGAGCGAGTGCGGTGTTGCTTTCATGTTTGATAGACATTGATTCCATTCTGTCACTATATCCAGCCTGTAAGCTTAACGATTAGCGATGCTTTTTCAAGCCTGTTCTGTTAATTAAAAATATCTGTTTGACAAATGCGGTCATTCAAGAGTTAAATACTATCTGGCGTTTGATTCAAAGTGTCTGCAGTACTGGTTTTGCCGTGTGCGGTCTTGGATTCAAACAGTTTCGCGGGGGGCCCCCGTTTTTAAATAGTAAGGAAGTAATCACATGGCAACTGGTACAGTTAAATGGTTTAACGATGCAAAGGGTTTCGGTTTCATCACTCCTGATGATGGCAGCGAAGACCTGTTCGCACACTTCTCCGCAATCAACATGAGCGGATTCAAGTCACTCAAAGAAGGCCAAAAGGTCACTTTTGATGTGGTTCAAGGCCCTAAGGGCAAGCAAGCTTCTAACATCCAGGCTCCTTAATCGGTTCCTTGAGTTAGTAAAAAAAGCCCGGCATGCCGGGCTTTTTTGTTGCCCGTCCGGTTGAAACCGGACGGGCAATGTTTAAGCCGTGATCTTAGCCAGCGCCGCGTTCAGTGTCTGGCTGGGACGCATCGCCTTCGAGGTCTTGTCAAAATCCGGGTGATAATAGCCGCCCATGTCCACCGGATTCCCCTGTGCTGCGATCAGTTCTGCATTGATCTTGGCTTCATTGTCGGTGAGCGTTTTAGCCAATTCAGTGAAGCGCGCCTGTATCTCTGCATCCTTGGTTTGTGCGGCCAGCGCCTGAGCCCAGTACAGCGCCAGATAGAAATGACTGCCACGGTTGTCGAGCTCACCCACACGGCGGGCAGGTGAGCGGTTGTTTTCCAGAATTTTTCCGTTAGCCACATCCAGCGTTTCGGCCAGCACCTGTGCCTTGGCATTATTGAACTTTTCGCCTAAATGCTCCAGCGATGCGCCCAGCGCTAAAAACTCACCGAGTGAATCCCAGCGCAGATAGCCTTCCTGCTGGAATTGCTGCACATGCTTGGGCGCTGAACCGCCAGCCCCGGTCTCGAACAGCCCGCCTCCGCTCATCAGCGGGACAATGGAGAGCATTTTCGCACTGGTGCCCAGTTCCAGAATCGGGAACAGGTCGGTCAGATAATCGCGCAGCACGTTGCCGGTAACGGAAATGGTGTCCAGACCCGCGCGGATGCGTTCGATCGTGCGCTGTATCGCCTCTTCAGGCGTCATGATGCAGATGTCCATGCCGCTGGTGTCGTGATCCTTCAGGTAGCGTTCCACCTTTTGAATGAGCTGTGCGTCGTGCGCGCGATTCTTGTCCAGCCAGAAAATAGCCGGTGTGCCGGTGATACGTACGCGGGATACCGCCAGTTTTACCCAATCCTGAATCGGCGCATCCTTGACCTGACACATGCGGAAGATATCGCCTTCATTGACGTTCTGCTCCAGCAGCGTTGCGCCGGTGGTGTCGATCACGCGCACCTTGCCATTGCCCGGTATCTGGAATGTTTTATCGTGCGAGCCGTATTCCTCGGCTTGTTGTGCCATCAGGCCTACATTGGGTACGCTGCCCATCGTTTTCGGATCGTATGCGCCGTATTTCTTGCAGTCTTCGATGACGACCTGATAGATGCGTGCATAGCAGCGGTCGGGGATCATCGCCTTGGTGTCGTGCAGTTTGCCGTCCACGCCCCACATTTTGCCTGAGTCACGTATCATCGCGGGCATAGAGGCATCGACGATCACATCGCTCGGTACATGCAGATTGGTGATGCCTTTGTCTGAATTGACCATCGCCAGCTCAGGGCGGGTCGCATAAGTCGCCTTGATGTCGGCTTCGATCTCGGCTCGCTGTGATTCGGGTAACTTGGCAATCTTGCTGTACAGATCGCCCAGACCGTTGTTGACGTTGACGCCCAGTTCGCGGATCACCGTCGCATGTTTTTCAAATACATCCTTGAAATACACTGTCACCGCGTGGCCGAACATGATCGGATCGGAAATCTTCATCATGGTCGCTTTAAGGTGCAAGGACAGCAGTACGCCCTGTTTTTTGGCGTCTGCTATTTGTTCTTCATAAAAAGCACGCAGGGCAAGTCGGCTCATCACGGCGGCATCGATGACTTCTCCTGCCTGTAGAGTGACTTTTTCCTTCAATACGGTCGTTTTGCCATCGTCGCCGGTAAATTCGATGCGAACTGCTGTAGCATTTTCAACCGTGGTCGACTTTTCGCTGCCGTAAAAGTCGTTTCCGTTCATGTGCGCTACATGTGTTTTTGAGTCGCTGCTCCATGCACCCATTTTGTGCGGATTCTTTTGTGCGAATTGTTTGACGGAAAGCGCGGCGCGACGGTCTGAGTTGCCTTCTCTCAATACCGGATTAACTGCGCTGCCCAACACTTTGCTGTAGCGTGTCTTGATGGCTTTTTGCTCGTCGTTTTGCGCTTCTTCAGGATAATCAGGAATGTCGAAGCCTTGTGACTGCAATTCCTTGATCGCGGCCTTCAATTGCGGCGGGGTGGCGCTGATATTGGGCAGTTTGATGATATTGGCTTCGGGTTTAAGTGTCAGTTGACCCAGTTCTGTCAGTTCATCGGCGATTTTCTGGCTGGCGGTCAAGTTTTCCGGGAAATTCGCGAGGATGCGTCCTGCAAGCGAAATGTCGCGGGTTTCGACGGCAACGCCGGCTGCGCGGGTGAACGCCTGGATGATGGGGAGCAGGGAGTAAGTTGCCAGCGCTGGTGCTTCATCGACCATCGTGTAAATAATCTTATTGCTTGTCATATTTTTCTCTTTAGTTAGTGATCATTCATAAACCAGCCAATTCTCAGTAATGCGTGGCGAACCTGATGTATTAACGCTTGATTGAGGTGGGACGCGGTAAAATGTCGCTTTAAAATAAGCCGGAAATCAAATGGGACGCATTTTGCTTTTCAATAAACCGTTTGGCGTGATCTGCCAGTTCAGTTCAGATGGCATGCATCCGACGCTGGCGGATTATATTCCTCTTCCGGAATTTTATCCTGCCGGAAGGCTGGATACAGACAGTGAAGGTTTGCTGGTTTTGACTGATGATGGGCAGTTGCAGCATCGCATCACCGATCCAAAACACAAGTTAGCCAAGACCTATTGGGTGCAGGTGGAAGGCGTGCCGGATGCGGTGGCGCTCGAAAAACTGCGCACGGGGGTTACGCTGAAAGACGGGATGACCCGACCTGCCGGTGCGAATTTGATGGATGAACCTGCCGGTTTGTGGCCGCGCAACCCGCCGGTGCGTGAACGAAAGTTGATTCCCACCAGCTGGCTGGAGCTCACCATCCGGGAAGGTAAAAATCGCCAGGTGCGCCGTATGACTGCCGCCGTGGGGTTTCCCACTTTGCGCCTGATACGTTACCGTATCGGTGACTGGACCCTGGACGGTGTAGAGCCTGGTCGGTGGGTGATGGGGTAGCAGGATGCGGGATGCAGTATTTGTTTGTGGTATTGCGGGCGTGGCTGATATGCTCCCGCCTTTGCATAGGAGTTGAAAATGATTAAAACACTGTTGGCGATGACGCTATTCGCAGTCTCAACCTTCGCAGGTGCCATGGAAAATGCGGCGGTGTCGGTCAAGGGCGAAGTGCTTGAAGTTCGCGATGTCGAGAGTTACACCTATCTGCGTCTGAAGACTGAAGAGGGGGAGACCTGGGCTGCGGTGGCTAAGGCTCGGGTTAGAAAGGGCGGCCAGATCACCCTGGAAAACGTGATGGTCATGGAGAACTTTGAGAGCAAGACGCTTAAAAAGACTTTTAAAACCATACTGTTTGGAAGTCTGGGCGGTGCGCAGAGTGCAACGCCGGGTTTAGGGATGGCAACGGCGCATGCGATCAATACCATCAATATGGCCGATATTCATGTGCCTCGTGCCGTTGGGGAAAATGCCAGGACGGTGGCTGAAATTGTCAGCAAAGCGGTTGAGTTAAAAGATAAGCCTGTGCTGGTGCGCGGCAAGATTGTGAAATACAACGCAGACATCATGGGGAAAAACTGGCTGCATCTGCGCGATGGTTCGGCTGCCAATGCCGATATTCTGGTGACCACCTCGGGTGCTGCGAAGTTGGGTGACGTTGTGACGGTGAAGGGTGTGCTGCGCAACGACAAGGACTTCGGTGCGGGTTATTTCTACAAGGTGCTCATCGAAGACGCCGACTTGCAACCGTAATCAGCGCTGGTGTTTGGCCGAGATCAAACACCGCTGATGATGGGGGGGCTTATTCAGGCTGAAGTCGTGTCAACAGATTGGGGTTGCTCATCCATTGTTGGCTCATCGGCCGGCTGGTCATTTTTATGAGCTGCTTTTTTCAGCAGCTTTTCAGCTTGTTTCTTTTGCTTGGCTAATTCTTTTTGACGTTTCTCGAAGGTGTAGTTTGTCTTGGCCATGGTTGTCCTTGGTTTTGCAACGTTGTTGCAAAAAATAAATAAAATCAATAAGTTGGTTTTTGCCGGGTTCGCTAACCGAACCCGGAGGATTTCGTTATTTGCCGCACGATTTAATTGGGGTCAGACTCGATTTATGCTTAAATCGAGTCTGACCCCAATTTTAAGTCTGACCCCAATTTTAGTTATTTACCGCGTCTTACTGCAGGACGGGGTGAAAACAGGGCGGGTTGAGGCATGGCTTGGTGGCGCGCCGCTTCAGACATGGGTTTCTGAGGTGTAGTGCGTGGCTGAGCGGGACGTGCAGGTGCTGCTCCCGGACGCGCCTGCGCTTGATCTGCGCGTGGTTGGCCGGGACGTGCTGTTCCCGTGCGCGGTTGCTGATTGCGGCGAGCCGCATCCGGATTGCGAGGTGCTTGTCCGTCGCGAGCCGGTTGACCTTCGCGGGGCGCGCGATTGCCACCTGTCGTATTGCTGTGGCGCTTCTGCCCGTGTTGCGGACGCGGCGGGCGCGGCGCTTCGGCAGGAATGTGAGTCGGCGGCACGAAACTGTCGATCGCGACGCGCGGAATCTGTGTCTTGATCAGGCGTTCGATGTTTTTTAAGTGATCCAACTCTTCGCTGTCGACCAGTGAGATTGCGGCGCCGTTGCTGCCTGCGCGCCCGGTACGACCGATGCGGTGTACATAATCTTCCGGTACGTTAGGCAGTTCAAAGTTGACCACGTGAGGCAGCATATCGATGTCGAGACCGCGTGCGGCGATATCGGTTGCAACCAGTACCGGCATCGAGCCGTCCTTGAATTGCGCCAGCGCCTTGGTGCGTGCCGATTGACTCTTGTTGCCGTGGATCGCGGCGGCAGGAATGCCATCGGCATTCAGTTTTTCAGCCAGACGGTTTGCGCCGTGCTTGGTGCGGGTAAATACCAGCACCTGCTTCCAGTCGTTGTGCTTGATCAGATGCGAGAGCAAATGGCTTTTGAGTTTTTGCGCGACCATGTGTACGCTTTGTTTCACCAGTTCTGAGGTGGTGTTGCGGCGTGCGACTTCGACGAAGCCCGGATTGTTCAGCAGGCCATCGGCCAGCGTCTTGATCTCTTCGGAGAAGGTCGCCGAGAAAAGCAGGTTTTGGCGCTTCTTGGGCAGCAAGACCAGTATCTTCTTGATGTCGCGGATGAAGCCCATGTCCAGCATGCGGTCGGCTTCGTCCAGAATCAGGATTTCCACGGCGGATAAATCCAGCGTTTTTTGTCCGACGTGATCTAGCAAGCGGCCCGGTGTGGACACCAGAATGTCGATCTGGCCGCGCAGCGACTTGATTTGTGGATTGATATTGACGCCGCCGAACATCACCATCGATTTGAGCGACAGGTATTTGCCGTAGGTTTGCACCGATTCTTCGACTTGCGCGGCGAGTTCGCGCGTCGGGGTCAGAATCAGGCAGCGAGGGCGGCCATTGCCCGGATTAGCAGCCGGTTTCTGGCTCAAAATATGCAAAACTGGCAGGGTGAAGCCGGCGGTCTTGCCGGTGCCGGTCTGTGCGCCTGCCAGCAAGTCGCCACCCGCCAGTACTAGCGGAATCGCTTGTGCCTGGACGGGAGTGGGGTTGGTATAGCCTGAGTCGCTGATTGCGCGCATCAGCGGTTCGGCCAGATTCAGACTGGCAAAGGTGACGGTTGAAACGGTAGTCGTGTTAGGCAAAGCTTATCTCCTGCGACGGCCTGACGCTTAGGGATAAGCGGCACCAATCGGGGCAGACGAAATAGATGATCGAAAGATCGGGAGTTTTTAAGAGACCGCTGCGCTGATTGGTTTTACGCAGGGCGCGGCCATTATACCTGTTCTGTGCGGCAGCTGGCGCTGTTAAGTGATAGAGATTAAAGAAAAATTATTTAAATATTGGCATTCCCTCTTGAATTCGGCCGATTAAATGTCATATAGAGTCGCGTGTGCTCGGGGTATAATGCGCCCCTTTAAATTTACCCGATAGGAAAGAATTCATGCCTATTTATGCTTACGCATGTGCCGATTGCGGCCTGCAACAGGATGTGATGCAAAAAATGAGCGATGCCGCGCTGGTTACCTGCCCGGAATGCGGTAAGGAGTCGTTCTCCAAACAATTGACCGCGCCTGGTTTCCAGTTGAAGGGCAACGGCTATTACGCGACCGATTTCAAGGATAAGCCCAAGGCGTCTTGTGCGCCCTGTGGCAGTGCGGGTACGTGCCCTGCGGCTAACTCCTGATCAATGAAGAAATTTCTCATCACGGGTTTGCTGGTCTGGGTGCCGCTGGGTATCACGATCTGGGTGCTGAATCTGACCATCACCACGATGGATCAGACTCTGCTGTTATTGCCTCAGCACTGGCAACCGGATTATTTGCTGCCTTTCCACATACCGGGGCTGGGGATCATTCTGACCTTTGCGGTGGTGCTGGTCACCGGCCTGTTGATACGCAATATCTTCGGGCAGCGACTGTGGGATGCATCCGAGAAGGCGATGTTGCACATTCCCTTTGTAGGCAGTATCTACAAGGGGGTGAAACAGGTCAGCGATACGCTGTTGTCAGGTAACGGTAACTCGTTCCGTCAGGTTTTGCTGGTGCGCTATCCGCATCAGGGAGCCTGGTCGCTGGCGTTTCAGACCAATGTGCCGGGTGAAGTCGCCGCTCAGTTTGATGAAGAATATGTGGCGGTGTTTATTCCCACCACGCCCAGTCCCGTCAACGGTTTTTATTTTTTCGTGCGCCGGGCCGACACTATCGCGCTGGATATGACGGTAGATGCGGCTTTGCGCTCCATTGTTTCAATGGGGGTGGTGTCCGACGTGAATACCACCCTGACCCCTAATACTATTTAAAGACTCCAGATTATGCGTACACATTATTGCGGCACTCTCAACACCGACCAACTCGATCAGACCGTGAGCATTTGCGGTTGGGCGCATCGCCGCCGCGACCATGGCGGGGTGATTTTTATCGATCTGCGCGACCGCGAAGGTCTGGCGCAAGTGGTGTGTAATCCGGATCAGGTCGAGATGTTCAAGATCGCCGAATCGGTGCGCAACGAATTTGTATTGCGTATCACAGGTATCGTGCGTCGTCGTCCGGAGGGCGCGTCCAACAGCAATCTGATCAGCGGCGAAATCGAAATTCTCTGTCAGGAAATCGAAGTGTTGAACGCGTCGGTCACGCCGCCGTTCCAGCTGGATGATGAAAATCTGTCCGAAAATGTCCGCCTGACCCATCGCGTGATCGATCTGCGTCGTCCGCAGATGCAAAAGAACATGATGTTGCGTTATAAGGTGGCGATGGCGTTCCGCCGCTTCCTGGACAGTCGCGGTTTTATCGACATCGAAACACCGATGCTGACCAAGTCCACACCGGAAGGTGCGCGTGACTATCTGGTGCCATCGCGTGTGCATCCGGGTGAATTCTTTGCGTTGCCGCAATCCCCTCAATTATTCAAGCAGTTACTGATGGTGGCCGGTTTCGATCGCTATTATCAGATCACCAAGTGTTTCCGCGACGAAGATTTGCGCGCCGATCGTCAGCCTGAATTCACTCAGGTCGATATCGAGACTTCATTCTTGAATGAAACACAGATCACTGCGCTCACCGAAGAACTGATCCGTACCGTGTTCAAGGAAGCGATGGACGTGGATCTGCCTAATCCTTTCCCGCGCATGACTTATGCCGAGGCGATGGCGCGTTTCGGTTCCGATAAGCCTGACTTGCGCGTGACGCTGGAGCTGACCGAAGTCACCGACGTGATGAAGGATGTGGCGTTCAAGGTGTTCGCCGGTGTGGCCAATTCGGCAACCGGTCGTATCGCTGCGATGCGTATCCCGGGCGGCGCGGCCCTCTCCCGTGGTGAAATCGACGAGTACACCAAGTTTGTCAGCATCTACGGTGCCAAGGGACTGGCTTACATCAAGGTCAACGACATCACGCAAGCTAATGAGACCGGTCTGCAATCGCCTATCGTGAAGAATATCCACGAAGCGGCGCTCAAAGCCGTGATCGAACGCACCGGCGCGCAAAACGGCGACATCATCTTCTTTGGCGCTGATAAGGCTAAGGTAGTCAACGATGCGCTAGGTGCTTTGCGCACCAAGATCGGTCATGAAAAAGGCCATGTCAACGGCAGCGCGTGGGAGCCATTGTGGGTGGTGGACTTCCCGATGTTTGAATACGATGAAGATGGTAAACGCTGGAACGCCTGTCACCATCCGTTCACCGCACCGAAAGATGAACATCTGGCGCTGCTGGAAACCAGTCCGGGCGAATGTCTGGCCAAGGCTTACGATCTGGCGCTGAACGGTTGGGAGCTGGGCGGCGGTTCTGTGCGTATCCATAAAGCCGAAGTGCAGAGTCAGGTATTCCGCGCGCTCAATATCGGCGCGGAAGAAGCTCAACTCAAGTTTGGCTTCCTGCTCGATGCCTTGCAATATGGAGCTCCTCCTCACGGCGGTCTGGCATTCGGTCTGGATCGCATCGTCACCATGATGACCGGGGCTGAATCGATACGCGATGTAATAGCCTTCCCTAAGACGCAGCGCGCGCAGTGTCTGTTGACTCAGGCGCCATCCGCTGTTGATGAACGTCAGCTGCGCGATTTGCACATTCGTCTGCGCCAGCCTGTGCAGGCAGAAGCTGCCAAGGAATAAGCATGATGCGCTGCTTGCTGGCCGGGTTGCTGATGTTGTTTTGTCTGGGCGCCCAAGCGCACGGGCATCACGCACATCACGATGCCGGGCAGGCAGCGATCGCTTTTATCAGCGTGGGCCAGTTGCCGCCCGAAGGGCGCGATACGCTGCAGGCGATAAAGCGCGGCGGGCCGTTTGCTTATGAGCGTGACGGAGTCGTGTTTGGCAATTTTGAGCGTATCTTGCCAGTCAGGCCGCGCGGCTATTACCATGAATATACGGTGAAAACACCGGGTGCGCGCAATCGTGGCGCACGTCGTCTTATCAGCGGTGCGACGAATGAGTATTATTACACCGCAGATCATTATCAAACTTTCCAACGCATACAGGAGTAGCCATGCCAGTACCGCAACTGAATAATCTGGCAGCGGCGGGCTGCCACAAGCTGGACTTTAGTGTGGATGAACTCGCAGAGGCGATTGAATCAGCCGGCTACGTTTTGCTTGAAGCGGATTTGAAAGGCGTTAAGGGTAAAAAGAATCTGTTGATTGCACTTGCGAATGCGACCGGGTTTTCCGGTGAGTTCGGTGCGAACTGGGATGCGCTGGTTGATGTGTTGTGTGATTTGTCCTGGCACAGCGCGTCAGGTTATGTGCTCTTGCTGCGTAATATTAGCCCCACCTTTGGTTTGTCTTCCAATGATCGCGAAATCGCTCAGGATATCTTCGATGATACTGTGGTGTACTGGCGGCAACGCAATAAGCCGTTCTGGATCTTCTTTGCCTGACGGCGGGATTCACTATGCCGGGTAAAAAACAACCTGTCTCCGTACTGGTGGTGATTTACACTTCTGACAAGCAAGTGTTGCTGCTGGAGCGTGCCGATCATCCCGGTTACTGGCAATCTGTAACCGGCAGTCGCGAAGGAGATGAAGCCTTACGTGAGACTGCTGTCCGTGAAGTGCTGGAGGAGACCGGTTTGCAGGCTGAGCAATACCATCTTACCGACTGGCAATGGCAAAATAACTACGAAATATACCCGCATTGGCGCCATCGCTATCCGCAGGGCGTAACTCAAAATACCGAGCATGTTTTTGGCTTGGAGCTGCCCGAACAGCTTTCGATTAATTTGTCTCCTCGCGAACACTTGCGTTTTCAATGGTTGCCGTGGCACGATGCGGCTGGGCTGGTTTTTTCGCCTAGCAATCGTGAGGCGATTATGGCCTTGTCAGCGAATCGATTTGTTGCTTGAACGCGAACGAGCGTGTCGGCTACAGGGCGTTGGCAGGATTCATGGCGCGTGTCAAAGGAGCGGAAAATGTTAAATGCAGGTGTAGGGGTAGATGCGCTCACGCATGAGATTGAGGCGCGCTCGCAAGAGTTGGCCTCACAAAAAATCAGGCAGTTTGAGCAGGATATGAATCACACCATCGCGTTGATGTTGGAACACGAGTTATTGCAGGCAGAGCAGGATAAGTTGACCGAGCAGGAGAAGCGGGTCGCCGCTGCGCGTCTGAGTCCGATTTACGAGACGCTACGTGCGCTGATTTTCTTCAAAGATTTTAGCGATGCAGAGCTGGCCGAGGTTTTACACATCGGCGTCTGGCATGAGCGGGAAAAGAGTGAAGCTATCCTGCATGAGGGGGATGAAGCGAACTCGTTCTACGTGATGATGAGCGGTTCGGCTGGCGTGTTTAAACGTGAGAAGTTGATCGGTCTGGTACAGGCGGGTGAAAATTTCGGCGAATTCGCTTATTTGATGGGCGATCAGTCACGGCGATATGCGGATGTCATCGCAAAATCTCATGTCGAGTATCTGGAATTTTCGGTGGCGGAGTTAAAACATGCCACGCTGGAGGTGCGTTTTCAATTTGCTGTGGCGCTTGCCTGTTGCCAGACCCGGCGTTTGTTGCGCGCCAATGGTCAAATTATCAATTTGCTGGTGGATGAGTAAGAGAATAATCACCTCGACGCGTTTTTTCAAGGATCAAATCGCATGGCTGAACATATTATCTCCGTCGCTTACGAGCATCCAGGTTGCTCAACGGCATCGGCGTGGGCCAGGGCTGAAGCGCAGCCTGACCCGCAACTTAAACCGGAATTGATCGCACGCATCAAGCGTCTGCTGATTGAGCGGGATGCGGTGCTGGTGGCGCATTATTACGTACACCCTGACTTGCAGGATCTGGCGGAAGCGACCGGCGGCATCGTCTCCGATTCGCTGGACATGGCGAATTTCGGTCATCAGCACAAGGCTAAAACCATTGTCGTGGCCGGGGTGCGTTTCATGGGTGAAACGGCCAAGATACTCAATCCTGAAAAACGTGTGCTGATGCCGGATTTGGAAGCGGAGTGCTCGCTCGATTTGGGTTGTCCTGCGGATGAGTTCGTTGCGTTTTGCGATGCGCATCCTGATCGCACGGTGGTGGTGTATGCCAATACCAGCGCGGCGGTGAAGGCGCGTGCCGACTGGATGGTGACCAGTTCTATCGCCTTGCCGGTGGTCAAGCATCTGCACGAACAGGGCAAAAAGATACTCTGGGCGCCTGATCGTCATCTGGGCGGTTATGTGCAGGAGCAGTCAGGTGCCGACATGTTGCTGTGGCAGGGTTCCTGCGTGGTGCACGACGAATACAAGGCTCAAGAACTCATTGCGCTGAAGGCGCAGCATCCGGGGTGCCTGGTGCTGGTGCATCCTGAATCGCCGCGTGCGGTGGTGCAACTGGCCGACGTAATCGGCTCCACCACGCAGCTGATCAACGCGGCGAAAAACTCTGATGCGCCTGTATTCATCGTCGCGACCGATAACGGCATACTGCACAAGATGCGCACGCTTTGTCCGGATAAGCTGTTTCTCGAAGCGCCAACCGCAGGCGTCGGGGCTAACTGCACCAGTTGCAGCCACTGTCCCTGGATGGCGATGAATAATCTGGCCAATCTGGCTCAGGTGCTGGAAACCGGTAACAACGAGATACACGTCGATCCGGCCATCATTCCGGGCGCCGTACAACCGATACGCCGCATGCTGGATTTTGCTCGCGCGATTAAACTGCCTGCGCGCGGCATCGGTAACGCCTGATCTTCGACATCAATCAGTATGAGGTCGGGGAAAGTTCCGCTTTTGGAGCGGGCTATCTGAGGGTGTTACAATCCCCCGTAAATTTTGCGCGGTCTACACGGCATTGCAAGGCAGCCTGTAGCGGTTGTGCAATGCGGTCGGTTTTGTGATGGATTAATTTTTGTGATTATTTGATTTTTAAGGATTTATATGAGCTTGAAGTGCGGTATCGTAGGCCTCCCCAATGTAGGTAAATCCACCCTGTTCAATGCGCTGACCAAGGCCGGCATCGCGGCAGAAAATTACCCTTTCTGCACCATCGAGCCTAACGTCGGTATCGTCGAAGTGCCGGATCCGCGCATGGCCGAGTTGGCTAAGATCGTCAAGCCACAGCGCATGCAACCTGCCATCGTCGAGTTCGTCGATATCGCGGGTCTGGTAGCTGGTGCCTCTAAGGGCGAAGGTCTGGGCAATCAGTTCTTGGCCAACATTCGCGAGACCGATGCTATCGTCAACGTGGTGCGCTGTTTTGAAGATGAAAACGTGATTCACGTCGCAGGTCGCGTCGATCCGCTGTCTGACATCGAAGTTATTCTGACTGAACTTGCGCTGGCCGATATGGCTGTGGTTGAGCGTACCCTGCACCGCGAAAGCAAGAAGGCCCGCTCAGGCGACAAGGACGCGCAAAAGTTGGTGGCGGTGCTGGAAAAATTGCTGCCGCATCTGAACGAAGGTCGTCCTGCGCGTACCGCCGGATTGAGCGATGAGGACAAAGAGCTCATCAAACCTCTGTGCATGCTGACCATCAAGCCTGCGATGTATGTGGGCAACGTGCTGGAAGACGGCTTCGAGAATAACCCGCATCTGGATCGCTTGCGCGAACACGCAGCCAAGGAAGGTGCGCCGGTGGTAGCCCTGTGCGCTAAGATTGAAGCCGAACTGGCTGATCTGGATGACGCGGACAAACTCGAATTCCTGGCCGATCTGGGTTTTGATGAACCCGGTCTGGACAAGCTGATCCGCACCGGTTACGACTTGCTGGGTCTGCAAACCTACTTCACCGCCGGGGTGAAGGAAGTGCGCGCCTGGACTATCCACAAGGGTGATACCGCACCTCAGGCGGCTGGCGTGATTCACACCGATTTCGAGCGCGGCTTTATTCGTGCCCAAACCATCGCCTTCGCTGATTTTATCGCCTGCGGCGGTGAGGCTGGGGCTAAGGAAAAGGGCAAGATGCGCGTCGAAGGCAAGGAATATGTGGTGCACGACGGCGACGTGTTGAACTTCCTGTTTAACGTCTAAGTTAGTCGGTTGGGGGTGTGTAAAATGGGCGACGCAAGGGAGGTTTAAATGGAAACACGTGAACAGACGATGCGTTATCTGGAAGAGCATATTCCCGATTTGGCGGAAGCCGCTATCAAACAAGCTTATTGGCAGGCGCTGGCGTCTGGTAGCAGTGTTTTGGAACGTGAAAATGGCTGTATGGTTGAAGTGTTTCCTGATGGGAGTCGGACGATCATCAAGCCTTTGCCACCACAAACTTCAACTTATCCCGGTCAGCGTCTGGAAATTGCATGAATACTGATGTGCCTAGGTTGCGCATGTTTGCCGGGCCGAATGGCTCGGGTAAAAGCAGTATTCAGTCTGTAATCGGGCGCGAATTGTTGGGGGTTTACATTAACCCTGATGATATCGAAAAAAGCATACGCGAGCGGGATATGCTGGATTTGCGTGCATACGGTGTAAACACTACGGCAGATGAGATTCTGCCGTTTTTTCTTAATTCAACGCTGCTGATAAAAGCCGGTTTGATTGATGAGGCGGCTGAACTGCGTTTTTTCGAAGGGCGATTGAGTTTCTTTGCGGTTATGGTCAACTCATATTTTGCATCCGTTGCTGCCGACTTTATTCGTCACAAGCTGTTGGAGAGCCGAACTAGTTTTACTTTTGAAACGGTGATGTCCTCACCAGATAAAGTGAGGTTTCTTGCGAAAGCCAAGGCCAAGGGTTTTCGTATTTATCTTTATTTCGTGGCTACAGAAGATCCGCAAATCAATATTTCACGCGTACGTCATCGCGTCAAAATGGGTGGGCATGACGTGCCGGAAGATAAAATTATCAGTCGATATCAGCGTTCGCTGACATTATTAATGGATGCAGTACGGTTGTCTGATCGGGCGTATATTTTTGACAATACCAGTCATGAGCAGATTTGGCTGGCGGAAGTGACAGATGGACGCATGTTGGAAATGAAATCCGCGCAGATGCCGCAATGGTTCAAGCTGGCCTTGTGGGATAAATTTGTCGCTCGGGTAATTTAATGAATTCACGTACCTGGCAGCTGTTGCGCCTGTTGGCGGATGGAGAATTTCATTCGGGCGAGGTGCTGGGCCAACAGTTGGGCGTGTCGCGCGCGACGGTGTTCAGTTCGTTAGCAGCCGTGGAAGAATACGGCGTGGTGCTGCAACGGATACGCGGACGAGGCTACCGGCTGGCTAAAGCCTGGCAGTGTCTGGATGCGGATGTCGCGCAAGCTCATCTGGGGGCTGTCGCGCCCCGTTTCAAAGTCGAAGTGCTGCAACAGGCCGCCTCCAGCAATACCGAATTGTTGCGACGCGCGACGGCGGGTGCGCCAACGGGCAGCGTGCTGGCGGTGGAGTTGCAGACCGCAGGTCGCGGCCGCATCGGGCGTACCTGGCATTCCGGCCTGGGCAATGCGCTGACCTTTTCCCTGTTGTGGCGTTTCGATTGCGGTCTGAATGGTTTGTCGGGTTTGAGTCTGGCGGTCGGTTTGGCGATTCTGCGTGCACTAAAGCGCTTCGATGCGGTCGATATCGGACTGAAGTGGCCGAACGATATACTGGCGGCGCAGGGTAAGTTGGGCGGCGTGCTGATCGAGGCGCAGGGTGATATGTATGGCCCGAGTACCGTGGTGATTGGTATCGGTATCAATTGCACGCTGCCGTTCAAACTTGAACAGGTGATTACGCAACCGGCTGTCGCGCTTGACCAGCTCTGCGCTGCGATGCCTGAATGCAATCAGTTGCTCTCCGTGCTGTTGCAGGAGCTGGCGCAGGTTTTGGATGCATTTGCGCGTGCCGGTTTCGCCTCCTTGCGGGCCGATTGGCAAGCGCATCACGCCTTTCAGGATCAGTCTATAAATTTGCAAATGCCGGATGGTTCGACGGTCAGCGGTATTGCGCGCGGAGTGAGCGATAGCGGCGAGTTGCTGCTGGAAACGGCGCAGGGAATCAGGGCGTTTAATTCCGGCGAAGTCGGGGTTAGGCGATGAACCGCTTGTTGATCGATGCGGGCAATACGCGGATTAAATTTGCGCTTGCGAGCGAGGATGGCGGGTTGGCAGTCCATGCGCATGGTACAGAGAATGAACTCAACTTCTCGGCTTTCGCCGGCACTGGCATCAGTTCAGTCTGGGTCAGCAATGTGGCGGGCGAGGCGGTAGCGCAAAAGATAGTCGCCGCCTGCGCACCGCTTAACGTTTCTCTGCGCTTTATCAAGGCGGAGGTCGGCCAATGCGGCGTGCAGAACGGTTATGCACGCCCTGAACAACTGGGTTGCGACCGTTGGGCTGCGCTTATCGCCGCATGGCATCGCGTCGGGCGCGCATGTTTGGTGGTCGGGTGCGGGACGGCGACCACGATCGATGCGCTATCCGACAGCGGTGAATTTATCGGCGGGCTGATTCTGCCCGGGATAGAATTGATGCAGCGCAGCCTGACGGGCGCGACGGCAAATTTGCGGGCTGGCGAGGGGCGCTATATGGCTTTCCCGGATAACACCGTCGATGCGCTGTTCGGCGGCGCTATACAGGCGACGTGCGGGGCGATACAGCGTCAATATGCGTTGTTGAATTCGCCCGGCGTGCCCGTGTTATTGAGCGGTGGCGCAGCGGGCTTGTTGCTTCCGCATCTTAATTTGCCCGTGCAGGGCGTGGATGATATGGTGTTGCAGGGATTGCAGTTGATTTCGCGTATGGAAAATTATGAATAAAATCATCAAGATAGTATTTTATGTGGCGCTTGCGGTCAATCTGGTTTTTTTTGCCGTGATGAAGCTGGATTTATTCGGTGACAGGCAGGAAGAACCGCTGCCATCGGCATTGCATGAGGAAAAAATTGTTTTGCAGCTCACTCATCAAAGCGCACCGCAAAACGCTCAACAAACTGCAGTGCAAAGCGTTGCTGCCAGTGTGCCGGAGGTGCTCGCCCCTGTAGAGTCTGTTGTCGTCAAGCCTGAACCGGTAACCGTCAAGCCTGAACCGGTTTCCGCACCGGTGGTAGCTAAACCTGTCAAGTTGGCTTGCTTCGAGTGGGGGGAGTTTTCTGGTGAGGAGTTGGAGCGGGTTGCCACAGCGTTGAAGAAATTGCAATTGGGCAATAAATTGATTCAGCGTGAAGTTGCGCACACCATAGGCTATTGGGTCTATATCGCGCCGCACAAGGATAAGGCTGTTGTTATACAGAAAGTCGCTCAACTTAGGGCGCGTGGCGTGACCGACTTGTTTGTGGTGCAGGAGCCGGGTGAGTGGCTCAATGCCATTCAACTGGGCGTATTTAAGTCGCGTGAGTCGGCGCAGAATTTTTTGGAGGGACTAAGAGCTAAAGATGTGAATACCGCTCAGGTCGGAGAGCGTTCTGGTAAAAACAAGTCAAAACAATTCATAATCAATTACTTGGATGAAGAAACGAGCGCAAGTTTGATTGCGCTGCAGAAAAATTTTGCAGGAAATGAGTTAAAACGCGTATCTTGCCATTGACACGAGGCCGATAAATCTGGACAATGCCGTCCTCTTCGGTGATATAGCTCAGGTGGTTAGAGCGCAGCACTCATAACGCTGAGGTCGGTGGTTCAAATCCACCTATCACCACCAATAGAAAGGCAATGTAATCAATAGGTTACATTGCCTTTATTATTTTCTGCTCCCCTAAAGTGCTCCTGCGATCACACTTTGATCACACTGAGGGGAATTCACGTGGCGACAATCAGAAGCATTCGGGGGAAATGGCAAGCAATCGTTAGACGCTCAGGTTATCCACAATTATCCAAGCCGTGCATGTGTCCGAAAAACTGCGCGACAACGCACAGGTGATGGCGCAGGTTAAAAATGCCGAGCGGGCCGATGCGCTGAAGGCCGATTTGCCGATGGCGATCAATTCGGCGATCGCGGGTGCGATGCTGACGCATCAGAATCTTGCCACGCGATTGTTAAGCCATGAAGGCGAGTCTGCGCGCGATCTGTTCCTGGCTGTGGTGTATGAAATGCTCAAAAAGGATGTGGGCGGGGATTTGCTCAAAGCTGCCAGAAAATAGGGTGAAAATCGGTGCGGTGCGCACTTGGCGGCCACCAAAATCAGGCATCAATTTTTATTTTGACGGTATATTTGTCGGTGTGTGATATTTTTTGAAATCAGAAACGCAGCAATTGCAAGGCTTGCAGGCGATGATTCAATTGCATCTATCTAAATAAAAATACAATGTAATCAATATGTTAAATTGCATTTATTATTTTGTTCGCCTGTGTGTTTCCTCCGTGGGTCGCGATGCCTTACTCAACGTCACACTCGGGGCTCTGTAATGCTTTTGTGCAACTGCCGCTCGGTTGAAACCGATTTCAGGTTGAATCGTCCTTTTGTCGATGCGTGTTATCATTGCCGCCATGAAATCTCTATCTGATACGCTGCAACATTTTTTATTTGAACATGCGCCGATCCGGGGTGAACGGGTGCATCTGGATGCCTCATGGCGTAGTGTCCTGGAACGTCACGACTATCCGCCACGTTTGCGTCAGATGATGGGTGAATTGACTGCGGCAGCGGTGCTGCTGGCCGCTACGCTCAAACTAGACGGCTCGCTGCTGTTACAAATACAAGGAACTGGCGCCATCCAGTTGCTGGTGGTGGAGTGCAGCGGCGACCTGAAACTACGTGCAACCGCGAAGTGGGATGGTTTGTTGCAAGGTGATTTGTCCGAACTTTTCGGAGATGGCCGTTTCGTTATCACGCTCATTCAAAAAAATGGCAAGCCGGCTTACCAGGGGATCGTGGCGCTGGAAGGGGAGAGTGTTGCAGAAATTTTGCAGAACTATATGTCCCATTCAGAACAATTAGAGACCCGGTTGTGGCTGGCGGTCGACGAACATTCAGCCTCGGGTATGCTGCTACAGAAGTTGCCTGATCAGACCGGGGGTGATGAAGACGGCTGGTCGCGCTTTACTCAGTTGGCCGACACCTTGCATGTCGATGAGTTGATGCGTTTGCCTACACAGGCGATGTTGCACAGGCTCTTCCACGAGGAAGATGTGCGTTTGTATGAAGCGCGGCCGGTTTCTTTTAGTTGCGGTTGTTCTCGTGACAACGTCGCTCAGATGTTGCGTATGCTAGGCGCTGAGGAAGTTGAAGCGGCCTTGGCTGAACGGCCAACCATCGAGGTGCATTGCGAGTTTTGCAATCATCGTTATGAGTTCGATAAAGTTGATGCTGCGCAACTGTTTTCAGTGACTGCGCAGATTGAGGCTAACGACACTCACCATTAGCGGCAGTCGGTTAACGGTAAGCTTTCTGCAAAAAAGTCGCTAGTTTGAGCTGGTGGCCCAGTATTTATACACAGCAGGCTGCTCGACCGACGTTAACGGCATTTCATTCTGCATGATGAGCGGCTCAATACTGCTTTGCGGTTTGTTCACTTCAGGGGCCGCAGGTGCGGGCGTGGTCGGTTCACTATCCATGCTGGCGCTTTCGTCCTCATAGGCATCATGGGGTGGGTTGCCATCAAATACCAGGCTCTGCCTGCGTTGTAAATAGGCGTCGCGGATGAAGGCGTAGCGGTCGATAATGGCGCCTTCCATCACATTTTCACCTGAAAGCAGCTCGGCGCGACGATTGATCCCGCGTGTTAAATACATTTGATTGCGGGTGCGGACATGGTTGGTACGGGATACGGGGCTTACCTGACTGTCGGCTAATTCGCCTATGCCATCGCGTAACGTGCTGGGGCCTAATATCGGCAGCATAAGGTAAGGGCCGCTGCCCAAGCCCCAATATCCGAGTGTTTGACCGAAATCTTCGTTGTGCTTTTCCAGATTCATCGATGCGACATCGATCAGACCACCGATGCCTATCGTGGAGTTGACCAATACGCGCATGCCATCCGAGAAGCCCTGTGCGAATTTGAATTGCAGAAAGTCATTCGCCGTGACCGCTATATCGTTCAGATTGGAGAAAAAGTTGCTCACCAGCGTCTTTGCAACATCAGGCATGGCTTTGTTATAGCCTTGAGCGACGGGTTTGACGACAGCTTTGTCCAGCGTGTCATTGAATTGATACACGCCGCGATTGAAGCCTTCAAAAGGATCGGCAGGATTTTTGGTTTGCGGTGCAGCACAGCCTGTCAGTGTAACGATGGTCAGTGCGGTAACAAGGCGTAGGGTGTTCATGGTTTTGTGCCAGTGCATGGGGGATGAGTAATTATATAGCGGCGATAGCCGTTTGGGTGAAGCGGCGCGACTAAAGGGGGCGGGCAGGACGATCCAATTCCCCGATATGAAAACTAAATGCGCCCATGCGGCGCTCAGCGAAGTAGTGTTCCAGACTCAGGCGTATCGGGCGGAAGGCCAGTTCATCCCAGGGGATTTCGGATTCGCTAAACAGCCTGACCTCCAGGCTCTCCTGACCCGGTGAAAAATCCAGATCGAGCAATCGGGCGCGGAACAGCAGGTGCACCTGATCGATATAGGGGAGACTGTACATCGAGTATAAATCGCCTATCTCGATGCGTGCATTGGCTTCTTCCAGTGTTTCACGTGCGGCTGCGGCGCCGGTGCTTTCGCCGTTTTCCATAAAGCCGCCGGGGAGCGTCCAATATCCGTAGCGCGGTTCAATGGCGCGACGGCATAACAGGATTTTGTCTTCCCATTCCGGAATGGAACCGATCACCAGGCGCGGGTTCTGGTAATGGATGATGCCGCAGACGGTGCAGATGTAGCGCGGACGGCTGTCGTCGTCAGGAATGCGCAGTTCAACGGCGGCGCCGCACGAGGAGCAGAAGTTCATTTCCAGAACTGCCACCATGATTTTGCGTGCGGTCCTTGAATGGCGGATTCGCCATGCTCTCTGACTCCTGCGGTATTTTTATTGAGCACGCGTTGTGCGTCATCACGCAGATCTTTCATGCCCAGCGCATCGTAAGCCTGCACCATGACTTTCAGCGCATCGTGCGTCGAGGAACTGTTCGGATATTGTTTAATGATGCCTTGAGCGCGGTTGGCGGCGGCGATATGCGCGCCACGGCGCTGATAATAACTGGCGACCTGAAGTTCATGGCGAGCCAGTGAATTAACCAGATATTGCAGGCGAATATTCGCATCGGGCGTGTATTTGCTGTTAGGGAATCTGGTAACCAAGTCTTTGAATGAATTAAATGAATCCAGTGTTGAGCGCGGGTCGCGCTCTGCCGGATCCTGACCTGAGATGCTGCTCAGGACGCTTAACTCACCGTTGAAGGTCGCCAGTCCCTTGATGTAATAGGCGTAATCGACATGGGCATTGTTCGGGAATTGTTTGATGAAACGATCCGCTGTCGAAATGGCTGGATCAGGTTCAGCCTGGCGATAGTAGGCATAAGCCATTTCCAGCATGGATTGTTGTGCATACCTGCCGTAAGGGTAGCGGGACTGTAAAGTTTCGTATTGTTTGATGGCGATGGTGTAATTGCCGTCATCTAATTCGGCTTTGGCCTGATGATAAAGCTCTTCTGCGGAGAGGCTTTTCGATGAATCGGAGGCGTTCCCGGTCGGCAGGGGGTCCAGTAAACTACAAGCAGTTAACGTAAGTAGCAAAAATACGGATAAAATGTGGCGCATGACTGAATCCGAAAAAAATATGCGCGATTATAGCGCACCCGCAGACGATACAATTCATTTTGTCGTCCCTTCCGACTATGCCGGTTTCCGCCTCGACCAGGCGCTGGCCAAATTATTGCCCGAGTACTCCCGCAGTCGCTTGCAGGAATGGGTAGTGCTAGAACAGGTTTTGCTGGACGGCAAACCTGCAATTTCCAAACAAAAAGTATGGGGCGGCGAAACGCTGGACGTGCTTCCGCAATCTCAGGAATCCGATCAAGCGTACTTGCCGGAAGATATTCCGCTGGACATCGTGTTTGAAGACGACGACCTGATCGTTATCAATAAGCCTGTCGGTCTGGTGGTGCACCCGGGCAGCGGCAACTGGCAAGGCACCTTGCTCAACGCGCTGCTGTTTCATTCGCCGCAATTGTCCTGTGTGCCGCGTGCCGGAATTGTGCATCGCCTGGATAAAGACACCAGCGGATTGCTGGTTGTAGCTAAGAATCTGATTGCACAGACTAATCTGGTTCGTCAGTTGCAGGAGCGCAGCGTTAAACGCGAATATCTGGCGCTGGTGCACGGCGAGTTGTTGCATGGCGGCGCAGTGGACGAGCCTATCGGACGTCATCCTTCCAATCGTGTCAAAATGGCGGTGACTGAATCCGGCAAGGAGGCGGTGACGCACTATAAGGTCGAGCGCTCCTATCCTAGTTGTACCTTGTTGCGCTGTTCACTGGAAACGGGTCGTACCCATCAGATTCGCGTACACATGGCTTATCTCAAGCATCCGCTGGTGGGGGATAGCGTGTATCTGAACGGACCGCAAAAATGCGTGATGCAACTGCGCGAAATATTGACGAAATTCCCCCGTCAGGCGCTGCATGCCACCCGACTGGCTTTGGAGCATCCGGTTACGGGCGAGATGATGGAATGGCATGTGCCTATGCCGGACGATATGTTGCAGTTGCTAAAAAATATCCGCAGTGCGCTCGATGAGCCAGAGTCTGACTGATTATCTGATCATCCCCGACTGGCCTGCACCTGCAAAGGTGCGGGCGTTTCAGACTACCCGGCTGGGCGGGGTCAGTGCCGCGCCTTTTGCTAGTCTGAATCTGGGTGATCACGTGGGCGATGCGCCGCTGGTGGTTGCGCGCAACCGGATGTTGTTGAATACTTTGTTGCCGTCAGAACCGGTCTGGCTGGAGCAGGTTCATGGCACAGTGGTGGCGAATGCCGATCTGGCCGGTTGCCGCACGGTGGCCGATGCGTCCATTGCGCGGCGCGGCGTGTGCGTGGTGATGACTGCCGACTGTCTGCCGGTATTGCTGTGCGATAAGGCAGGTGCTGTGGTCGGTGCGGCACATGCCGGATGGAAAGGTCTGGCGGCTGGCGTGATCGAAGCCACGGTACGCGAGATGGGTGTCGAGCCTGTCGAGCTGATGGCATGGCTTGGGCCCGCGATCAGCCAGAAAGCGTTTGAAGTGGGCGCAGAGGTGCGCGATAAATTTATCAAAACCGATCCGGCAGCAGCAGCTGCCTTTCTGCCCTCGCCCTTGCAGGGAGAGAGTTGTAAATATCTGGCCGATATCTATGCGCTGGCCAGATTGCGGCTCTCAGCGCTGGGTGTCACGCAGATTTACGGTGGCGATCGCTGCACCTACAGCGAGCCTGAGCAGTTTTTCTCCTACCGCCGCGATGGCGTGACCGGACGGCAGGGCTCATTCATCTGGCTGGCCTGAGTTGCCGGAACTAAATATGATTGGTGCGGGGTCATGATTGGTGATTGGTGCGGGGTCAGGTGATTGGTGCGGGGTCATGATTGGTGCGGGGTCAGGCCTTTACTTTATAGTTTTGATTTCGTATTTTTGTTTTGTAAATGTATATTTATTGATTTTAATCAATATGTTATTCTGCTTTTTAATGGGGCCGTTGGGAAAAGATTAAATCGAGTTCTAATTCTTTTTTAAAGCATATACGTTAATGCGAGCCCCTGAATTGTTTCAAAAACTATAAAGTAAAGGCCTGCCCCCCTTGATCTGTGACCCCCTTGATCTGACCCCCTTGATCCGTACTGACCCCGTTGATCCGTACTGACCCCGTTGATCCGTATGTGACCCAGCAACAGGACTAATTCCACGCTGGGATTCGTTTCAAAAACATTGAATATTTTCATGTTTAATTAGATTTCTCTGATATGACGGCGTAGAATTTTCGGTTTAGAAAACGAGATTATTAACCGTCATTGAGAACGAAGATTATGGAAAAAAATACTGCGAAAAAAACCAAATCAACAGCGGCTACTCGGGCCAAACCGCTTGGCGGCGCTAAGCCACGTTTAGCCAGTCGCGGAGATACTCCTCCGCATTTGACCACCAAAGGTATCAATGCCTATGCGGTGGATCAGGCGATCGAAGCGGCAACTACTGCCAAGACGGTTGCATTGCAGGATATTCTGGCGGGCGTTGCCCCTGGGGATACCGCAGGACTTGCCAAAGCGTTAGGTGCGATCATGGAGGGCGCTTCGCCCGACGATGCGGCTGCCTTGCGTAAAGCCCTGCTGGGTAATCAGGAACTGGTTTCCGGCAGCAAGCTTTCCTCTTCGCCCGATGATCAGTTGTCCGACGACTGGCGTGATGGCGGTTACCCTTACAAGAATCTGATGTCGCGCAAGAGTTATGAGAAGCAAAAATATCAATTGCAGGTCGAACTGCTAAAACTTCAGGCATGGGTCAAGGAAACCGGGCAAAAGGTCGTGATCCTGTTTGAGGGACGCGATGCGGCGGGTAAGGGCGGTACGATCAAGCGCATGATGGAGCATCTGAATCCACGCGGTGCGCATGTGGTCGCGCTGGAAAAACCTTCCGAAGTCGAGCGCGGTCAGTGGTATTTTCAGCGCTACGTGCAGAATCTGCCTACCTCAGGAGAAATCGCGCTGTTTGACCGCTCATGGTACAACCGGGCGGGCGTGGAGCGTGTGATGGGTTTCTGTACGCCGGATGAATACAATGAATTTATGCGTCAGACGCCGGAGTTTGAACGTACGCTGGCCAGAAGTGGTATTTATCTGATCAAGTTCTGGTTTTCTGTCAGCCGAGAAGAGCAACATCGTCGCTTTGAAGAGCGCAGATTGCACCCGCTCAAGCAATGGAAGTTGTCGCCGATTGATCTGGCGTCGCTGGATAAATGGGATGAGTACACCAAATCCAAGGAGGCGATGTTCTTTTACACGGATACTGCTGATTCTCCCTGGACGGTGATCAAGTCGGATTGCAAGAAGCGCGCTCGGCTGAACGCCATGCGCTACGTGCTGCACAAGCTGCCCTATTCCAATAAGAACCTCGATGCGATCGGGCCTCTGGATCCGTTGCTGGTAGGACGCGCCCATGTGGTGTACGAACGCGGGGAAAAGGAAACGGCGATTCTTTAATTCATGGATGAACAGACCCGCCTCGGCGGGTTTTGTATTTGAGGGCGATAGAGGGTAGGATCGGTTTGGTCAGATTCCCAGTTCGGATTTAATTTTCTCGACGATGGTGCGCAACGAGGTGACTTCTTCATTGAGTCGATCCACATCGGCGCGCAGCGAGTCAATTTCATCGTGGCACAGGGTCATCATCGTGGCACAGGGTCAGGCCTTTACTTTATAGCTTTGCTCGTGAACGCTTGTCTGGTGTGGATTGAATATTTGTTAATAATCAATATGTTGCATTAATTATTTTGCGCAACATGGAATTGCCGTAATTTTTTGATTCCAGCAACATTGTTCTTTAATAATTCACTGTCATCCATCAGCGGCAAGCTGGTGAACGGCTCGACCAATCCGACGTTTAGCTATGTTGCCAACGGCAACATGGTCAGCGGTGCTGCGCGCACCGTGACCTGGAACTCGTTCAACATGCCCGCCGGCATCAGTAACCAGACACGGACAGGGCTCAAGACGGCGGCCTTCTTGTACAACCCGGAACATGAGCGCACCAAGGAACAGCAATCGGACGGTTCCACCGTGATTACGTTGAGTCCGCACTACGACATCGGGCTGCATTTCGAGAAAAAATACATCGCCGCGAATGGAGTGGCCATGGGCGTCATCGAATACGAGCACTACTTGTATGCCGGCGGCCAGATGTTCGGCAAATACATCACCACCACGGCAACGGACGGCGTGACGCAGGCCAGTACGGCGACGGAGTATTACAGCCGTGACAACCTGGGTTCGATGGTGGCGATCACCGATGCGACCGGCACCGTCACGCAGCGCATGTCCTACGATATCTGGGGCAAGCGGCGTTACGACACAGTGCACAGGGTCAGGCCTTTACTTTATAGTTTTGGTCGTGAACGCTTGTCGAGCATAGATTAAATATAATTTAATAATCAATATGTTGTATTGATTATTTCGCGCAACAGGGGTGGGCCCTCGAAATTTTTAGATTTCACGGGGCGATTGCTTTTTCGGCAATCAGGCGGCTGGTGTGACGAGGCATTACGGAAATCATTTCAAGCGGCAATCGCTGGCGCGCCTTGCAGTATCCGCCCGTGTTAGTACCGCATGGCGGCAGGCGGTGGATCAGACGTTTCACGGCGGCGTCATTGACGATGTGCTGACAGGAGCGATCCGCATGTAACGCTTGTGCAAGAAACATGGATGGCGTCTCGCTCGGTGGGAATAACCGTTCACGATGTTCGGGCAGCGATGACTCCAGCGTATCCAGCAAATCAGGCGAGGTGAGAAGATTGAAAAAACTGAATGCGTCGCTGGAAGACGCGTAGTGTTGTAGGCGGTGTTGTTGCGATAACGCGGAACGCTTAATATGCATGCGGGCTGGCTCTGGGTGGTGATCATGGTTTGGCGACTAAAGTTTACCACCAGACCAGCCGGTTTTTCATTTAATTCATATAGTTACTGATTAAGTTGGTGTCATTCAGACTTGACTGCAATTGACGTTTCTAGAAAAACTATAAAGTAAAGGCCTGGCCCCGTATTTTGTTTCTAGAAAAACTATAAAGTAAAGGCCTGACCCCGTATCTGCCCGTATCTGTGCGAACGCGGGGAAAAGGAATCAGCGATTCTTTAATCCGGTTGGATAATCAGACCCGCTTCGGCGGGTTTTGTATTTGAGGGTGACAAATGGCAGGATCGGTTTGGTCAGATTCCCAGTTCAGATTTGATTTTCTCGACGATGGTGCGCAACGAGGTCACTTCTTCATTGAGCCGTTCCACATCGGCGCGCAGCGAGTCAATTTCATTGTTGCCGTGGCGAACGGACTGAGGGGCGGCTTTGAACGCTTCCACATCCACTGCGCCGCACAACAGATGCACCCAGCGATGTTCGCGCGAGCCGGGAGCCTTGGGCAGTTTGACGACCCAGGGCGTTTCACTATCGCTCAACTCATCCAGAAATGCTTCCACCGAAGAGATGTCGCCGAATGCGTACAACCGGTCGCAATTGGTGCGCAACTCACCTGCAGTCTGCGGGCCGCGCAGCATCAGCAAGGCTAGCAGGGCGACGGATTGCTCAGGGAGTTTTAGTGCGCGCCGGGCATTGTGGGCATAGCGCATCACACGCCCGCCACTCGATTCGATGATCAGCGCGTGGCTCTTGAGTCCGTCGAGTGCGGCCAGTACGTCGGTTTCCGATACGGACATCACCGGATCGCGCGCGGTTTTTTGATTGCAGCCCAAGGTGAGGGTGTTTACCGAGAGCGGATAGGTGTCCGGTACGGTTTTTTCTTTTTCGATCAATACGCCCAGTACACGGGCTTCGAGAGGCGTGAAAATCGGCAGCGTCGTCATGGTATTTTAGAAATCGTGGTGAGGAGTTCGAATGCTATCACGCGGCAAACCGTTTGACGGCACTGCAATCCGTTATAATCCGCGACCTTGTATAATTTGAATGATTCCCATGACCGTTTTGCTGTGGATTATTGCGTCCAGTATTGCCGGAGGGTTGTTGAGCGTAGGTTGCGCAGCCCTGTTCGCGCTGAACGCCCGTGCGCATTGGGTTAATGCGTTGGTCAGTTACGCCATAGGTGCGCTGCTCGGCGCGGTTTTCCTCGATGTGCTGCCCGAAGCGATCAAGCTGACTGATAATGTTTCTGTGTTAAGCGGCACGGTGCTGGCCGGTATCTTGTTGTTCTTCACACTTGAAAAACTGATGCTGTGGCGTCACTGCCACCACGATCATTGTGAGGTGCACGAACCCGTTCAGGCTCATACTCATGGTCGCAGCGGCATGATGATAGTCGTCGGCGATACTTTTCACAATTTTGTCGATGGCGTGATCATCGCCGCCGCATTTTTAACCGATATCCAACTGGGTATCGTCACTGCGCTGGCCATCATTGCCCACGAGATCCCTCAGGAAGTCGGCGATTTCATGATTTTGCTGCATTCGGGCTACAGCAAGGCGAAGGCTTTGTGGTTGAATCTGCTGTCCAGTCTGGCCACCCTGGTAGGCGGCGTGCTGGCGTATTTCGCCTTGCAGTCGGTGCAAAGTTGCGTGCCCACTTTGCTGGCGCTGGCGGCGGCCAGCATGCTTTATGTTGCGGTGGCCGATCTGATTCCCGGTTTGCATCAACGCACCCGATTGCGCGATACGGTAGAGCAAGTCTTGTTGATCGTGGCGGGTGTCTCTTCGATATTGCTGGTCAACCTGGTGGTTGGCGCTTGAAACTGAAAGTTTAAAATGAGTAAAAAAATTCCTAAAGTAGGTTTCGTGTCCTTAGGTTGCCCTAAGGCGACGGTCGATTCCGAGCATATTCTGACCCGCTTGCGCGCAGAAGGTTATTTAATATCAGCTAGTTACCAGGACTCCGATCTGGTTGTGGTCAATACCTGCGGCTTTATCGACAGCGCGGTGGAAGAATCGCTCGATGCAATTGGCGAAGCGCTGGCGGAAAACGGCAAAGTGATCGTGACCGGCTGTCTGGGCGCGAAGGGCGATGTGGTCAAACTCGCTCACCCCAAGGTGCTGGCGGTGACAGGCCCCCATGCGACCGATGAAGTGATGGAGGCGGTGCATCAGCATCTGCCCAAGCTGCATGATCCGTACTCCGATCTGGTGCCCGCGCAAGGCATCCGTTTGACGCCCAAGCATTACGCTTATTTGAAAATTTCCGAGGGCTGCAATCATCGCTGCACCTTCTGCATTATCCCCAGTCTGCGCGGCGATCTGGTCAGCCGTCCGGTGGGCGACGTGATGCAGGAGGCGCAAAATCTGGTGAATTCCGGCGTGAAGGAATTGCTGGTGATTTCGCAGGACACCAGCGCCTATGGCGTGGATGTGAAATATCGCACCGGTTTCTGGGGTGGCAGGCCGCTAAAGGCGCGCATGACCGAGTTGGCGGTTGCCTTGGGTGAGCTGGGTGTATGGGTGCGTCTGCATTATGTCTACCCATACCCGCATGTCGACGAAGTGATCCCGTTGATGGCGGAAGGCAAGATTCTGCCTTATCTGGATATCCCGTTCCAGCACGCCAATACCCGCATCCTGAAACTGATGAAGCGTCCCGGCAGTAGCGATAATGTCTTGGCGCGCATCCAAAAATGGCGCGAAATATGTCCCGATCTGACCCTGCGCAGCACGTTTATCGTGGGTTTTCCGGGTGAGACGGAAGAGGAATTTGAGGAATTGCTGGAATTCTTAAGAGTCGCACAACTCGACCGCGTCGGTGCGTTCGCTTATTCACCGGTCGAAGGCGCGCTGGCGAATGAGTTGCCCGATCCTGTCGCTCCTGAAATTCAGCAGGAACGCTTGGGACGTCTGATGATGTTGCAGGAAGAAATCAGTCAGGCGCGGCTGGAGCGCAAGATAGGCCGGAAGATGACGGTGCTGGTCGATGAAGTGGACGAAGAGGGCGCGATCGCACGCAGTTTTGCCGATGCGCCGGAAATTGACGGTCAGGTGTATATCACCGATGGTCAGCCGCTCAAGGCGGGTGATCTGGTTGAGGTGGTGATTACCGATTCGGATACCCATGATTTGTGGGGTGAACTTGTTGTGACTGCGCAATAAGTTAGGGGTGTACAGATTAAATCGTCTTTGCGAGGAGCGTAGCGACGTGGCAAACCAGAGTTCTTTTTATATCAAAATACAGGATTGCCACGCTTCGCTCGCAACGACAATTTCGCGGGGCTCTGACGGGATCGAACGTTTATGGCTGGATGAAGTAGAATTTCGTCTTGATGCATATGGTTTCGGGCAAGTTCAGGGTATTCCGGCGGATGAGGTGTTTCACCGTGCTATTTCAGAATTGTCTTGAAAATTGGCGTGTGAGGGTTAAAGCACGCTGAACGATTAAATTTTAACTATTTGTTTTTAAAGTAAAATTGCGGCAACGACGCGGCGATCTTCTTCGACCAGAATGTTGTAGGTTCGGCAGGCGGCAGGTGTGGTCATGCACTCTACGCCGATACCGGCATTGGTGAGCGCTTTGTACAGTCGCGGGTGAGGGAAGCGTTGGATTTTTCCGGTGCCCAGCAGTAGCACTTCAGGTTCTAAAGCTAAAAAGTATTCAAAGTGTGCCTCGTTCAAGGCATCGAAGTCGCTCACATTCCAGTCGGTGTGCACCTCGCCGGCTGTGACCACGATATGAGTATCAAAGCGTTCGCGGCTGACTGCGACGTGATCGTCGGCGTAGCCGGTAAATAATTTAGTGTCGCCCAGATTGGCTAGATGTAATTTCAAAACGACCTCGCAAGTGCAAACTATCGATAGATGGCCGGAGTGTAGATGCTAATGTAAAACTCGCGCAAGCGTTCGTTTGCCCCTTCCCCTGCTTGCGGGGGGAAGGTTGAGCAGGGGGAGCGGGCATGCCAAGTTTCGTTATAGGGGGCCATGCCCGTTAGGAGGCTTGTGGCGTCAAATGCAGCCCGCCGGCATTTTATTTTGCGTTCAGCCGTCATCCGAATTGCCGTGCGGGGGTTGCACAGGTAAAATCACAAGTCGACCGTATTTAAACCATTAGAAATCAAGATTAATTGTGAAACCAATTTTAAAATCCAACAAGCTGGCTAACGTCTGTTACGACATACGCGGTCCGGTCATGGAACGCTCCAAGCAGATGGAAGAAGAAGGTCAGCGCATCATCAAGCTGAATATCGGCAACCTTGCGCCTTTCGGCTTTGAAGCGCCCGAAGAAATTCAGCAGGACGTGATCCTGAATCTGCCCAATTCATCCGGTTACTCCGATTCTAAGGGGATGTTCGCCGCTCGCAAGGCAATCATGCATTATTGCCAGTCGAAGAAGATTGCGGGGGTGGGACTGGAAGATATCTATATCGGCAACGGCGCGTCTGAACTGATCGTCATGGCGATGCAGGGCTTGCTCAATCATGGTGATGAGGTGCTGGTGCCAGCGCCGGATTATCCTCTGTGGACCGCTGCGGTGACGCTGGCTGGCGGCAAGCCGCGCCATTACGTTTGCGACGAGGCCAACGAGTGGATGCCTGATCTGGCCGACATGAGAGCCAAGATCACGGCGCATACGCGTGCGATTGTCATCATCAATCCAAACAATCCGACCGGCGCGCTGTACTCTGATGATATATTGAAAGAAATCATACAGTTAGCGCGCGATCACGATTTGATCATCTTCGCTGATGAAATTTACGACAAGATGCTCTACGACGGTGCGACACACACCTCGATCGCCTCGCTGGCCGATGATGTGTTTTTCGTTACGCTGAACGGCTTGTCCAAAAACTATCGCGCCTGCGGTTACCGCTCCGGTTGGATGGTGGTCTCCGGTGAGAAGCGCCACGCGCAGGACTACATCAACGGTCTGACGATATTGGCATCGATGCGTCTGTGTTCGAATGTGCCCGGTCAGTTCGCGATTCAAACCGCGCTGGGCGGTTATCAGAGCATCAACGATTTAGTCGCGCCGACCGGCCGTTTGTGCAAACAGCGCGATCTGGCCTACAAGTTGCTGACCGATATTCCCGGCGTCAGTTGCGTTAAACCGAAAGCCGGCCTGTATCTGTTCCCGAAACTGGACCCTGAGGTCTACCCGATCGAGAACGATCAGCAGTTCATTCTGGAATTGCTGGAAGCCGAAAAGGTGCTGGTGGTGCAGGGGACGGGCTTTAACTGGATTAACCCGGATCATATGCGCGTGGTGTTTTTGCCATCGGCGGATGATCTGACGGATGCAATCGGGCGCATCGCACGCTTTTTGGAACATTACCGCAAACAGCACGGAAAGTGAGCTGGTAGCCAATCCCGCTTTTGCTGCAAGCCACAAGCTACAAGCTTAATTAATTTAGGATTAAATATGAAACCAATCAATGTAGGATTACTGGGCATCGGCACTGTCGGTGGTGGCACATTTACCGTATTGCAGCGTAACTGTGAAGAAATTACCCGTCGCGCAGGACGCCCTATCCGCATCACGGTGGTGGCGGATAAGAATCTGGAGCTGGCCAAGCAAGTCACCGGCGGCGCTTGCCGTCTGACTGATGACGCTTTTTCGGTCGTTGCCGATCCTGAAGTCGATATCGTCATCGAGTTGATTGGTGGTTATGGCGTGGCGAAACAACTGGTGATGCAGGCGATCGCCAATGGCAAGCATGTGGTTACCGCCAACAAGGCGCTGTTAGCGACTCACGGCAATGAAATCTTCAAAGCGGCGCAGGATAAGGGCGTGATGATCGGTTTCGAAGCGGCCGTCGCAGGCGGTATCCCCATCATCAAGGCGGTGCGCGAAGGCCTGACTGCGAATCGTATCGAGTGGGTCGCCGGCATCATCAACGGCACGACTAATTTCATCCTGTCCGAGATGCGCGACAAGGGCTTATCTTTCGACACCGTGTTGAAAGAAGCGCAGCGTTTAGGTTACGCGGAAGCGGATCCGACTTTCGACATCGAAGGCGTGGATGCGGCACACAAGATCACGCTCTTGGCATCGTTGGCATTCGGTATTCCGGTTCAGTTCGAAAAAGCCTACATCGAAGGCATTTCCAAGCTGGATGCGGTGGATATCAGATACGCAGAGCAGCTGGGTTATCGCATCAAGCTGCTGGGTATCGCCCGTCGTACACCGGAAGGCATCGAGTTGCGCGTACATCCGACTTTGATTCCATCCAAGCGACTGATCGCTAATGTGGAAGGCGCGATGAACGCGGTGTTGGTGCAGGCCGATGCGGTCGGTGCTACGCTGTATTACGGCAAGGGCGCGGGGGCTGAACCGACAGCCAGTGCGGTGATCGCCGATCTGGTCGATATCACCCGCATGCATACGGCTGATCCTGAAAATCGCGTGCCTCATCTGGCCTTCCAGCCGGATGCTGTGGTCGATTTGCCTATTTTGGCGATGGATGAAGTCACCACCAGTTATTACTTGCGCCTGTGCGTGCAGGATCAACCGGGCGTGCTGGCTGATATCACCCGGATTCTGGCTGACGAGCAGATTTCTATCGATGCCGTGATTCAGAAAGAGCCTGCGGATGGCGAGACTCAGACCGACCTGATCATGCTGACGCATCAGACCCGCGAAAAACACATCAAGGCGGCAATCGCCAAGATCGAAGCGCTGGGCGTGGTAGCTGGACATGTGACCAAGCTGCGTCTGGAAGAACTGGGCAAATAAATTGAATTTCTGGGTAATTATTGAACGTGCAAATAATCATCGGTCTGTAAGATCAGACGTAATGATGAGGTTCGCACTGAAAATATTTACGACACAGGAATGCGTCAATGATTAAGAAGGTTCCTGATTGGAATCAGCTCTCTAAGCTCGTGCTTCGAGGCTATAAATCCGTTGCCGAGTGCGATATTGAACTTGGCAAACTGAACGTTCTGATTGGTGCAAACGGTGCTGGAAAATCCAATTTTATCGGCTTCTTTCGCCTGATTAATCGCATTCTCGATAAACAACTTCAGGCCACAGTGGGAGAAGTGGGTGGGCCAGATGCGCTGCTACATTTTGGCCGGAAGAAAACCGAGGAACTCCATGCGGAGATGTATTTCGGCAGTAACGGCTACCGGTTTACGCTCAAGCCGACACAAGACAATCGCATGATGTTTGCGCATGAAGCACTTTGGTGGAATAGGCATGGGGATTGGCTCCCACATGCTGGCCACTTTGAAACTTATGTGGAAGAGCAAAAAGGGCAAACCCAGATTTACAACTATGTTGTTCCCGCCATGCGCCGCTGGAGGCTCTACCATTTTCACGACACCAGCCGTAGCGCTGTGGTCAAGCAGATTCATGGCGTCAACGACAACGAGTATCTGCGCGAAGATGCCCGCAACCTTGCAGCCTTCTTGTATCGACTGAAGAACCATCACGAGTCTCATTACAAGCGCATCGTCAAAGCTATCCAGTTAGTAGCCCCGTTTTTTGGCGACTTCCATTTGCGCCCTACCGTGGACAATAAAGAAAAGATTCAGCTTGAGTGGACTGAGGGAGGGCAGGATGTTCCATTTTCCGCCAGTGCTTTGTCCGATGGTACTTTGCGTTTTATTTGCCTTGCTACTGTGCTGTTGCAGCCTGCTGAATTTATGCCGGCCACCATTCTTATCGACGAGCCGGAGTTGGGGTTGCACCCCTTTGCGATTGCTGTGCTGGGCGGGCTGATGAAATCCGCAGCGGGCGATCATCAACTTATTGTTTCCACACAATCGGTCGAACTGGTCAATGAGTTCGAAGCCGACGATCTTGTTGTGGTGGATAAGCAAGGCGGGGCGTCTACCTTCAAACGCTTGAATGGTGAGGAGCTGGCCGAATGGCTGGGCGAATATAGTCTGGGTGAGTTGTGGAAGAAAAATTTGCTGGGCGGGAGACCTATGCGATGACGCGCATTTACCTGCTGGTCGAGGGGCAGACTGAGGAAGTCTTTGTGCGTGATTTGCTTGTGCCGCATTATGCTCGCTTGGGTCTGTACCTCACGCCGATTATCGTCAGTACCAGCCCGGGTTATAAAGGTGGTGTGGTCCGTTACGAAAAGATCAAGCCGCAAATTTGGCGTTTGTGCAGACAAGATGAGGCGGCCTATGTCACTACGCTGTTTGATTTATATGCTTTGCCTCGAGATTTTCCTGGGAAAACAGAAACGGCTTACCCTGTCAACGGAAGTGGTCAACAGAAAGCCGTATTTTTAGAGGCACAACTGGCGCAAGATATCGGGCTAGCTAATTTCATACCCAATCTGATGGTGCATGAGTTTGAGGCATTATTATTCGTGGATACGAGAAAGTTTGCGGAATGGGTGGATAACTACAGCATAGTGATTTCTTTGGGCGATCAGGCGCAGAAATATTCTACACCAGAAGATATTAACGATAGCCCGCAAACAGCACCCTCCAAGCGTATTCTGGCAGCCATGCCGGGCTATCAAAAAACTTTTCATGGTCCGCTGATTGCTTGCGATATAGGTTTGGACGCCATGCGTGCCGTTTGTCCACATTTTCATAATTGGTTAAATAAAATCGAAGCACTGTCGTTGTCCACGACTGCTAATTGATTAACGATCCAAACGCTTCTTATTTAGTAAAGGATTTGCATGAAATACATCTCCACACGCGGGCAATCGCCCGAAAAGACCTTCACCGAAATCCTGCTGGGTGGTTTAGCGCCCGATGGCGGTTTATATCTGCCCAAGGAATATCCGCAAGTCACGCGCGAAGAACTGGATGCCTGGCGCAATCTGTCCTACGCCGATCTGGCGTATGCCGTGTTGTCCAAGTTCGCCACCGACATTCCGGCTGACGATCTGAAGGCTATTCTGGATAAGACTTATACCTCTGAGGTGTACAACAAGGGGCGTGCGGATTCTGATTTTTCACAAATCACCCCTTTGCGCACTCTGGTGCCCGGCGTGCACATTCTCGAGCTTTCCAACGGCCCGACCCTAGCGTTCAAGGACATGGCGATGCAGTTGTTGGGTAATCTGTTCGAGTATGCGTTGGACAAGCAACATGCCGAGCTGAATATTCTGGGCGCGACCTCGGGCGACACCGGTTCTGCTGCCGAATACGCGATGCGCGGTAAGCGCGGTATCCGTGTGTTTATGCTCTCGCCTAACGGCAAGATGAGTGCCTTCCAGCGCGCGCAGATGTATTCGCTGCAAGACGAAAATATCCACAACATCGCCATCAATGGCATGTTCGACGACGCGCAGGATATGGTCAAAGCGGTGTCCAACGATCATGCTTACAAGGCGGCGCACAAGATCGGCACAGTCAATTCGATCAACTGGGGGCGCGTGTCCGCGCAGATTGTGTATTACTTCAAGGGTTACTTCGCTGCGACCCAGAACAACGACGAACAGGTGGCCTTCTCGGTGCCATCGGGCAATTTTGGCAATATCTGCGCCGGCCACATCGCGCGCATGATGGGCTTGCCTATTGGTCAACTGATTCTGGCGACCAACGAGAATGACGTGCTGGACGAGTTCTTCCGCACGGGTGCTTACCGTCCGCGCGGTACAGATCACACTTATCAGACCAGCAGTCCGTCTATGGACATCTCCAAGGCTAGCAATTTCGAGCGTTTCGTCTACGATCTGGTCGGGCGAGACGGTGCGAAGGTGCGCGAATTCTGGAGCAAAGTCGATGCAGGCGGCGCGTTTGATATCAAGGGTACGGATTGCTGGCATGATCTGGCCAAATTCCACTTCTCGTCTGGCAAGAGTACCCATCTGGATCGCTTGAAAACCATACGCGAACTGTGGGAAGAATACGGCGTGATGGTCGATACCCATACGGCAGATGGATTGAAAGTCGGTCTGGAGCAGCGCCGTCCCGGTCTGCCGCTGATCTGTCTGGAAACCGCTCTGCCGGCGAAGTTTGAGGAAACCATCGTCGAGGCGCTGGGTCGTCAGCCTGAACGCCCTAAAGCATTAGAAGGCATCGAAAATCTGCCGCAGCGCGTAGTGGTGATGGATGCGAATGTGGATACCCTCAAGGCCTTCATTACGGCTAATGTTCCCTGATGTCTGCACGCCCGGGCAGGTGTGATCTATGAATAACCTGCTCCTGCTCATCCTGTGTTTCGTCGCAGGGGTGTTGTTGCGTCACTTTCGGCGTATGCCGGACAATGCGCCGGTGACGCTCAACAGCTTCATCATTCACATATCGCTGCCCGCGCTGACGCTGTTTTACATTCATCAGCTCAAGTTTTCTGCCGATATGCTGCTGACCGGCTTAATGCCCTGGCTGGTGTTTGGCCTGTCGGCAGGTTTCTTTGTTCTGGTTGGGCGATGGTTGAAGTTGCCGCGCGCGACGGTGGGTGCGTTGATACTGGTCGGTGGATTAGGCAATACCTCATTCTTCGGTCTGCCCATGGTCGAGGCGTTTTACGGGCAGTCTGGATTGTCCACTGCCATCATCGCGGATCAGTTGGGTTCATTTTTTGCGTTGTCTGTGCTGGGTATCACCGTGGCTGGGATATATTCTTCCGGACGTCCGACCGCACAGCAAATCTTCAAACGCATCGCCCTGTTCCCGCCGTTTATCTCGTTGATCATCGCACTGTTGCTGATTCCCGTCGAATATGCAGGATGGTTTACGGTTTTGCTAAAACGTCTGGGCGATACTTTAGCACCGTTGGCTTTGCTGTCGGTTGGTTTGCAGTTGCGCATGGGGCATATCGCCGAGCATAGACGCAATCTGGCGTTGGGCGTCGGTTTTAAACTGGTGCTGGCACCGCTGGCGATCTTCCTGCTGTATGTGCCGCTGCTGGGCGCACACGGTCAGGCGATACAAGTCACCTTGTTTGAAGCTGCGATGCCGTCCATGATTACCGCCGCGATCGTAGCGACCGATCACGATCTGGATCCGCCACTGGCGAATTTAATGGTGGCGATCGGATTGATCCTGGCTTTCTTTACCCTCACCGCATGGTGGTGGGTGTTGCGGGGTATCTGAGGTTGAACTTGGGTATAATGCGCCCCCTTACTGTTTTTTAGACTGGATACCGTGTCAGATCGAGTGCTCTTGCAATACCTCTTGCCTAAACAGGCGCTGACCGAACTGGCGGGGAAAGTCGCTGGTTCCCGTGGCGCATGGGTCACCTCGCTGATCAAGTGGTTCATCGGCCGTTATCAGGTGAATATGACGGAAGCGGCTAATCCAGACGCTGCCAGTTATGCCACGTTCAATGAATTTTTTACCCGCGAGTTGAAGGCCGGTGCACGCCCTTTGGCGCAGGCTGCCTACGTCTGTCCGGTGGACGGTGCGATCAGCCAGTTCGGGCCTATTGAAAATGACCAGTTGTTTCAGGCTAAGGGGCATCATTATTCGACGACTGCCTTGGTCGGCGGGGATGCGGCGCTTGCGGCAGAGTTTCAAAATGGTAGTTTTGCCACCATCTATCTGAGCCCCAAGGATTATCACCGTATCCACATGCCTTGCGACGGGCGGTTGACCCGCATGATCTATGTGCCAGGCGATCTGTTTTCGGTGAATCCGGTGACGGCGCGCGGTGTGCCCGGTTTGTTTGCCCGTAACGAGCGCGTGGTCTGCGTGTTTGATACCGCTCACGGCCCGTTTGTCCTGACGCTGGTGGGGGCGACCATCGTCGGTAGTATGGCGACTGTCTGGCACGGCGTGGTCAATCCGCCGCGCAGCGGTCAAGTGCGCGAATGGCGCTACGACGATCAGCAAATCAATCTGAAAAAAGGCGACGAGATGGGACGCTTTTTGCTCGGCTCGACCGTGGTGATGCTGTTTCAAAAGGATGTATTGCAATTTAATCCATCATGGTCACCTGCGTTGCCTGTGCGCATGGGTGAAGTGATGGGAGTTCGCTGATGAGCGTGTGGAATGAGCGATATCAGGGCGATGAATTTCATTTTGGTACCGAGCCGAATGCGTTTTTAGCCTCTCAATGTGAACGGCTAAAACCCGGTATGACCTGTCTTGCGGTGGCGGACGGCGAAGGGCGCAACGGCGTCTGGCTGGCCGAACAAGGTTTGCAAGTGTTGTCGGTGGATAGCTCCTGCGTGGCAGTGGAAAAGGCGCGAGCACTGGCTAAGCTGCGCGGTGTGCAGATGGATGTCGAACTGGTTGATCTTGCGCATTGGGATTGGCCGGAAAATCGATTCGATATCGTCGCGGGTATCTTCATCCAGTACGCGCCGCCCGAGCAGCGACAGCTTCAGTTTGCCAACATTAAACGTGCGCTGAAACCCGGTGGTTTGCTGCTGTTGCAGGGTTATACGCCGCGCCAGCTCGAATACCGCACCGGCGGCCCGTCACAAGTTGAAAATCTCTACACCGAAACATTGCTGCGCGAGTCATTTGCCGATATGGAGATTCTGCATCTGTTAGAACACGACACTGCCATCTTCGAGGGGGCGGGGCACAGCGGCATGTCGGCGCTGATCGATCTGGTGGTGAGTAAGGTGTAATTGTTATATCTATTTGATTATTAAATTTATGGTCGTTGGTTTGATTTGTTTTCCGTTGCGCGGAATCGAGCCCGCACCGCCTTTATAAACAGAATTTAACAGGAATGTTCATGAGCACTTTTGCCTTCTATAAAAAAATCGTCGCACTTAACTCTGAAGTGCATCGCAATCTGAAAATCGCAGCGGAAAAGGGCAATTTTTCTTTTGCCAGAGACGCGAATGCCGTGTTGCTTACCGGCATGGAGTTTACCGAGGCGTCGCGTGAGTTTCCGATTGTCTTCGTGCGTGCAGAGGATGGACAGTTACGTCCGATTGCACTGCTGGGGGTGCGTGACGGCGAGAACCTGTTTGTCGATGAGCAGGGTAAATGGGATGCGCGCTATATCCCGGCTTTTGTGCGCCGCTACCCCTTCGTAATGGCGCCGGGCGGTCAGAATGGTATGGTGCTGTGCGTGGATGAAGAGTGCCCTGCGCTGAACCAGGAAAAGGGTGAGGCGCTGTTCACCGATGAAGGCAAACCAAGCAAGGGATTGAGCGATATGATCGAGTTTCTGCAGCAGTTTCAGCAGGAAAATGCTCGTACAGAATGGCTGGTTAAACAACTGGATGAACTGGGCGTTTTTGTCGCCAGGGAAGCCAGTTTCGACACAGGTAATGGTGATACTTTTTCCCTCAAAGATTTTTATGTGGTCGATGAGGCGAAGTTCGGTGCCTTGCCTGACGACAAGATTTTGCAATTGTTCAGGAATGGCGGGATGGGGCTAATCTATTTACATCTGGCATCGATGGGCAATCTGGCCAAACTGATCGAGCGTCTGGCCGCGCGCGTCGCCCTGCAGAAAGCGGCGACAACGCCGTTGCATTAATCCCGTGCTGCGATATCAGCTATTGGATTTCGCCCACTGTACGATGCCGCGCACATCCATCGCGCCTGCCTGACGCGCCACTTCACGGCCGTTTTTGAATAAGGCGAGGGTGGGGATGCTGCGTATGTTGTAGCGCCCGGCCAGTTCCTGAGCCTGTTCGGTATCCAGTTTGGCCAGTCGCATGGCGGGCTCCAGTTGTCCTGCAGCTTGTACAAAGGCAGGTGCCATCATCTTGCATGGCCCGCACCACGGCGCCCAGAAATCCACTAGTACCGGAATATCGCAGCGCGCAATGTGGGTGTTGAAGTTGCCGGCATTGAGTTCGACAGGATGTCCGTCGAACAGTGTTTGCCGGCATTTTCCGCAAACCGGATGCTCGGTCAGCTTGGCTGACGGTACGCGGTTGACCCCGTCGCAATGCGGGCAGACGATGTGTAAAGATTCAGTCATGATTTTCTCCTAAAATAGTTTCTACCAGCTACCAGCTACCAGCTACCAGCTACATAATCCTCATCGATAGATCCAGCGCTTCGACATCTTTGGTGAGTGCGCCTATGGAGATGCGATCCACGCCGGTTTCAGCTATTTCGCGCAATCCGCTCAGGGTGATGCCGCCTGACGCTTCCAGTTCCGCGCGACCTGCCGTGTGTTCAACCGCCGCCCGTAAGGCTTCCAGATCGAAGTTGTCGAGCAGGATCAGTTTAGCACCGGCTTCCAGCGCTTCATCCAGTTCCATCATATTTTCTACTTCGATTTGTACAGAAATGCCGGGTGTGGCCAGTTCAAATGCGGCTGCCATGACTTGTGCGATGCCGCCTGCCGCCGCGATGTGGTTTTCCTTGATGAGGATGCCGTCATATAGTCCGGCGCGCTGGTTGTGTCCGCCGCCGACTCGTACGGCATATTTCTGCGCGTCGCGTAGTCCTGGCAGGGTTTTACGTGTATCCATGATCTTGACCTTGAGGCCTGCCACCTGATCGACATAGCGGCGGGTAGTGGTGGCAGTGGCGGACAAGGTTTGTAACAGGTTCAGTGCGCTGCGCTCGGCGGTGAGCAGAATGCGCGCAGGGCCGTTGATCTCGCACAGGGTTTGGCCGGGACGTATGCTGTCGCCGTCTTTGGCGTGCCATGCGATGGTGCAACTGGCATCGAGCGCCTGAAAACAGGCGTCGAACCATTCTGTGCCGCATAACACGCCGGTCTGACGGGTGATCACTTGCGCGTTGACGATCAGGTCCTCGGGCAACAGTTGTGCGGTCAAATCACCGCTCTTGATGTCCTCGACCAGTGAGGCGATGATATTGGTCTTGATGTGTAGTGCAAGATTTTCCATAAGTGCGCTAGATAACCGAAGGGTGCGGAAAAGGGGGAGTAGTATAAGGGAAGTTGTGCAGACTTGAAATTATCCTAAGCTGCCCCATCTGCACCGTATTCGTAAGCCAATATTGAGGAGTGCATCATGAGATTTGAAAAATTCACGACCAAATTGCAACAAGCCCTGTCCGATGCGCAAAGCCTTGCGGTGGGCGCTGACAACCAGTTTATCGAGCCGCAGCATTTGCTGCTGGCTTTATTGAACGATGCCGACAGCGGGGCAGGCTCTTTGCTGTCGCGCGCGGGCGGCAATGTGGGCGGTTTAAAACCAGCCTTGCAGGATGCGATCAAACGTCTGGCCAAGGTGGAAGGTCATGGCGGGGAAGTTCAGGTCGGGCGCGATCTGTCCAATTTGTTCAACGTGACCGACAAGGAAGCGCAGAAACGCGGTGATGAATTTATCGCCAGCGAGATGTTTTTGCTGGCTTTGACCAATGATAAGAGTGAGACAGGCCGCTTGCTCAAGACGCACGGCGTGTTGCGGGTGCCGCTGGAACAGGCGATCAACACGGTGCGCGGCGGCGAGACGGTAGGCTCTCAGGAAGCGGAAGGGCAGCGCGAATCGCTGAAGAAATACACGGTGGATCTGACCGAACGCGCCCGTCAAGGCAAACTGGACCCTGTAATTGGACGGGACGATGAAATACGCCGGGCGATTCAGGTGTTGCAGCGCCGCACCAAGAATAACCCAGTGTTGATCGGTGAACCGGGCGTCGGTAAGACCGCGATCGTCGAGGGGCTGGCACAGCGCATCGTCAACGGTGAAGTGCCCGAATCGCTCAAGGGCAAGAAGGTGCTGAGTCTGGATATGGCGGCTCTGCTGGCTGGAGCCAAGTATCGCGGCGAGTTCGAGGAGCGTCTGAAAAATGTGTTGAAAGAGTTGGCGCAGGACGAAGGGCAAACGATCGTCTTCATCGATGAACTGCACACCATGGTGGGCGCGGGCAAGGCTGAAGGCGCGATGGATGCGGGCAATATGTTGAAACCTGCGCTGGCGCGCGGTGAATTGCACTGTGTGGGTGCGACCACGCTGGATGAATACCGCAAATATATCGAGAAGGATGCCGCGTTAGAACGCCGCTTCCAGAAGGTGCTGGTGGATGAGCCAACGGTTGAATCGACCATCGCGATTTTGCGCGGCTTGAAGGATAAATATGAGGCGCATCACACCGGCGTGGTGATTACCGATCCGGCCATCGTCGCGGCGGCGGAGCTCTCTAATCGCTACATCACCGATCGTTTCCTGCCGGATAAGGCGATCGACCTGATCGATGAGGCCGCCTCTCGTCTGAAGATGGAAAACGAGTCTACCCCAGAGGTGATCGACAAGCTCGACCGTCGCATTATTCAGCTCAAAATCGAGCGCGAGGCGATGAAGAAGGAAAAAGATGAGGCCTCTAAGAAACGCATGCAGTTGATCGAGGACGAATTAGTGAAGCTGCAACGCGAATCGAATGATTTAAAAGAAATTTTAAAGGCCGAAAAGGGCGCGGCACAGGGGGCGGCGGAAGTTAAAAAGGAAATCGACCAGATTAAAACCGAGATGGTCAGGCTGCAACGCGAAGGTCGACTGGAACAGGTCGCCGAGTTGCAATACGGCAAGCTGCCTCAGTTGGAAGCAAAGTTGAAAGAGGCGGCCAGTGCCGAGGAGCGTGGCGACAAACCGAAAAATCGTCTATTGCGCACCCATGTCGGCGCGGAAGAGATCGCCGAGGTGGTCAGCCGTGCGACTGGTATTCCGGTTTCCAAGATGATGACAGGTGAGCGCGATAAGTTGTTGAAAATGGAAGATAAGTTGCATGAGCGTGTGGTGGGGCAGGACGAGGCGGTGAGGCTGGTGTCGGATGCGATACGTCGCTCGCGTTCCGGTTTGTCCGATCCTAACCGTCCCTATGGTTCTTTCCTGTTTTTGGGACCGACCGGGGTGGGTAAGACCGAGCTTTGCAAGGCGCTGGCAGGATTTATGTTCGACTCGGAAGATCATCTGATCCGCATCGATATGTCCGAGTATATGGAGAAACATTCGGTCGCACGTCTGATTGGTGCGCCACCCGGTTATGTGGGCTATGAAGAAGGCGGTGGTCTGACTGAAGCGGTGCGTCGTAAACCTTACTCGGTGATTCTGCTGGATGAGGTTGAAAAAGCGCATCCAGACGTGTTTAACGTGTTGTTGCAAGCCCTGGACGACGGTCGCATGACAGACGGGCAGGGGCGCACGGTGGACTTTAAAAACACCGTGATTGTAATGACTTCCAATCTGGGTTCGCAGATGATCCAGCAGATGTCGGGCGACGATTATCAGGTGATCAAACTGGCGGTGATGGGCGAGGTGAAAGCCTATTTCCGTCCCGAGTTTATCAACCGTATCGACGAGGTGGTGGTGTTCCATGCGCTCGACGAGAAGAACATTAAATCGATCGCCGGGATCCAGTTGCAGTATCTGGAAAAACGTCTGGCGGCGATGGAAATGAAGTTGACGGTAAGCGATGCGGCGCTGGCCGAAATCGCGACGGCCGGTTTCGATCCTGTGTATGGAGCCAGACCTCTGAAGCGCGCGATTCAGTCTCAACTGGAAAACCCGCTGGCCAAGTTGATCCTAGAAGGGCGCTTCGCCGCGAAAGACACGATAAACGTGGATTGTCGTGGTGGCGTGATGAAGTTCGATAAGTCGTAAATTCGTTAAGCGGGTTGAACTGGTAAGGGGGGATGCGCGCTGCATCCCCCTTTTTTGTTAAAGCGCTCTTCTTGCTTATGGCTTGACCGGTAGGGAGGGAATTGGCGGTGATTCTCCTGCCTAATCACGATTATGAATTGAAGAGGGAGGCGTATATTACTAGACACTAGCCGCTATTTCAAAACGAGGGTTAGGCAAGTTTCACGTTAATTGCCTAGGTGTATGGACATGAAAATAAACCAGCCAGTCACGCAGCGTAACATCGACTACAAAGATTCCGATGTTTTTGTGACCAAGACGGATACCCGAGGGGTTATCACGTATGCTAACGATGCTTTTGTCGAGATCAGCGGCTATTCGCACGAAGAGCTGATCGGGCAGAACCACCATGTGGTGCGTCATCCAGATATGCCGTCGTGGGCATTTGCAGATCTATGGCAAACGGTTAAGGGGGGGCATCCCTGGCGTGGCATGGTCAAGAATCGCGCTAAAAATGGCGATCACTATTGGGTTAATGCCACAATCTCACCCATCATCGAGAATGATGAGATTATTGGTTTCTTGTCGCTGAGGAAGAAGCCCGATCCCACCGAGCTGGCTAAGGCGGAAGCGCGCTACAAACTCGGGAAGCCGCCAGTTGTCCGCTACTCCTTGTCCAATTGGCTGACCAATCTGTCATTGCAGAAAAAACTTCAGGTGCTCATACAGCCGGTTCTGCTGGTTTTGTTGAGTGTCGCTACGGTAGCTCTTTCCGATTCTATCAAAAGCATCATGATCGACTCGGTGCAGCAGCGTGCGGAAGGGATTGCCAATGAAGTGATCGATGGTGCGAATATGTTGATGGTCACCGGGAAGTTCAGTGAAGTGGAATCACGTCAGCTGTTGCTCAAGAAAATTGCCAGCTCAGGAAATATTGTCGGTTTGCATCTGCTCAGGACTCAGTTGGTTGTCGATCAATTCGGCCCAGGGCTGCCGGAAGAGCAGGTTAAGAATGAGATTGAACGTCAGGCGGTAACGAATAAAAAGCCCTCGTATGCACTGGAAGAACGCGATGGTGTGACTATATTTCGTTCGGTTACCCCCTATTTTGCGATGCGTGATTTTCACGGCACCGACTGCATGTCGTGTCATGTCGTGGAGGAAAACAGCGTGCTGGGTGCATCCGATATCGAAATTGATATGACCAGTGACTTCAGTAAATTTCATAAAATTATCTTGTGGCTGGTTGTCGGACAAATTTTGCTGCAAATTTTGCTATTCTTCCTGATCGGATGGGTAGTTAAGCGTTTTATTGTCTGCCCGGTCAGCGAGATCAAGGGGCACTTGAACGATCTGGTAAAAGGCGATATGACAGGTCATGTCGATATATCCAGACGAGATGAAATGGGAGAGGTGTTGTGTGCGGTGCAGTCGAGCAAAGTGTTGCTGGGCTCTATCATCGATCACATTACCTCAGTCGCAGATCACATCGATGATCGTGCCAAACATTTGACCGAGAGTATGTCCAATGTCGAGCGCAGTTCGCAGTCTCAGTCGGAGGCCGCCAGCAACATGGCGAGCGCGGTCGAAGAAATGAGCGGCAGCATTCATCAGGTGGCGGACAACACAAACGAAGTCAGGGTGATTTCGGAAAACTCCATGGTGCTCGCCAACCATGGTAAAGATGTTGTGCAGCAGGTGGTCAGCGATATGAGCAGCATTACTCAGGCAGTGGTTAATACGGCAAAAACCATACAAGAGTTGGGTGTCAAGTCCGATCAAATTCAGGATATTGTCAAATCAATCAAAGAGATCGCAGATCAGACCAATTTGCTGGCGTTAAATGCGGCGATTGAGGCAGCTCGCGCAGGCGAGCAGGGCAGGGGGTTTGCGGTGGTGGCCGATGAGGTGCGCAACTTGGCCGAGAAGACACGTAAATCTACGCAAGAAATTGCCAGAATGACGGAGGAAATACGTGAGAGCACCAGTTTGGCTGTGGCCGAGGTAGAAGCGACCGTGGATAAAGTCAGATCGGGTGCGCAACTTGCCACTAAGGCCGGAGAGAATATCGTCGAAATCAATGAGGGCGCATCTCGCGTGCTCAGCGGCGTCGAAGATATTTCCTCGTCTATCAAAGAGCAGAGTCAGGCCAGTCGTGAGATCGCAGCGAATGTGGAAAAAGTTGCTCAAATGTCGGAGATGACCAGCGCTGCGGTCAACGATGTGGCCATCACCGTGCAGAAATTAGAGCAGCTCTCGGAAACGCTGGAGGAGACGGTCAGTCATTTCCGCGTTTAACCGGGTATTGAAAAGGCATTCCGGATTGCGCTGGAATGCCTGTTGTTGCAGTTCGCCGCTTTCTAAATCCTCCGCTTACTTGGAAGGCGGAACTTCCTTTTTAGGTTTCTTCACTTCCTTGTTTTTACGTTGTTGACCTTTGGCCATGATTGCTCTCCTTGTATGGTGGTTTGCTTATCATAATACGGACAGGCAAGGCGGAGGACTTTTTTTTGTGCGCGGATACCTTGTTCTTCGGAGCGGGCGCGATTCCTAGACTAAATTCTTAAAGTTATTTATTAATAATCAATATGTTACTGTGATTATTTGGTTATTTTCTCCGCTCTGTGGCAGAGCGGGTTGCAAGATGTTTGTTGGCACATCGCTCAAGGCGAGATCATAAGTCGTGCCGGAAGAGCAGTTCACATTAACGACATGATTGAGTGTGCCGGCGGCGGAAATGTCCCTGTAGGCACGTAATGGAATGCTTGCTGGCGTTACAACGGTACACGTCCCGGTCACGGTTGCGGAGGCCATAATTTGAACCGTTACCGCATGCGCATGGTGGCAGCAGGCTAGTAACAGTACGCTGTGCATCAGGTGCTGGCTGGCTTTCATGATATCTCCCCCTTTGAACTTGCTCTTCTGTTGAACAAAACTGTAGCATAAGTTCTCAATATTCGCTCTTGAAACTGAACTTGGAAAACTCAGCTTTTCGATTCAATCAAGGGGGGCAGAATAGTCTTATAAAAAATAGGAATTTACCTATGAAAATAACAGCATTTGCTGATAGTGCATCTATGGTTGCGCGGTTCAGAATCACCTCACGTTAAAGGTGTGATGGAAGTACGGAATGGGTCTCAAGTACTTTGTTCTACACCTTGGCAAGATGATTTTGTAGTGATCACAAATCGTTTGTAACTATAGTTCGTCGTGTTCTATCTGAAGTTAGTTTTCTGTTTGTTAAGGAGAATATCATGAGAACGACCAATGTATTAAAACTCGTTACAGCCATCGCGCTGGCTCTGGGTTTTACAAGTGTGCAAGCCGCCTCGCTTCCTCAACCGTTTAGTGTCTCAACATCGGTGACGAGTACATGCACCTTTGCTGCTGTCAGCAATCTGGCCTTCGGCGCATACACGAGTAATCAGCCATTGCCTGCCGATGCGAGCACGCCCGTTACCGCCAATTGCTCCAGTGGCACCGCTTATTCGATTGGCATGAGTCCCGGTTTGTACTGGGGATCGGCATGGGCTGGCTGGCGGGCTTTGGGGAGTAACGCTAATCGTCTGGCTTACAGCCTTAAAGTGAATGCACAAAATGGCGCCGAATGGGGTGACGGTGCTCAGTCCTACAGTGCTGTAGGGACTGGTGCCGATCAAGCTGTTCTTCTGGTAGGTCGGATTCCAGCTTCGCAATCCGCTGCGGCAGGCAGCTACACAGATTCGGTGGTTGCAACATTGACATACTGATTGATAATAATCGATTAACTCATGGTGGAAAATCATGAAACATAATAATAAGCAGTATCCATCGGCGGCTAAGCTTGCGGTTTTAGCCGCTTTTTTATTCTCAGGCAGCGTCCATAGCGCAGAATTTAGCGTTAACCCGGTTCGCATCTATATAGACGGCAAGGCTAAAACGGGTTCGCTGGTGGTTGAAAATCCCGGCGATCAGCCGGTGACGATACAGGCAACCATGAACTCATGGTCGCATGCTAATGATAAGGAGCAAATCGTACCCTCAGAGGATCTGGTTGTTTCTCCTCCTATTTTTAAGGTACAGCCAAAAACCAAACAAGTCGTGCGTATCGGTTTTTTGAAAAAACCGGATGTCAGTAAGGAAGGAACTTATCGCCTGTACCTGCAGGAAGTGCCGGCACCTCGTAAAGCGGACGATCAGGGGATGGGGGTGACGTTGCGGATGTCTTTGCCGGTTTTTATTGCACCCGCGACTGGTCGCGCTCAATCTGAACTGAAATGGAAAGCCGAGCCGGTTGACGATACGCGCATCAAGTTGTCATTTTCTAATGCCGGTAATGCGCATATTCAGATTACGGCGATCAACGTCGGACTGCCTGATGGCACAACTTTGGCAGGTATCCCCGCGATGATGACCTACATCCTTCCCGGGCAGTCTTACAGTTGGGATATGAAAACAGAAAGGCCATGGAAGCGTGAGGCGTTGCGTGTGATGATCAAGTCAGATATTGCCGCTCCCGGTGTAGAGACTGAGGTAAAACCGGAGTCTTAACCCGTTCAGTCATGCGAGCGCACGATGTTTTCGTTGAAGAAGCCATGCCAGTTGCTCTGGTGTGGCTTTTTGATGGCAGGAGTCGCCTTAGCCGAAGAATTGCCGTATGCGCTGGAATTTTATGCCATCAAGGTCAATGGACAGGAAATGGGCAGCGGCCAGATACTTAACGTAAAATCAGCCGGTTACTTTGCACGTGCCGAAGACTTTGAAAGCTGGGGATTGAACAAGGCGGAGTCCGAGCCGATTCAATATAAAAATGTGGACTATTATCCTCTGGATAAGATTGCCGAATATAAATTTACGCTGGACGAAATCAATCAAGCGCTGTCTCTTTATTTCCCCCCAAAAGCCTTTAAGCTGGTGACGCCGGATCGGCCGCCGGAGATGCTCACACCCGACGCGGCCGAAAGTGGAGCTTACGCTAATTACGATCTATACAGTACGAGCAACAGTTCACAGCAGTCGAATTTAACGCAGCTTAGTGGGCAGTTTGAGTTGGGGGTGTTTAATCCGTCAGGTGCAGGGTTAACCAGCTTCAATGGGCAGAATCTTTATATTAATCAACATGGTAATGCTGCATCGGCGCGATTGATCAGACTGGAAACAAATTGGACGCGAGATTTTCCTGAAAAAAAACATACGGTTAAATGGGGTGACAGCAATGGGCGCAGCGGTATCTGGGGGCGTCCGGTTAAGTATGGCGGTATCCAGTTTGGAACAAATTTCGCGACACAACCCGGTTTTGTCACCATCCCGCAACCCTCCTTTTCTGGTGAAGCCGTGCTGCCCAGTACGGCGGAAGTCTATGTTAACGGCTTGCGCCGGGGTAGTCAGGTCCTCACCCCGGGGCCGTTTCAACTGAGTAATTTTCCATCGATTACCGGTTCCGGTGAGGCCAAAATTGTCGTCAAAGATATGCTGGGGCGGGAGCAGGTCATTACGCAACCATTTTATTTGACTTCTAATTTGTTGCGTCCAGGAGTAGATGATTACACCGTTGAACTGGGTTTTATTCGCACTAATTTTGGTCTGGAAAATGCGACCTACGGACGACCTATGGTGGTGGCAACGCAAAGGAGAGGCTACTCTGACAAGCTCACCACGGAATTAAGGGGGGAGGCGCTGCCGGATCAACAAACGGCAGGTATTGCAGTAACGTATATGCCGCCTCTGCCTGTTGCACTTACGCTGGCTACCGCAATTAGTCACAGCCGTCAGGGCAGCGGCGACTTTTTGTTGCTCGGGGTGGATCATCAGTCGTTTGGCGGGCTCAATTTCGGCTTGCGCGGTCAGGTCTCCAGCAATTATTTTACGCAAATCGGTTCGGGCCAGTCTGGCCAAACCAGGCAATATACCGCGACGATGGGGCTATATACGCAATTCGGTTCATTTGGTCTTAGTTATAACTACCTGAAAAATGCAAATCCACTGCGCAGCGAATTTCTCTCTTTAAATTATTCAACAAGCGTAGGGCCTAAGGCGTCCATCAATGTTTCGCTATTCAGATCGATGAGCGGTCCATCAAATCAGTCAGTCAATCTGTACCTTTTTTATCCGCTTGATCAAGGTGTGTTTGCCAGCAGCAATGTGTCGACGCAACAAGGCCACGCAACGGGGGTGATGCAGGTACAGAAAAGCGCACCTTATGGTGGCGGCGCAGGTTATCGCGCTCTGCTTGGCGCTCAGCAGGGCGGTGTGCAGCGTGAAGAGGTCGGCGTGACATTGCAGACGGATCACGGCACGTATTTGTTTGATGCCGGGCGAGTGCCAGCGCAGAGCAGTTATCGCCTGACTGCGAACGGCAGTGTGGCTGCCATGAACGGTAAAGTGTTTTTTGCGCGACGCAGTCACGATAGTTTTGCGGTAGCGCAAGTGCCGGGGTTTGCCGATGTGCCGGTCTACCTGAACGGACAGCTTGCCGCGCATACGGACGGCGAGGGCTATGCTGTGTTGCCCGGCCTGCTTTCTTACCAAAAAAACAAGATTATGATAGACACCAAGGATATGCCGTTTGAAGCGCAGATCGGTAAAACGGAAGCGGAAGTTATACCGCATTATCACAGCGGAGTTAGTTTGAAATTTTCGGTCGAATTGGCCGTGGGCGCTTTAATTAAGCTGGTCAATGAACAGGGTGAAGTGCTGCCTAACGGTACGCAGTTGGTTCTGGAGGGTAGTCAGGAGGTGTTTCAGGTGGCGCTTCGCGGTGAAGCTTATGTCACCGGCTTGTCCAAGAAAAGAAACAAACTGAGGGCAAGCTGGGATCAGCAACAGTGCGCCTGTGAGATTGAGATTCCTGAAAATCCGGGTCCGCTGCCGCACATCGGACCTGTTATTTGCAAGGGGATTCATCCTTAGTGCTTGTTTTTAAAGAATTAATATATTGATCTGTAGTGATTTCTAATATCCAAGGGCTCGTGCGCCCTGATAGAAGGCAAAGCTGAATAACCAGGCCAGCACCAGCGACCAGACGAGCGCAAACAGGGTATAGCTGTGGCTCTTGGATTCACTCTTCAGAGTGGCTATGGCAGACAAGCAAGGGGTGTAGACCAGGGTGAACAGCATGAAGCTGTACGCTTGCACCCAGTCCAGTTGTTGAGCGAGTGCGCTGCCTAGCGCCGTGCCGGTCAAGCCGTAGATGACAGCCAGCGAGCCGATAACGATTTCTTTGGCGACGAATCCGAAGAGCAGTGCGATGGTGAGTTGTTCGTTGATGCCGATGGGGGCGAAAAACGGCTGTAGCAGGCTGCCTATTATGCCGGAGAGCGTCTGTGCGCTGGCAGGCGGCGCAGAGAACGGGATGTGAGTGAGCAGCCAAACCAGCACCACGCCTGCGATGATGAAGGTGCTGGCGCGGGAGATAAAGTGACCTACTTCCAAATATCCGCGCAGCAGCATTTGACGGCCGGTTGGAAAACGATAGGGTGGTAATTCCAGCACGAATGGTTCGCTGTTGGCAAATTGTCCCTTGAACAACAGTGCGGTGAGAATGGCAGAGATAAAGCTGAATAAGTACAGGCTGAACAAGACCAGCGGGGCTGCATGGGTCGAAAACAGCGCGGCGGTGATAAAAACGAAAACTTGCAGGCGCGCCGTGCATAGTGAGAAAGGGATCACCAGCATGGTGAGCAGTCGCATGGCGCGTGAGCGCATGACGCGCGTGCCCATCAACGCCGGGACGTTGCAGCCAAAGCCCATCAGCAGCATCACGAAGCCGCGTCCGTCCAGTCCCATTCTGGCCATCAGTGCATCCATTAGGAAGGCGGCACGAGACAGGTAGCCGCTGTCTTCGACGATGGCCATCATCAGAAAAAACAGCACGATGACCGGCACGAAGGCGGCGACGGTGGCGATGCCGTTGTAGATACCGTCCAGCAGCAGTCCCTGTAGCGGCAGGGGGAGTCCGGTGAGCAGTGGTTCCAGTCCTGTTTCGCGCAGCCAGCTCAGCAGCGTGGCGATACCGCTTTGCAGCGGTTGACCGAACAGGAAGATGCCCTGAAACAGCAGGTACATGATGCCGAAGAAAATTGGCAGACCCAGCCAGGGGTGCAGCATGATGCGGTCGAGCTTCTCGGTCATGTTTTCCGGCAGGCGAGCTGGAATTTGAACCGAGTATTTAAGTACGCGAGCCATTTCTGCTTCCAGATGCTCATCTGCTTCCAGTTGGCTGCGTACGATCTCGGCCAGCCCGGGGGTCGGAAAGCGCAGAGCGCGGGTGACGGCCTGCAGCGCTTCCGTGTAGCCGGTGCCGTATTTTCCGCTAAGCTGGAAGACTGGCATTTTCAGCATTTCGGCCATTTTCTGGCTGTCGATGCTAATGCCGTACTTTTTGGCTTCATCACTCATGTTGAGCAGAACGACGACATTCATGTTGAGCTGTTTCAGTTGCAGCAACAGGCTCATCTGCCGTTCGATTTGCGTGGCGTTGAGGATGACCAGCGCAAGATCCGGTACATTGTCGTGCAGAAAATGCCGTACCACCTGTTCATCGTCTGAAAATCCGTGCAGATCGTAAATGCCGGGCAGGTCGATGATCTCCACCATGTCGGCACCCAGCAGAATTTTTCCGCTGAGCAGTTCGACGGTGATGCCGGGCCAGTTGCCCACCCTTGCGGCACCGCCGGTCATCCGGTTGAACAGGGTGGATTTTCCGGTGTTGGGCATGCCCAGTAAGGCGATACGTTTCATGATTTGCATACCGCAATTTTAGCGGCTTCACTGCGCCGCAGCAGGATATCTGTGGTGCCGATGCGTACCTGCAACGGGCCTGAAAAACTGGCTTTGCGTATCATTTCGATTTGTTTTCCGCTGCGAAACCCCAAGGCAAGCAGGCGTTGATGCAAGGCCTCTTCGGCATGTATCGAAACGATGGTGGCTATATCGCCGGTGCTCAGTGTGGCAAGTGTGGTTGAGGGCATGGCGGGGTGAATTTCAACAGTGTCGCTATTATTCCACAGCAGGGTGCCTGTTGTCGCGTAATGTGCTGGGGTCAGGTCTTGCACGAACACATTATTCAAGTTGTTGCAGTATCTTAATCGTCCGATAAGCAGGCTGTTTTGTGTTGCGACAGCATCTTTTTCAATCCTGTTTTTATTCGGGAAAAGCGCTTGTATCAGGAGTGCGCTATATTTGCCATGAACGTTAGGTTAGAATGACGCCTTTGCTTGCCAAGAAAACGGGAATTGAAATGATCAAGGGCAGTATAGTCGCAATTGTCACGCCGATGCATGAAGAGGGTAGTCTGGATTTACCATCTTTCCGCGCATTGATAGATTTTCATATCGAACAGGGAACGGATGCCATTGTGGTTGCCGGCACCACGGGTGAATCTCCCACTGTTGATGTGGAGGAGCACGCCTCGTTGATTGCCGAAGCGGTAAAACACGTGGCAGGACGCATTCCTGTCATTGCGGGTACGGGCGCCAATTCAACCAGAGAAGCGATCGAACTGGCCGCGTTTTCACAGCGTGCCGGTGCGGATGCTTCTCTGACGGTCGTACCTTATTACAACAAGCCGACTCAGGAGGGCTTGTATCTGCACTTTAAAGCCATCGCAGAGGCGGTGGATATGCCGCATATTCTATATAACGTGCCGGGGCGCACGGTGGCGGATATGAGCAATGACACTGTGTTGCGTCTTGCTCAGATAGCTAATATTGTCGGGATCAAGGATGCAACAGGTAATATTGAGCGCGGCTCGGATTTGTTGCAGCGCGCGCCGAAAGATTTCGCGATTTACAGTGGTGATGATGCCAGTACGCTGGCTTTGATGTTGCTGGGTGCGCATGGCACGATTTCGGTGACTGCCAATGTGGCACCCAAGTTGATGCACGAGATGTGTATGGCGGCTTTGGCGGGAGACTTGACCCGCGCGCGCGAAATTAATTTCCGTTTGTTGGGCTTGCATCGCAATTTGTTTGTCGAAGCGAATCCGATTCCTGTTAAGTGGGCGGTGTCCCGCATGGGATTGATCAAAAATACGTTACGATTGCCGTTGACGCCGTTATCAGCCAGTGCCAGCAGTGTCGTTGAACAGGCCATGATTCAGGCTGGCGTACTTAAAAACCAATAGTTAGGAAAAAAATATGAAAGTTTTGCATATCGGAATTTCCAGCGTCGCGCTGGTTTCACTGGTCGGTTGCGGGGCAATGGGTTTGGGAAATAAGCGCATTGATTATCGAGCCAGTGCGGTGCAAGTACCGACACTCGAAATTCCGCCTGACCTGACTGCGCCTGAAACGGACGATCGTTATAAAGTTGCCGGTAGCGAATCCGTTACGACCTATTCGGCTTACAGCAAGGGCGAGGCTGCAACGTCAACTCGCGGTAACGTGGCCAGTGCGGTTCTGCCTATGGTTAAAGGGGTGAGTCTGGAGCGTAACGGTGCGCAACGCTGGCTGCTGGTCGCGGATAAAGCCGAGAATGTCTGGCCGGTTGTCAAATCATTCCTGAGCGAGACGGGATTAAATGTGCAAAGCGAAGATCAGGCTGCCGGGGTCATTGAAACTGACTGGGCTGAAAATCGAGCCAAGATACCGCAAGGCGGGATACGCAGTGTGGTCGGAAAAGTATTTGATAATCTGTATTCTTCAGGCGAGATGGATCAATACCGCGTTCGTCTTGAGCGCACCAGAGACGGTGCAGGCACGGAAGTGCATATTACCCATCGCGGTAAAGAGGAAGTGCTGACAGCGGACAAAAATAGCTCTAAGTGGCAGTCGCGTCCGAATGATCCAGAGCTGGAAGCGGAATTGCTGCAGCGTTTGATGGTGCGCTTCGGTGGTAGCCCTGTGCAGGCTGCTACGGCTGCCACGACAGGCGGGACGGTTTCAGCGGGTGCTGCGAATCTGCTGCAAGTGGTTGATGGCAGCAGCGTGATTGTGATCAATGATGCGTTCGACAAGAGCTGGCGCCGGGTCGGTCTGGCGATTGATCGTTCAGGCTATGCGGTGGAAGATAAGGATAGAGAAAAGGGTATTTATTTTCTGCGTGCTGTGGCCGTCGAAAAGGGCTGGATGGATAAGTTGAAGTTCTGGAAAGATGATGAAGAGGCTAATGCGCGTTATCGTGTCACCGTCAAGGATGGAGGCGCTACTTGTGAGGTGTCTGTGACGGATCAGGATGGCGTCAGCAGTGAAGTCAGTCGCCAGCGCCTTGAGGCGATCTTTAAAAACCTGGCTCAGTAGCGATCTTTTCAGCGTGGCCACTGGCTCGACCTTCGGGAGCGAGTCGGTGGCTTTTTTACGTGATACCAGTAGTGGCTGGCAATTTTGCCAAGACATTTATTTAACTTATTGATTTTAAATTTAAAACTGGAAACAACCGGAAAACCGGGGACAACCGGAAAACCGGGGACAGACCACGGTTTTTTTCATGGCAATTCGGCTGAATCGGGAATCGCATATTTGCGAGGGCATTCAGATTGTCCGGGGGCTGCGCGTCGCCCTATCATCGTTGCCACTTGCGCCGCAAACTGTTCGTTGCCCAATGCAACGTTACCATTGGTTGCCCGACGAATTTTATCCAGCAAACATGGCTCCAGCGCATAGCGAAACAACTCGCGGTAGGCGGATTGCCGGGCAGTTGCGTCCCTTCCCAGTGCTTAATACAGTGGATGTGGCTGCACCCGCTTATCGGCTTCGCGCTGTGCATTAAAGCGATAGCTAGGCCAACGATAATCCTCCGGATGCACCACCATGTTCGCCCGCACTGGATTCAACTCGATATAACGCTGACAACACAGAAAGTAATCTTCCTCCTGCGCCGGATACGAGCGGAAACGTCCTTCCCGCAATGTTCCGCTGCGTTGGTGGACGCGATTCACATATTGCATAGCGTTGTCCCAGCGCCTTTATCAACACATAACCATGTATCCGGCATCCCGTTTTCCAGCATGCTTGGTCAACCAAGCCAGATAAGCGCAATAATCATCATCGGCAAAGAAGTAAGACTGGCGATTGTTAGCGCGCTGAATGATGTGGGCGGGCACATTCGGCAAGGCAATACGGGCGCGGTGAGGCATGATGAACTCCGATTGGCTGTGATATGGGGGGTAGTTTAGCAAAGATTAGAAAACAGTGGCCCTTCCCCTATTTCGGCGCCCCGTAAAAATCGTGGTCTGTCCGTTCGCAGTAACAGCAGTAAATCTAGCGCGTTAAAGTCCCGTCCGAGGGGCGTACACCCCGGTAGTATGAGGAAGCGGCGTCGTGGTAACACGGGGTCGTGAGTTTCCAAACAGCAAGAGAGCAGGCCGTAACGCAAGTGAACCTATACGTAGCCTCGTTACACGAACTGGAGGAGCCGACCCTGTGGACAGAAGGGGGAGGCCGCAGGATGGGTGCTGAAACAACGGAAGTGGCGCGTATCTTCTCCCGGGGTAGCAGGGATGGCATGTTCTCGAAGATTTACTGCCCAGTGCTGGAGACCCGTTGCGGTGGTGGGGAGGCCACTGACTGATGCGTATAAAAAAACGAAAGCGGAACAGGCTGTAACGGGAGTCGGAGGGGTTTATAGTAGCGTTTGAGATTGAGAGACAACATAACCCCAATCGAGCGAAGGGATCCTGCTTTGTTCGTGCAACCGAAAAGCCAAGGGTTAGGGGATTGTCATTGTGCTGCTCACCTCACGAAGTAACTCGGAAGCTCAGGAGGACGCTGTGTGCCAAGACCAAGCAAGAGCTACCTGATTTATGTACTTGAAATTTAAGTGTAAATACGACTCCCTCAGTCATGGGAGTAAGTGGATAGTGAAATGTGCATGCCTTGGTGTGAAGAACATCGGAAAGCCGTGTGCGTGTGAGCGCATGCACGGTTTGATGAGGGAGGTCAGGCGAAAGTCGGTTCTCTGCGCTAGCCTATTTCGGTCATGTCCCTTGTTTCCGCGCTATTTTCGTTCTATTTTCCTAGCCTATTTCCCCCTATTTACTGTTTTCCCTATTTTCTGGGCATAAAAAAAGCCGACTTACGTCGGCTTTTTTTATGCAAGAAGCAGTTGCTTACTTAGCAGCAGGAGCAGCGGCGTCAGCAGCAGGAGCGGCAGCAGGAGCAGCTTCAGCTGGTGCAGATGCAGCTTCAACAGCAGCAGGAGCAGCAGGAGCAGCAGCTGGAGCTTCAACAGCAGGAGCAGCAGGAGCAGCAGCTTTTTCGCCACAAGCAGTCAAAGCAAGAGCCAACAGAGCGGCAACGAGAGCAGATAATTTCATATTAAATTTCCTTAAGTTAAGTTGATGGTAATAAAAAGAGGTGTTCGACTTCGCCGTTCAGCCAAAATCAAAGTCGCGGCATTCTACCAGTAAATTTATAAAAATCCACTAAATCTATAATTTTTTATAAACCTAATTTTGTTGTGGGTATGCTGGTGTGAGAATTGTTCCACATTTCCATAAAACGGGACGCCAGTGCGCGGGCATTTTCCGGATCATTGAGGGCCAGCACTCCTCTCGGGTCATCGAAGTGAAAACGGCGTACATAGTGTGTGTGGTCTGCTACGCAAAACGGGGTCGTGATATGCAACAGGTGTTTTGCTGTTTGACGGATCGCCATGCGCTGGTCAAACTGGCGCAGCAACGCCATCATGCGCGGGCATAGCGTGGTCAAATAGTGTGTGTCGTGCGCCAGTATATGCAAACTATTACCGCCGAGTAAAAACTGGCGCAAGGTGTCGTAGCGGGCTTCCGAATTGAAACCCAGTCCGTCGAAATTTTTTTCAAAAAGATACAAATCGTGTTTCGCCTGCCGGCACAGCGTGTCCAGCGCGGCGGTGTAGTCCGCCGTGCCTTGCAGATGAATGTGCTGCAATTCTGTCATGGCAGATGCCCGATTTATAGCGGATAAAGATAACCGTCCAGATACCACTGGTAGAGCAATTCCAGTAATTCATCTGAACAGGCGACCGGTGCCGGCAGTTTTCTATGGTCTGCCAGTTCGCGCAGCAGGGAGTAATTCTCATCCGGCACTTGAGTTGCCTCGCCATTCATAAAGATGCTGTCGGCATGGCATAGCATCTGGCTTTTTAAATCCAACTCCAATCCATTGATTTTAATCTGTTTTTTGAATTTACTCTGGCTGAGCTCAGATTCAGGACTGTCGAAGAAGATATGCGGTTTAGGTTCGCTCAGGTAACAACCCAGGAAATTGGCAATGTCTTCCTTGTCCCAGCGCACTTGCTTGATGGCGGATTCTACCTGGTCGAGCATGTCTGCGCTGATTTCCGAGGGGTGGACTTGCGTTTTTAACGCCGGGTCGGCATACATGCCTTCTACACAGATTCTGTCCTGCAAATACACCAGAAATTGTTCGGCCAGTTCTTGATACGCCGGGGTGCGGAAGCCGATGGAATAGGTCATGCAGTCGTCTTCGGCGATGCCGTTGTGCGCGCAGTGGGGTGGCAGATACAACATGTCACCCGGTGCCAGTATCCACTCCTGTTCGATTTTAAAGTCCTTCAGGATGCGCAGCGGTGCGCCTTCGATCAGTGTCTGGTCGGACTGGGTAGAAATCTGCCAGCGCCGGTGTCCCAGTCCCTGCAATAAAAATACATCATATGCATCAAAATGGGGGCCTACGCCACCGCCTGTTGGGGCGTAGCTCACCATCAGGTCATCGAGACGCGCATGGGGGATGAAATCAAACTGTTTTAACAGTTCGGTTGCAGTGGATAAGTGGTGGTTTAAACCCTGTACCAGTACTGTCCATTTGGTTTTGTTTAAGCTTTTGAAATCTTGCGGTTCAAAAGGCGATTGTTGCAGTTCGAACTGTCCCTTGCGCTGGATTACCAGTCGCGCTTGCACGTCTTCGGTGCAGGCTAGTTCGATGGCCTGTTGCGGGGAGAGTAGTCCTGAAAAATCAGGGATCGCGCCGCGTATCAGCAATGGTTTCTTTTGCCAATAGTCGCGCAGAAATTCTTCTACGCTCAAGGCGCCTAGCAGAGTGGGTATCGTTTTCATGCCGGATATTATAGTCGCGCAGTATTTTGACGCCAGTGAAAAAAATGAATTGTAAAAAAATTAATTAGGAAGCGCCGGACAAAGTGTTTAAAATGCTGCGGTGATGATATTGGTCATGCATGGCGGTCATGATCGTGGTGGTTTAAAACCTTGTCGAGATCGCCTAACCAAGAATTCTTAAATATTTGATAAAGGAAATGAAATGAAAATCGAAAAGGACTGCGTCGTCTCGTTGCGTTACGAATTGTTTGATTCTGAAGGTGAATTGGTAGAAAACGTCGAAGATCCAATCAGTTATCTTCACGGTGGCTACGATGGGATCTTTCCTCTGGTCGAAGAAGCGCTGCATGGGAAACGCATCGGCGATCATTGCAACGTGACGCTGAAGCCTGATGATGGTTTTGGCGAATATGAGCACGAGCTCGTTGAAGTCGAAGCGCGCAGTTCTTTCCCTGCGGATGTGGCAGTCGGTATGCAGTTTGAAGGCGCACCCGAAGAGTCAGACGATGAAGATTTCATCCTGTACACGGTGGTTGAAGTGAATGACGATGAAGTGACGGTAGATGGCAATCATCCTCTGGCTGGCAAGACGCTGACGTTCATCTGCACGGTGACCGGTGTGCGTCCTGCAACGGCCGAAGAAATCGAGCACGGTCACGTGCATGAAGAAGGCGGTCATCTGCACTAAGCCAAACGGGCGGATGAATTCCGCTTTGTTTCACGAAGTGCAGTAAACTGGGGGCGATCATGCCCCCTTTTTTATTTCTGTGCGGCCAGTATTTTGCATAGATGTTCTTCGCCGGGGTTTAAGGTGCACGCAGCTACGGCCTCAAACAGGTTCTGTATCTCTTCCAAACTGAAGTTGGCCAGCAGACGATTGGCGATATCGGTTTGTAAGGGCAGCATGCGCGACTGACCATCGGGCAGATTGAAGCGGAAACCTGCCAGGCGATTGAATTCGCCTTCAGCATGATTTAGTTCGGCTTGTTCATCTTGCAGTTGTTCGTAGTATTCTTCCAGTTCGTCGACTAATTCCTCAGGGAACGTTTCGGGGATGGATGCCAGCAATCCCAAGTGGTCATCGCATACGGTGCAAGGCACGTTGCGCGCTTGTGCGAAGGCGACGAACCGCTCACGCAGTGCTGCATCGAAAAAAATGTAATCTATCATGTGGTCTCTGGCGGAGTGTTCAGGATGTCGCATCCTGCCTTGCGGACGAGGATAAATCAATCGCCCGAACGGGAAATTTTTTCGCATAGCCAGTTGGCAACTTGATTTGCGCCGTTTGGAATGACCTTTTCCTGTGTTTTGTGCTGCCAGAGCGCGTCGAGTTCATGAGCGATGTCACCCCGCTTGTATGTCTCATCCGAAATTTTCCGGCATATGCCATGCTGTTGCAACCATGCGATCAAGGCCGTGGACTCGGGCCAATCCGGACGGGATACATACAATACCGGTACGCCGCTGCATGCCGCTTCAACAAAACTGCCATAGCCGGGTTTGCAGAGCATCGCGTCGCAACTGCTGATTAATTCATTGAATGTAAATGGTAATTTTTTAAAGCTAAATGCATCTGGATGCTGGGCTTGATCCTGTGTCAGGAAACGTACGCCCTCGATTCTGGGCCAGTCATCTATCGGCAGGCGACTGGCGATGCCGCCCATGCTGATCAATACCAGTTTTTCCTGTGGCGACAGTTTTAGCTGCGCAAAGAGTTCATCGCGCCGGTTGGTGCCGATTTCGGCGATGGGTGCTACCGGAAGTCGCAGCGGCAGGTCGTTCATCTCCATGCCCGGCGTGGCGAGCAGGAAAGCGTCTGCCCCGGCGTAACAGGACTGGATTTGGCTGGCGATCTCGTCAGCACCGCAATAGTGGCGATAGATGTCCGACCAGTTGAGCGAACACATTGCGGCATTGTTGATGCCGGCGCGTTGCGCACCCGCCAGCGCCAGATAGCCGACGTTGGAAAATACCATGTCGGCCTTCAGTTCTAAGAGTTGTGCAGCCTCCTTTTTGACGCGCACCTCCCAGTTGGCGTGAAATTCGCGGTAGGCGGCGCGACTCTGCTCGACATCGACTGCCAGCGCCGAGGACATCGCCATGCCGATATCGCCTACGCTTACCAGGTGGGTGAACGGCGCTTGAATCCGTGTGCGCAAATGTTCATAGGGCACGGATGAGCGCACCGTGATGCGCAGCTGGGGCATGAGTTGATGCAAACGGTTGAGCACCGGAGCGGTCTGGGCGACATGACCAAAGCCATGGCCTGAAATGGAGATAATCAGGTGTGGCGATGGATTCATGTGTGCTAAGCCGCTAGTTTTTTCAAGCTGTATAGCAACTCCAGGGCAGCTTTCGGGCTCAGTTCATCCGGTTGTATTTCGTGCAGCGCGGCCAGCAGTGGATGCTCTTCAGGTTCGGGGATATCAGGGATTGCGGCAAACAAATCGCCTTGCGGGCTGGCGCTGGCACTATTTTGCTCCAGTACGCGCAGTTGTTTTTTGGCCATCTTGATGACCTGAGCCGGCACACCCGCCAGCGCTGCCACTTGCAAACCATAGCTTTGGCTGGCTGCTCCCTCTTCAACAGAATGTAAAAATACAATGCTGTGCTGATGTTCGATCGCCGACAGATGCACGTTGGCCAGTTGCAGGAACTCTTCGGACAGTCGGGTTAACTCAAAGTAGTGTGTGGCAAACAGCGTATAGCTGCGGTTCTTCTCCAGCAGATGACGCGCGATGGCGTAGGCTAAGGCTAGCCCATCAAAGGTGGAGGTGCCGCGTCCGATTTCATCGACCAGCACCAGACTCTTGTCGGTGGCATTGTGCAGAATATTGGCGGCTTCCGTCATTTCGACCATGAAGGTGGAGCGGCCGCTGGCCAAATCGTCGGAGGCGCCGATACGGGTGAAAATCTGGTCGATTTCGCCGATGAGAGCCTGTCCTGCCGGAACAAAGCTGCCGATGTGCGCCAGCAGCGCGATGATGGCGACCTGACGCATATAGGTCGATTTACCGCCCATATTGGGGCCGGTGATCAGCAGTATGCGGCGCGCTTGATTAAGTTGTGTGTCGTTGGGCGTGAAGCGATCGACTTGCGCCTCCACCACCGGATGGCGACCCGCCGTGATATTCAGTTGCACTTCATCGGTAAATTGCGGTGCAGTGAAACTTAGTGTGGCGGCCCGTTCCGCAAAGGTGGCCAGTACATCCAGTTCCGCGATGGCGGCGGCGATGCGTTGCAGCTGCGGAATAAACGGCGCTATATATGTAAGTAATTGCTCATAAAGATATTTTTCGCGAGATAGGGCGCGGTCGTTGGCGGACAGCGCTTTGTCTTCGAAGGCCTTCAGTTCCGGTGTGATATAGCGTTCGGCATTTTTCAGCGTCTGGCGACGTCGGTAGTCGTCCGGTACGTTGACGCTTTGCGCGATGCTCACTTCGATATAAAAACCGTGTACGCGGTTGTATTCGACTTTTAAGGTCGAAATTCCGGTGCGTGCCCGCTCGCGCGCTTCCAGTGCCAGCAGAAAATCGCCACAGTTAGTCTGTATGCCGCGCAGTTCATCCAGTTCTGCATCAAATCCGTCGGCGATTACGCCGCCTTCGCGCAGTACGCTGGAGGGTTCTGCCCGCAATGAGCTTTGCAGGATGGAGGTGAGTGATTCGTCGGCTTGCAGTGCATCGATAAGGCTGGTGATGAGCGCTGAAGTTTGTAGGTTGGGATTGATCCCGGCTAAGTGTGGCAAGGTCAGCAGCGTGTCGCGCAGACCGGACAAGTCGCGCGGGCGGGCGCTGCGCAAGGCGATGCGCGCGGTGATGCGTTCCACATCTACGCAGGTTTTGAGTTGCTCATGGACTGTCTTGAATAATCCGCTGTCGTGCAAAGTGCCTACCGCATTGAGTCGGTTGCTCAGCACAGTGCGGTCGCGCAGCGGATGGTGCAGCCAGTGTGCTAACTGGCGGCTGCCCATGTTGGTGGCGCAAGTGTCGAGCAGTGAGAGCAGGGTAGGTGCGGCCTCGCCGCGCAGCGTCTGGGTGATTTCCAGATTTCTTCGCGTTGCGGCGTCCATGCGCACATAGTGATCTACGCTGTACACCTGTAAGCCGCGTATATGGCTGATCGCCTGTCCCTGAGTGAGTCTGGCGTAACCTAACAAGGCGCCGGCTGCCTCCAGGCCTACCGTGTAGTTATCGCAGCCGAAACCGGCCAGATCGAGTGTGGCAAATTGCTGGCACAGGGTGCGTCGTGCGGTGTCCAGTTCGAAATGCCAGGCGGGCAGTTGTTTACAGGCCGCAGCAGATTGCAGGGTGGCGTTCTCCGTGTGCAAAATTTCAGAGGGTTGCAGACGTTCGAGTTCGGCTGGCAGATTGTCGGTTGCCGTTTCGCAGACGAAAAATTGTCCTGAGGCGAGATTGAGCCAGGCTAGTCCCAGTTTGCCTTGACGCTGATGCAGTGCCAGCAGCAGGTTGTCACGCTTTTCTTCCAGCAGTGCCGAATCGGTGATGGTGCCCGGGGTCAGGATGCGCATCACTTTGCGTTCGACAGGTCCTTTGCTGGTAGCCGGGTCGCCGATCTGTTCGCAAATCGCCACCGAGACACCCATCTTTACCAGTCGCGCCAGATACTGCTCGGCGGCGTGATAGGGTACACCGCACATCTTGATCGGTACGCCGTTGGATGAGCCACGATGGGTTAAGGTGATGTCGAGCAGTTTGGCGGCGCGCGCCGCATCCTCAAAAAACAGTTCGTAAAAATCGCCCATCCGGTAAAACAGGAGTCCATCTGGATGTTCTGCCTTGATGCCTAAGTATTGCTGCATCATCGGTGTAGGGCCTGCCGGTTTCACTCCTGTCTGGGATGGGCGTTCCTCCATTGTTAAGCCTTGCCCTTGAGTGCGGGGGTCAGATGCGGTGCGATGACTTGCAGCAACTTCGGATGAATCTCTCCGCTGCCTGCGCAGATGTGGCCCGTGCTCATGAAAGTGTCCGAGCCGTGCAGGTCGCTGACTAAACCTCCCGCTTCCGTCACCAACAGCGTGCCGGCGGCGATATCCCAGGCTTTCAAGCCAGTTTCAAAGAATCCGTCGTAACGTCCTGCTGCCATCCAGGCTAAATCCAGCGCGGCAGAACCCGGGCGACGCAGACCGGAAGTTTGTTGCATCAAATCCTTGAATATGCCGAGGTAGGCATCCATGTGATCGAAGTTGGTGTACGGGAAACCGGTACCGATCAGGCTGTCAGCCAGATGGATGCGCTTGGAAACGCGGATGCGCTTGTCGTTGAGGAAGGCACCGCGTCCGCGTGTGGCGGTAAACAGTTCGTTGCGGGTCGGGTCGTAAATCACCGCCTGGGTGATGATGCCTTTGTGCTGCAAGGCGATGGAAACCGCAAATTGTGGAAAGCCGTGCAAAAAGTTGGTCGTGCCATCCAATGGATCGATGATCCAGACAAAATCAGACTCGCCGTGCGCGCCACTTTCCTCGGCCAGAATCGCGTGATCCGGATAGGCGTCCAGCAGGGTTTGAATGATGGTTTGCTCGGCGGCGCGATCCACTTCGCTGACAAAATCCGCATGAGATTTTTTGGTGATGGTCAGGTGATCGATCTTGTCGGTACTGCGATGAATCAGATTACCGGCGCGACGTGCGGCCTTCACCGCGATGTTGAGCATGGGATGCATAACGACCTTCTTTATAGTTTAATGAGCGAGAATTCAGCGCGCTATTTTAATTGGAAACAGGCTTTATATAAACAAAATCATCTAAAAAAGCGGGCCTGTAAAAATAATCTTTATTATTCAATAGGTTGGGCTTGTGCTTTGCTGCGGTTGGAATTGTCCGCAAAGGGGGCGAGAGTTTGTCCTGTCAATATTGCGTTGCCAAGGGAGAATTCATTCGACCAAAACAGGGTTTTTCATTTATTATCTACAGCTAATATAGAGGTGCAGAACTGTACTCGGGCAAATGTTTTGGAAAAATTAAATATATTCAATAATGTGCGCGTGGTGCTGAGCCATACCACCCATCCGGGCAATATCGGCGCTGCGGCGCGCGCGATGAAAGCGATGGGTTTGCGTCATTTGTACCTGATCAATCCGCGCCATTTTCCAGACCCTCAGGCGCATGCGATGGCGGCCGGGGCGGACGACGTGTTAGAGAACGCGGTGGTGTGCGCCTCCATCGATGAAGCGCTGCAGGGCGTGGTGCTGGCGGTGGGCATGACAGCCAGGCTGCGCGATATTTCCAATGAAGTGAGTGCGCCGCGCGAGGCGATGCCCAGGGTGCTGCAACAGGCCGCAACCCAGCCGGTAGCGTTGTTGTTCGGCACCGAGATGTCGGGATTGACCAATGAGGAAGTCAGCCGTTCGCAGTTGCTGGTGAATATCCCGGCTAATCCCGAATTTTCCTCGCTGAATTTAGCCGCAGCGGTGCAGGTGATTTCCTATGAATTGTCGGTCGCCAGTGAAGCTTTTCAGCCTGTGGTGCAAGAGGCTCAGCCCGCCGCGCATCAGCAGGTAGAAGGTTTGATGACACACTTGGAAAAGACGCTGCACGAGATCGGTTTTTTTACCACGCAGAATCCGGCGCGCATGATGCAACGGTTGCGTCGCTTGTATGCCAGGGCCCGGCTGGAGGCGGATGAGATTAACATTCTGCGCGGCATCTTGAGTGTGACAACCGAGTACAATGCGCGCCTCAAAATTCGTTATCAGCAGGAACAGAGCAAAGATTGATGATATTCAGAAATATCAAGGAAGATATCGCCAGCGTATTCGACCGTGATCCGGCCGCGCGCACCACGTTTGAGGTGCTGACCTGCTATCCCGGGCTGCATGCGCGGCTGTTGCATCGTCTGAGCAATCGCTTGTGGCACGCGGATTTGAAGTGGATGGCACGATTTTTATCCTATTTGACCCGGGGGATTACAGGTGTTGAGATACATCCGGGCGCGACCATAGGCCGTCGATTTTTTATCGATCACGGCATGGGCGTGGTGATCGGTGAGACGGCTATCATCGGCGACGATGTGACGCTCTATCACGGTGTCACGCTGGGCGGCACCTCATGGCGTCACGGCAAGCGCCATCCGACACTGGAAGACGGGGTGGTGGTGGGGGCAGGTGCCAAGATACTCGGCCCGATCACGGTGGGCGCGGGTGCTAAAATCGGCTCGAACGCGGTGGTGGTGAAAGATGTGCCTGCGGGGGCAACGGCAGCCGGTATTCCTGCGCGCATTCTCGATGAAGAAAAGAAAAAAACGGCGAGTTTTGACGCCTACGGCATCGGCAACGATCAGAACGATCCGGTTACCAAAGCGATACACGGACTGCTGGGCCACAGCGTCACCGTGGATCAGCGCATCGATTTTATATTGCAGCAACTCGAAAAAATGGGGGTGAGCGTGGAAGAGGAGCGCGCCACGGCGGATAAATTTGACCCTAATCATTTGAACAATATAGTTGATTAAAAAATTCGGGTATTATAGTATTTGCACCTGTGATGATCGGCGCGGGCCGATACGTAAATAATCTATTAGGAATCGAGGGCTAATATGCGCTTAACCACCAAAGGACGTTTTGCTGTAACCGCCATGGTTGATCTGGCTATGAACGGCGGACGCGGGCCGGTCACCCTGGCATCCATCAGCGAACGCCAGAAAATTTCACTTTCTTATCTGGAGCAGTTGTTCGGCAAACTGCGTCGCAACAATCTGGTTGAGAGCGTGCGCGGCCCCGGTGGCGGCTATTATCTGGCCAGAATCGCAACTAAGATCAAGGTGGTCGAAGTGGTGCTGGCGGTCGATGAACCGCTCGATGCGACCAACTGCGGCGGTCAGGGTAATTGCCAGGACGGCAAGCCTTGCATCACCCACGATTTGTGGTACGGCCTGAATGGCAAAATTCACGAATATCTGGAATCGGTCAATCTGCAACAACTGGTCGATGGTCAGACTAAATCCGCATCGGGCGTTACGCCGATTACCATGACTAAACCGGCTGCGAGATCAGCTTCGATCTGAAACTAAGGAAGTCGATCATGAAGTTACCTATTTACATGGACTATTCTGCGACGACACCGGTTGATCCGCGTGTGGCCGCCAAGATGATTCCCTATCTGACCGAGAAATTCGGCAACCCGGCCAGTCGTTCTCATGCCTTTGGCTGGGAAGCGGACGAGGCGGTCGAGCTAGCGCGCGCGCAGGTTGCTGCGCTGGTCAATGCCGACCCTAAGGAAATTGTCTGGACGTCCGGGGCTACCGAATCGAATAACCTGGCCATTAAGGGGGCTGCGCACTTCTATCAGGGCAAGGGCAAACATATCATCACCATGCGCATCGAGCACAAGGCGGTGATCGACACGGTGCGCGAGCTGGAGCGCGAAGGTTTTGCCGCCACTTATCTTGATCCTGAAGCCAATGGTCTGCTCGATCTGGAAAAACTGAAAGCAGCTATCCGTCCCGACACCATCCTGGTATCCGTGATGCTGGTGAACAACGAGATCGGCGTGATTCAGGACATCGCCGCGATCGGTGAGATCTGCCGTGCAAAGGGTATCCTGTTTCATGTGGATGCGGCGCAGGCAACAGGTAAGGTATTGATTGATTTGCAAAAATTAAAAGTCGATCTGATGTCGTTCTCGGCACACAAGACTTACGGTCCTAAGGGTATCGGTGCCTTGTATGTGCAGCGCAAACCGCGTGTCCGTCTGGAAGCACAGATGCACGGTGGCGGTCATGAGCGCGGTATGCGTTCCGGCACGCTGGCGACGCATCAGATCGTCGGTATGGGTGAGGCATTCCGCATTGCGCAAGAGGAAATGGCTGAAGAAAACGTGCGCATCAAGATGTTGCGTGATCGTCTGATGGCAGGTCTGATGGACATGGAAGAAGTGCATCTGAACGGTGATTTGGAACAGCGCGTGCCGCACAACCTGAATCTCAGTTTTAACTTTGTCGAAGGCGAATCACTGATCATGGCGATCAAGGATGTTGCGGTATCGAGCGGCTCTGCGTGCACCTCGGCAAGCTTAGAACCTTCCTACGTATTGCGCGCCCTGGGGCGCAGCGATGAGTTGGCGCACAGTTCGATTCGTTTCACGGTGGGGCGTTTTACCACCGTCGAGGAAGTGGATTACGTGATTTCGCTGATGAAGAGCAAGATCGACAAGTTGCGTGAATTGTCGCCGCTTTGGGAAATGTACAAGGACGGCATTGATTTGAACACCGTGCAGTGGGCGGCACATTAACAACAGGATAAAGGACGCAGGATGCAGGATTTAGCTAAACCGGCTTTTCTGCATCCTGAATCCTGAATCCCGTATCCTGGAGAATAAAATGGCATACAGCGAAAAATTATTGGACCATTACGAAAATCCGCGCAACGTAGGTTCGTTCGGCAAGGATGACGAAGGTCTGGGTACCGGCATGGTAGGCGCGCCGGCTTGCGGCGACGTGATGAAGTTACAGATCAAGGTCGGCAAAGACGGCATCATCGAAGATGCCAAATTTAAGACCTACGGTTGCGGTTCGGCGATCGCTTCCAGTTCTCTGGTGACCGAATGGGTCAAGGGTAAGACGGTCGAGCAGGCGCTGGAGATCAAGAATACGCATATCGCCGAAGAACTGGCACTGCCGCCGGTGAAAATTCACTGCTCGATTCTGGCGGAGGACGCCATCAAGGCGGCGGTGGCGGATTACAAGGCTAAGCAAGGCAAGAATGTAGAAACCGCAGCCTGCACCGGCAGCTGCTAAGGAGAAGAATGTGGGCGTGACATTGTCTGAGGCAGCAGCCAAACATGTGAAAAATTTCATCGCCAAGCGTGGTCGCGGTATCGGGCTGCGCATCGGCGTGCGCACCAGCGGATGTTCGGGCATGGCGTATAAGCTGGAATTCGCCGACGCGCTGGACGCCGAGGATCTGCAATTTGACAGTTTCGGCGTGACGGTGCTGGTCGATGCCAAGAGCCTGCCTTACATCGAAGGCATGGAACTCGATTACACCCGTGAAGGATTGAATGAAGGTTTTAAGTTCAATAATCCGAATGTGAAGAATGCCTGCGGCTGTGGCGAGAGCTTTCAAGTTTGACGGGCATTATAAACAAGTCATCTCTAACCATGAAATTATCATGCCCGTTCCCCTCATCCGAACCTTCCCCCGCAAGCGGGGAAAGGGCCAAACGTTGCGCTACGCGAGTTTTTAATTTTAATGCAATCATTTGATTTTTCACAAGATTATTTTAATCTTTTCGGATTGAGCCGCTGTTATCGCTTAGATAGCGCCGGGTTGGAGGTTCAGTTCCGCGCTTTGCAGGCGCAGGTGCATCCCGATAAGTCGGCGCATTTATCCGACGCCCTTCAGCGCCTCGCGATGCAGCGCTCCACGCTGGTGAATGAAGCCTATCAAACCCTGAAGAGTCCGATCCGGCGGGCGCGCTATCTGTTATCTCTCCAGGGCGTAGATACGCAGGAAGAAACCAATACGGTGATGCCGGTTGATTTCTTAATGGCGCAGATGGATTTGCGAGAGGCGGTCGAAGATGCGCTGCGGGCGCAGGATATCTCGGCGTTGGACAAACAAGCTGCACAGTTGAAAGCCGATACGCGAAAACTTGAAGCTGAACTCGCGGAACAAATCGATACCTTACAGAATTATCAGGTTGCGGCAGGCTTGGTGCGCAAGCTGCGTTTCATGGAAAAACTGGCGGAAGAAATCGCTTCCGCTTACGATGAACTAGACAACTAATGCCTGTAGCGAATAGCTCGTAGCGGGTTGCTACAAGCTGTAAGCTGCAAGCCACAAGCGAATTCACATGGCTTTACTACAAATCTCCGAACCCGGTTTAAGCACAGCTCCGCACCAGCACAGGCTGGCGGTGGGCATCGACCTAGGTACGACCAATTCGCTGGTGGCGACAGTGCGCAACGGCATCAGCGTGGTGCTCAACGACGAAAACGGTCGAGCGATGCTGCCCTCCGTGGTGCGCTATGCGACCGAGGTGGTGGTCGGTGAAGGCGCCCAGGCCGCGCAGAGCGATGATCCGGTCAATACCATCGTCTCGGTCAAGCGCTTCATGGGGCGCAGTTTGGCTGATGTCGGCGATACCAGTCGTCTGCCATACCGCTTCGTCGATACCGGTTCAATGTTGCAATTGCGCACAGCAGCCGGTGCCAAGAGCCCGGTCGAAGTTTCAGCTGAAATTCTCAAGGTGTTGCGCCTGCGTGCGGAAGAGTCGCTGGGCGGTGAACTGGTGGGTGCGGTGATCACCGTGCCGGCTTATTTCGATGATGCGCAGCGACAGGCGACCAAGGATGCCGCCAAACTGGCTGGTATCAATGTGTTGCGTCTGCTCAATGAGCCGACCGCGGCGGCGATCGCATACGGTCTGGATAACGCCTCGGAAGGCGTGTATGCGGTCTATGATCTGGGCGGCGGCACCTTCGATATCTCCATCTTGCGCCTGTCGCGCGGCGTTTTTGAAGTGTTGTCGGCCAATGGTGACTCTGCCTTGGGCGGGGACGATTTCGATCAGCGCATCCATTGCTGGCTGCTGGAAAAGAATCAGTTGTCGGTGTTGAATCCGCAGGACACGCGTTTACTGTTGACGCTGGCGCGTTCCGCCAAGGAACAGCTCACCGAACATGTGGAGGCGCGCATCACGGCGGTGTTGTCCAGCGGCGAGATTATCGACAATGTGCTCAGCCGTGCCGACTTTCAGGAGATGTCGACCAATTTGATCCAGCGCACCCTTCAATTGATGCGTCGCGCCTTGCGCGATGCCAAGCTGGGTGTGGATGAGGTCAAGGGTGTAGTGATGGTAGGCGGCGCTACCCGTATGCCGCAGGTGCAGCACGCAGTGGGTGAATTTTTTGGTCAAACACCGCTCACCAATCTCGATCCCGACAAGGTGGTGGCGCTGGGCGCGGCGATACAGGCCAACCTGCTGGCGGGCAATCGCAGCAGCGACGACTGGCTGTTGCTCGATGTGATTCCGCTCTCGTTAGGGTTGGAAACGATGGGCGGGTTGGTCGAGAAGATCATTCCGCGCAACAGCACGATACCGACCGCACGTGCGCAGGAGTTCACAACCTACAAAGATGGTCAGACCGCGATGAGTCTGCATGTGTTGCAGGGCGAGCGCGAACTGGTGAGCGATTGCCGCTCGCTGGCGAAATTTGAGTTGCGCGGCATTCCGCCTATGGTGGCGGGCGCGGCACGCATACGAGTGACTTTTCAGGTCGATGCGGACGGTTTGCTGAATGTGGCGGCGCGCGAGATGGCCAGCGGTGTGGAAGCGGCCATCGTGGTCAAACCTTCCTACGGATTGTCGGACGCCGAGATCACCCGCATGTTGCAGGATTCCACTCAGCATGCACAGGATGATATGCAGGCGCGCGCGCACCGCGAGCAACAGACGGAAGCGAATCAATTGCTCGATGCGGTGCAGAATGCGCTGGATCAGGATGGATCGCTGCTCAGTGAGTCGAAGCGCTTGGAAATTGAAGGTCAAATGTCTGCGTTGAAGGCTGTATTGTCGCTGACCACCGATCATCTGGTCATCAAACGCGCGGTGACTGCATTAAACGATGCGACGGTCAGTTTCGCACAGGCGCGTATGGACAAGAGTGTGAAGCGGGTATTGTCGGGCATGAATATTTCCGATCTGGAAATCAAATAACGGAAGCAAAAATGACACAAATTATCGTATTGCCGCATGAAGAGCTGTGTCCGGAAGGCGTATTGCTCAACGTGGAACCGGGTATTTCCATCTGCGACGCCTTGTTGCAAAATGGCGTGGACATCGAGCACGCCTGTGAAAAATCCTGCGCCTGCACCACTTGTCACGTGATCATTCGACAAGGCTTGAGCTCGCTCAATCCTGCCGAAGAATTGGAAGACGATATGCTGGATAAGGCGTGGGGTCTGGAGCCCAATTCCCGTCTGTCCTGTCAGGCGATGGTGGCGAATGCCGATCTGGTGGTGGAAATTCCCAAATACAGCATCAACATGGTGAAGGAAGGCTGATATGAAATGGATAGACGTACGCGACATCGCCATTGCGCTGAGTGAGAAATATCCGGACATCGACCCCGAGACCATCCGTTTTGTCGATCTGCACAACAAGGTCGTCGATCTGGAGGGCTTCGATGACGATCACAGTCATGGCGGCGAAAAGGTGCTCGAGGCGATCCAGGCGACCTGGATCGATGAAGCTGAATAATATGTTGAATATATTTGGAAATATTTCAAATCGCTGGCTGTATCTGGCAGGGGCCTTGTATGGTTGCGGTTTGATGGGGTTCGGTCTGTTTCTGCAATACGTCAAGCACCTCGACCCTTGTCCGCTTTGCATGGTGCAGCGCGTGTTTTTTATCGCCATTTTGGCGGTGTTCGCGCTGGCCGCATTGCATAATCCGGCGCGCACGGGTCAAAAACTCTACGCGGCCGTAATCGGCTTGCTCGCCTTGTCCGGTGTAGGCATTGCCGCCCGTCATATCTGGATACAAAATCTGCCGCCCGATCAGGTGCCCGCCTGCGGTCCGGGTTTGGACTACATGCTCGAGACGATGCCGATGGCCAATGTGCTCAAGGAATTACTGCATGGCTCAGGCGAGTGTGCGGAAAAAGTATGGAGTTTTCTGGGGTTAGGCATCCCTGAGTGGTCACTGCTTTGCTATCTTGGGCTAGGCGCATGGGCTGTGCTGATCTCACTTAAAAAAGAATCCAAATAATCAATAGAGTCGCATTTCTACTTGCGTTGCACAACGGCGCACAAATTTTTCATATTGGTTTTGTTATCTTGCTGTGCAGGGGCTTTTAGCATGCCCGGCGCTCATCTCCCGGATAAAATGGCCCGAAATATTTCATAGGAGTATTGTGAGCGAGACGGTTTGTTGGTAGTGTGCTCAACCATGCTCGTGCGTCTGAGCTGAGAGGGTTCGGGCAGGTGTCAATATCCAGTATACGAGGGCACAAGATGCAGCCGGTTTTTGAAAAATTGCGACGCCATATTGTGTTGTGGTTTGTGTTATCGCTGATGTTCTGGTCGATGCTGTCTTGGTATCTCGCCGACAGGAAGTTCAACACAGAAATCAATTCACAGATCGTTAAAGAGCAACAGCAGGCGCAGGATGCAGCGCATGATGTGGCTGACAGCGTTCGGCGCAATCTGCATTTTGTCGCCGGCATACCGGATACTTTTCAGAGTGCGCTGCGCGTCAAACTGGCGCTTGGTCGTTTCGGTGCACATCCGGAGCCGACCCGCTTATCGAAAAAAGAAGCTATCGCACTCTGGGCTGCGGATCCCGTGCTCGATGATCTGAATAAATATTTTGAATTGATACAACGTTCTTTAGGGGTCGATCAGATATTGTTGGTTAACGCGGCGGGAGACTGTGTCGCATCAAGCAACTGGAATAATTCTTTCAATCCAATAGGCACCAATTTTGCGGACCGGCAGTGGTTTATCGATACGCAAACCTGGTATCACGGCATGCAATATGCCGTGGGGCGGGTGACCAAGATACCCGGGTTGTTTTTTTCCACCCCGGTCGTCATCGATGGGCAGTATCAGGGAGCGGTAGTGGCTAAAGTGGACATGCCGTCGCTATCGTTTCTGACCAATCGGGCCGATGCCTACATTGCCGACGCCAATGGGGTGATCCTGATGGCGCATGATCCGGAAATGGTGATGATGGCGATTCCCGGTGCGGCTGTCAGCAAGATGAACGACAAGGACAGGATAGCCTTGTACCAGCGCAGTAATTTTCCCGAATTGCCGATTGAAGCATGGGTTGGTGAGGGCGGAGGGCAATTAAAACGCATCAATAATGAAGATTTTCCTCATTTGCTGGCATCTGCCGAGTTGTCCGAGTACGGGATGAAGATTTTTGCTGAAAGTGATCTGACCGGCTATCCCGCACTCAAGCGCGAACGGATGAATGATTTCTGGCTGATGGCTATGATAGGCGGGAGTTTGTTGCTGGTTGCCGCGCTGGTGGTTTTCTACCTGGAAGGTACGCGTCAGAGCAAAAAATTGATTCAGGAGAGTGAGGCACGGTTAAGGCTGTTGCTAGAATCCGTGCACAGCGGAATCTGGGGGCAAAATTCCAATGGTGAATGCACTTTCGTCAATGCGGCCGCTTCACGGATGCTTGGCTATCAACCCGCCGACTTGATCGGTAAGCCGATACACAGTACCTTGCATCACAGCCATGCTGATGGCGGGCAATATCACCAGAACGATTGTCCGATGTTTGCCACATCGTGTGATGGTACTGCGCGCAGCGCTGTCGATGAGGTGTTGTGGCGTAAGGACGGCAGCAGTTTTCCTGTCGAGTATTCGACCTCTCCTATCTTTCACGATGGATTGTTGCAAGGCGCTGTGGTCGTGTTCGATGACATCACGGAACGCTTGCAACTGGAACGTGAAATGCGGGAGCGCGATGCGCTGCACTCCGCTGCGATCGCGACCTCGGTGGACGGCTTCTGGACGGTGGATATGACAGGTCGCATCATCGAAGTCAATGATGCGTATTTGCAGTTGTCAGGCTACACGCGTGAAGAGGTGCTCTCCATGCATGTCGGGGATATTGAAGTGAACGATACGCCGGAAATGGTCGCTCAGCGCATCGCCAAGGTCATCGTGCAAGGTGGGGATGAGTTCGATAGTCGTCATCGTGCGCGGGATGGACGCATCTGGGATGTCGAAGTCGCGATCTCCTATTCGCCCATTGCGGGTGGCCGGATGTTCTGTTTTGTCAAAGATATCACATGGCGCAACGCTCAGGCTAAATTGCTCGATAGTGCACGAGAAAAAGCCGAGGCGGCTAATCGTGCCAAGAGCGATTTTCTGGCGAACATGTCGCACGAGATACGCACCCCCATGAATGCCGTGATTGGTTTTTCTGAACTGGCGCTGGATACTGACGATGGGGCGATGCGGGACACCTACCTGCGTCAGATACTAGACTCATCCAAATCACTGCTGGGTATCATCAACGATATTCTCGATTTTTCCAAGATTGAGGCGCGTCAGATGACGCTGGATAAGAGTATCTTCGATATGGGAGACTTGTTGGCTAATTTGAATCGGATGTTTTCGATTCGAGCTCAGGAAAAGGGTTTGAAATTCAAGCTCTACAAAGATGCGCAAGTGCCCGAACTGCTCGTCGGCGATCAGTTGAGGTTGCGGCAGATATTGACCAATCTGCTGGGTAATGCATTCAAGTTCACAAGCCATGGGCAGGTGAGTCTGGAGGTCAGGACGGTACAATTGGCGGAAGCGGGCATCGTGCTGGAGTTTAGCATCAAGGATAGCGGTATCGGGATGAGTGAGGCGCAGCTGGCTAATCTGTTCCAACCCTTTATGCAGGCGGATAATTCCATTACGCGCCGGTTTGGGGGCACGGGCTTAGGCTTGTCGATCAGCCGTAATCTGGCGACCCTGATGGGCGGAGATATCTCGGTGCAAAGCGTGCTCGGCGAGGGGAGTGTGTTTATTTTTCAAGTTCATATGGTGCTAGTGAGCGATGAGCAGAATATCGCGCGTAACAAGCACAGGGAAACGGATAATGCGCCAGCCAGATTTGAGGCGGCGGCTCAAGCGCTACGAGGCCGGCGTGTGCTGCTGGTGGAAGACAATCGGGTGAATCAATTGCTGGCCACGCAAATGCTCAAGAAGTTGGGTATGCAGGTGGAAGTCGCTAATAACGGCGAAGAGGCGATTCGCTGTTTACAGGATGATCAATACGATGTGGTGCTGATGGATATTCAGATGCCGGTGATGGATGGTTTACAGGCAACGCATCTTATTCGTCAGGACGAGCGATACGCTGCTTTGCCTATCGTTGCGATGAGCGCCGGTGTGACGCTGGATGAACAGGAAAAATGTGCGGCCGTAGGCATGACTGACTTTATCGGCAAACCGATTGATTCGCTGCAACTGACTAATAAACTGGTCGAATTGTGTGTGCCAGACATGGTTGCGCTCGATGATACATCGGGTGAAGCGCATGGGGAGGGAGGATATATGGATGGTTTTGATGCGCAACGTTTGGCTGAAGTTACCGAGTTGTTGGGTGATAGCGCGATGTTGATGGAGCTAATAGAAACCATGCGTCAGGAATTTGTCGGTTTGCCGGTGGAAATTAAGAACTTGCTCAATCAGGGTGACCCGGTTACAGCAAAGCGAAAATTGCACTCTCTCAAAGGTGTGGCGGGTAATCTGGGTGCGGTGAAAATCCATGAGGCGGTACTTGCCATGGAACTCAAACTGGAGACTGGCGAGGAGGCAAGTTCAGAGTTGCAAACGTTGACTCAGGTTTGGAACGCTTTTGAAAAGATGAAAATCGTTTAAAATTGTCAATGTAAACCGGCGTCATAAAACGGGTTCAATCCCCGGGGGCCAAAAACCCACGGGGGTCAGGTCTTGCATTAACGCATATATATAAACCGGGGGTCAGGTCTTGCATTAACGCATATGCGTTAATGCAAGACCTGACCCCACCTCACAGTAAAGATGATATGCCCTCTACTTTAGCCGAATGGCTGGCTTACCTCGAATCGTTGCACCCTAAGACCATTGAGCTAGGCTTGGGTCGCGTGGCTGAGATCAAGGCGCGCTTGAATCTATCTCCTGATTTCCCTGTCATCATCGTTGGCGGCACTAACGGCAAGGGCTCCGTATGCGCGATGCTCGAATCCATTCTGCATGCCGCCGGGTATCGGGTCGGTTGCTATACCTCGCCGCATCTGCTGCATTACAACGAACGCGTGCGCATCGGTAAGCGGGTTGCAGCCGATCAGGAGCTGTGCGCGTCATTTTCGGATATAGAGCAGGTGCGCGGCGATATCCCTCTGACTTATTTTGAGTTCGGCACGCTGGCGGCGATGCAGTTGTTCATTGAGCATAAAGTGGATGTGGCTATCCTTGAAGTAGGGTTGGGCGGCAGGCTGGATGCGGTGAATGTGTTCGACGCGGATTGTGCGGTGGTGACCAGCGTGGATATCGATCACACCGATTATCTAGGGGAGAGTCGGGAAGAAATCGCCTTTGAGAAGGCGGGTATCTTCCGCCACGGGCGAGTGGCGATCTGTGCCGATAACAATGTTCCTGAAACACTGGCCGCACATGCACAAAAGATCGGTGCAGAGCTGTGGTGTATCGGTCGCGAATTCGGTTTTGTGACGCATCAGGGGCAGTGGGATTATCGAAGCGGACGGACAACGCGCATGGCGATGCCCTATCCGGCATTGCGAGGAGGTTTTCAGTTGTCTAATGCCAGCGCGGTGCTGGCGGCGCTGGATGCGGTCAGTGAGCGCTTGCCGGTCAGCATGGCGGCGATCCGTCGCGGATTGACGGAAGTGGAACTTGCCGGGCGTTTCCAGTTTGTACCGGGCAAGCCGCAGTTGATACTGGATGTGGCGCATAACCCGCATGCGGCACGCACGCTGGCGAAAAATCTGGCTGATTTGCCGCCTTGCCCTCACACCTATGCCGTGTTTGGCATGCTCAAAGATAAAGATATCGCTGAGGTGGTGGAAACTTTAAATCCTCACATCAACACGTGGTTGCTGGCCGGGATTAATGCCCCGCGTGGAGCGAGTGCGGAAGAATTAGCCGCTGTTTTAACTTCCGCAGGCGTGCAAGGGCAGGTTAAAACCTTTGCCGATACCGCAGAAGCACTCGCGCATGCCTGTAATGTGGCGGGTGAAAATGATAGAATCGCCGTGTTTGGATCATTCTACACAGTGGCCGCTGCGATGCAGGCAAGAGGGATACGGGTCGTTTAAGGTTTTCTGATGATCAGATTGTCTCTGTGCGCAGGCCAGCTTGTGATATAAGTTGTTGAAATATTGGTATATATAGTTTGTTGTGTTCCGGCGGCCTGCGCGATTGAATGTCGCTGGCGTTGAAAAGTTTTATATTGGCAGGAAAAGGTAATGGCAAAGCAAGCAAGCGAAGACGAACAGAATATCAAGCGTAAAGCCCGGCGTCGTCTGGTAGGCGCAGTTGCACTCGCGCTGGCGACTGTAGTGGTTTTGCCTATGGTGCTCGATAGCGAGCCTAAACCTACTGCGCAAGATATCGATTTACGCATCCCTGCTTCCGATAAGGCGGGGGAATTTGTTTCAGGTGCTGCTTTGTCAGAAGTCGTGGAAGCCAGTGCAGTATCGGACGCGACTTTAATTGCCGAGTCTGCCCCTGTCGTTCACAGCGAAGTGATCGAGGTTAAACCTGAACCTGTCGCAGTTAAACCGGTCATCAAGCCTGTCGAAGAAAAACTAGTCTCTGCTGAGGTTAAAACGGCAAAACCCGCCGAAGTAAAAAAGCCGGAAGCAAAGCCTGTTGAGATTAAAAAAACTGAAGTAAAGCCAGTCGTTAAGCCGGTCGAGAGCAAGCCTGTGGAGGTTAAAGCGCAGGAAGCCAAAGCCGTAGATAGGCCGGTTGGGACTTTTATCGTACAAATTGGTGCGTTCTCTAATCCGGAAACAGCAAATGCCGAAGCCGATAAGCTGAAAGCCGCAGGCTTCAAAGCTTATACCGAACAAATCAACGGCACGATGCGCGTGCGCATGGGGCCCTATAAATCACGAGACGCAGCGGATGAAATACGTGCGCAGCTTGAGAAGCGCGGTCATCATCCGGCTGTCTCGGAGGTTAAATGACGGGTTTTGATTACGCTGTCATCGGCATTATGCTGATTTCGCTGTCGCTGGGTATCTGGCGTGGCCTGATTCATGAAGTTTTGTCATTGCTGGGTTGGCCGATTGCATTTTTTCTGAGCCGTATGTTTGCCGGAAAAGTGGAGTCGCTGCTGCCGGTAGGGCAGGCGGAAATTCGCACCGCATTAGCTTATGTGCTGGTATTTATTGCGGCGCTGATCATTTGGGGCTTGATCGTCTGGTTGATCACCAGTCTGGTCAAAGCGGCAGGATTGGGTGTGCTCGACAGCGTGCTGGGCAGCTTGTTCGGTTTGCTGCGCGGCTTGTTGATCACCCTGGTGCTGGTTTGGCTGGCCGGATTGTCGAGTTTCCCCGAACGTGAAATTTGGACTCAGGCTAAAACCAGTTCAATTGCAGAAAATGTAGCGCTTTACACCAAAGTATGGCTGCCGGACAACATCGGCCATCGCATCCATTACAGAAATCGAAATTAACAAGGAAATAATATGTGTGGCATTCTCGGAGTGGTATCGCATACCCCAGCCAACCAGCTTTTGTATGATGGTTTGCAGGTTTTACAGCATCGTGGTCAGGATGCCGCCGGCATTGCGACTATGGATGGCGATACGATCCATTTGCATAAAGGCAATGGGCTGGTGCGCGACGTGTTTCGTACCCGCAATATGCGTGCCCTGCAGGGCAACACGGGTATCGCCCATGTGCGTTATCCGACCGCAGGCTCGGCGGTCGATCACAATGAGGCGCAGCCTTTTTATGTGAACTCCCCGTTCGGGATCGTGTTGGGTCATAACGGCAATCTGACTAACGCTGAAGAGCTGAAAAAACAGTTGTTTGTGCAGGATTTGCGCCATGTGAATACCAACTCGGATTCCGAGGTGTTGCTCAATGTGCTGGCGCATGAGTTACAGGCCAAGTCCAAGGGTTTGCGACTGGATGCATCTGTGATCTTTGATGCCGTGTCGGGTGTACATCAGCGCTGTCAGGGTGCGTATGCCGTGGTTGCCATCATCGCAGGCTACGGTTTGCTGGCGTTTCGCGATATTTACGGCATTCGTCCGCTGGTGATCGGTGTTAGCGAGACCGCAGGCGGTACGGAGTACCTGATCGCTTCGGAGAGCGTCGCGCTCGACACGTTAGGCTTTAAATTTATGCGTGATATCGCGCCTGGCGAAGCCGTGTTTATCGACTTTGAAGGCCGCTTGCATACCCGTCAGTGCAGCGATAAATCGCAGTTGAGTCCCTGTATCTTTGAATATGTGTATTTTTCGCGTCCGGATTCGGTGATCGACGGTATCTCGGTGCATGAGTCGCGTCTGTTTATGGGCGAATATCTGGCTGATAAGCTCAAACGTATCTGGCCGGATGTAAAAATTGATGTGGTGATCCCGATCCCCGATTCCAGTCGTCCGAGTGCGTTGCAACTGGCTAATCGCTTGAACATCTTGTTCCGCGAAGGGTTTGTTAAGAATCGTTATATCGGCCGTACCTTTATCATGCCGGGTCAGGCGATGCGCAAGAAATCTGTGCGCCAGAAACTGAACGCGATCGGTCTTGAATTCAAGGGTAAAAACGTGTTGCTGGTGGATGACTCCATCGTACGCGGGACGACCAGTCGCGAGATCGTGCAGATGGCACGCGATGCCGGTGCGTTGAAGGTGTATTTCGCCTCTGCGGCTCCCCCGGTGCGCTTCCCTAATGTGTACGGTATCGATATGCCCAGTCGCACCGAGTTGATTGCAACGGGTCGTTCCGATGAGGAAATCTGTCGTGAAATCGGCGCGGATGCGCTGATCTATCAGGATCTGGAAGATCTGAAATCGGCTGTACGCAAAGCGAATCCATCTATCGTAGATTTTGAAGCCTCCTGTTTCGATGGTGTCTACATCACCGGCGATATCACGCCGGGTTATCTGGACAAGATCGAACGCGGTCGTGCGGGCGGTAAGGCCAATAAGGTGGTGGACGATGATCAGATGGAACTCGAATTGGCGATGAGCGCCAGTTCAATGTGATAAATGCAGGATGCGGGATGCAGGATTGAGTGTTGTAGGTTGGGTTAGCGTAGCGTAACCCAACCGTTGTCGAAGGTATGGGGGATCAAGCAAATGAACGAACAAGATTATCAACCTGAAACGCTGGCGGTGCGCAGTGGTACTTTGCGCAGTCAGTTCGGCGAACACAGCGAAGGGTTGTTTTTAACCTCCAGTTTCGTGTTTGAAAGTGCGGCACAGGCAGCGGCGCGATTTATCGGTGAAGAGCCGGGCAATATTTACGCGCGCTTTACCAATCCGACCGTCACCATGTTTGAGGAACGCCTGGCAGCGTTGGAAGGGGCTGAGCAATGCGTTGCTACTGCATCCGGTATGTCGGCGATTCTGGCTTGCGTGATGGGTGTGTTGAAAGCGGGGGATCACGTGGTGGCATCGCGCAGTCTGTTCGGCGCGACGGTCAATCTGTTCAACAACATCATCAAGAAATTTGGTGTCGAAACGAGCTATGTTTCTGCGACCGATGTATCCGAGTGGCAGGCGGCGGTTCGGCCTAATACCCGTTTGTTCTTTCTGGAAACCCCCTCAAATCCGCTGACCGAGATCTCCGATATTGCGGCAATCTCTGCCGTGGCTAAAAGTTGCGGCGCTTTGCTGGCGGTCGATAACTGTTTCTGCACGCCTATCTTGCAACGTCCTCTGACGCTGGGAGCAGATATCGTGATTCACTCTGCGACCAAGTATATCGACGGGCAGGGGCGCGTGCTGGGCGGCGCGGTGTTGGGCAGTCGCAAACATCTGGAAGGGGTTTACGGTTTTCTGCGCACGGCGGGACCGACCATGAGCGCATTCAATGCCTGGATATTTTTGAAGGGATTGGAAACGCTGAAGATACGCATGGATGCGCATAGCGCAAATGCGCTGGAACTGGCCATCTGGCTGGAAGCGCAGCCGGGCGTGTCTCGCGTGTTTTATCCCGGTCTGCCCTCTCATCCTCAGCACGAGTTGGCGATGCGTCAGCAAAAGACCGGCGGTGGCATCGTTTCTTTCGAGCTGGCGGGCGGCAAGGAGGCGGCCTGGCGCGTGATCGATAATACCAAAATGCTGTCGATTACCGCGAATCTGGGCGATACGCGCACCACGATTACCCATCCTGCCAGCACTACCCATGCGCGTATCAGCGCGGAGGCGCGTCAGGCTGCGGGAATTACTGACGGACTGATACGCCTCGCAGTGGGTCTTGAAGCGGTCGTCGATATACAAAATGATCTGGCACGCGGTCTGTAATGGATGAACTGGCCGCAAGAGTCGGACTCGCGTTAAAGTCGCACGGCCTGATGCTGGCGACAGCCGAATCCTGTACGGGTGGTGGTGTGGCAGAAGCTGTTACCGAAATCGCCGGCAGTTCCACCTGGTTTGAACGCGGTTTTGTCACTTACTCTAATCTGTCCAAGCAGGAAATGCTGGGCGTAGCGGAGGCGACGCTGATTCAATACGGCGCGGTCTCTGAGGCGGTGGTGCGTGAAATGGTGGCGGGCAGCTTGCGTCATAGTCGCGCGCAGGTCGCGCTCTCGGTCAGCGGCATCGCAGGGCCTGATGGTGGTACGCCCGATAAACCGGTCGGTACGGTGTGGTTTGCCTGGGGTATACAAGGTGAAGTCATACAAGCTCAGCGTCACCAGATAGCGGGTGATCGCGCCCAAGTGCGTCAGCATTCCGTGCGCATCGCACTGCAAGGGGTGATCGATTTGCTGAAGCTACGCATCCAAACTGCGTAAATACAAAAAAGAACGATCGTTCTGTTCATATTTGAATTGATGTGCCATAATCCGCACACTAACTTCTAGGGGTACAGCATGGATGAGAATAAAAGCAAGGCACTGTTGGCGGCTCTGAGCCAGATTGAAAAGCAATTCGGCAAGGGTTCCATCATGCGCCTCGGTGAAAACGAAGTCGCGCAGGATATACAAGTGGTGTCCACCGGTTCGCTGGGTCTGGATATCGCGCTGGGCGTAGGCGGTTTGCCGCGCGGTCGTGTGATTGAAATCTACGGCCCGGAGTCCTCCGGGAAGACGACCCTAGCCTTGCAGGTTATCGCGGAAATGCAAAAGCTCGGTGGTACAGCGGCATTCATCGATGCGGAACATGCGCTGGATCCTCAATATGCACAGAAGCTGGGCGTGAAGGTCGAGGATCTGTTGATCTCTCAACCGGACAATGGTGAACAGGCGCTGGAAATCACCGATATGCTGGTTCGCTCAGCATCAGTGGACGTGGTGGTGATCGACTCGGTTGCCGCCTTAACACCTAAGGCTGAAATCGAAGGCGAGATGGGCGATTCACAGATGGGCTTGCATGCGCGTCTGATGTCACAGGCGTTGCGTAAGCTGACCGCAAATATCAAGCGCTCCAACACGCTGGTGATCTTCATCAACCAGTTGCGTATGAAGATCGGCGTGATGTTCGGCAATCCTGAAACGACGACCGGCGGTAATGCGCTCAAGTTTTACGCGTCCGTAAGGCTGGATATCCGCCGTATCGGCGCGATCAAGAAGGGCGATGAGGTGATCGGCAACGAGACGCGTGTTAAGGTCGTCAAGAACAAAGTCGCACCGCCGTTCAAGGAGGCGTTGTTCGATATTCTCTACGGTGAAGGGACTTCCCGCGAAGGTGAAATTATCGATCTGGGCGTGTTGCACAAGCTGATCGAAAAAGCCGGTTCCTGGTACAGCTACAACGGCGAGAAGATCGGTCAGGGTAAGGACAATGTGCGTGAACTGCTGCGCTCTCGTCCTGAATTGGCTTATGAAATCGAGAACAAGATCCGCACTATCGTCGGTGTGGCGCTGGTCGATGGTGGCGAAACGCCCAAGGCTGCAGCTAAGGCGAAGGCGGCTGAAAAACTGGCGCAATTAGGTGAAGACAAAGCCTGAAATTAGCTTACGCACGCGCGCCCTGCAATATCTGGCGCGTCGTGAGTACAGTCGTGCTGAACTGGCGGCTAAACTTCGACCCTATGCGCAGGTTGAAGATGATTTTGAACAGTTGCAACCTGTTGATTTAGAATCATTACTAGATGGATTGGTGGAGAGCGGTTATCTGTCGGATGAGCGCGCTGCCACGCAACTTTTGCACGCCAGACGTCCTCGCTTCGGTACACAGCGCATCACCCATGAAATGCATCAAAAAGGGATCAGTGAAGAACTGATCGCAGACGCTCTGCCCGCCTTGAAAGACTCCGAGCTGGAAACAGCCCGAGAGGTCTGGCAGCGCAAGTTCGGTACTTTTCCTCAGGATGCCAAAGAAAAAGCGAAGCAGATGCGTTTCTTGCAATCGCGCGGTTTCGGTTTTGACGTGATTTTTAAGGTGTTGCAATCGTCTGATGTGGAGGACTAGCGACGCCTGTGGTATTGCGTTTCAAGGGTTAGCGTTTACTGTACGAACTACTTGTTAGCGCCTGATTCAATTACAATTGCACCATGACTGACTTTCACGCCTTAGTTCCCGCCGCCGGTTTCGGTGCGCGCATGGATAACGCCCTGCCCAAGCAATATCTGCCGCTGGCGGGTCAACCGATGATTTTTCACGCGCTCAACACCTTGTGTGCCTGTCCTTTGATTTCGACCGTGTTTGTTGTGCTCTCGCCGGACGACACCCTGTTTCACAATTACGATTGGTCGCAGTTCGGCGATAAATTGCAGACCCTTTACTGTGGCGGCGCGACGCGCGCGGATACGGTGTTGAGCGGCGTGCTGGCGGCGGAAATGGAGCCGGACGACTGGGTGCTGGTGCACGATGCGGCGCGGCCCTGCTTAAGCGATAAATATTTATTAAAATTAATCGATGAGTTAAAGGATGATTTGGTGGGCGGGATACTGGCCGTGCCGGTTGCCGACACCTTAAAGCGCGCCGATAACGGTCAGCGCATACAGAAAACCGAAAATCGCGAGCAGTTGTGGCAGGCGCAGACGCCGCAGATGTTCCGTGCCGGATTGCTGGCTCATGCCTTGCAGCAATGCAAGAATGTGACGGATGAGGCTTCGGCGATCGAGGCGCTGGGATTGTCGCCCAAACTGGTGGCGGGAGACTCGAGTAATTTTAAGGTCACTTATCCGCAGGATTTAATACTGGCGGAGTTGTTGTTAAGGGAAAAAACATGCGTATAGGTCAGGGTTTCGATGTGCATCAACTGGTTGAGGGGCGTCGGTTGATTATCGGCGGAGTGGATATTCCGTATGAAAAAGGCTTGCTCGGCCATTCCGATGCGGATGTATTGCTGCACGCGATCTGCGATGCGCTGTTGGGTGCGGCAGCGCTGGGCGACATAGGCCGGCACTTTTCCGACACCGATGCGCAATTCAAAAATATCGACAGCCGGATTTTGTTGCGTCAGACGCTGCATCTGGTGCGCGAGCAAGGCTACCGGGTGGGCAATGTGGATGCGACCCTCATCGCGCAGGCGCCCAAGATGGCACCGCATATTTCACAAATGGTCGAACACATCGCCGCCGATCTGCGCATCGAACGCAGCGCGGTGAATGTGAAGGCGACCACCACCGAAAAACTTGGCTATACCGGGCGCGGTGAAGGCATTGCGGCGCAGGCGGTCGTCTTATTGCTGGTGGATCGATGAAAATACTGGCTTTAGAAACATCCACCGAATACTGTTCGGTCGCGCTCTGGCAAGGAGGCGCGTCGGGACAGGATGGCGTGACGAGGCAACATTTCGAGCTGGTCGGGCAAAAGCACTCTGAATTGCTGATCGCGATGGTAGCTTCGCTGTTGCAGGATGCAGGATTCAGGATGCAGGATTTAGACGGCATCGCCTATGGCTCAGGTCCCGGTTCCTTTACTGGCGTGCGCATCGCCTGTGGTGCGACTCAAGGGTTAGCGCTGGGTGCGGGTTTGAGCGTGTCCGGTATCTGCACCTTGCAGGCGCTGGCGCAGGGTTCAGGTCAGCCGCGTGTGATCGCAGCGCTCGATGCGCGCATGGGCGAGATCTATTGCGCCGCCTATGAAAAGTCGGGTGATGATTGGGTGACGGTTTTCGAACCTTGCCTTTGCAAACCGGAAGAGGCACCGCTAGTTTCGGGTGAAGGGTGGTTTGGCGTGGGCAGTGGGTTTGCCGCTTTCGCGGATGCCTTGCAGTTGCGTTATGCAGGCCAATTAGCTGGCACGGATGGCGCCGCCGTGCCACAAGCTGCTTTTATTGCTGAACTTGGCGCGGCTCAGTTCGCTCGCGGGCTCAGCGTCGATGCCGCGCTCGCTCAGCCTTTTTACTTGCGCGACAAGGTGGCGTTTAAAACCGCCGAGCGCGAGCAAATCGCTTTGGAAAAATCTATGTTAATCAATAAGTAATGAGAGTAATGACGATAGCGGATGTGGACGCCGTGCTGAGTATTGAGCGAGCGGTGCAGGCTTATCCGTGGTCGCGTGGCAATTTTACCGATGCGCTGGGCAGCGGTTATCTGTGTTTTGTGGATGAAATCGCCGGCGAAATTGCAGGTTATGCGGTGCTGATGCCGGGCGTGGAAGAGGCGGAATTGCTCAATATCGGGGTTGCGGCATCGCATCAGCGACAAGGTATGGGCGGCGGAATGTTGTCTGCCTTGTGCAAAATAGCTACAGATAAACAACTGTATCGTCTGTTTCTTGAAGTTCGTGCGTCCAATCTGGCGGCGCTCACCCTGTATCGTCGGGCTGGATTTGAACAGGTAGGCGTGCGGCGCGGTTATTACCGCGATGCACAGGGCAGCGAGGATGCGCTGGTGATGGCGTGCGTCGCGCCCTCTCCCCTAATCCCTCCCACAGGGGCGGGGGGGAAAAGAGGAGAAAAAAATGGATAGTCGTGAGGCGATGCTGCGTGAATTGAACCTCTACCCGATGTGGGTGAGGCGGGAGCTGCCGGAAAAAGTAGCGGAGGTCATCGCTGTGCCGGAAGTCATGGCTGAGCCAGTGCAGGAAGGCATGCCGGATGTTACGCCAGTGACTGGAGTCGTTGCTCTGCCGGAAATAAGTTCGGAAGCCCCGCCAGAAGCGATGCCTGAAGTCATTCAAGCCGCGATGCCTGAACTCGAACTGCCCTTTTTCGAAGCGTGCGAGGAGTCGCAATCAGCCCCCGATTCGCTTGAAACATTCGCGGCAGCGATGAAGGTCAGCGGTGTGCTGGCGAGTCTGGACTGGCCAGAACTCAAACAGCGGGTGTCTGGCTGCCATCGCTGTGATCTGCGCGAGGGGTGTACCCAGACGGTGTTTGGCGTCGGGTGCGAACAGGCGGACTGGATGTTTGTCGGCGAGGCGCCGGGATTCGAGGAAGATGCAAGCGGCGAGCCATTCGTAGGCCACGCGGGGCGTTTGCTCGACAATATGCTGCTGGCGATCAAGTTAAAACGCAGTGAGACCTATATTGCCAACGTGATCAAATGCCGTCCTGAAGACGACCGGCATCCGCATGTCGGTGAGATTTCATCCTGCATGCCTTATCTGCAACGGCAGATCGGACTGGTGCAACCGAAGCTCATCGTAGCGCTGGGCAAGACTGCCGCGACCGCATTGCTGGGGACGGACGCGACCATCGCTAGTCTGCGCGGCACGGTGCATGACTACAAGGGGATTCCGCTGATTGTGACCTATCACCCGGCCTATCTGTTGCGCAGCCCGATGGAAAAGGCCAAAGCCTGGCAGGATTTATGTCTGGCGGTGAAAACAAGACAGAGTTTGCCGGTTCAGGGAGCCGTCGATCTGTAGGTCAAGGGAGGATAGGCGCCTCATCGGGCGGCTGTGGTAATCCATTGATTCAGCAAAGAACGAGCCATGTCTGTGATTTCGGTAGCGGTCATGCCGATGTTGATTTTGTATTTTGCCAGTTCATCGCCTGCTGCACCGTGCAGGTGCACTGCCAGCAATAAGGCATGATCGGCACTTAAGCCCTGGGCGAGAAAGGCTGCGATCATGCCGGTGAGCACATCGCCCATGCCAGGTGCGCTCATTCCGGCATTTCCAGTGTGATTGACAAATAATCCATCACTGGTGGCGCACAGACTGTCGGCACCTTTCAATACCACCGTGCAGCCGTATTTTTGCGCCAGTTGCTGCACCGCATGGATGCGGTCGGCTTGTATATCTGCCGGGCTGCATGACAAAAGCCGTGCGGCCTCGCCAGGATGCGGAGTCAGCACGATTGCACGGTTCTTTGCATTCAGTCTCCTGCCTAAATCAGGGCGTTGCGCCAGAATGTTGAGCACATCAGCATCGAGGACCAGTGCGGCGTCGGTCTGCAACGCTTCGAGCAACAATCCAGGTGGAGCCTGGCCCATGCCGCAGCCGATGGCTAAGACGGTGAGGTCTGGGAGTTGTATCGCGTTTTTTGCACTGTGCAGCATCAGCTCGGGCTGAGAATAATCGACAGTGGGCGGGTTGTCGGTCAGCAAGCCGACATGGACGCAACCTGCGCCCAGTTTAAGGGCCGCGCGTCCGGCCAGCAGTGCTGCGCCGGTCATGCCGGGGGCGCCGCCGATAACGCAGACAGTGCCAAACATTCCTTTGTGGCTGTCGCGCGGTCGTTCAGGCAGAAACTTTGCCACTTGTTGTTGTGTGATGCTCAGTGGATTCATAACGGGTTCGCTAAATTAAATGGCGCGGGGCATAGTATAATCGCGTCCCGAATTTTATTCTCACCCGCCATGTTTAAAGTCTCTGTCGGTAGTTCTGCCTTATCCGCTTTCCGTTTGGAAAAATTGCGTACCGCGATTTCTGCCGTTGCGCCCGATGTCGCCATTGTCGATACCCGTCATTGTTACTTCAGCGCGTTGCAAGATGCGAAGCTGAACAAAGCGCAAGCCGCCTTGCTGGACAAAGTGCTAGGCCTGGGTAAAACGACAGCCGAATCCGAAGCTGGCTTGACCCGCGTGCTGGTCGTGCCGCGTCTGGGCACGATTTCCCCCTGGTCTACCAAGGCGACCGACATTGCGCAGCACTGCGGACTGACCGGGGTTGTGCGTATCGAACGCGGTGTGCAGTATTACTTTTCCGGTAAAAACGGTGCGGCCCTGACCGATGCCGAAAAAACTCTGGTATTGCCGCTCTTGCACGACAGAATGACCGAATCGGTATTGGCCGATATCGCCACCGTAGCGGATAAAATATTCCGTCATGGCGAACCGCAACCGCTTGAATCTGTTGATATTTTAAATGGCGGCGCAGAAGCGTTAGCCGCCGCTAACCGCGAGATGGGGCTGGCCTTGTCGATCGATGAGATCGACTATCTGGTGGAAAACTTCAAGAAGCTGGCGCGCAATCCAACCGATGTCGAATTGATGATGTTCGCTCAGGCCAATTCCGAGCATTGCCGCCACAAGATTTTCAACGCCGACTGGGTGATTGACGGCGTGGTGCAGGATATGTCGCTGTTCGGCATGATCCGTAACACCCATAAGGTCAGTCCTGAAGGCACGGTGGTGGCGTATTCTGACAATTCTTCGGTGATCGAAGGCGCATCGGTCGAGCGTTTTTATCCGCGCACCGGTGGCGCTTATGAATTTAGTGAGGAACTCACTCACACGCTGATGAAGGTGGAGACGCATAACCATCCAACCGCGATCGCGCCTTTTGCGGGCGCGGCGACAGGATCGGGCGGCGAGATACGCGACGAAGGTGCGACCGGTATCGGTTCACGTCCCAAGGCGGGCTTGACCGGATTCTCCGTGTCCAATCTGAATATTCCCGGATTCGAGCAACCCTGGGAAGCCGATTACGGCAAACCATCCCGCATCGTCACCGCCTTGCAGATCATGCTGGACGGCCCACTGGGCGGTGCTGCGTTCAACAATGAATTCGGACGCCCGAATCTGACCGGCTATTTCCGTACCTTCGAGGAAAACGTTGCCGGCGAAGTGCGCGGCTATCACAAGCCCATCATGCTGGCAGGCGGTTTGGGCAGTATCTCGGCGATCCACACGCATAAGCACGATCTGCCGATAGGCGCCCTGGTGGTGCATCTGGGCGGTCCCGGCATGCTGATCGGTTTGGGTGGCGGCGCGGCGTCCAGTATGGATACCGGCAGCAATGCAGAAAATTTGGACTTCGATTCGGTGCAACGCGGCAACCCTGAGATGCAACGCCGCGCGCAGGAAGTGATCGATCGTTGCTGGCAGCTGGGCGCTGCAAATCCTATCCTGTCGATACACGACGTGGGCGCGGGCGGGATGTCAAATGCGCTGCCTGAGTTGGTACATGGCGGCGGTCGCGGTGCGGCATTTGAACTGCGCAAGATTCCACTGGATGAAACAGGCATGTCGCCTCGTCAGATCTGGTGCAATGAATCTCAGGAACGCTATGTACTGGCGATCGCGCCGGAACGCTTGGAAGAATTCCGCGCCTTCTGTGAACGCGAACGTTGTCCGTTTGCGGTGGTCGGCGTGGCGGTGGAAGACGATCAGATCATCGTGCACGACACAGAGTTTGAAAACAATCCGGTGGATATGCCGCTGTCTGTGCTGCTCGGCAAGCCGCCCAAGATGACGCGCAACGTGGTACGCGAAACGCCTCAGTTGACGGCTTTTGATACCGCGTCGCTCGACCTGAAGGAATCGCTGGAACGTGTGTTGCGTCTGCCTGCGGTGGCTAACAAGACCTTTTTGATTTCGATCGGCGACCGTACCGTGGGCGGCATGACCGCGCGCGATCAGATGGTCGGTCCCTGGCAAGTGCCGGTGGCGGATGTGGCCGTGACCCTGATGGGTTTCAATACGCATCTGGGCGAGGCGTACGCACTGGGCGAGCGCACTCCGCTGGCGCTGGTGAATGCAGCCGCTTCCGGCCGTATGGCGGTGGGCGAAGCGCTGACCAACATCGCGGCGGCGAAGATCGCCAAGATCGGCGATATCAAGTTGTCGGCGAACTGGATGGCGGCGGCGGGTCACCACGGCGAAGATGCCGCGCTGTTCGATACCGTGCATGCGGTGGGGATGGAGCTGTGTCCAGCCCTAGGTATCGGCATTCCGGTCGGCAAAGACTCCATGTCGATGAAGTCGACCTGGAAGGATGGAGATGAAAACAAATCGGTGACGTCCCCTCTGTCGCTGATCGTGACGGCCTTCGCACCTTGTTCGGATACCCGCAGCACACTCACGCCGCAACTCTTGGCCGATCCTGATACGACATTGCTGCTGATCGATTTAGGTTGCGGCAAAAACCGTATGGGTGGTTCAGCGCTGGCGCAGGTTTACAAACAGGTCGGCAATGTCGCACCTGATGTTGACTCTGCGGCTAGTCTTAAATCATTTTTTGAATTAATTCAAATACTTAATGCTGATGGTTCGCTGCTGGCCTATCACGACAGATCGGATGGCGGCGCGCTGGTGTCCTTGTGCGAAATGTCGTTTGCCTCGCACATCGGTTTGGATGTTAGTTTGGATGAATTGCCGGGCGATGCGCTGGCCGCGTTGTTCAACGAGGAGTTGGGCGCAGTGGTTCAGGTGCGCAGCAGCGACGCTGAAGCAATTTTGCAACAGGCACGCGAGGCTGGGTTGGCGGCTTACAGCATCGCTACACCTAATCAGACCGGCATGATCAACGTGGTGCGTGGCGGCGAAACGCTGTATGCCGATTCCGGCGTGAATCTGCAACGCATCTGGTCTGAGACGACTTACCAGTTGCAGAAGCTGCGCGACAATCCGGATTGTGCGCAATCCGAATTCGATCGTCTGCTGGATGCGACCGACCCCGGCCTGCACGTGAGTCTGACTTACGATCTGAACAAGTCTCCGGCGATTTTGAAGCGTCGCCCCAAGATGGCGATCCTGCGCGAGCAGGGTGTGAATGGTCAGGTGGAAATGGCGGCGGCGTTTGACCGTGCCGGTTTCGCCTCTGTTGACGTGCACATGAGCGACATCATCAGCGGTCGCGTCAATCTGGCGGACTTCAAAGGCGTGGCGGCCTGCGGCGGTTTCTCCTACGGTGACGTGCTGGGTGCGGGTGAGGGCTGGGCGAAGTCCATCCTGTTAAACAACCGCGCACGCGACGAGTTTGAGGCGTTTTTCAATCGCACCGATACCTTCGCGCTGGGTGTATGTAACGGTTGCCAGATGATGAGCAATCTGCACGAAATTATTCCCGGCGCACAAAACTGGGCGCATTTCTCGCGCAATCAGTCCGAGCAGTTCGAGGCGCGCTTCGTGATGGTCGAGATTCAACCATCCCCTTCCATCTTGTTCGACGGCATGGCCGGCAGTCGCATGCCGATTGTGGTCGCGCACGGTGAAGGTTATGCAGATTTTGGCAGCGCCAAGAAGCTCAAGGCCGCGCAGGAACTGGTGACCTTGCGTTATGTGGATAATCGCGGCGTGGCGACAGAAACGTATCCGTTGAATCCTAACGGTTCGCCACAAGGGATTACCGGCCTGACAACGCCGGACGGTCGTTTCTCCATCATGATGCCGCATCCTGAACGCGTGTTCCGTGCCGTGCAGCATTCATGGCATCCGTCCGAGTGGCAGGAAAACGGAGCATGGCTGAAGATGTTCCAGAACGCCCGTCGTTGGGTGGGTTGATTGTAGTTTGAAATAAACAAAGGCGATCATTTGGTCGCCTTTGTTTTAACTGATTATTTTGGAGTCTACCTTGTTTAAATTCATCGGTTTTATTGCGGGCTATTACTTTCTCGGCTTTTTTGGAGCGCTGCTGGGCTTGTTGGCAGGCGGATTTATTGATCGCATGCGCGCGTACGGAACGGGTGGAATGAACCCATTGCAGAATGCACTCCGTCAGGCTGTGTTTCTCGAAACGCTGTTTATCGCCATGGGTAAGTTAGCCAAGGCGGACGGGGTGGTGACGCCGGAGGAGATCAGTCATGTAGAGCAGTTTATGCAGAAGATGGGCATGACGGCGGAGCACAGGCAGCAGGCGATTGTCTGGTTTAAACAAGGTTCTGCGCCGGCGTTTGACATATCCCCCACCTGCCGCCGTTTTATGTCGGTATGCGGTCACACCAAGAATTTGAAACAGGTATTGCTTGTTTATCTGATCGTGATGGCACTGGCTGATGGAGAGTTTCATCCTGCAGAACAGGCGTTGCTGGCCGACATTGCCGCACAGTTAGGTTTTGATGAGGCAGCTTTCAAGCAGTTGCTGGAGATGGTACTGAATCAGTCGCATTTTGGTGCAGGGCAGGTCACTCCAGCCGATGCCTTGAACGATGCTTATAAGGCGCTGGGGGTAGAAAAAGACAGTACCGATGCCGAGATCAAGCGTGCGTATCGCAAGCTGATCAGCCAGTATCACCCTGATAAACTGATGGGGCAGGGCGTGCCGGAAGATATGATTGCGATGGCGACCGAGCAGGCCAAGGAGATTCAGCTGGCCTACGATTTAATCAAGAAAAATCGTGCGGTTTAATTGGTAGCGTGGCACCCATCATTTTTAGCGGTTGTGGTTCAGTCTTGCTAAATGCAAGACATTCCGTTCTTGTATCGGCGATGTCAATAGTCACTTAAACGTCAGACTCACCGTCAGTCCAGTGTCCTCGCTTGAAGGTTTGAGGTCGAGTGTGGCGTGGTGAATTTCTGCGATCCGTTTGACGATGGACAATCCTAAGCCGCTCCCGCTGGCCGTCGTGCCGACAGGGCGATAAAAGCGTTCAGCGACTCTGGATAATTCGGCTTCAGGAATGCCCTGACCGCTATCCGTCACCGATAGGCAGGTTAGACCTGATATTGCGCCGACGTTGATTTTTACCTCTGTGCCTGATGGTGTGTGGCGCACGGCATTGTCGATTATGTTTCGCAACAAAACGCGCAACAACAAAGGGTTGCCGTTGACCACGTGCTCTTCTCCTGCGCACAATTCGAGTCGCACGTCCTGTTTCAGTGCCATCGGTGCGATTTGGGCGATTACCTCTGCCGCGATCGCCTTTAACGGGCAGGATTCGGTCAAATCATCGCCCAAATTATCGATGCGAGCTAAGGTCAGCAGTTGCTCGATCAGGCGAGTGGCCCTGTCGCAGCCCAGAATGACGTTGTCGAGCGCGTGGCGGCGTTGTTCGTTGTCAATTGTCGCAAGAGCCACTTGCGCCTGTGCTTTGATTCCGCTAACCGGCGTGCGTAATTCGTGGGCAGCATCGGCGGTGAAGCGCCGCTCATTCTGCAAGGAGGCCTCCATGCGGGCAAATAATTGATTGAGTCGCTCTATCAGTGGCTGAACTTCGGCCGGTGCACTCGCTACCTCCAAAGCGTGCAGATTCTCCGGTTCGCGTTGTCCCACTTCGGCGGTCAGTTTAACCAGCGGACGCAGGCTGCGCGATACGGCAATCCAGAGCAGCAAGGCCAATAGCGGCAAAGAAACGAGCAACGGCTTGAGCAGATTGCCCGCAATGCCCTCGGCCAGTTCATCGCGTACATCAGTGCGTTCTGCGACCTGAATCAGGTTGTTTTCCGCTGCGTCCAGTGTAGAAAATACGCGCCAGCGTTTGCCGTCGATCACGTTGTCGCTGTAGCCTTGCTCCTTTGTCGCCAGCAATTGCGTGGGGGCGTTGGCAGAATGCAGGCGCAGCACGCGTTCCTCGTTCCACACTTGAAATGCCACCTGGCGCGAATATTTATGCAGCAAGGGGGCGTGTTCGGTTTCAATTTCATCGAGGTCATGCGAACTTTGCGCCACCAGCAAGGACGCGGATTGAGCCAGATGCGCATCGAGTAATTCTTCAAATTCTTCGCGCGCATCGAAATAGGTAAACAGACTCGCAGCGACCCACACCACCAGCACGGTGGTCAGGGAGAGCAGCAAAAGACGTTGTTTTAAAGAGATAGGCATGTCAGTCGGGAATCAGGTAACCCACGCCGCGTATGGTTTCGATCAAACGGCTGAACAGCTTGCGGCGCAAATGGTGGATGTGAACCTCGACTGCGTTGCTTTCGATCTCTTCGCCCCAGGCATAGAGTTGCTCCTCGATCTGGGCGCGCGATAGCACCCGTCCTGCATTCAACATCAAGGCGTGCAGCACCGCGAATTCGCGGGCTTGCAGTTCAATCGGCACGCCTCCGTAGCGGACTTGATGGGTCGCAGGGTCGAGTTCCACGCCGCCGGCAGAGAGCGCTGCAGCGGGTTTGCCACTGGAACGGCGGATCAACGCACGTAAACGCGCGGATAATTCCCCCATGTCGAAGGGTTTGACCAGATAGTCGTCAGCGCCTGCATCCAGACCCCGGATGCGATCCTCTACGGTATCTCTGGCGGTGAGGATCAGTACGGGAATAGTAAGATGCCGTCCGCGTAAACGTTGCAACAACGCTAAACCAGACAGGCGCGGCAGACCTAAATCGAGCACGGCTGCGGCATAAGGCTCGGTGAGGAGCGCTTGATCGGCGGATGCGCCGTCTTTCATCCAATCCACGGCGTAACCGGCCAGCTTTAAGCCTGCCTGTATGGCGTCGCCTAGTAAGGCATCATCTTCGACTACCAGTATGCGCATTAGTCTGTCCGTTTTCTAATCGTCGTGTTGCTGTGACTCGGTGTCGCCGGAAATGGGTGCTATCAGTCCGGTTGCAGGAAAGCCTATCCAGAACGCCAGCACGATGACCAGAATGATGGCACCCAGCCATGTATATGCGCAACCGATTCCTCGCTCGCCGACAGTTTGTGCCGATTTATAACCGGTGATCATGGCGCGGACGAGATTTTCCCGATGTAACAGACTGCTGGCCAGCACCCCGGCCACATGCAGCGCAACGACGGTCAACATGCCGTATGAAGCCATTTCGTGCAGTTCTTCCAGTGCTTCCCCGCCGATATCCTGAAATAACAGTACGCCGCTGACGCCAGAGACGATCCCTAAGCCTAGCAGTGTGAAAACCGCCAGACTGCCTGCCGGGTTGTGACCCGGATAGTGCTTCGGGTGTCCTTTGAGCATGGAGGCCAGATATTTGGCTGTTTCCGCAGGCGAAAATAAAAATGATTTAAACTGCGCATAGCGCGTTCCAATGAAACCCCATACCAGACGAAAGGCGATCAAGCCCAGCAGCGTGTAGCCCATCACCACATGGATATCGCGATAGTGTTCTGATTCGGAAGTTAAAAATGCGACAGCGAATGAAGCGACCAGCAGCCAGTGAAATACACGGGTCGGTACATCCCAAATCAATTTGCGGACTTCCATGATGCTCTCCTTTTATTTAGGAATTCTGATGTTGTGTTCGTTGAAGTTGCCGCTTTCAGCACCCGGATGACAGGCGGCGCAGTTGGCAGGACTCTTAATCCTGGGGTTTTTCCAGGTTCGCTCTGCTATTTCATCGTGTTCGTGTATAAACCAGCGGGTCTCGGTGATGCGCAACAGCGGGGGTGACTCATGACGACGGCGACCCGCATTTTTTTCGAGGAAATCGCTGATTTCGCGAACCGTTGCTTTGTCCAAGCTGGCATCTGAGCCGAAATGTTTGTTCAGTCCTGACATCAGTACCCGCCAGGATGCGGCGGGTAACATTCCGGGCGGGTATGCGACATGGCATTCGCCGCACTCGGATTGCCAGACTTTGTTTTTGGCGAATGGCCGGTGGTCTTCATCGTCGTCAGCGCGGGCCGATGCCGATATCGCGCCAGTCAGCAACGTGGCGGCAATGAATGTTTTTAATTTGTTATTAATCAACATGATATAGATATCTCTTTAGTTTTTTACAGTGAGCAAATAACTCATGACATCGCCTTTTTCCTGTGCGGTACAAACCCTGCCCAATACATCGTTGCAATTGCGTTTGAACCATTTCGCGACTTTGGCTGGATTGGTGAAGCGTTCGGGATTTGCTGCCGGCGCTAACGGTTGAATGAGCTTACCTGTCTTGGCATGTTTGCCTGGCGTTGCCGGTTTGTCAGTGTGGCAAGACACACAAGCCCATTCTCCGCCGTGTTTTACTTTGAAGAATATTTCACCCTGCGAGGCGGAAAAGCCTTTAAAGGCCGGATTGCCGGTACGCGCTTCATGCGTAATGTCTGCCAGTATCTCTTCTGGCGCTTGTGCCATGGCAGGCAGGGCCGTTGCGATCAGTGAAGAAAATAAAACAGATACATAAATCTTGTTTAACATTTTTGGCCTCTGTGTTGAGTTTTGATGTGTGCAGGATAAACGGTGAACCTTAAGGATTGCTTAAGCGTCAATTAAGTTTGGGTGATTCCGCGTTTTTTTGTGTTTAAGCGCACAGAGCGTTGCAGAGAAACAGGTGAAGATTGAGAAAGCGGTTGTCCACATTGTTATGATTAGGCACGAGCCGAAGTGTACGGCTTTGCATATAAGGAGAGAATATGTGCACTAAAGCGAATTTCTCTACAGCACTCATCCGGGTGGCTTGCAGCTCGGATAAGTGCCGGTCGTATGAAAAATTGTGAATATTCATTTTCTTAGCGCCGAGCAGGCAATTGCCAGTTTGCACAGCAGTCCTACTGGCATAACGGAGGCTGAAGCCGCGCGGCGCAGGCTGGAGTTTGGACCCAATCAGATTGAGGTCATGCCGGTTGAACCGTTGTGGATCAAGTTCCTCAAGGGGTTTACCCACTTTTTTGCCTTGCTGCTGTGGTTCGCCGTCATTCTGGCGTTTATCGCCGAGTGGCGAGATGCGGGGCAAGGCATGGCGATGCTGGGATACGCCATACTGGGCGTGATCCTGATCAACGGACTTTTTTCCTTTTGGCAGGAGTTTCGCACCGAGCGGGCGTTGTCTGTCCTGCTCAAGTTGTTGCCCAATCGGGTCAAAGTGCTCAGAGGCGGGGTGCAGCAGATCGACGCGGCACAACTGGTGCCGGGCGATTTGATTCTGCTGCAGGAAGGCGATAACGTACCCGCCGATTGCCGTGTGATCGAAGCCTATGGTTTGCTGCTCAATACGGCTACCGTCACGGGAGAATCGAGCGTCAAGTCGTGTGATGCGAAGCCCTGCAGCGCTGAAGGGTTGCTGCACAGCAATAATATCCTGCTGGCGGGCACCTCTGTGGTGGCCGGAGAAGGAAAAGCCATGGTGTTCGCCACCGGGATGAATACCGAGTTCGGCAAAATCGCTCACCTGACACAGGCACCTAAGGCGCGATTATCTCCTCTGCAGCGTGAAATTGTTCGTCTCTCTCATCTCGTTGCGGGTCTGTCTATGGGACTGGGCGCGGTGTTTTTCTTTGTCGGTCAGGCGATGGGTTTTCCGTTCTGGGCGAATCTGATTTTTGCCATCGGCATTATCGTCGCCAACGTTCCGGAAGGACTGTTGCCGACGGTGACGCTATCCCTTGCCATGGCGACACAGCGCATGGCGCGTCGCCATGCACTGGTGCGACATCTGCCCTCGGTGGAAACGCTGGGATCTGCTTCTGTCATCTGTACCGACAAAACCGGCACGCTGACGCTCAACCGCATGGAAGTAAAACAGGTTTTTCTTGATGGCGTTAGCCAGACACCGGATTTTTTGCGCTTACACTCTGATTTATATAGTAATTTTCTGGCGACGCTGCGCTATTGTCACACTTTGAAACAAAAAGATGACGGCAGCTGGCTGGGTGACACGATGGAGGTGGCCTTAGTCAGTCTGGCCGAACAGGTTGATCGCGGGTGGGCAGAGCGGCCCTTGCTCGACGAGGTGCCATTTGATACCGACCGTAAACGTTTATCGACACTGCACCAGGCAGAAGATGGTCTGGTGCTCTATACCAAGGGGGCGCTGGAGACCGTATTGCCCTTGTGTACTCATGTGGAAATGGCGACCGGGCGGTTGATACTCGATGCCGCGCTGCGGGAGTCGATGTTGTGTGCCGAACAAACTATGGCAGAGCAGGGGCTGCGCGTACTGGCGTTCGCCTCGCGAGCGGTTGAAGTTGGCTGTGCGCACGAACTACTGGAAACCGGGCTGATTCTCAACGGACTGGTCGGGCTGGAAGATCCTCCGCGCGCCGAAGTGCCTGATGCAATAAGAAAATGTCAGTTGGCGGGCATTAAGGTGATCATCGTTACCGGCGATCATCCGCACACCGCCGTGGCCATCGCGCGGGAAATTGGGCTTTGCACAAATCCTGTGGTGGTGACAGGGGATGAAATGGAACACCTGTCCGCAATCCAGTTGCAGCTTAAACTCGATGCGCCCCAGATCCTGTTTGCCAGACTCAAGGCTGATCAGAAAATGCGCATCGTGATGGCCTTGCAGAATAAGGGGCATGTCGTCGCCGTGACCGGAGACGGGGTGAACGATGCGCCCGCGCTGAAGAAGGCTGACATCGGCATTGCCATGGGGATAGCCGGTACGGATGTGGCGAAGGAGGCGGCAGACATGATATTGCTGGACGATAATTTCGCCAGCATCGTAGCGGCGATCGAAGAGGGGCGAGCAGTTTTTGACAATATCCGCAAATTTCTGACTTATATCTTAACTTCCAATATTCCTCAGGCCGTACCTTATCTGGCGCTGGTCCTGTTTAAGGTGCCGCTGCCACTGACGGTGATCCAGATACTGGCAGTCGATCTGGGCACGGACATGCTGCCAGCCTTGGGGCTGGGCACGGAAAGTCCTAATCCTGCCATCATGCAAAAACCGCCCAGATTGCCTACGGAACGTCTGCTCAACGGTGCCTTGCTGCTGCGCGCCTATCTGTTTTTGGGTGTCATGGAGGCTATCGTCGCGCTGTCGGCCTTTTTCTGGGTATTGCACGAAGGCGGCTGGCGCTATGGCGGGGTCATGGCACCTCACGATCCGCTTTATCTGCGTGGTACCACGGCCACCTTGAGTGCGATTATCGCCATGCAAGTGGTCAATGTGTTCATCTGTCGCAGCGACCGCGATTCAATCTTGTCCGGTAATATATTGAAAAATAAGCTAATTCTTGCTGGCGTGTTGGCGGAGATTATTCTGATACTGCTGATCGACTACACGCCGGTAGGCAATGCCCTGTTTGGCACATTGCCTATCTCAGGTAAGGTGTGGGTGTTGCTGATTCCCTGCGCCTTTGCCATGCTGACACTGGAGGAGTTGAGAAAATGGTGGTGCCGGCGATCATCCTGATGACACTCGACTGGGCCGCATAAAGCGTGCCCAGTGCGTTTTAAGCGTGTATCTGTTTTCTGGCGGCGGCGATGATGTCGGAGGTTGTGTAGCCGAACTCTTTTTGCAGCACATGCATCGGTGCTGACAGGCCAAAATGATCCAAGCTGATGATGCAGCCGGTACTTCCCGCATAGCGCTCCCAGCCAAATCCGGATGCGGCTTCCACCGTGACGCGCGCCTTAATTTCCGGCGGCAGTACGCTGTCACGGTATTCCTGACTCTGCGCTTCGAACAGTTCCCAGCACGGCATACTGATCACGCGGGCGCTGATTCCTTCATTCCTTAGCTGTTCATGGGCTGCGATGCAAAGGTTAACTTCGCTGCCTGTCGCCAGCAAAAGCACATCGGGGCGATGCTCAGGAACGTCGGCCAGCACATAGGCGCCCATCGCCACGCCAGCAGATGAGGCGTAACGGCTGCGGTCCAGCGTGGCCAGTGCCTGCCGCGACAAAATAAGACAAACCGGCTGGCGGTTGTTCATCATGATGACTCGCCATGCCTCGACCAGTTCATTTGCATCTGCCGGACGCAACACTAACATGCCGGGCATGGCACGCAGTGACGCGATCTGTTCCACGGGTTGATGAGTGGGGCCGTCCTCGCCCATCAGGAAGCTGTCGTGAGTCCAGATGGTGATGACAGGGATTTTCATCATGGCGGCCAGTCTTAGCGCACCGCGCGCATAGTCGCTAAATACCAGAAAACTGCCGCTAAACGGGCGCAGTTTAGATAAACTCAGGCCATTGCTGATGGCGCACATGGCATGTTCGCGTACTCCGTAGTGAAGATTGCGTCCGCCGTAGTCGCCTGTCATGCCGGGTCCCTGAAAATCACTCGCCAACACCGGATTCAGGCGCGTCCTGGTCGAGGGCGCAAGATCAGCCGCTCCACCTACCAGCCAGGGAATATTTCTGGCGATGGCATTGAGCACCTGTTCCGATGCCTCGCGTGTCGCCATCCCTTTGCTATCGGCAGGATAGCTGGACAGGTTGCGATCCCAGTCCGGGGGTAAATCTTGGCGCTGCATGCAATCGATTTCGGCCGCCAGTTGCGGGTAGCTGGCTCTATAGGCAGCAAACAGCGTATCCCAGTCGGCTCGATGTGTTTTGCCGCGCTGACCGAAATGCGCACGGAAGTGTGCTATTACGCCGTCAGGAATGTAAAACTTGGCATCGGGGTCCCATTCGTAACACTGTTTGGTCAGCCGCGCCTCTTCAGTGCCCAGCGGTTCTCCATGCGCTTCACGACATCCCTGTTTGTGGGGTGAACCGTAACCGATACTGCTGGGCACGATGATCAGGGTAGGCCGATCGGTGGTGTTGAGAAAACTGTTTAATTCGGCGCTAAGCTGCTCCAGACAATTTGCATCGGCGACGCGCAGCACTTGCCAGCCGTAGCTGGTGAAACGCGCTTGTAAATTTTCGGTGAAGGTGAGGCTGGTTGAGCCTTCGATGGTGATTTTGTTGGCGTCGTAAATCCAGCACAAGTTAGAAAGTTTGAGATGAGCGGCCAGAGAAGCTGCCTCGCTGCTGACGCCCTCCATCATGTCGCCATCACCGCACAGTGCATAGACTTTATAGCGAAACAGATCGAAACCGGGACGGTTGTAGGTGGCAGCCAGCCAGCGCTCTGCAATCGCCATGCCGACACTGGTTGCAACGCCTTGCCCCAGCGGGCCGGTTGTCGTCTCCACACCATCTGTCCAGCCATGTTCCGGATGCCCCGTGCAACGACTGCCTAGTTGTCTAAACTGCTTGATATCATCGAGCGTGACCGCGAGTCCTGCGGGTTGGTCGCCGCGTGCCGCCTTGACTTCGCTCAGGTGGAGCAGGCCATACAGCAGCATGGAGGCGTGACCTGAGGACAACACGAAACGGTCGCGGTTAGGCCATCCGGTGTCCTCGGGGTCGTAGCATAAAAAATGCTGCCACAAACAGTAGGCGACAGGCGCTGCGCCCATTACGGTGCCGGGGTGGCCGGACTGTGCCTGTTCAACCGCGTCGATAGCCAGTGTGCGCAGGGTGTTGATACATAGTTGCTCGATCGTCATGATTTTCTCTACCCGGGTATCAGTATGTTTAAATAAGTTTTATTCGGCTCTAAATGAAAAGTAGTGGGCAATCTTAAAGTTAGCACTAACTGCCACAATGAAATTACACACATTCAGCATCACCCTTATCCCCTGTGCGCCGCCGAAGATAGCCTGCAAATTGCGGTGTAGTTGGGCGAGGACTGTTTGAGTACGTGACCGCAAAGCGGATCGTACGAGTTCCGCAGCCCCGCAATTTGCAGGCTAGCAAGGGTACGCCGCAGGCGCGGCAAACCGGGGTCGCCTTTTCTTGGTTTACTTTCTTTTGGCGACACAAAAGAAAGTAAACAGCTGCCGGGCTGCCCCCGGCGATCAAAGTGCAAATTTAGAGTACACACTTAAATCACTTAGAACTGTTTTATTCGCCATGGCAGTCGCATGGTTTTGCTGGTTTCGGGTTGCGCCATCGGCCTGAGGGTGCAATAAGCGCATCGGCCTGTTGGGGTCCCCAACTGCCAGGTTGATAGGAATGAACCGGGTGGTGGTTATCCAGCACCGGTTCGACCACCGCCCAGGCGGCTTCGACGGCGTCCTCGCGGGTGAACAAGGTCGCATCGCCTGCCATGGCGTCCGAGAGCAAGCGTTCGTAGGGCAATTCTTCACCGGCTTGTTGTTCGAGCAGATAAAGTTCATGTTGATCACCAATGAAGTCCTTACCTGCACGTTTGACACGCGCGGCGAGGGCCACGGCGGAATTGGGGGACAGCCTGAAACGCAGATAATTTGCAGGAGCGTCACCTGCATCTTCAAACAGTTTTTGCGGGGGAGGTTTTAACTGCACCACAACTTCTGCCGCCGATTCGGCCAAGCACTTACCCGAGCGCAAATACCAGGGAACACCCTGCCAACGCCATGAATCGATGAATAATTTAAGTGCGCAGAAGGTTTCGACATCCGAATTGAGGACGACACCAGCCTCGTTTCGGTATCCGGAATACTGGCCGCGAACCACATCGTCCGGCAGCAGGGGACGCATCGCCTGAAACACGCTGGCCTTTTCATTTTTTATCGCCTGATGGCTGCGCGAAGCCGGTGGCTCCATGGCCAGCAAGGCGACGATCTGGAACAGGTGATTTTGAATCACATCGCGCAAACAGCCGGATTTCTCGTAAAAATTGCCGCGTCCGCTGACGCCGAATTGCTCTGACAGGGTGATCTGCACACTGTCCACACAATTGCGATTCCATATCGGTTCCAAGAAGGAGTTGGCGAAGCGGAAATAGAGAATATTCATGATCGCCTCCTTGCCCAGATAATGGTCGATGCGAAATATCCGCTCTTCGGGGAAAACAGACAGCGCAATGCGGTTTAGCTCTTGTGCTGAGGCGTAGTTATTGCCGAACGGTTTTTCGACGATGATACGCGCCTGCTCGGACAGGCCGCTGGCGGACAATCCCAAGATAACCGGGCTAAAAAGTGCAGGGGGAACGGCCAGATAGTGTGCAGGATAACGGCTGTCATTCAGTGCGATTTTTAATGCAGTAAACGTGTCAGGATGAGCATAGTCGCCCTGAACATAGCTGAATTTTGACAATAAGTATTCGAGTGCGGCAGCGTCATAGTCGCTGCCCGTCTGAGTCACGCTGTCTGTCAAACGATCGCGCCACTGTTCAGGAGACCACGCTCGCCTCGCTACGCCGATCACCGTAAAGTCCAGCCGCCCACGTTTCGACATCTCGTAGAGCGCGGGAAATATCATCTTGTGACAAAGATCGCCGGTGACACCAAAGATCACCAGCGCATCGGCACGTTTCATAGAGGAATTATTCATCGTGCCACCATAACTTGTATTACGCCGGTGTCCTGTGCGCTAACGCACAAATCGCCTTGTGTGGGGTGGCGCACGGACAGTATTCGTGCAGACCTGCAGGATGAAAACCAGATCAATTTAGGGGGCGGAACGGTTTTAAGGTTCGCTTCATCGAAAAACCATGAAACAACCACATCGGGCAGGTATCGTGAAGATGACGAGTTATAAGCTGCTCATCGGCCAGTTGCTGGCATTACGTAGCAGTATGCGGGAGCACGAGGTGAGTCTGGCGGTTTGGATTGCAGGCGTTCATCCAGATTACCGGGCAAGTGCGAGGAATTTTGCCCATTATCTGGCGCTGCGTCAGCGTGATCGTCGCCCCTTACAGGAAAAGCTGGACCACATCGGCGTCTCTTCCCTAGGGCGGGCGGAGTCCAATGTTTTGGCCAATCTGGACAAAATACTCGGTATTTTGCAGCGCTTAGACGGTGAGACCGGCCTGCCGCCCAACCCGGATGAACCCGCCAGCATACACAGCGGTCGGAAATTGCTCGAAAAGCATACCTGTGATTTGTTAGGATCCAATCCGCTCGGGCGCGCTGTACGCATCATGGTCACGCTGTCCCCTGAAGCCGCCGTGAATTATGAACTGGTGCTGCAACTGGCGAGTTCAGGAATGGATATCGCACGCATCAACTGCGCGCACGATAGCCCGTCGGAATGGCAGGCGATGGCCGCGAATGTACGCCGTGCGGCAGAGGCAGAGGGGAGGCCCATACGAATATTGATGGATCTTGGCGGGCCGAAACTGCGCACAGGTGCTATCCCCCGTGAACTGCCCGTGCTTAAACTGAGCCCGCAGCGGGACAGGATTGGTAAGGTAGTACGCAATGTGCAGGTTCAATTGCACCCCGTGGGCGCGATGAGAACGGGCGTTGAGCATCATGTCGGGATCGATATCGACTGGCTGAACGCACTGAAAGCAGGTGATCACCTTGATTTTGCCGATGCCTCTGCTGCCCGGCGCTGCCTGCTGGTGGTTCAGCGTAATCGGATCGGGGTGCTGGCTGAATGTGCAAAGACAGCCTATCTGGTGCCCGAAACTAAACTGAAGCGCCGCCGCAAGGGCAAGGGTAAAAGAACGGCACAGGTACAAGGAGTGTCTTGCTCTGAGGGATCGGTCCATCTTGAGTTAGGCGATCACCTGCATCTGACCAAAAATTCCACTGCATTGCCTGCAACTCAAAATGAGCAGCGCTATACACCGGTTTCATCCATTGCCTGTACGCTGCCGGAGATATTTTCACAGGTTAATTTAGGTGAACGTATCTGGTTCGATGATGGACGTATTGGCGGCGTGATCCGGGGTGTAGAGCCAGAATACCTGGATGTGGAAATCACCCATGTTCGTGACGGCGGAGAGAAGCTGGCCGGCGACAAGGGCATCAACTTGCCGGACAGTCAGCTTAACCTACCTGCCATGACGGATAAGGATAATGAAGACCTGGCGGTTGTGGTCAGGCTGGCGGATCTGGTCGGTTTGTCTTTTGTGCAGTGTGCTGCGGATGTGAACATACTGCGTAAGCGCTTGTGTGAGTTGGGCGCGCCGGAACTTGGCATCATGCTCAAAATCGAGACACGGCGCAGCTTCGAAAATCTGCCCGAATTGTTGTTTTCAGTCATGGCCGGTAAGGCTGCCGGGGTGATGATTGCGCGAGGTGATCTGGCTGTTGAGTGCGGTTATGAGCGGCTGGCCGAGGTGCAGGAGGAAATACTCTGGGCCACCGAAGCGGCGCATATCCCGGTGATTTGGGCGACTCAGGTTCTGGAAACCTTAGCCAGAACAGGGCTTCCCTCCCGGGCCGAGATCACGGATGCCGCGATGGGGGAGAGAGCGGAGTGTGTGATGCTGAATAAGGGGCCGTACATTTGTTTAGCCATGCATACGCTCAGCGATATTTTGCGCCGCATGCAAACGCATCAAGACAAAAAACGTCCCTTGTTGCGGGCACTTCATGCATGGATGAGTACGCCTGGCGGTGAGCCGGGTGTGTATGCCGGAGACTTGCAAAAATGAGCGGGCAGGCGTGTGAACTGATCACAGTCAATGATGGCAGTCATGCGCTTTATAGCTTGCTGCCAGTGGATGTGGACGGCGTCAGTTCGCTGATCGAGCTGGCGCTGGATATGCGCTGGGCGTGGAATCATGCGACGGATGAGGTGTGGCGACAACTGGATCCGGCTCTGTGGGATCTGACGCATCATCCTTGTGATGTATTGCAGACCGTGTCGCGTGAAAAAATTTTGCGCACGCTGGCCGATCCGGCTTACCGTAAAAAAATCGATGACCTGATTAAGTACAAAGCGCAGGCCGCCAATTGCCCCGCATGGTTTCAGAAGCAGCATTCCGGTGCGGCACTTCACTGTGTTGCCTATTTCAGCATGGAATTCATGTTAAGTGAGGCACTGCCTATTTACTCTGGTGGCTTAGGTAATGTGGCGGGTGATCAGCTCAAGGCGGCCAGCGATTTGGGGGTGCCGGTGGTCGGTGTCGGATTGCTTTATCAGCAGGGATATTTTCGTCAGTTTATCGATCAGGATGGTTCGCAGCAGGCCTTGTATCCGTATAACGATCCGGGACAGTTGCCGATCACCCCTTTGCGCAAAGCGAACGGGGAGTGGCTGAGGCTGGAGATCCCGTTGCCGGGTTATTCGGTCTGGCTCAGAGCCTGGCAGGTTCAGGTGGGGCGGGTGAAACTATATTTGCTGGACAGCAACGATGTGGCCAATTACCCGGCGCACAGGGGGATTACCAGCGAGTTATACGGCAGCGGTTCGGAGTTGCGTCTTAAACAGGAACTGGTGCTGGGGCTGGGCGGATGGCGATTGCTGCGGGCGTTAGACTTAAAGCCTGAAGTGTGTCATCTCAACGAAGGGCACGCGGCCTTTGCCGTGCTGGCGCGTATTCGCGATTACATGGAGGACACCGGGCAGTCTTTCGAGGTGGCGCTGAGCGTGACGCGCACCGGCAATGTATTTACCACGCACACGGCGGTGGATGCCGGCTTTGATCGTTTTTCACCCGCACTGATCGAACAATATCTGGGTACTTACATCCATCACCTGGGGCTCTCCCTGCACGATCTCCTCGCCCTGGGGCGCATGAATCCTAATGATCCTGCTGAGTATTTCAATATGGCTTATCTGGCGATCAGGGCGAGCGGGTCGGTCAATGGAGTAAGCCGGCTGCACGCAGCGGTCAGCCGTCAGTTGTTTGAACCGCTTTTCCCGAACTGGCCGACCGAGGAAGTGCCGATAGCCTACATTACCAATGGTGTGCATATGCCGACCTGGGACTCGCCGATGGCCGATGAATTGTGGACCCAGGTATGTGGCAAAGAACGCTGGTTGGGCACAACGCAAGGCATGGGGCAGGCGATCCGCAGCGTTTCTGACACAAGGCTATGGCAATTGCGCAGCGATACACGCTTATCGTTTGTGGACTACGTTCGTGAGCGTTTTTCCCGGCAACAGGCCTCCTCAGGTGCCTCAATCGATGCGGTCAGCGCGGCCGGCCATTTGTTCGATCCCAATGTATTGACGCTGGGTTTTGCACGCCGCTTCGCGTCCTATAAAAGGCCAAATCTGCTCTTGCATGATCCGGAACGACTGATTCGTTTGCTGCTCAATCCGCGTCGACCGGTTCAGCTAGTGCTTGCCGGTAAGGCGCATCCCGCCGATATGAACGGTCAGGATTTGATCCGGCAATGGACGGCATTTATCCGGCGTCCGGAAGTCGCAGGTCATGTGGTTTTCCTCAGTGATTACAACATGTTTCTGAGCGAAAAAATGGTTCAGGGGGTCGATGTGTGGGTCAATACGCCGCGCCGCCCTTGGGAAGCGTGCGGCACCAGCGGCATGAAGGTTCTGGTCAACGGCGGACTCAATATCTCTGAGCTGGATGGGTGGTGGGCGGAAGCTTATACGCCTGAGGTGGGCTGGGCGATCGGTGATGGTCAGGAACACGGTGACGATCCGGCATGGGATGCCAAGGATGCTGAAGCACTCTATGAATTGCTCGAAAATGAGGTGATTCCTGAATTTTATACGCGTGACGGACAAGGCGTGCCCGTGGCGTGGGTTGGGCGGATGCGCGAGAGCATGGCGCAACTGACCCCGCAGTTTTGTGCCAACCGCACCGTCTGTCAGTACACCGAAGAATACTATCTGCCGGCGGCAGCGGCTTATCTTCAGATGTCCCGTGATCAGGGGGCGATGGGCGTGCAGCGGGTTGCCAAACGATACAAACTGGAACAAAACTGGCCGGCATTGCGCTTCGGGTCGGTGAACAGTGAATTGGACGGCGACGCACACTCTGTTGAGGTTCACGTGTATTTGTCGGGATTAACACCCGACGCCGTGCTGATCGAGATGTATGCCAACGGGGGAGCGGGCGGGAAATCAGAGCGAATACCGATGCAGTGCGTACGGCCGTTGGTAGGTGCGATTGGCGGCTATGCCTATTGCACCCGTATTCCGGCGCATCGCCCCGTCTCTGACTATACGGCACGGCTCATTCCGCACCGCAACGGCCTGCCAATTCCGCAAGAGGATAAGCACATACTCTGGCAGCGGTGAGCGTTTACGATATTTATGAGGAGAATCAATTGCAAATCGCGATGGTAGGGCTGGGAAAAATGGGGGCCAATATGGTGCGTCGCCTGATGCAAGGTGGTCATGAGTGCGTGGTTTTTGATCAGAACGCGGCATCGGTGACGCAACTGGTTTTGGAAGGGGCTACCGGAGCCGCCAGTTTGCAGGATTTGACGGAAAAACTGACCGTGCCACGCTCGGTATGGATCATGGTGCCGTCAGGTGATGCAACGGAAGCGGTGGTGAGCGAGCTGGCGGGTCTCTTTGCCAGCGGCGATGTCATCATCGACGGGGGCAACAGCAATTTCAAGGATGATGTGCGCCGCGCCGCTTTGCTGGCAGCAAAGGGAATTGCTTATCTGGATGCCGGAACCAGCGGCGGTGTCTGGGGGATAGCGCGCGGTTATTGCCTGATGGTGGGAGGCGATGCGGCTGCGGTGCATAAACTCTCGCCCGTCTTTGCCTCGCTGGCCCCTGCGGCAGAGAAAAATGCTGATGCGGTCGATGTGGGACCGGGCTGGCTGCACTGCGGGCCGTCTGGAGCCGGGCATTTTGTCAAAATGGTGCACAACGGCATTGAGTACGGATTGATGCAAGCGTATGGAGAGGGCTTCGAAATACTCAAACAGGCCAGTGCCGCAACGGTGCTGCCGGAACAGCGTTACGACCTGGACCTTGCCGCTATCGCGCAGTTATGGCGACATGGCAGCGTGGTGAGTTCCTGGCTGCTGGATCTGACCGCTGAGGCGCTGGCACACAACCCGGAATTGTCCAATTACAGCGGATTCGTTAATGACTCCGGAGAAGGGCGCTGGGCGGTACAGGCGGCGATCGACGAGAGGGTGTCGGCCGATGTGATTTCAGCTGCCCTGTATGCTCGATTTCGTTCTCGGCAGGAACACACCTTTGCCGAAAAGGTGTTATCGGCGATGCGCGCAGGCTTCGGCGGTCATGAAGAGCCTGAAGGGAAATAGCCATGCCCTTATTGCAGAAGCGTCGCTGGCACGCGTTTGACAGTCAAATATTGCGGGATCAGGCCGCCTTAAAGTTTGTCATGGACGCAGCCCGGCAGGCTATCGATTTGCGCGGTTGTTTTCGCATTGTTTTGTCCGGTGGGCACACTCCTCGCGGACTGTACCGCGCGCTGCGTGACATTAAGACCGATTGGTCCGCCTGGCATATCTATCTTGCGGATGAGCGCTGTTTACCGGCAGATAACCCGGAACGCAACAGTCATCTCGTACAAACACGCTGGCTGGATGAAGTGCCCGTCCCGTCAGCGCAGATTCACCTGATAGAGGCTGAACGAGAGCCGAAGTTGGCAGCCATCCTGTATGCACAATTGCTAGCCCGCGTCGCCGCCTTTGATCTGGTGGTGCTGGGCCTGGGTACAGACGGTCATACGGCAAGCTTGTTTCCGCACGGCAGATTAGATGAGCGCATGCCGTGCGCGTTTCCGGTTTGTGATGCGCCCGAACCAGCCGCATACCGTGTGACGCTCAGCGCGGCGCGTTTGAGCAAATCGCGGCAAGTTATTTTTCTGGTCGATGGCGAAGAGAAGCGGTATGCACTCAAATTGTGGCGAGAGGGTGTTGCGATTCCCGCAAGTCAAATTTGCCCCATAGCTGGTGTGGATATCTTTTGTTCTGAATGAATATAGCTTTGTAGGCTGTAAGGATAATTGCCATGAAACGCATTTTCCAATTGATCTTGAGCGACAAGAAAAGCACGCTGGCAGGTGAGTCAGAAAACACCAAAAGCGTAGCTAAAAAGGCTGTGACCTGCACAAAACTAGCGAGCATTAGCGCAAGTTTTCCCTTGGCAGTCCTGGTAATGTTTCTATTGATTTCATTCAATATTTACGCGCTGCCCTTGGGCGGTGTCGTATCAGTAGGGGCGGCCAGTATTAGCAGTGCTGTGAGCAATACCACTATTACACAGTCGACGCAAAACGTGGCAATCAACTGGCAAGGTTTCAGTATTGCAGCGGGACAAATGGTAAGGTTCGTGCAACCTGACAGCAACTCGGTAGCGCTTAATCGGGTGATGGGTTCAGATCCATCGAGCATTCTGGGCAGTCTGTCGGCGAATGGTAAAGTATTTCTGGTCAATCCGAACGGCATCCTGTTCGGTCAGGGCTCGTCTATCAATGTCGGCGGTCTGGTCGCATCCACGCTGGGCATTAGCGATCGTGATTTTATGGCGAGTCACTATAACTTTTCCGGCGCAAGCAATGGCTCAGTCCGAAATCAAGGGTTAATCAACACAAATGTAAATGGAGGGTATGTTGCCCTGTTGGGTGCCAACATCAGCAATGAAGGTATCATCACAGCGAAGCTTGGCACGGTCGCACTTGCTGCGGGCACCGTATTTACGCTCGATGTAGCTGGGGATGGTCTGCTCAATGTATCTGTGAACCAAGGCGTGGTGAACGGGTTGCTACAAAATGGCGGTTTGATTCAGGCGGATGGCGGACAGGTTCTGCTCACTGCGCAAGCGGCCGGAAATTTGCTATCCACTGTGGTCAATAACACCGGTGTGATTCGGGCACAGACCATTGATAACCACAACGGCACCATCAAGCTGTTGGCTGATATGCAAAGTGGCACCATCAATGTCGGCGGAACATTGGACGCTTCGGCACCAAATGGCGGAAATGGTGGCTTTATTGAAACGTCCGCCAGCCATGTATTGCTAGACAACATCGCGCTAGTTAATACGCTGGCACCTGTCGGTAATTCAGGCCTGTGGTTGCTAGATCCCGTCAATTGGACTATCGCTTTTGCAGCGGGGGATGAGACGCCGGCTCAGGTGGAGAACAGTCTGGCGATTTCAAATCGCTTGATTACTGTCACCAATAACATAGTCGTATCTGACCCGCTTACCTGGTCAACGGCGCAAAGTCTTACGTTAAACGCTGGAAATGACGTACTCATCAACGCCACGATGACCGCCAGTACGGCGGGTTCCGGGATCAAGCTGATCGCTGTGCATGACATACTCGTAGCTCCCGGTGCTGCTGTGACTGCAAGTGCGAATGGTTCTGTAATCGACATGAGCGCAGGGCATGACGTGAGCGTTTACGCCGTGACCGCCAGTGGAGGCGGGTCGGTGTTGCTGAGCGCGAACAATGACGTCATCGTAAATGGAGCAATCACCGCAGATACTGCTGTTCCTGCGGGTTCCAGTCCCGTGATTCTGCTCGCCGGCAATGATGGGAAAGGGATGGGAACGGTTAGATTTGCAGGAGCTGGTCAAGCTAGCTCCACACTGACAACAATTCGCTTCAATCCGGTAAGTTATGCTGCGACGGGTGCGGAAATTGCTGCATATCAGCCTATGGTGGTGGCAGGAGCGATGGATGCAAAAGCATGGGTATATGCGCAGGCGAACAACAAAGTATATGACCGCAACACGGCGGCAACACTCGCCTTTATTGGCGATCCGACCGTCGGCGGCCTCTACAATGTTGCGCTGGCGCCCGGTGCTGCGACTTTCGCTGACTGGAACGCAGGAAATGGAAAAGCCGTCAATTACACAGGCTTCGACAGCATTAGCGGCTCAAACACGGTTAACGGTGCCGCAGTCAGCTACGCTTTGTTCACCAATCCCACTCCCGGTGTCACATCGGCCAATATTACCGCGAAGCCAGTAACCTTAACTGTGCCGGTGATCAGCAAAGCATATGACGGCGGCATAGCTTATAACGCTGTAGCCGCTGATTTAATTGCACTTTCTGTTCCGCTGATCACAGGGGATGCCGTCACGGATGCTGCCATTGTCTATACCAGCAGGGACGCCGGAACTGACAACAAAACAGTCAACCTGAATTCTGCAACGATCTCTGACGGCAATGGCGGGCTTAACTATATCGTGACCCTAGCGGGCAATATCAGCAGCACGATCAGCAAAGCAGTCTTAGGCGTGAATGCAGTTGCCGACAGCAAAGTTTACGATGGCGGAACGATTTCTGCGGGTGCAGTGAGTTTCATAGGGCTTGTAGGTGGTGACACGGTGAGCGGGGCCATCCAGTCGTTTGCCAGCCGGAACGTGTTGGGCGTGAACGGCAGCAGTCTGTTGGTGACTCCTGCCAGCTACACCCTGAACGATGGCAATGCGGGTAATAACTACGCCGTCACAGAAAATAGCGCAACGGGGACGATCAGCAAAGCGGCGCTGGCTATCAATGCGGTGACCGACAGCAAAGTTTACGATGGCGGAACGATTTCTGCGGGGGTGGTGACTTTTGCTGGACTGGTCGGTGGCGACACCGTCAGCGGGGCAATTCAGTCATTTGCCAGCCGGAACGTGTTGGGCTTGAACGGCAGTAGCTTGCTGGTGACTCCTGCCAGCTACACGGTGAACGATGGCAATGCGGGTAATAACTATGCGGTCACAGAAAATAGTGCGGCAGGTACGATCAGCAAAGCGGCGCTGGCTATCAATGCGGTGACCGACAGCAAAGTTTACGATGGCAGCACGACATCGACGGGACTGGTGAATGTGACCGGTCTGGTTTTAGGCGACACCGTCAGCGGGGCAA
>JBAZVL010000005.1:0-242002 GCA_041660905.1 Gallionella sp.
TACATATAAACAGGGCGTTGCGTCAGTTTTTAAAGGCGCTAAGCGGTAATACACTGAAACAATAAGTCAGTCAGGGGAACACAGGGGGATAGTCAGGGGTGCACAGGAGGCAGTCAGGGGAACACAGGAGGCAGTCAGGGGAACACAGGAGGCAGTCAGGGGAACACAGAGGGGCGGCAGGGGCCATATATTGCAAGACAGGAATGCTGCGTACTCCCCACGCACGAGAGGTTGTTTCTGGCAAGGCTGGGGGCCTTGGATGAACGGCGGAGTATTCTCCAGCGAGGTGATCTACGATTGCGGGTCTAGTACCTCCGCCAGCAGCAATCAGAATGCGCTTGAGTCGTTTTAACCACAATGATGTCTACATATTGGCGACGCAAGGATGAGAGTCGAAAGTTGATACTTTTTAATTTGATGATGTTGTTTGATCTATTTGAAGAACAGTTTGACCTGCCTGCGACGACGATATAGTTGCGCGATGGTCAGCGCGGGCAAGTAGAAATTGTTGGTTAGAAAGACCAGCTGCTTGTCGTGTTCGGCATCGTAGAACGTAGTGCGTCGTAGATGATACGGATAGTTTTTGCTAGCTTTGGCTGAGGTTAGGGCAATAGTTTGATCGCAACGCAGGCCGGTGGATTTGTCCACGGAGCGTGATTATATACGCCGAAATTGCAGATTGGACTTGCAACGGATAACAAAGTACGCCTTAGCTTGATGCAGGACGAACCCAAGAGTGAATTCGGTAATGCGGCGATCATTGATGTAAAAAAGCTGCAAGTTTCGGAGATCAGGATGTGCACGATACTACCCTGGTCACACATCCACTTTTGGCCATCTCAGCTGACGATGGAAACACCCGTTCTGCAGGGCAGAAGAATAGGGCCAATAGTTTTAGCTGAACGGCCAGCAAGGATTACCCATCTGAAATAAATGCATGGCACAGCGGGTAAAGAGAAATCTAGGTTAAACTTGCCTCATGAAAAGTGTCCATCTGGTTATCACCGATTTATTTCTTCCCCCGGAGTTTGCCCGCGAAGTGTGTGCAGGCTTGCACCTGACTACACTTGAAAAAATTCTGTCTCGAGGAAAAGTTGAAAAAAATCAGGTGATTTCGCTTGAAGATACGCTCTGCGGGCTGTTTTCAACCCGCAGTGATACATCTATTGCGCAGATTTCAGCGGCATACGATGGCTTGGGGGAGGGAGGGTGGCTGCGTGCCGATCCGGTGCATTTGCGCCTGCAACGTGAACAGGTGGTGCTGCTGCCCGAGGTGGAAGTAAGCACTGCGGAAGCGTTGCAGTTTTGCGCGAGCCTGAATAAGCACTTCGCCGCCGACGGGCTGACATTTTTCACTCCCGATCCGCAACGCTGGTATGTGAAGCAGCAAAAGTCCCCGGATATCGTCACCGTGCCGATGTCGCAAGCCGCCGGGCGCAATATTCATGGCAATCTGCCTTCAGGGCTTGAATACGGACGCTGGCATCAAATATTCAACGAAATTCAGATGCTGCTGTTCGCGCATCCGCTCAACGAGGCGCGGGAAGCGCGCGGCGAATTGCCGGTCAACAGCGTGTGGTTTTGGGGGAATCAGCCGGTGCAGGCTCAACCGCAAGTCACGTATGACGCAGTCAGTTCCGATGAGGTGCTGGTGCAGATGCTGGCCAGGGCGAACGATGCGCCCTTTTCAAACTGGCAACCCGAATGGAGCAGTGCAGGAGAGGGGGGGCAGTTGCTGGTATGGACCGGTTTGCGCTCGGCTTTGCAGCGAGGGGATTTGAACGGCTGGCGTGAGCGCTTGCAACATTTTGAGGATCATTACGCGGCCCCCTTATGGCATGCTTTGCGCTCGGGCAAGATCGATAAGCTGCAGCTTGAGGTGGCCGCCGGCGATTGTCTGAGGCGCTTTACGCTGACGCGCGGCAGTTGCTGGGCATTCTGGCGTAAATACCGTCCTCTGGCGGATTATTCAGTGTAGCGGGGGGGGACATGAGTTTCTGGAGCACGGCAATACAATATTTCTGGCGGGAAGAGTCCTTGTTTGTTCTGTTTACCGGACTCTGCCTGGCGGTTTTGCTCTTTTCCTCTTTAAGGGGAGAGCGCAAGAGCGTGATGAATACGCTGGCTTTTTTCTTCGTCTGCCTGATACTGCAATTTATCAGCGGCCTGATTCATGCGCTGCAGTTCAATTATGCCGCGCTGGTTTTTCATGAAGCTGCGGTGATCGGTGCTGGAGTCGCGCTGATACGCTTGTGCGGCCTGCTGCTCTTCCGCATTGTGCTGCCCTTTGCCAGACTGAATCCGCCGCGCATTACCGAAGATATTTTCGTGATCATCGCTTATCTTGCCTGGGGTTTGGTGCGATTGCGTTATGCGGGACTGGACTTGAGCAGCATCGTCGCTACCTCGGCGATGATAACGGCGGTGGTGGCATTTTCCATGCAGGATACGCTCGGAAATATTCTTGGCGGTTTGGCCTTGCAACTTGATAATTCCATCGAAATCGGTGACTGGATCAAGGTGGATGAAGTGACAGGTCGTGTCGTTGACATACGCTGGCGCTCCACCTTGATTGAAACCAGAAATTGGGAAACGGTAGTTTTTCCGAACAGCCAGTTGATGAAAAGCAAATTTATGGTGCTGGGCAGACGCAGCGGTCAGCCTGTGCAGTTGCGTCGTTCTGTCTGGTTTAATGTCGGCCTCAATACCACGCCCTCCCATGTGGTCAAGGCGGTGGAGGATACGATATTGCTGGCGGAAATCAGCAATGTGGCCAAGTTTCCCCAGCCCGCTTGCGTATTGATGGAAATGGACAAAGGGGTGGCGCGCTATGCTTTGCGTTACTGGCTGACAGATTTGACGGTAGACGATCCGACGGATGCCGCTGTGCGCTGGCATATATACACCGCACTCGAACGTGCCGGTATCAGACTGGAAATCGAGGCGCAAAATATTCATTACTTGAAGGAAAATGGCAAGCACGAAGAGGTCGTGCACCACAGAGAGGCGCAACAACGTGTCAAAACTTTGAAGCGCGTTGAATTGTTTGCTCAGATGACCGATGTGGAGTTGTCTGCACTGGCTGAGCGACTCAAGTATGTTCAGTTTGCCAAGGGCAATCTCATCTCCCGGCAGGGCGCGATCGCACACTGGTTGTATATCATCATCAATGGTGACGCTGAAGTGTTTCTTGAAGCGCCGGGTGGGGCGCGGCGTAGCGTGAATGTGCTGCAGCGGGGCAGTTTTTTCGGCGAGATGGGGATGATGACCGGCGCGCCTCGATCCGCTTCGGTCATCGCGAGAACGGACATGGAATGTTATCGGCTTGACAAGGAGGCGTTTGCCGGCATCATGCAGGCAAGACCCGGGCTCGCGGAAGAAATCGCGCATATTCTGGTGGAGCGGCGCACCCAGTTGGACAGCGTGCTGCATCATCTGGATGAGCAAACACGGCATCAGGAGAAGAGTTCGCAACGCAATGAATTGCTGGAGAGCGTTAAACGATTCTTCGGTTTGTAGTATCATCGCGCCCCAAGTGGCGGCGTGTTCGTCGAATAAATTTTTAAACAGCCCTTAGCGTGTAGCGTGTAAGCCGTTTGGCTTTAGCTTACGGCTAGCGGCTACTAGCTAAAGCAGGAAAAACATGAAAGTCACATTTTTGGATTTTGAAGGTCAGATCGCGGATCTGGAAGATAAAATCGAGCAACTGCGGGTCGTCAACGATGATACGGCGCTGGATATTGCCGACGAGATTGAGCAACTGTCGAAGAAGAGCGAGACGCTGACCAAAGAGATTTATGCGAAGCTCACTTCATGGCAGATTTCCAAAGTCTCTCGTCACCCTCAGCGACCGTACACGCTTGACTACATTGAGCATTTATTCACGGATTTCGAAGAGTTGCACGGCGATCGAAATTTTGCCGACGATAAGGCGATCATCGGCGGACTGGCGCGATTCAACGGTCAGAGCGTGATGGTAATCGGTCATCAGAAGGGTCGGGATACCAAGGAAAAGATCGTGCGCAATTTCGGTATGCCACGCCCTGAAGGCTATCGCAAGGCGATGCGCTTGATGCGTCTGGCTGAAAAATTTGGCATTCCGGTGATGACCTTTGTCGATACACCAGGTGCGTACCCTGGCGTGAATGCGGAAGAGCGCGGCCAGTCGGAAGCCATCGGTCGCAATCTGTATGAGATGAGCGAGCTGCGCGTGCCGATAATCTGCACCATTATAGGTGAAGGCGGTTCCGGCGGTGCGCTGGCGATTGCGGTGGGCGATGCGATGCTGATGTTGCAATACAGCACCTATTCGGTGATTTCTCCTGAAGGCTGCGCCTCTATCTTGTGGAAGAGCGCGGACAAGGCGGCTGATGCGGCGGAAACGCTGGGGATTACGGCCACCCGATTGAAATCATTGGGTATCGTCGACAAGATCATCCCCGAACCTCTGGGCGGTGCGCATCGCGATTATCCTGCGACTATGGAAAATGTCAAAAAAGCGTTGCAGGATGCGCTCAAGGCCGCACAGAAGAAATCCACCAACGACTTGCTGCGTGACCGTTTCAATCGTCTGATGAGTTATGGCAAGTACAAGGAAGTTGCAGTCGGATAAGTTAACTCACCGCCTCGCCGCCTCGCTGCCCGGACTGCTGCCCGATGGCAGCGCCGTTCTGATTGGCTTGAGCGGCGGAGTCGATTCGGTGGTGTTGCTGCATCTATTGCATCAACTTGCCCCCCGCCATGGCTGGCAACTGTCCGCTATTCATGTGCACCACGGCATCAGTCTGAACGCCGGTCACTGGGCCGAATTTTGCGCTGGTCTTTGCGCAAAACTATCTATTCCCCTGTCTGTTGAAAAGGTCGACATTGACCCGTTGCGTGAGCTGGGCATTGAAGCTGCTGCACGGCAGTTGCGCCTGCAAGCCTTTAGGTCGCAACCTTGCGAGTTTGTGGCGCTGGCTCATCATGCCGACGATCAGGCAGAAACACTGCTGCTGCAATTGTTGCGCGGTGCCGGGGTGCGCGGAGCTGGCGCCATGCCAGAACTGTCTGCGAAGACAGACAAGCAGCGGATTGTGCGCCCTCTGTTGCAGTCTACCCGTCTGGAAATTGAAGCGTATGCAATCTGCCACGAGTTGAGATGGGTGGAGGATGAAAGCAATGCGGATGACGCTTATCCGCGCAATTTCCTGCGCCGGCGTCTGTTGCCTATGATGTGCGAAAAATTTCCAGCCTACCGTGCTACGCTGGGGCGTTCTGCCCGACATTTTGCCGAGGCAGGCGAACTATTAGATGATCTGGCACGAATTGACGGCGCGGGGGCCATCGCAGACAACACACTATCCGTTGCTGCGTTACAGGCGCTGAGTGTTGCGCGCGCTAAAAATCTGCTGCGTCATTTCTTGCATCAACTGGGCTGCCCTATGCCGCAAACCGTGCAACTGGGTGAGATGTTGCGTCAGTTGAGCGACGCAAAGGCCGATGCGGCTGTCTGCTTTACAGGCGAGCAATGGCAGCTGCATCGTTATCAGGGGCGTGTGCATGTGCTGCGCACGCCGGGCAGCGTTGACCGGAGCCTGATACTTCTCTGGCAGGGAGAAACTGAAATCGACTGGCCAGCGCTTGGTGCGTGCGTGCTGTTTCAAAATGTGACAGGGCAGGGCATCAGTCTTGAAAAATTACAAGCGAGTCCGGTTACGCTGCGCTTGCGTCAAGGTGGTGAAACCTTGTGTCCGTCGCTGAATATGCCCACCCGCACTCTGAAAAATTTGTTGCAGGAGCGCCGTATTCCTCCGTGGGAGCGCGATCGCCTGCCGTTGCTATATTGCGGCAATCAGTTAGTCAGTGTGCCGGGTGTTGCGACGGCGGCTGATTACCTTGCGCTAGCCGGTGAGGCCGCAATATTGCCCGTGATCTACCGTTACTAGCCAGCATTACATTTGGAGCTTTTGATGATTACAGGTATACACCACACCAGTTTTATAGTCGCCGACTTGCCCCGAGCGCGCGAATTTTACGAGGATGTACTCGGTCTGAAAGCGGACCCGAAACGCCCCGCGATGAGTTTTGAGGGAATTTGGTATGACGTGGGAACTCAGCAGATACACCTGATGTTGTTGCCCAATCCGGAAGCCGGTTTGTCGCGTCCGGAACACGGCGGCCGAGATCGTCATATCGCTTTGAGCGTGTCGGATAGACGTGCGTTGATAGAAAAGCTGGAGCGAGCGGGCGTCGCTTATACCTTGAGTCAGTCCGGTCGCGGCGCTGTGTTCTGCCGCGACCCGGATTTTAACGCAATAGAATTTATATTTAATTCAAATAGTTGATGCAATATCTTCGAGTGACTTAACATCAACATTTGGCAGAAAAATAGGCTGCGCATCGGGCAATTTCGTATAGTGTTTTGAGGTTGCCCGCAGATAACTCGGGTCGTAGTGCAGGGTGAGCAATTCCCCGACCATGGTGTTAAAATCGCCTGCATTGATTAAATCTGTCCAGCGCATGAGTTGTTTTTCGCCGTGAAACTGATGCAATGGTTGCAGGTGTTCGATCAGATATTCCGGATTCTCGACGTAGTAGCGATAGTCTTCCAGCAATCCCGCGACCCGGGTCGCCAGCGGTGTCTCCACCAGAATGCACTCGCCCTGATGCATGGCGTTGACCAGCGCTTTGGGCAGGGTGATCAGGCCGATTTTGTTGCTCTCGGCTTCCACATAAACTGGCAATGCAGGATCCAGTTTTTGCAGGGCAAGCAGCAGTGCGCTGTCGAAACTTTTCTGCGAAGGTTGTTCTTGTCCCGGCAGTCGGCCCAGGAGCGAGCCGCGATGTTGCGCCAGTTGCTCCAGATCCAATATTTGCAAGCCACTCCCGGCTAGTGCGGTCAATAAGCGGCTCTTACCCGAACCGGTCGGCCCGCACAGGATGCGCAAGCTGAATTTTTCCGGCAGCACGTCGAGTTCATCCAGCACCGCGCGGCGGTAGGTCTTGTAACCGCCTTCCAGTTTATGGGCCGCCCAGCCAACCTGCGAGAGGATGATACTCATCGCGCCGCTGCGCTGCCCGCCGCGCCAGCAGTAGATGACGGGCTTCCATGATTTTGGATGATCCTTGAAACAGGTTTCCAGATGGTGCGCGATGTTTTTGGCGACCATTGCAGCGCCTACCTTGCGCCCCTCAAAAGGGGAGACTTGTTTATACAGCGTGCCGACGATGACGCGCTCCTCATCGGTAAATACCGGGCAGTTGATCGCGCCGGGAATGTGGTCGTCGGCGAATTCCGCCGGGGTGCGCACATCAATAATGTCGTCAAACTCGGCCAGTTGTGCTAGTTTTGCGGATCTGAACAGCATAAATAAAGGAACCCATGTCGGAAATAGAAATCAAGCTGACCCAATTGTCGCACGGCGGCGGTTGCGGTTGCAAAATTGCGCCTGCCCTGTTGCAACAAATTTTGGGCGAAGCCCGCGAAAAGTTACCCTATCCGAACCTCATGGTCGGCACGGAGACCAGCGATGACGCGGCGGTGTATCGATTGAACGACACGCAGGCGATCATTGCAACCACCGATTTTTTTATGCCTATCGTCGATGATCCTTTTGATTTCGGCCGTATTGCGGCGACTAATGCGCTGTCCGATGTGTATGCGATGGGGGGTACACCGATTATGGCGCTCGCGATCGTCGGCATGCCGATCGGTAAGCTGCCGGTCGAGACGATACGCGCCATATTGCAAGGCGGTGAGTCGGTCTGCAAAGCGGCAGGTATCCCGCTGGCTGGCGGACATTCGATCGACACACCTGAACCTATCTACGGCCTTGTGGCGTTAGGTGTCGTGCATCCCGATCGCGTCAGGAAGAACAGCAGCGCGCGTGAGGGTGATGTGCTGATACTGGGTAAGGGCTTAGGTGTCGGGGTGATGGCTTCCGCCCTGAAGAAGGGCGTGCTGTCGGCTGAGGGGTACGCGCAGATGATAGACAATACCACGCGGCTCAACAGCGTAGGCACGGCCTTGGGCGGCATGGACTGTGTGCATGCCTTGACCGATGTGACTGGCTTCGGTCTGCTGGGACATTTGCTGGAAATGAGTCGCGGTTCAAACTTGAGCGGTGAAATCAGTTTCGATCAGGTGCCCTTGCTGTCTGCCGCCTTGCCGCTGATCCAGCAGGGCCTCGGCCCCGGTGCGATCGAGCGCAATCTGGAGAGCTACGGGCGCGATATCCACTTTGCGGACAATATCGTGCACTGGCAGCAGCGTCTGCTGGCCGACCCGCAGACCAGCGGCGGTTTGCTGGTGGCGGTATCTCCTGAATCAGTCGATGAGGTATTAGCGTGCTTCAATCAGGCCGGCTTTGCTCAGGCGTCGGTGATCGGCACGATGAAAAGCGGTGCTGCGGGGGTGTGGGTCTCGTAAGAAGTTGGAAGCGGGTATGGCGAAAACCGCCCCCGTGTCGTTACAGGCCGAGCGATGCTAACAGGTCGTCCACTTCATCCTGACCGTTGACGCTGTCCCGGGTAACTGAGCCTGGGCCTGCGGTCAGCCCCGCCGTGCTGATCAACGAATCGTCGGGATTGGGTGCATATTCTTTCAGTATGTCGAGCAGGATACTTTCGACCTCGACAGCGGCATCGACGATTTTGTTGACCATTTGCCCTGCGACGTCGCGAAATTCCTGCGCCTCCATGATTTGCATCAGATTGTGATGCACGGTTTCCTGTGCCATCGCCATCTCGCCGAGTTTTGAAATCGCTTCCTGTATCAGTTCCTGCTGCCCCTGGGCAAAGTTCGCATCGGCCAGACGTATGGATAGGTTGCTGCAGGAAGCACGGCTACCACTGGTCAGCGGCAGCGAAGCTTCCACCGCGCTGATAGTGCGCTCGGATGCCTCGTGCATGGATTTGTCGATAAAGGACAGTCGCTCCCTAGCATCCGGCATAGTGGATGCGGATTTCTCAAGGTGGCGTGTGTGCCCTAACTCTTTGAGTATTTTATGTAATCTTGCAGTGGCCAGACCAATTTTGGCAACCCGTGCATCGGGTGGTGAAGTGCGTTTCTTGCGGGGGCTAGGTGCATCGCTCATTTTGTAGATTCCAAAAAGGTTTTCAATGGCAGCAGGTGAGCATAATACGACGATTTGGATTCAGTATTCAGAATATTTCTTAGCACTGCCACGCACTTTGTCCGCCGGATATTTTGCCGCATTCTTTTCAATTTTTTGCAGAGCGGCTTCTCTTAGATTCACGCCCAGCTTATCTGATAAGCGCACCAGATACAGCAGCACATCGGCCAACTCCTCGGCGACCTCCGCCTGCTTTGCGGGTGCCAGATCGCCCGATTGTGCTTCGGTCAACCATTGAAAATGCTCCATGAGTTCAGCAACTTCAACCATCAGCGCCATGGAAAGATTTTTCGGGGAGTGAAACTGATCCCAGTCGCGCGCCTTGGCAAATTCCCGCAACTTGTCACGCAACAGCAGCAAATCGGCAGCGTCAGTCATAGCATGTCCCAAATGAAAAGGTGCACTATTGTGACTCAACTTAGCCGCCAGCGCACCTCTAAAGCGAACTTCCGTTCACACTATTGTTGATAGTTGTACATGCTGTTTATAAATGTGTCGGGATCGATGTTCATCACCGGCAACACAGGGCGGGATTGACACGTTGAGTACTGCTGCAAACCCGCTTCAGGATACCAGTCGGTGCATTCGTCGATTGCAATTTCTTTGGCACAGACGTCGATGCGTTCAATTTCATAGCTGCTCATATTCATCGTCAAGATAGTCATTTCACACCTCTTTATGGATTCGATTCATTGTCCGTAGTGAACTTATCGGCTGCAGATCGCTGAAGTTTAGCGCGAGTACCCATCATGACACTAAATACAATGCGGCGCGTGCTCACATCAGCGCGGCAGAATCAGTAATCTGGCAGGGTGTTACACCTGCAATCATGGACGCGCAGCAGCTGAAGGGTGCACGACCAGACAGTGCGGTGCATGATTTTGGTGCAAATCTCGAAGTCTGGCGTTTTGAATATATATAACTACATGATTTTTTTGTATTAAATTTTTGGCACGGTTCATGCATTGACTCAGGCAATGCTTCTGTTCAATCACGATAAGGTTTGCCTATGAAAACCGCCTATGACGAAATGTATGCTACCGATGGCTCGGTGCGCGAGAGTTACCGCAGCTATGCCGATTGGCTAAAAACCACCCCAGCCGAGGTGATCGCACGCAAACGGGAGGATGCCGATATCGCGTTTCACCGTGTCGGGATTACCTTTGCCGTTTACGGTGAAGATGCCGGCAAGGAACGTCTGATTCCCTTCGATGTAATTCCGCGCATCATTGCAGCGCAAGAGTGGAAACGCATGGCGGATGGTCTGCGCCAGCGGGTGAAGGCCTTGAATGCTTTTTTGCACGACATCTATCACGATCAGGAAATTCTCAAGGCGGGGCGCATACCGGCAGATAAGGTGCTGGGCAATTCGCAGTTTAGAAAAGAAATGATAGGTGTCGATGTGCCCGAACAGATTTATGCGCATATCGCCGGTGTCGATCTGGTCAGAGCCGGTGAGGGCGAATATTTCGTGCTGGAGGACAATTTGCGTACACCCTCCGGCGTGTCTTATATGCTGGAAGACCGCAAGATGATGATGCGGCTGTTTCCGGATCTTTTTGCCCGTCAGGCGATTGCGCCGGTCGAGCACTACCCTGATCTGTTGCTCAACAATCTGCGCTCGGTCGCCCCCGCAAATGTCAGCAATCCGAATGTGGTGGTGTTAACTCCCGGTCAATATAACAGTGCTTATTTTGAGCATGCATTTTTAGCACAGCAAATAGGCGTCGAGTTGGTCGACGGACTCGATTTGTTCGTGCGCGCTGATATCGTCTATATGCGTACCACACAGGGGCCGCGCCGCGTCGATGTGATTTATCGCCGTATCGACGACGACTACCTTGATCCGAAGGCTTTCCGCAGCGACTCTATGCTGGGCGTGCCGGGATTATTCTCGGCCTACCGCGCCGGCAATGTCACGCTGGCGAACGCGGTCGGCACGGGGATCGCGGACGATAAGGCGATCTATGTGCATGTGCCTGAAATGATACGTTTTTATTGCGGAGAAGAGCCTATTCTCTCCAACGTGCCGACCTGGGAGTTGAGCAAGCCTGAAGATTTGAAATATGTGCTGGCGCATTTGCCGGAACTGGTGGTCAAGGAAGTGCACGGCTCAGGCGGCTACGGCATGCTGGTCGGCCCCACCGCCAGCTCGGCTGAGATTAGCTTGTTCCGCGAAAAAATCATCGCAGAACCGGCAGGTTATATCGCCCAGCCGACGTTATCGTTGTCCACTTGTCCGACTTATGTGGAGAGCGGCGTAGCTCCACGCCATATCGATCTGCGCCCCTATGTGCTGTCCGGTCGAGAAATCACCATGGTGCCCGGCGGACTGACCCGGGTGGCGCTGAAAGAGGGCTCTCTGGTGGTCAATTCGTCACAGGGCGGCGGTACTAAAGATACCTGGGTATTGGAAGGAGATAACTAACATGCTTTCATCGACCGCAGATCACCTCTACTGGATGGCGCGCAGCATGGAGCGCGCCGAAAACACAGCCCGCATGCTGGATGTAACTTACCGCATGTCGCTGCTCAAACAGGCCGTGGCCGAACCGCACCACGAATGGCGTGCCATGTTGTCTATCAGCGGCCTGCACGAGGACTTTGAGGCGCGTTACAACGAGCCCAGTGCGGCTAACGTGATGCGCTTCATGACGTTGGACGAGAAAAATCCCGGCAGCATCTTTAACAGCATTTTTACCGCTCGTGAAAATGCGCGGGCCGTGCGCGGTTCGATTACCTCAGAGATGTGGGAGGCGCTCAACTTTACCTGGCTGGAAATGCGCCGGATTTCGGCTGAAGGCATCGCCGAGGATGGCGTGTCGCGCTTCTTCGACTGGGTCAAGGACAGATCGCATCTGTCGCGCGGCATCACGCACGGCACACTGCTCAGAGACGATACCTTTCGTTTTATTCGCCTGGGAACGTTCTTTGAACGGGCAGACAATACCGCGCGGATTTTAGATGTGAAATATCACATTCTGCTGCCCAGCCCCGCAGATATAGGCGGAGCGGCAGATTATTACCAGTGGAGCGCCTTGCTGCGATCGGTGTCCGCATTTGAATCCTATCGCAAGGTGTATCGCGACCAGATCACGCCGCAGCGCGTGGCCGAATTGCTGATCTTGCGCCCCGATATGGCGCGCTCCCTCATCACCTGTATGAACGAGGTCAACCGCCTGTTGCAGGAACTCAATGGCCCTCAATCGGATGAGTTGTTGCGTCGTTGCGGTCAGTTGCACGGCAATTTGCGTTTTGGCCGCATCAACGACATTTTCGATTATGGCTTGCACGAGTATTTGTCGGGGTTTCTGGAGCAAATTTACGATCTGGGCGATTTGATCAATAAGACGTATTTCTGGTCGACTGACCAGTGATGGTTTATCGTGTATACAGTTTCGCCGCTTGTCCGGCCTGACAAATGACCCGCAGATAAACCTTCAGGAGAAAAAGTATGACTTATTGTGTAGCAGCCATGATCGATGCCGGTATTGTTTTTGCGTCCGATTCACGTACCAATGCCGGTGTGGACAATATTTCCACCTTTCGCAAGATGAAGACATTTGAACGCGCCGGTGACCGCGCCCTGGTGCTGGTTAATTCCGGCAATCTGGCGGTGACTCAGGCCACCATCAATCATCTGGAACAGGCGATCAGGCGTAACGCCGAGCCGAATCTGATGAGCGTGTTCTCAATGTACGAGGTCGCTGAACTGATCGGGGCTGCGCTGCGCGAGGTGCGCCATCGAGACGGTCCGTCATTGATGGAAAACAACGTCGATTTCAGCGCCAGCTTTATCGTCGGCGGACAGATAGCCGGGGAACACCAGCGGCTGTTTATGGTGTATTCGGAAGGGAATTTCATCGAAGCGACCCCCGAGACGCCTTATTTCCAGATAGGCGAGGTCAAATATGGCAAGCCGATTATAGATCGCGTGATCAGCGCAGAAACCTGTATGGATGATGCGATCAAGTGCGTGCTGGTCTCCTTCGATTCGACCATGCGTTCCAATTTGTCGGTCGGCATGCCGATCGATCTTGCCTGTTATCACCGCGAATCGCTGAAAGCAGCTCAGACATACCGTTTTATCGAACAGGACAGCTACATGCAGAATTTGCGGCAGAGCTGGGGGGAGGGCGTGCGTCGCGCCTTTTCCCAATTGCCAAATTTCAAGTGGTAGTTACATGGATATAGAAGTTTTGTTCGGAATGGAATTGGGTACTTTCAGAATCAAATTGTTCCCTTGTGCGCCGCCGAAGATAGTCGGCAAATAGCGGTGAAGTTGGGCGAGGACTGTTTGAGTACGTGGCCGCGCAGCGGATCGTGCGAGTTCCGCAGCCCCGCTATTTGTTGGCTATCGAGGATACGCCACCTGTAAGGTTGGCGCGGCAAACCGGGGTCGCCTTTTAGTTTCGGCGATGCCTCACTGCAACTTCGTTGTCTTTGGTATTTGGCTGCAAAAGAAAACGCAGTTTGGGCGCATCATTAAATGCAAGCATAGACGCAGCCAAAGTAACCAGCTGCCGGGCTGCCACCTGCAATAGAAAAACAGATTTTGCTAATCACGCCAAATCACAGAGAGCAAAATTTTTATTCATGAAAGGTACTAAATGACCATCCGCGTTGCGCTCAATCACCAGACCAGTTACCGCTTCGACCGCTCCATTCAGCTCTGGCCGCATGAGATACGCCTGCGTCCGGCCGCGCACAGTCGTACGCCGATACTGAGCTATTCGCTGAATGTAGAACCTGCGGGGCATTTTTTGAACTGGCAGCAGGACCCGTTCGGTAACTGGGTGGCGCGTCTGGTTTTTCCGGAAAAGGCCAGGGAGCTCAAGATTACCGTCGATCTGGTGGTCGATATGACAGTGATCAACCCCTTCGATTTCTTTATCGATGAGACATCCGAGATGTTTCCCTTCGCCTATCCGGATGGATTGAAGTGTGAGCTGGGCCCTTATCTGGAGGTGGAATCGGCCACGCCACTGCTGGCTGACTGGCTGGCGCGCACCAAGGAGGAGTTGCTGAGCGCACCGCTGCGCACCATCGATATGCTGGTGGGCATCAATCAGCGTGTGCAGTCTGAAGTAGGTTACATCGTGCGTATGGAAGCGGGCGTACAAACGCCGGAACAAACCCTAAAAACTAAATTAGGCTCCTGTCGCGACTCGGCCTGGTTGCTGGTGCAGGCCATGCGTCACTTAGGCCTGGCGGCGCGCTTCGCTTCCGGTTATTTGATTCAGTTGAAGTCGGATGTCAAGGCACTGGATGGACCATCGGGCACCGAACACGATTTCACCGATTTGCATGCATGGGCGGAGGTGTTTATTCCCGGCGCAGGCTGGATAGGGCTAGATGCGACTTCAGGTTTGCTGGCCGGTGAAGGGCATATTCCGTTAGCCTGTACGGCGATGCCCTCGTCTGCCGCGCCCGTGATCGGCGTGACCGAGGTGTGCGAGACGCATTTCGATTTTTCCATGCAAGTGACGCGCATCCACGAAGACCCTCGCGTGACGCAACCCTACACCGATGCGCAGTGGCAGGCGATGCTAAGCCTGGGCTATCAGGTGGATGAGGAACTGATAAAACACGACGTACGCCTGACCATGGGCGGCGAACCCACCTTTGTCTCCGTAGACGATATGGAAGGGCCTGAGTGGAATTTCACTGCGCTGTCCGACAAGAAACGGGAACTGGCCGGTGACTTGCTCACGCGTTTACAGGGACATTTTTCACCGGGTGCCATGTTGCATTTCGGTCAGGGTAAATGGTATCCGGGCGAACCCTTGCCGCGCTGGGCGTTGGGTTGTTACTGGCGTGTTGACGGTAAACCGCTCTGGAGTGATGCTAAATTGCTGGTGACGTCTGACGCGGCGGGGAAGCTTAAAACAGAGGACGGGCAGCGATTTATTTCACGTTTGGCTAAGACCCTCGCGCTTGATGAGCGGTTTGTGATTACCGCCTATGAAGATGTGACGCAAATCATAGCTCAGGAACAGCGCTGGCCGGACAATTTAGATCCGCTAAAATCTGATTTGAAGAAGGCCGATGAGCGGCGTCGGGTGGCAGCTTTGATAGAACGCGGTTTAGGTGAGCCGGCAGGCTATGTGCTGCCGATGAAAGCCTTGCCCCATGATGATGCGGGTGTTGTGGCAGGATTTCGTTCCAGCCCCTGGCCGCTGCGCCGCGAGCATTTGTATCTGATCGGTGGAGACTCGCCGCTGGGCTTGCGTCTGCCGTTAGCTTCACTGCCCTGGGTGATGCCGGAGGCCAGGGAGGAAGAATTCGCTCGCGATCCCTTCGCCGCTGTGGCGCCGTTAGTCGATGCGCCGTCTGCAGCAAAGGCCGCTGCCAAGGCAAAGATCGTGTCACCCAAACTGAGTTACGATCCGCAGGAAATCGTACACACCGCCTTGTGTGTCGAGGTTCGCAAAGGGGTGTTGTGCGTATTTCTGCCGCCCGTGCCTTTGCTGGAAGATTTTATCGTTCTGCTGGGTGCCATCGAAGCCTGTGCCGCTGCGCTCCGGTTGCCGTTGCGATTGGAAGGTTATACCCCGCCGTCGGATCCTCGCGTGAAGGAGTTTCGCATCACCCCTGATCCCGGTGTGATTGAAGTCAATATCCACCCTTCGGCGAGTTGGGCACAACTTGTTGAAAATACGCATATTTTATATGAGGAGGCAAGGCTGGCCCGATTGGGTACGGATAAGTTCATGATGGACGGTCGTCATGCCGGCACGGGTGGCGGCAATCACGTGACGCTGGGGGCTGCGACGCCCGCCGATTCGCCCTGTCTGCGCCGCCCCGATGTGCTGATGAGTTTCATCACTTACTGGCAGCATCATCCGGCGCTGTCCTATTTATTCTCCGGGATGTTTATCGGTCCGACCAGTCAGGCACCCCGTGTGGATGAGGCCAGACACGAAGGTCTATACGAACTTGAGATCGCCTTTCAGCAGATGACAGAGCGCCTCAAACCCGGTGTTGAGAGTGCTCAGCCTTGGCTGGTGGACAGGTTGTTGCGCAATTTGCTGGTCGATCTGTCCGGCAATACGCACCGCGCCGAATTTTGTATCGATAAACTGTATTCACCGGACAGTGCGACCGGACGTCTGGGGCTGGTTGAGTTTCGCGGTTTTGAGATGCCACCGCACGCGCAGATGTCGCTGTTGCAGATGCTGCTGTTGCGCGCGCTGGTGGCGCGTTTCTGGCAAACGCCTTATACCGGCAATCTCAATCGCTGGGGAACGGAACTGCATGACCGCTATATGCTGCCGCATTTTGTAGCGCAAGATATGCTTGATGTGGTGCAGGACTTACAGCGTGCCGGATACGCCTTCGAGTTCGAATGGTTTGCGCCTTTCCTTGAATTTAGATTCCCACGCTTCGGTTCGGTGGCGTATCAGGGCATCGAGATCGAATTGCGTCAGGCGATCGAGCCCTGGCATGTGCTGGGCGAGGAGGTGGCGGCTGGCGGCACAGCGCGTTATGTCGATTCTTCGCTCGAACGCATGCAGGTCAAAGTTCGCCACATGAACGATAACCGTCACATCTTAACCTGCAATGGACGTCCGTTGCCGCTGACCTCGACCGGGGTGCGCGGGGAATACGTTGCAGGCGTGCGTTATCGCGCCTGGAGTCCGCCATCCGGATTGCATCCGACCATCGGTGTGCAGGCGCCGCTGGTGTTTGATCTGGTGGACAGTTGGAGCGGGCGTTCGATCGGCGGGTGTACCTATCACGTCACTCATCCGGGCGGGCGCAACTACGACACCTTTCCGGTCAATGCCAATGAGGCGGAGTCGCGACGCGTGGCGCGCTTCTGGAATCACGGTCATACGCCGGGTGCGGTGCATGTCAGACGGGAAGGGCGTAATCCTGATTATCCGCTGACGCTGGATTTGCGCCGTGCGCCTGAAGCCATGATGGAGGGGGCGCCGTTCATGCCGTCTGAAATGATGCAACAGCAGAGCCAGCAGTGAATTACGCTTAAAATATTCGACTCACCAAGCGAGTGGAATCCTCTATGTTTTTCTGACAGATTGAAGAGGAATTGAATGCGCGAAGTTTGAAGTTATTGCGGGCTCTGTCAATGAAAACCGGATATAAAGGCCGGTTTTCTTTTCTGAGTAATGCCGGTTAATTACTGTAAGGCACAAACAGCACCTACAGATAGCTGGGTCATGCTGGCTGACCATGACGCATTGCTCAAATTGTCAGATATGGTATGTTTGCCAAAGTCTTCATATTGAGCTCTAACCGCCCATTGCTTATTCACATTATATTGAGCGCCTACGCCATACATCAATGAAGTTTTCCGGTTGGAAGTATTCAGGCCGCTGAAGTTGCCAGTACCACTTACCTTGTTCGCGTCAGATGAAATTCCCAGCTTGCCAATGAGATCGAATGAATCATTCAACGGGTAGTTAGCCACTGCGGCTAATTGCAGCACTGAATTTTTAAGCGTAACATTTCCAACACTTGTCACCATGGTTGAGCTACCTATATTTACATAAGCGGCCTCAACAGCAACCGTAGGCGTAAAACGGTATCCGCTCGCAATACGGAATGATTTTGGTCCTGCAAACTCCGTTCCTCCTAGGTTTGAATTGTTAAATGAAACAGACCCTAGGTCGAGCGCGATATACAAACCCTCTGTACCTTGAGCTAAAACCGGTGTGGTTATTGTTGCTGCCAGCAGTGCAGCAGCTACGGCAAGACTCTTCATCGCACGATCCTTATATATTTATGCCAAGATTAGCATCTCACGATTGTATAACAGCAAGCTTACACCAGACTTACAAAAACGGTTGCTTCAGCAATGTTTGACCCCAGATGATTTATAGTGAGCCAATTTCGTTGCCACAATTGCCGGTGGCAGCCCTGCAGCAATTAAAATCAAATGCTTGGCATTTTACTCAATCCCCCTTGGTTCGGTCCATCGCGCTGATTAAGTGAGGATACTTTGGTGCAGCCCTTTAAAAATTGTCCCGCCACAGTCTCAGGGCTGTGAAGACGGCCAATTCCGAGGTGTTGACAATGCCTCGCTGTTGCAAAACCTTGATGATGCCTGCATCGTGGCAGCGCAGAAAGGGGTTGGTGGCCTTTTCCAATTGCAGGGTGGAAGGAACGGTTGACAGGTTGGCCGCACGAAGTTCGCACGTGTCACGGATACGCTGCTGAACAGCCGGGTTGTCCGGATCGCAGATAGCGGCAAAGCGCAGATTGGAGGCGGTGTATTCGTGTGCGCAGTACATCAGCGTCGAATCCGGCAGTGCTGATAATTTTTTTAAAGAATCAGATAATTGCGAAAGAGTTCCTTCAAAGTTCTTGCCGCAACCCGCGCCGAACAGCACGTCTCCGCAGAACAGAATGCCGGAATCTGCTGAGGCGTAATAGGCGATATGATCGTCCAGATGCCCCGGCACGTCGATGATATTGAAGGTCAGAGCAAACGCATCCACCTTCAGTTGTTCACCGCCTTCCAGATCATGGCTGATGTGCGGATTGCCAGGATGACAGCGCCCGTACACGGGGACGTTGTATACTGCGCGCAATTTTGCGATTCCGCCGATATGATCGTGGTGCCGGTGAGTGCAGAGTATCCCCGTCAGAGCAAGCTGATTGGCCGTCAGAAATTCCAGCACAGGTTCAGCTTCGCCCGGATCGACGACGAAGGCGACACTGTCGTTGTGGATGGCCCAGATGTAATTGTCGTTCAGGGCGGGAATGGCGGTAATCAGGAACGTGGTCATGATGAATCGATGAAAGTTGAGCGATGCCCGATTGTATGTCAACTACGCATAGTTTGAGTGAGTGGTTTGCCTCTGAACAGGGCGGCTACGTGCTGCGGCGCGAGCAGGATTATTTTGATCACACGGTCAACGATATTTTCGGGTATAACGCGCTGCAACTGGGGCTGTCCGAACAGGATTTTCTGCGCAATAGCCGCATTCCCTTGCGCTTTACCGGTGCGGATCAGCCCGGCGCGAACGTGAAGCTGTGTGGCGATGAATTGCCGCTGGCGACCGCCAGTCTGGATCTGGTGTTGATGCCGCATGTGCTGGAATTCGCCCGTCAGCCGCATGCGATTTTACGCGAGGTGGAACGGGTGCTGATGGCGGAGGGGAATCTGCTGATCAGCGGCTTCAATCCGCACAGCTTGTGGGGCTTGCACCGCGCGCTGGGTCGCCGTCAGGGCTATCCGTGGTGCGGTCACTTTATTACCCTGTATCGCTTGAGGGATTGGCTGGCGCTGCTGGGTTTTGAAGTGGCGGTGATCCGCTTCGCCGCCTACGCGCCGCCGTTTCGTCAGGAAAAATGGCTGGGACGCAATCGCTGGCTGGAAGCGGCGGGCGAGCGCTGGTGGCCGGGCAGCGGCGGGGTGTATTTTATCCATGCCATCAAACGCGTACCGGGCATGAGGTTGATTAAGCCTAAGTGGAATACGGTGCTGGTGAAGAAGCTGATTCCGGCTGCACCGAAATTAAACAATACACAAAGCAATTTCGAGTCGAATAACATCGAACGACAGAAAGTGAACAATGACGAATGACGTAGTGGAAATTTTTACCGATGGTGCTTGCAAGGGCAATCCCGGAGTAGGCGGCTGGGGCGTGCTGCTGCGTGCCAAGGGGCATGAGCGCGAGTTGTTTGGCGGAGAGGCACACACCACCAACAACCGCATGGAGTTGATGGGGGCGATTGCAGCGTTAGAAGCGTTGACACGCCAGTGCCATGTGAAGCTGCATACCGATTCCAAGTATGTGTTGCAAGGCATTACCACGTGGCTGGCCGGGTGGAAGAAGGCCGGATGGAAGACGTCCAGTCGTCAACCGGTCAAGAATGAAGATTTGTGGCGACGTCTGGATGCGGCGGTGTTGAAACACGAGATAGAATGGATCTGGGTGAAGGGGCATTCGGGGCACGCCGGCAATGAGCATGCCGATGTGCTGGCTAATCGCGGTGTCGAAATGATCCAGCAACAGACCAGGAACGGGCATGCGTAAAAATAATGAAGTCAGTCATGCCCGTTTCCCTCACCTCAATCCTCTCCCGTTAGCGGGCGAGGAGACAAACGAGTCGCTACGCGAAATTTATCCCAAGGACTGTTCCAATGCGTAAGATTGTTCTCGATACCGAAACCACCGGCCTCGATCCTAAAAAAGGTCATCGCATCATAGAAATCGCAGCGATTGCGCTGGACGGGCGTAAAGTCTCCAAGCAGCATTTCCACTACTATCTTGATCCTGAGCGCGAGGTGGACGAGGAAGCTGCGCGCGTACACGGTTTCACTTGGGATATGTTGAAAGGACGTGCCAAGTTCGCCGACATCGCGACCAGCTTTCTGAAATTTGTCGAGGGCGCCGAACTGATGGCGCATAACGCGCCGTTCGATATGAGCTTTATTAACAATGAGTTGCGATTGCTTGATCTGCCGCCGCTGGAAAATCCGGTGGTGGATACGCTCAAGATGGCGCGCGAGATGCACCCGGGCAAGAAAAACGGGTTGGATGCGCTGTGCAGCCGTTATGAGATAGACAACACCCACCGTACCCTGCACGGCGCGCTGCTCGATACCGAGTTGCTGGCCGAAGTGTATTTTGCCATGACGCGCGGTCAGGAAAGTTTGTTGGGCGATGACGCCGCACCGGTGGTCAGGCAGCAGGCCGTGCTGTGCACGGATGCCTCGCGCCCGAGCGTGCGGGTGATTCTACCCACTGAGGAGGAGTTGGCGATGCATGCGCAACAGTTGCTCGATATCGACAAGGCCAGCAAGGGTGCGTGTCTGTGGAAGCTGCAGGAGGAAGCGGTATGAAAACCTGGGGGCGCCGCCTGGCGATAGTCTTGGGTGCTCTGGCGCTGCTATACGGCTCGGCCTGCGGTTACATGTGGGCGACCCAGAAGCAGCAGGTGTTCGAGCCGACCGCCGTCTGGCAGACTACGCCCGATCGCATGGGGATGAAGTACGATAGGGTGCGCATTCCGGTGGGTAGCGGGGCGGATCGCGGCGAACTCGATGGCTGGTGGATCAAGGCGGATGCGGCTGATGCGCCTACCGTGTTATATTTTCACGGGAATTACCGGAATATCGGCAATAACCTGGATCAGACTCAGCGTCTGCACAAGCTGGGCTACAACGTGCTGCTGGCGGATTATCGCGGTTTCGGCAAGAGCACGGGTTCGCCTAGCGAAGCAAATGTTTACGAGGATGCCGAGGCAGTCTGGCAGTATCTGTTTACCCAGCGCGGCGTCTATCCACGTCAAACCATCATCTACGGGCATTCGCTGGGCGGTGCGATCGCCATCAATCTCGCGGTGCATCATCCGGATGCGGCAGGTTTGATCACCGAGAGCACGTTTACTTCGATGACTGCGATGGGTGAGAAGGATTATGGATTTTTACCGATAGGCTATCTGCTCAACCAGCGTTTCGATTCGATCAAAAAAGTGCCGAAACTGAAAATTCCGGTGTTGTTTATCCACGGTACCTGGGATAAAAAAGTTCCCGTGTCTATGGGGCGAGAGCTCTATGCGGCAGCACCGAAAGCCAAGTCGTTTTTGCTCATCGAAGGGGGAGAGCACAACAACAGCGGGAGCATAGGCTGGAGTGAATACCGCGATGCGGTGAGCGCCTTTGTCAGGAAAAACGCGCATTAAAACAAAAAATACAATATAATCAACGTATTGTAAATAATCATCAATCTAGCCCGCTTTGGGTAGTACGGAACAACTATGAAATCAGATGTCATCATTATCGGTTCAGGCGCAGCAGGCCTGATGTGTGCGCTACAGGCGGGACTACGCGGACGCTCCGTGGTGCTGCTCGATCACGCGAAAAAATTAGCGGAAAAAATCCGCATCTCGGGCGGCGGTCATTGCAACTTCACTAACATCAACGCTCGCCCTGAGAACTATATCTCGAACAACCCGCATTTCTGCCGCTCGGCGCTGGCGCGCTACACACCGAACGATTTCGTTCAGTTGCTGCAAAAACACAATATTGCCTTCCACGAGAAGACGCTAGGACAGTTGTTCTGCGATGACGAGTCGGAAGTGATCATTGCCATGCTGCGCACCGAGTGCGATGCGGCGGGTGTGAAGCGCTTCATGAACTGCGAGATCGAGGGCATTAAACACACGCCTTACGAAGCAGATGCGGGCATAGGCAAGAAGGCCAAGTTTTACGTTTCCACCTCGCGCGGCGAATTCGAAGGCGTATCGCTGGTGATCGCCACCGGCGGTTTATCCATCCCCAAGACGGGCGCGACCCCTTATGGTTATCACGTCGCCGAGCAGTTCGGCGTGCCGATCACCAAACTGCGTGCAGGGCTGGTGCCGCTGACTTTCGCACCCGATGAATGGAAGCCTTATGCCGATCTGACCGGCGTGTCTTTCCCGGCCATCGTCACGGTGGGCAAACAATCTTTCCGCGAAGACATGCTGGTGACGCATCGGGGCTTAAGCGGTCCGGTGATTTTGCAGGCGTCTTCCTACTGGCAGCACGGTGAGGCTTTGCACATCAATATGTCCCCCGATCTGGATATGGAAACAGTGCTGACCGAACATAAGACCAGCAAAAAGCTTCTGTCGAATTTCCTGGTGCAATGGTTTCCAAAGAGCTTTGCCGACGTTTGGTGTGAACAGAATAAATCTTTTGAAAACAAACCGTTGAATCAATATAATGATAAACAACGTAAAGTGATTGCAGAGCAGTTGCACGACTGGCAGGTGACGCCTTCCGGCACCATGGGTTACGCAAAGGCGGAAGTGACTTGCGGCGGTATCGACACCCAGGCGCTCTCGTCCAAGACCATGGAATGCAACGACGTGCCGGGGCTGTACTTCATCGGTGAAGTAGTGGATGTCACAGGGCAGTTGGGCGGCTATAACTTCCAGTGGGCCTGGGCTTCGGGCTTCGCGGCAGGTCAGGCGGTATAAGTTCGGCCATGCAAAAACTGATCGCCCTGATCTCGACCATCGTGCTGATAGTTATCGGCATGATGTTCTCCGCCGTGCTGCTGGTCTTTATCGCTGTGGCTGGCGTGATCGTCTTCACCTGGTTGTGGTGGAAAACCCGTGCCGTGCGCAAGTTGATGCGCGAGCAGCGCGGGGCGATGAATGAAGCGGCGAACGATGCCGCTGGATTCACGGATGAGAATTTCAAAGGCGAGATCATCGAAGGTGAAGTGATCCGCAAGGTTGTTTCGTTAGACTCGCGTAGTAACGAAATAAATTAGGACTGGTCGAGCAGACCTTGCGTAACGGTGGCAAGGAGGCTGATGCTGCAAACCCAATGGTCAGGGCGGAAAGCCGTGTCGCTGTCGTAGCGTATCTGAACACAATGCATCTTGAGCAAACAATACGGAGCATCATTTCCCCGAAGCCAGCCCCCCCCCAGTCGTCGGTGGCATTTTTTGAATAATTTTCTTTCTGTCCTGTTTGGCGTAGAACGCACGGAAATAAAACGCCTCGGAGCGCATTATGAAAACCGCAACGGCTAACTGATTTAAAACAAAAGAATTAATGGTTAAAGCGAGCATCAACTTAACTTCTGTTTCGGAAAGGAAATTATCATGAGCCATACGTCATTGGATCAGGCATCCCTCAACCAACTCTTTTTTGATGCGCACACGCATAATGCCTGGCAGGACAGGGCGGTAGCCGATGAGGTGTTGCGTAGGCTTTACGATATGGTACGCATGGGGCCTACATCTGCTAACTGTTGTCCTGCCCGTATTGTTTTTGTAACAACAAAAAGTGCTAAAGAAAAGCTCAATCCTGCCCTAGCGGAAGGTAATCGTGCCAAGAGTATGTCGGCGCCTGTTACCGCCATCATCGGCTATGACCTGCATTTTTACGAAAAACTTGGCAAACTCTTCCCCAATGCCCCTGACGCTCGCAGCTGGTTCGATAAGGACGAGCAGACCGCTTTTAATACGGCCTTTCGTAATGGTTCACTTCAAGGCGGGTATTTTATCGTGGCGGCGCGAGCATTAGGTCTCGACTGTGGCCCAATGTCAGGCTTTGATAATACACTGGTCGACCAGTTATTCTTTAACGGTACATCAATCAAATCTAACTTCATTTGCAATATCGGTTATGGTGACGAAAAGGGTGTTTATCCGCGCAACCCAAGATTCGAATTCGATGAGGTTTGTCGCATCGAGTAGCAGGCGGGGTAAAAAATCGGTTGGAAGTGAGTGTTTGAACTCGCTGTCGAATCAAAATTTAGTAGGTGCCGTTGATCTGTAGCGCGGCAAACATTGACCTTTAGCTGTGTCAAGAGCGCGGACGGTGAAGACGTCCATGCCTTTGAATTGGGTTTTAGTGTGGAGTTTGCTGCTGTTCGATGTAGTGCCGAATAATAGCGATAGGTGCGCCACCGCAACTTCCAGCAAAGTAGCAGGGTGACCATAATTTTTTTCTGTCCTGTTTGGCGTAAAATCTACGGCATAACTCGCCTTTGAGGGCATCATGGAAAACACGGTGACATTGCCGCAATCAGTCGTTAAGCGGCTGGAAAAATTATCTTCATCATCGCGGCAATCGCCGCAATCGATCATCAGCAAGGCTATCAACGAACGTCTGGACTATGAAGAATGGGCGCAGATGCGGGACTGGCGGATATAAAGGCGGGTCGTGTCCTGTCTGATGATGAGTTTTGGAAACAAATAAGCGCGCGCCATGAGTCTAAAAAAGCGGCTTGAGTGGTCTATTCGTTCGCAAAGCAATGTCGCGGATATACAGGATTATCTGATTGGAACAAATCCGGCGGCGGCTGAGAGGGTGCTTAATGAGATCAGGACAACGGCGCGATTTTCCGTTGATCGGTCATCAGGGGCGCAGATCAGGAACGCGTGAGTTGGTTTTAACAAAATATCCCTATATCCTGATTTACCGCGTGACGGTTACAAAAATCATTGTTGCCGCTGTCCTGCATCAACGTCAAAAGAATTAAACGGTTATCCGTTCTAGCATCATCCCCATGTGACTTTCTAGCATCAACAGGCGGCGATATGTCACGCGGCCAATACTTAGCCATGTGCTTGATCGGCGGTGTCGCTGTCGTGGCGTATCTGAATTCAATGCGTCTTGAGCAAACAATACGGAACATCATCAAACCGAAGGCTGTTAAACCAGTCGGCGGTGGGATTTTTTGAATAATTTTATTTCTGTCCTGTTTGGCGTAGAATCCGAGGTAAGAGAACGCCGTGGAGGGCAGAAAATGACAACAGCAACAGCAATGCGCACACCTGCGCGAAAATCCAGAACTAAAAAAATAGACCTGTCGGCGCTGAGTGACAAACAGTTAAACGAACTTCCTGAAGCTGTTTTTATTGCCTCGTTGAGTGCGTGGGGGCAGCGCTTTTTGAAGGCTGCTGAACCGTTCAAGGGGAAGCTGAAAGAAGTTAAATGACGCGCTACATGCTTGATACCAATGTATTAATTCACATCGTCAATCAGCATGGGAACTGGCGTAAGGCATTAAGAAAAATCGACCATGACAGGGTGAATGTTTGCCTGTCGGCGGTGGCTTTTTTTGAACTTTCAAACATGGTATTGGCTGCGCGAACGGGCAAGGATAAGGCACAGCAACTATCCGATATGGTGAACACGCTGAAGGTTGAGCCGTTCAATCGTCGGGCGGCAGACACGGCATCCAGCCTGCTGGTGCATTTGGAAAAAAGCGGTAAAACAATCGGTCAGCGTGACGCGATGATAGCAGGCCATGCAAAACAGCTTAATTGTGTCTGTGTTACGCACAATGAAGGCGAATATGGCCGTGTTCACGGCCTGATAGTAGAAAACTGGATCGGTGATTAAACCGTAATCCGTTCCAGCATCATCCCCATGTGAGACTCCAGCATCAACAGGCGGCGATATTGCACGGCCTGATTGAGCGCCTGCGCGATATCAGTTTCAAGTATTTCCTCTCGTCGTTTGGCTTCCCTGATTTCCGCTTCTAGGGCGCGCACCTGTTGCACCCGGAAGAACATGGCGCGAATCGCGTAGGGTTCGAAGCCGCCACGCCAGCCGGGCAAATATAATTTTGGGTCGTTTAGCGCGTTGCCGAAGGTGAAGCCCCGCCAGTCCTTACCCAATAGGCCGGAAAGGTCGCCATAGCGCACCTGCATCAATTTGAAGGCAGCTACGGGCATGGGTGCGCCTGCCTTCCAGCGTTTAACGGTGGCTATGGTCACGCCGAGATAGTCGGCGATGGGTTGCGCATCACCGAATAGATGATCGTTTTGGTCCTGGGTATTGAGGAAGGTCATAGTTCGCCTTTTTTAATTATGTCAAATGACAGAGGAGACGATAACCGATTATCTTTTGTGAAAAAACTGATAAAAAATGTCTGGCGCAGTAATTAACGAGCCATCCAAAAATAAAAACTCCCTTGATTTTCTTAGCACAGCAAAAAACATGTCTCCACAATTACTTCCGGCGCAAAAGAAGTAATTGTGGAGACAATCGTTACATGCGAAGTAAATGTGGAGACATGCGGAACATGTAAAATATTTGCGGGAAGCTCTCCTATTTTTGACTGGGTTCAATACCCGTTCACTTGTCAGACAATTGGATAAGGGTTACGTAGGGGCAACATGGAAAACGCATTGCATCGGATTGCGAATTCCGGAGTAACCTGGACATGCATTCCACGGCAAACTGGGGACCGATTTCCTATCATGTCGGGCGATTCCGCCCCGGAAGTGGCTATTGAAGTCAGCTCAAATTAAATGCGAAGACGCCCACCTTTGGCACTGTATTTCATTAAAATCAGTTAATACGCAGGCTCTCACGATATTGTTCTGCTGCTGCATCATGAACGATCTCTACGGAGGCATCAAAATTCTGCCGAATGACTAACTCGATTTCAGCGATATTGGCGCGGAAAAACTCTTTTCTGGCGTTGATCTTGTTGAGTCGTGATCCCTCGAAGTGCTCGTGCAGTTTGGCTTCGAGCGCCGGGGCGTTCTCTGAAAACACCAAGGCATGGACATCGAATGTGAAAGGGACAGACGCGTCACCCAGTTCGTCGACGCGATCCATGGGTTCGAGGCGACGTGTCATGCCGATTTTGAATACGCCCTCACCGAATGCTCCGATGTTGGAGATGACATAGACATAACCTGCTTTAGCGTTTTGCTCACGATAGTCGATTAACTTCTCCTCGCTGTCGAGTTCAGCAAAGCCTTGCTTTACTTCTGCCATCTTAGCCTCAATAGCAGTGCGCTCTTCGTCGTTGATCGTTTTCAGCAAACGAGCTTCGAGATCCTTAATGGCAGCGATGAAATGTTTGCGTTCCTTGGCAATTTTCTCCCGTGCGGCGCGGATTTCCTGCTCCAGTTTTTGCTGCTCGCGCAACTCTTCACGCACACGTTTAGCTTCCTCTTTCTCGTCCTGCTTCTTAACCTGATACTCAAAAGCCAGCCTGAGCTCGTCGAGCTTCAGGTTCAGGAAGTCCTCAGACAAGCGCACGTTCATGAGTTGTCCAATCTTATTGAGAGTTTCAAAAGACTTACGGATACGCTTCTCACCGGCCTCGATATTGTTGAACTTGACGTTATCGACACAGTAGTCCGCTTCGTTGTTGAACGAACGGATTTGCAGCTTGATCATGTCGTTGACGAGCTTACGACCTTGTGCCTCGCTGTTATTGACGGTCCAACCCTTACCGCCCAAGGACGCGTCGCCATTCTTGATGAGTGTCTTTTGCTGCTCACGAATGCCATCAAGCCGGGTTTTGTAGACCTCGGAATTAGCGAAGTTGAATTTTGGCAAATAATGCGCGAAGCTTTCGAGAAGGATGGTTTCCTCCACAACCAGCACATCGGCGCGCAACTGCTCAATCTTCTGAATTAGTTCGGAGGATTCGGCGGATTTGGCATCGCAGGAGGCCTGCAGAGTAGAGAAGTAAGTTTTCTCTTGTTCGATCTTCGCTTTGATCTGTTGAAGCTCAAGTCCACCCAGCTCCTTTATGTGCTCACTCAGTGTAGCAACCTGGTCGTTGAGTTTTTGTATTTCGGCAAGACGCTGCTCGCTCTCGGCTCGATATTGTGGGCCTTTTAAGTAGTCACTGAATGCCATAAATGTCCGATCGAAAATGTAGGGTGGCCGATGTGCTTGGCATTAAACCATATCCTGCCCGCCAGATCGAATGGCAAGCCAAGAGAGCCAGCATCGCAATATGATTAGGCCGACATGAAATGCAACCTTCGCTGCTAGCCGGATGGTCAATATGCAAAATTATTTAAATAAGCGTCTGTTCATGTAAGGATTGTCGGATACATTCCCTCAAACACCGCGCTTTCAGAATACAACAAAATGCTGCGGGCAGGTGTCGGACAACCCTTAGCTGAGGCCCTTACCGCGACCAATGCAGTGATTCTGGCATGTTGCTCAGGTTTTTCAGCCAAATACCTAAAATGCTAAACCGCGCAGTATTCGTTTTCGGCCGCAGTGAATTTTTCATTGGATACGCGGAGACTCATAGTAATTCTGTGATTTGGAGTTGATTAACAGGTCCTCTACCTATTAGTTCTGATAGCTAGTTATGTATAAACATCGTTGATAGAATGAAAGGTGAGGGCGGCATTAAATTCGCAACGTGTTGCATGGTAGCTAGTAATGCAATATTTTTAACCGGCTGATCAAGTGATTACCAACTTAAGGACTTTTACCATGGCAAAAAACACAGGCGACGACTTCCGTATTGGTTCAGTGAAGGACCGAACTCAACTTCCACATCCAACGGCTCCTGACCATTCGATCAAACGTAATACAAATACAGGTCAATTTATGGATGTTAAAAAAGGCGATTTTAAAGGCGTTGCTCACGAAGTAGATAAACGACGCAAATAGTAATTCATTGATGATTACCACGTGTTAGGTGTAAGACAAAGTTGGATAGGAAGAATTAATGAAGATTCGGACAATTGGAATCAAGGGGTTTCGCGGATACTCAAACCCGATTCAGATACAAGTTAGCGATTTGCTTGTTCTCGTCGGAAAGAACGACATTGGGAAGTCCACCGTACTCGAAGCATTGGATATTTTCTTCAATGATGGCAAGGGTAGTGTAAAAATCGACAAGGAAGATATAAATAAGGCGAATCTTGCTGCAGGTGATGACTACATTGAAATTTCTGTTGAGTTCGAAGATTTGCCGGCTTCGATAGTTATTGATACTACTAATGAAACCTCACTTGCGAACGAGCATCTCCTTACCGAAACTGGTACGCTTAAAGTCATCAAGCGCTACCCAAATGCTGGAAAAGAGAAAGTATTCATTTCCGCGCACCATCCTACTGCGCCCGGATGCAGCGAACTTCTTCTCAAAAAGAATTCTGACCTGAAGAAGCTTCTCTCAGATCAAGGTTTTGAGTGCCAAGATAAAACTAGAAACGCGGAACTGCGGAAGGCAATCTGGAATGGTAGCGGCAACTTGCAACTTCAAGCAATCGAGATCGAAGTTGCTAAGATTGATGCTAAGAATATCTGGGAGCAGCTGAAGTCATATATGCCGCTGTATTCGTTATTTCAGGCGGATAGGAAGAACAGCGATGAAGATAGCGAAGTACAGGATCCGATGCGGTTGGCAGTCAGGGAGATACTTGGTGATCCCACTATCCAAGCAGAGCTAGCAAGAGTGGCCGAGAGTGTCAAAACTCGTCTAGATGAAGTTGCGGCTCAGACCCTGTCCAAACTTAAAGAACTGAATCCAGAAATCGCATCGTCGTTGAATCCACAGATTCCGGAATCTTCCTCTCTGAAGTGGATTGATGTATTCAAGAATGTCTCCATTTCAGGGGACGAGGATATTCCGATCAACAAGCGAGGTAGCGGTGTTAAGCGCCTCATCCTGATTAGCTTTTTCCGTGCGGAAGCAGAGCGGCGGCAGCATGACGCTGGCCTTCCCAGTGTCGTCTATGCAATTGAAGAACCCGAAACATCCCAGCACCCTGAACATCAGCGCGCACTTATCTCAGCATTGGTCGCGCTTTCAAAGGCGCCAGGGACACAAATCCTTCTCACGACCCACAGTCCTGAGATCGTTAAAAAATTAGAGTTTGATAACCTCCTTTTGATTGCGGGTCAACAGCCAGGCGATATCCGCAATGTTCAAGCAAGTGAGCTTCCATATCCCAGCTTGAATGAGGTCAATTTTTCCGCCTTCGATGAATCGTCATTTGAATATCACAATGAACTGTACGGCTTCATTGAAGCCGAGGGAAAACTCGCGACTTTCAGAACGGGACTGGCAATGATGCCCTATAGCAAACTTAATAGAGACGGTTCAACAACGCAGCAGCAAATCGCTCTGACCGATTACATTAGGCATCAAATTCATCATCCAGAAAATGAAACCAACCGTAAATTTACCAATCAGGAATTACGGCAATCAATCGAGGCAATGCGCAATTTCATTCAGGCGAATCCATAAGCCTTACAAGGCGCATCTAAAAATCTCTTTCATCAACAATCACATTTAGAAGGAAAACCATGGGAAATTTGCACTTAAACAGCGGTCACATTCAAGATTTCGAGGTTGAACTGGTTACTGAGGAGAGCGGTCCTGTCGTCGCTGTAGTAACCATTTACACAGACAGAGAAAATACAAGATATCGTGTAAATAGCGATGGTCGACACCCAGACTTAGATCGAATTGTGACAAACCTTAAATCGGGGCTCCAAGCTGCAAAGGATACCGATGCGGATTTTCAGATCAATGAATATTCTGAACGTACATATCTGTTTGTAACGTATCCAGATGGAAAGACAGAGCAATATACCGGGGCACGAGTTCAAATCTAACAAAAGTGGCTGACTTATTCAATTTCAGCTGATTTCAGAGTGAGTTAAGCCGCTCGAGCTGAGTACATCAGGGGGCGGTGCTTTACATGGCTGTCTCCCGAATCAGCATTCGGTTTGCTTTTTTTGCCCCCCTCTCGCCTGGGTGAGGTATGGCCTAACGTATCTAGTTGGTAGCGTTTCTTCAAAGGGATCCATCATATGAACATACATTACAAGCATTGCAGAACGTTTCATATCCTCGAGTACATGAAGAATACACACCGATAAATTTGGCGGAAAAAGGCTTTCGAACCGCAGAGACTTGTTGTTACTCTGTTCTCCCGAGACGTTCCTTCGGCGCGCGCCCTTTAACTTCACGCTATACAGCAAACATCCCGCTAGTATGCTGACAGCACAATTTCAAGAAAGGAGCGCACATGACGACAGAAGGAATCATTCTAGACACTGTTCAAAATATTGTCTTTGATCCAAATAACCCTCCATTCAATAACGCTCAGGCTCTACATTCGAATTTTGCGGGACTACATGTGTTAGCGAACACTGTGCGCCAGCACGAGATCAAATTTCTCGAGGATAACCCAGGAACTGTTCTCGTTGCACTGGGCGGTGTGCCGGATATTGTATCCTGTGCATTCAATTGGTTTTCCGTGACGTTGGTCAACTACCTTCGTTTGGTTGGGCTTGTTCAGCTGATGAACGAAAATTCGTGGAAGTCTGAAGCACTGTTAGAGCCTGCGAACCGTAAGAAGATATGTTCGCACTGCCGTGACTACGTAAAAGACGCAGTGCCTGAGGTTTACACCTGGCGTAATAAGGTCGCAGCGCACTTCGCAGCGACCGACCCGTTTCGTGATGACAACTTGGGTACCTTGGAGCAGTCCATCATGAACCTCGTTACATACGAGGTCCCCTACTATTACGTCGGGCGCATGAAGTGGCATTCGGGAGGCCACGCTGCGGAACTGCCGGAATGGGCGCTGACGAAGGTGTACGAGGATCTTCGTCCGCGTTTCTGGCCTGGAATAACCCTGTCTCCGTTGCCAGCGAGGTGATACCGATGCTCTCTTTTTTGTCTAACAGGCGCTCAACTGATGATGTGCCGAAAATAGTTTGATCCAGCGGCGTGCTGTAAGCATGTTGTAAGCTTAACCAGCTAGCTGAACTTCAATTCATAATGAATCAATGGCACACTTACTAGATGATCTGCTCAACGACGGCCGTCTGGAACGGCTGTTCTCGACGAATGCTCGCCACTGCGCGCTGCAGCTATGGATTTTGCAGATCAAGTCCGAACAATCGATTGAAAATCGGATCATCTACGGTCGCTTGCTACCTTACAACCATTCCAATGATAGCTGGATATTCAGCGACAACAGTAATTTAGAAGCATTTGGGCAAGTCAAGGCAGAGGTGACGCGGCTCAATCTGTACATCAAAAGCATTTACTGCGCGGACCTTCTTAGGAGATTGTGCGCTGGACAAACAATCTCGGCAATTAGCGATGAGCTGAAGCTCGGACTCTCTGACAAGGTGAAAGCACGATTCGGACGGACCGCGCTCTCTGCCAATAACGTGGTCTACCGCCCCGTTACCTACCAGCTTAACCGCGACGCGTATGACCGGGGTACGCTCTCCAGCCCTCATGGCGGGGCAGGCGCCTTTAGCGCTTCAATCACCCAGACAGACAAGATGGCACTCTTCCTTCTGGGACAGCACTATAACGCCGCCTTGGCAGAATCGATAATCAAGCAACTCAATGCAGATACGGGGTTGGATTTCGGTGGCTCTGACACCACACGGTTTGGTGACATTGAGTTGCTGGTTTTTCCTGCTCTGGATGATCTGGAGCGGTCACTCCTGAGCGTGAGTTGGACCGATGCTCCGCATGTATTGAACGTCCGATTTGACCCGATACAAGTTCCACATTTCATCGGTTTTCAGTTCCGGCTGTCCATCACGAATGAGGGGCAGATCATCTACTCGGGAATCGCCACAGCAGAATCCGATGCCAAAAACGTATTCGAGTGCAAGTTCGAACTTGACGAGCAACTACGTGAGATAACCGATAGCACTGAACTGGAGATCTTTGGCGTTCATGGCAATCCTTCCTGCGCAAGTACCCTGTGTTGCCGGTGGCAGATCGGATATTTTCGGGAGCTTCATCTTCAAGGAAATGTAGTGGGGGCTGGGGCCAGTCCCGTCAAGTTTGACTGGCTGAAAAAAACCACTCGACCGTCCGCATCAGCGCGAGTGAAGGCGGCTTTGACGCTTAATCGCAGCAGTCAAGGATTTGCTAGCCACATTGGCAAGCGTAAGGCAGACCTTTGGGTCCCAGCCAACCGTGAACTTGTTTCCCTTTTTGCACAGCTTCATCCGCCGAAGTCGGCCGGGCGGTTCTTCCTTCGATGGGGGCAGGGCGATGGCGATGGGCGGCTGCTATTTGTCGAGTGGTTCAGAGAGCTTCTGTCGAAACACCAGCAACACCAGATCGTAATTTTCGATCCCTATTTCGAGGATGTCGGCTTGAGTCTGCTATTGCTCAGTGCGGTAGAGAAGACCAACTGCATCGTCTTTAGATCCCTGCCAAAGCCAGCCAGGGATGCCAAACCCATGCGGCGCAAATCCGATAGAACCGCCGGGGAAGGGTTTAACAACTTGCTGGCGAACTGCGAGCAAAACTCCCCCCTACTGAACCGTATAAATCTTCGTATCTATGGCCTAAAGGAAGGTCGACTGCATGATCGATATATTTTAATTATAGGACCGAATGGTCTGCCGGTCTCTGGATTTAATCTTTCCAACTCGTTGCAGAAAGCGGCCGAAAACTATCCCTTGTTGATCACTCCGATCCCCGCTGATGTTCTGCTTACGGTTGAGCAATACAAATCTGAGTTGATCCGGGAATCGGAGGTACCGATACCAGAAGGCGAATCCGAAAATGCCGCTATACGGACTCTCTTCAGCTCATCAGCCTCGTCTAGGATTCCGCTACGGTACGAGCCATTACGCTTCCTTGACAAGGCTAATGCAGGCGACGTGCTGAGCATATGGACCGGTGTAACGTTATTGCAAGGCTTGAGCAGTGAACAGTTGAAGGAGCGTATGGCGGCTCTCAACCTGCTCAAGGATGAGTCACTCACACTGCCCGAAACTGCAAGTTTGCGCCATTACTTAGAGCAGCAGGCCGGCAATTTTGAAAATTTCACGGCGACTTGGGAGGTGCTAGGTGATTTACTCGCGCATTCTCACAACGAGGAAAACCATTTTCGCGAACTCGAATCCGAGCCTGACTTTTTGAACCTCTTGGCGATATTCCTTGAGGCATCGTTCAAGCGCGATCATAACGCGCTGGATAGGGAGTTGGCCGTGATAGAAGCGCATTTTTTTCTGGAGCCGATCCAGTCTCTGCTGCAAAGCCCTTATAAACCGTATCACTTGTCTCATGCAATAAAGTACGCTGCGCTAAGATGGTCTGAGTATTTTGCCATCAAATTTTTGTGGTGGAATGCCCCTGATATTTTACTGGAGATGACCGAGGCTCAGATGACCTGCGTCCTAGTGGAACCTCACGACTCTGATGTGGTGAGATTGTCCTTATTGAGCCAGATCGTCAGCGAAATTTCGCTATCTGTTCAGTTCGAAATCTATGAAGAGCAACGAGATCGTCTCAAATCTAGCAATAACGGCCTGTTGCAATGGTTGGGGCTAAACGCGATCGAGCTCCAATTGGACAAGCCGGATGGATTCGTTACAGTCCAGCGGTTGCTAGCAGACTTTTCTTGTGCGGAGCAGGTGCGCGCCTTGGGATGGATGGTTAATCATGTTGCAAAAAATCCGGATAAGGCAGATATTTATAAAAGACTCGTCGCGGCGATTCATAATGCATTGCCGCCGACCATTCCGTCAGACGAGCTGAGGCACTTGATTGATTTTATGCGTGGGCATATGCGGCAACTTGCCTGGACGGAACCTTGGTTGTTCATGGATGTGATTTCTCCCTTGTTGAATAATGGCCGAGCAAGTACCGACGATGCCTGCGATATCTGGATGCAGGAATTGTCTGGCATGTTGGCGCCGCAACAGAAAGGAGTGCCGCAGATGTTCAATCTAGCTCGCGAAGGCCAGACAACCAACATCGCCGCATTTCTCTACGCGCATAGCAGCCCCGAGCGACAGGAGGCAAGCCTAAAAATTCTGCAGGCAATCCTGAAACGGCAAAAACAGATAATACACCAACCCCTCGCCAGTACCTCTGACTGGACTCGCTGGGATGGAGCTCTAACGGTTTCGATGTGGATTTTGGCCTTGGCTAGGTGGGGGCAGTATTACTTGCGCGAAGGCCGTATTACTGACATCCATCTGGAGGCGCTATCGTGGGATGCCGGCGCACTGGCAATGGTTCGACCAATGGATGAATGGAGATCCAAGGGTGGGGGTAATCAGAGCGAGCTCGCAGCGTTTCTCGATCAAGTGGAAGATCTTATGGCCTCAAGCAATTCCTCAATAAGCAAACTCTAATAAATCTGCTGAACTTGTAGATTTGTTGATTTAAATGACTAAATGTGGCGCATTAATAATTAGTATGATTTATGTATATGAAAGAAAAAACTGAAATAAGCGAACTAGAGATTAACCTGCAAACAGCGCCGGATAATTTTCTTGTTTTTGCTCAAGGGTTCGATACAGAAGAAAGTGCAACGCAATTCGCACGACTGATTGGAGAATATATCCGCGAGTTGAGCTGTTATTTTGACCTATCTCAGCTTGATGGCTTAACAGTCGCATTCGACTACCGCACGGCGCTGCTCAATCTTGATCGTGGGTACGAAAGCTCATATCAACTGACACCATCTGATAATCATGTCGTTGGTATTGCAATGACGCCCTCAGTCATTCGCGATGGTATTTTGAAAAGCCATATTGTGCTCAATGCTGCACTAGCCATCGCGCTAAAATCACCTGATCATGAGCACTACAATTTGGCACTCCACACGCTTGCACATGAGTGCGCACATGTCGAGATTGATCATCGATTCAATACCGTTTTTCCAGGTGTTTTGTTGAAAAAGGTTTATGTTGACGCCCATGATTATTGCCGGTGGAAAATTATTTTGGCTTGTTGGGGCGAATATGCAGCAACGTGGAGAAGTGCAAAGATTGGAAATGACCCGACGTCATACTATGAGGAAGCCTTTGTTGGAATATTAAATCAAGCGCGTCCGAATGCAAACGAATTTATTAAGGCATATCGTACACATTGTGACATTGGTCGAGTTATGTCGGAAGTCTATGGTATTTATGGTGATCTTATGAAGTTTGCCGCGTATTTGCTTGGCAATATGGAAGGGCAACAGATTTCTTTAGATGATTTACCTATCACTAAGAAGGAGCTTGAAGGGCATTGGTTTAAACCATATTTCAACAAGTTAGGTACGCTATGCAAACACATTTCTATTGAATATGGGCAGTGGAAGGATATTAGCAATTTCGAGGCTATAGGGGATCTTGCAGACGAACTTGTCACATGTAATGGCGTGATCCTTTCACATTTAGAAGACGGGAGACTCTATGTGGATATTCCTTGTTCCTCAGAAACAATGCCGACATGAATTGAATACATATTTCGTGATAGGTTGGCGAAATGCATGAAATTCGCACATCGAAATGCTTTCGTTACGCCTATGGCTTGAATCTTGATCTCCCAAGCCAACATTTTCCATGATCAACCTGCATCCCCGCGAATAAAAAACCAACTTATCCCGTTTTGTCAGTATTGCGTAAGTTTGGAATGTTAGTATCCGGCAAGTCAACTCAACATGCTCTTACAATGCAATCAAATCACTAAGGCCAATCTGGCCAACCATCTGAAAATACAGCAAAAAATAATCAATATGAATATTTTTTCGTACCCACTTCACCGAAAACGGCGGAGCTCCGTGTTCGATATAGGATAGAGCCGAAGACAGCTATGCATATCGTAAAATCATACACAGATCAATAAACCCGGTATTATGTAGCAGTTGCCAATATCCTTAATAAACATTGGCATGCCGCCAAATCCCGCCTATAAAACTTTAGCTTTCATATGGTCCAAGAAATCTACTGCCATTGAAATGAATCATATGTGACGGATTGTCAGCAATCCAAACCTCGCTCTCCCAAGCAATGTCGCAAGATTCTTTTTTAAAGCTTTTCGAGTCAGAAAATGCAGAAACAAAAATTAGACCTGAGTTAGGATTTGCGAATAAGGCTTTTAGTTCCTCATATCGCTTACCGTCAACAGGCCCATGACTATTAACAGACTCGATAAGGAAAAGCCATTTTCTTTCAGGGTCATAGATAACTACATCAGGAATCTTTCCATGAGGGTCCAGATTTACCCCCAAAGACTTTAGTATCTCTTCCTCAAAAAATCCATACTTTTTCTTTGTGTCGCCAACATAAACCAGAATTCCATCTGGTATAAATGTTGGACCAAAATCAATAATGATATCTTTAATCAGTTCTGAATGCTTTCCGGCTGACAACCTCAGCTCTCTACCATCAGAGAGTTGCAACGGAATTTTTGCCATCTCACGTGTTTTTGCATATATCTCGGCAAGAGTAGGTCTTTCTTTTTGATAATTAAGAAAAAGCGTCTCATATTCATCTGTTCCAAACCCCCTCAATACATCAAGAAATTCGAGGTCGATTTGATATACACTATCTTGGCTATTCGTTGCTCGATCGGGAATGTCTGGGTTGTGTAAACAAATGCCTGCGCCCATGAAATAGTGAATACTACGGCGCCTAAAAGATTCCCGAGTATTTGGTTTGTACGTTGCTTTGTAATGCTGATTAACCCAATCAATTATCGGCGTAATTCCAATTAGAGGACTAGATGATTGTTCCCAAGATTTACCGGGCTCCATACCAACCAAAGCAAGCAAACAAAGAGCTGATCTGTCATTTTGCTGCCTCTTTGGCATTCCGAGTTTGATTAGAATGCTTTTGGCGTCCTCTATTTTAATTTCTTTGCACATACTCAGCCCAAAAAATGTAATTACAAAAACCGCTATTAATAGAAATTGGCTCTGCGATTTTTTAGTAAGGACCTAAAAACCTACTGCCGTTAAAATGAATCATGTGGGTTGGAGCATCAGCAATCCAAACCTCTGTCTCCCATGCAATCACACTGCTGTATTTTGCATAGGTCTTGGAGTCGGGGAATGCAGAGACAAAAACAAGTCCTGCTGTGCAATGGGCAAACAATGCTGTCAGTTCTCCAAATCGCTTGTGGTCAACAGGACCATGACTCGTGACAGACTCAATGAGGAAAAGCCAATTTTTCTCATGGTTGTAGATAACAACATCAGGCAGTTTGCCGTGGTTGTCCAATCGCACCCCCAAAGATGCAAGCAACTCAGCATCAAAGAACCCATGCTTGTTCCCTGTGTCGCCTGCATAGACTAGGACTCCACCAGGCACATACCTTGCCCCAAAGTCCAAAACGATGTCTTTGATGAGTTGTGAGTGGTCGCCTGCTGACAGTTGTATGGTTTGACCATCAGGCAGTTGCAACGGAATCATTGCCATCACTCGCTCTCGTGCATACATCTGAGCAAGGGTTTGTCTCTCTTGCATGTAGACTTGGAGCATTGGCTCATACTGTGCCGTTCCATAGGCTCTCAGCACTTGGAACAGGTTGGGTTCAATCTGATAGACAGCCTTGGGGCTGTTGACGGGTCTATCAGGCTTATCAGGGTTGTAGAGACAAATGCCCCCCTCAATGAACTGGTGCATGGACTGCCTACGGAATGTCTCTCGTGTGTTCGGAGCATATTCCTTGCCATAGTGCTGACGACTCCAATCCATGATGGGGGTGATACCAACAAGTGGGTTGGTTGCCTCACTCCAAGGAGTGCTAGGTCTTATATCAACCAAGCAAAGCAAACAAAGGGCTGTCCGTTCGTTCAATTGTGGTCTTGGCATTCCAAGTTGGATGAGGATGTTGTATGCCTGTTGTAGCTTGCCATCCACACTGCTCATTTATTCGCTCCCAAAAGTTCGTCAATTTGTTGTTGGCTCATGGTGCTTTGGTATGCCAGGCCAAGTCTTTGCAAGGTCGCCATTGTTGGGTATCTCATGTTTTTCAAATCAGTTGCATTGACTTGGGTGTGTCCTGAGAAAACACGGAAATATTCATCAAGGATTGTGCTATTGAGGAAACAAGCAAGTCCCATTGCTGTTGTCTTTTCAAAGCCTTGTTTTTTGACATGAAAAACATTCCATCCGTTATCAAAGCCAATCCATTCCTTGCCAATCTCATTAGGATTAACAATGCAAGCAACAATCCTCCGTTTTTCCTCTTTGGTTGAAAATCTTCTGACAATGACATAAAAGCCATTGTTCGGCATCAACCACTTTTGAGAGTCTGAAGAAACTCTGACGGCATTGGGTTTCTTGTGAGTCTTTGGGTATTGGAACTGCCTATCAACGAAGTGGTGAGGGTAGAGCATCGGCACTGCACCCTCTGTTGGTTCTTGTTCCAAAAACTCGGTCATCCTGTGTGAAACGACAGGACCTGTGCTGACACCTAAGTCAAGCTCAGACAAAGAGACTGCAAAGAATGTGTTGTTCTCAACTTGTGGCTGTCCATCGGTAGGAATGTGAATGAACAATTCGTCATCATTGGCTTTAATTACATCAGCAAAGGGAACTACCTTGCTTTGGTAGTCTGTGAACTCGTGGTCGTTGGATTGAGAAATCTCAACATCCCCTTGTTGCTTTCCTTTGGTCAGTTTGATGATGATATTCTCTTGCAAAACATCATCGTCCTTAAAAGCCTTGTTTCTGCTCTTAAAAACATGGATGTGTTCAATAGAACACCCTTTTAGCATCAATGCTCTGAAAGGCTTGTAATACGGACCATTGCAGAAAGACCTTGGAATGATGGCAATAACTTGTCCACCTTTCTCAAGTAGCAAGATGCTCAATGCAAGAAAAGCAGTGTAGATATTGACTGTTTCAATACCTGCTTTTCTCAGTTCTTTTCTATGTTCTGAGTTGCTGTTGATTTTCTTGTATGGTGGATTAATGATGGCATGGGTGTATCTCTCCCCCTTGCCTGATGTGATGTTCTCAACAGCGCCAAAGATGAAATCATGAGCATGAATGTTGAAAGGAACTTGCATGGCTTGCATGTTCGTATCTAACTGACTTTGCATGATCGGGTCAATCTCCCAAAGGTCAATCAAAGAGATGTCTTTGAGTTCCTTGATGGCTGAAATTGAAAGAGAACCAATACCAGCGCCACAATCCAGCAGTTTAACCTTGCTTGCCCCTTTATCAAAGAGACTCGCCATGTAGTTTGCAATGCTACTTGGAGTCATGAACTGTCCCAGTTTTGACTTGTTCTTTGGGTTTAAGCGAACATTAACTTGCAGTCTAATGCTATCAAGCTGAATTGAATTCATTATTTTCTCTTTAATATTAAGCTCTGTCGCTTAAGGGTTTAAACACCGCAGCCAGTAATGGAAAAAACCACCTACCTACCCGCAGCTCCAGTAACGCCCTCCGAAGTTCGCAACATTAAACACCTGACCCAGAAAAAGACTTGGATTACAAACCCCTGGTCGGGTATTCTTCACGCAAGTGGTTTTTGATTAAAGTAATCCTGCCATTTTTCATGTCACTAGATTAACTAAATGCAATTTACTTTTTTATAATACAACCAAGATTTCCCCAAACCATCGGATGAACAAAAATTATTGAGCTGGGTTTTATTTGCCCATCCGATGGCGCTCTTTCAGACTTAAATGACCATAATTGGCCTGTAAATCCGTCGGGTTTAATTCCTACTACTCCAATTCGGTAGAAAGCCTTGATCAACTCGATAACAAATGAATGATGATTATCTTGGCCCCGGTCTAAATATTTGAATGCAGCACGAATTACCGGATCGCTGTCGCGTTCACCATCGCACGCCTCATCAATTACAAAGCTATCAATTTTCTCCTTTGATAAAGATGATAATCGAAATTCAATTGGCATCCTTTCAAGAAGTCGAAGGTAACACTTTAACTTAGGAAATTGTACAAACCATTCGTGCTCTAACGAAGCAACCCTAAGTGCAGAATATTCACGCTCAGCCTCTCTTACTGTTTGGACAGTAACCTGATTCAGCCCATCTGATCTTTTTATGCATTCGTTTATAAATGCTATTGCATCTCGCGGTCGTAGAAGTGTTCTATTAAATAAATAATCAACAAATGTTTCCTTACCAATTGTGGAAGGGAAAAGAGTGCGCAATTTGATAGCAGAACTTGTGTATTGCTCTCTGACTAATTTATCAATACGCTCATCTAAAAGCGACTCCAGCCTTTCCTTGCTCCAGCTTAAATGCAAAAGTAATGATTCATATTTCTCCTCCTGGAAACCTGCATCACGCGTTTTTTCAAAAACTGATTGAAGCAAGTCTAGTCGTAGAGCTACTATAATTTTTACTGAAGGTACTTTTCGATAGTCCTTAACGGTCTCAATCAATGCGCGAATTAGTCTATAACGCAAATCATTATCTACCCAATTTTCGTCAAGTTTATCTATGACTATATAGTATCTTTGCTGCGTATCATTAAAAACATCGTCAGCAAGAAAACCCATGACATCAGAAAGCGCTTTAAGTTTTATATCATTAACTATCTTCTGTGCTTTGTGCACTACTTCTACAGTTTTCGCTTCCGTTAGCTTTTGTTCAGAATTCGCACTTAAACTAAGGCCGGCAAGAGTTGCTCCTAGCTGATCTTTAATGTCAGTTTCTAGTTTTTGAGTAACTTCCTTAACTCGATACTCGGTTTCTTGCCAAAACTTTTCCCCCCAGTCTCGCAGGTAAGTTAAAGCTCTCTCTTTATTTTTATCTCGACGTGTAATCTGATCAAGAAAATTTATAAACCAATTTTTTGTCTTTTCTTCATTTAATAAATTAAATTTAGCTCTGAGTAGCTCAGTGGCAAAGACGTGCTTCCAAAGCAATGTATAAAATAAATCAAGTTTTACGCCAGATCTTTCTAACGTTGATATTAAATCTGAATTTGAAATGTAGTTTAAGGAAAGATTTTCAGGGAGAATTTCAATTACATTTTCTTCACTTTGCATTAATTGACGAATCAAAGCGCTTTTCCCAGCACCAGTTCTGCCCACGATTATTCTGTGTGAGTTTCCAATGTCTGACAGTATCTGATAATCTCCGGTTTCAACGAAACACGTACTTAAATATGCATCATCACTTTCCGCATCTAATTCACCTATTGATGCCCCTCGACGAAATCTAAATGGTATTCCGCTGTGCTTGTCATTGTGAGCCATAATTTATTTTAAATATCAAAAATATATAACGATTTATACTAAAAATTAAGCGAAACAACAACGCTGGTCGGAGCGCCTCTTACCGCCTTATAGTAGCCGTAGTGTTATTCGTAGCCCCTCTTTCGATTATTTGGAGCAAATGCGTGACATAGATATCCGTTTAGTATCGAGCAATTATGCCCGCATTGGTTCGATTGTACCCCGAGTAGTTGCAGTCGGTCAGCTTCACGCTGAGTAGTTGACCCAAAGCATAGACTAACTAACCTATTCATATGGCAGTCATTCTCTATGCTTGTGCCGACAACTTTTCCACGCAGATTGTAAAAATTTCACAACGTGCCAAGCGAGTTTGATTCGCCTTATGAGTGCTTGATACTGCGCTTGCCCCTCCAGTCGCCATTTACGGATGCATAGCTATCAGCTAAGTTAGCTGTAGGCAGTTAGGCAACTAACCTTTTTTTGCTGATTTAATTCAACGAATTCATGCTAACACAGTTTTACCAAAATGGTATATTTAGTGTTTTTTTAATAAAAATTACTATATGCGGTATTATTTATATTGTAGCAGCCGAAAATCCGTGTCCCGCATTCGGTTCCGCCTGCAAAGCCAAATGATCAACGAGCAGCCACAATTTTTCATCGGTTGGTGCTTCAGGGAAATCGGGAGGAGGTGGCTGATAAAAATCAACCAACAACCTCGCAGTGAAGTCCAACTCCGACGTGGCGTCTGTATCAATGCGCGGCAAGTTAATGACACCTCCAGTAAAGTCGGCATCTTTATCCCATACTACCCAGAATGCCAAAGGAAAAAACTTCAGGAGGTGACTGTGAAAATACATTAATTAATGATAAAAACATCAAAATTTCCCTCAAAATTTACACTATTCATTGATAATAATTCGCCTAATTGGTAATATATATTTCAGTTTTCTGCTAATTGATAATATAACTTTCACTTACCAAGTGGAGCGACCATGCCTGTCAGGAAAATCCCCAAGAATTACGTGATGGTTACTGGTACGTTTTCTAGTGCAAAAAATGGCAAATCACTTGGCTACGAGTCGTTGCTTGAGCGGGACTTGATGATTCTGCTTGAATTTGATGACGCAGTCCAAGGATTTGAAGAGCAACCCGTTAAAATTGATTTCGCAGTCAAAGGCAAGAAATCTAAGTCATACGTCCCCGATATTCTGATTCATTACAATTCCACCTCTGCTACTGAAGCGCCGCGCCCCGTGCTGGGCGAAGTAAAAACTAGTGCTGATTTAGAAAAGCACCGTGCTAAGTATGCGCCTAAATTTGAGGCTGCTGCTTTATATGCCGAGGAAAAAGGTTGGGATTGGCATATTTTTACAGAAAAGGAAATTCGTACACCATACCTTGAAAATCTAAAATTTCTGCGTGAGTACCATAGCTCGGAGCCTGACGAGGGCTTGCTAAATACAGTTCTTGCCTATCTGAGTAACGAGCGTAGGTCGGTGCCTATTGAATTGTTGTTGCAAAAGCTATGTCCGGAGGATGAGTTGGCTTTGCATATGGTCCCGGCTGTATGGCATCTGCTTGCCACAAAGCGTATTGTTGCCTCATTGAAAAAACCTCTGGATATGCAAACCAAACTCTCGCTTCCGAAGGGATAGATATGGCTGACTCAACTTCATCCCTGCTAAATATTACAAAAGGTGAGCTGGTCAATTATAACGGCCAAGAATACGTCATCTTAAAAGTGATTGAGCTGACCAAGGTGCTGGCACAAAGTATTGTGACTAAAAATACGGAGGTGCTGGAAATTAGTCACCTTACCCCATGGATTATCAAGCAGGAAGAAAAAACTAAGAAACAAGACCTTGATTTAACAGTCATTCCAGAAGAAGAATGGCAATTTGCACGTGAACGCTTAAAAATTATTCAGCCCATTTTGTCGGGGAAAGTAAGAGGTACAGAAGCCACGAAGGAAATTGCAATGAATTCTGGTTATGGCATCGCCACGATATATCGCTGGGTTAGAACCTTTAAAAACTCAGGATTGCTTTCTGACTTGTTATCCGAAAAGCCTGGATGGCGGTCAGGTAAGTGGCGTTTAAATGACGAGGTTGAAGCGATTATTAAGGAGCGGATAGAGAATTTTTACATGACGGATCAAAAACGTAGCATTGCATGCACGGTTGAGTCCATAAATCGATTATGTAAAAATGCAGGGCTGCCAAAACCGCATTGGGAAACTGTAAATCGGCGAATTAAAGCTATAGCCGAGCGTGAACGTTTTGAGAAACGGTACAGTAAAAGTGCTGCGAAGCAGATTTATGATCCAAACGAAGGGACGATTCCAAATGCTGGCTGGCCGTTAGCATTGGTACAAATTGATCATACGCCGCTGCCAGTGATGATCGTTCATGATAAGTCTCGCCGTTCAATAGGGCGCCCTTATGTTACGTTCTGTATTGATGTTTATAGCCGGATGATTACAGGCATGGAGTTAACTTTAGAGGCTCCTTCTGCGCTGTCAGCAGGTCTGTGCATTTCGCATTCAATTCTGCCGAAAGAAAAATGGATTTCGGAGGAAGTCGGGTTAACAAATGTCGAATGGCCGTGTTGGGGTGTGCCCGGAATATTGCACATGGACAATGCGCGTGAATTTAGAGGCTTAACGTTAAGAGATGGATGTTTAGAGTACAACATCGATCCACAATTTAGACCTGTCAAAACCCCGCGTTATGGTGGGCATATAGAACGGCTCATGGGAACCGCCTCTGAGAAACTTAAAACACTTGAAGGTGCCACGTTTTCAAATCCTACTGAACGAGGGGATTACGATTCTGAAGATCGAGCAACTATGACTCTTGATGATCTTCAGCAGTGGTTAGTTCTCATGATTGCAAAATATCATCACTCCCCTCATAGCGGCATTAACGGGGAGGCGCCGATAGATAGGTATCGCAGTGGATTATTGGGGGGTGATGGTAAGTTGCCGAGAGGGTTGCCTGCGCGCCGTTTGGACGAAGAAAAGGTTAGACTTGACTTCATACCGGTGATCGAGCGCACCATACAAAGTTATGGCGTGCTCCTTGATCATGTGCATTATTTTGCAGATGTGCTGCGTCCTTTGATTAATACACCAGATCCAGATCGCCCTAAATCAACGAAGTTGTTCAAATTTCGGCGCGATCCTCATGACATCAGCCGCTTGTATTTTTTTGATCCAATTTCAAAGCGCTACTATGTCATTCCGTACCGAGATGTCGGTTTGCCGCCGATGAGTTTATGGGAATGTCGTAATGCGTACAAGGCTGCAATAAAGGCTGGAGTAAAGGATGTTAATGAAAGAGTAATTGTTGAATATGCAAATAAGGAGCAAGAAATTCAGGATCAGGCAGGGCTGAAAACTAGGGCAGCTCGCCGTGAGGATCAGCGAAAGATTAATCATGGAAAAGCACGAAAAAAGCGTGAGAAAGATTTGCCGACGGTGATGAAAACGGCGGCTCCAGCTATACCGCCAGTGATACCAGGATATGATCCGAACAGAAGAAGTTCATTTGAGGATGATGATGCTGACTGAAAATAAAAACACACTCTATCCGCATTTGGGTAAGGAGGCGCTCTTACAGATTGATTTATCTGACGAAGATAGAGTAACTGCAATATTATCAGGTACTTGGATTAGATATCCGCGTGCGAAGGAAATACTCGCCAGAATGGAAGAGTTGCTCCAGTATCCCCGGATTGATCGCATGCCGAACATGCTCATCGTCGGTGCTAGCAACAGCGGCAAATCCAACCTGCTACATCATTTCGAACGTAACCATAAACCTGATCCGAATCTTGACGGTGAGTATGCGATTGTCCCTGTTCTATTTGTAGAGGCACCTAAAAAGCCGGATGTGAATGATTTTTATAACCGGATACTTGAAGCTATCTGGCAACCTTATGCTATACGATCTCGCGGCTCGAATAAGGCGAGTGATATTAAGCAGGTGCTTCGAAATGTGCAGTTGAAAGTGCTTCTTGTTGATGAGTTGCAGCACATAATTGCTGGAGGCCCAGTTAAGCAAAGAGAATTTCGTAATGCATTAAAAAGCCTAGGTAATGAGTTGAAAATCTCGATTGTCTGCGCTGGTGTTGAGGAATCTTTTAACGCATTTAGTACCGATCCTCAGATGTCCAATCGTTTTGAACCAGAATTCCTGCCAAAATGGAACTTGGATAATGAGTATGGCGACCTTCTCGAGAGCTTTGAAAAACGAATCCCATTAAAAACCCCCTCAAATCTGCGCGCTAATATTCCGCTTGCTCAAAAAATACTCTGGATGAGTGAGGGGCTATTGGGAGAGATCCATGAGATTCTCAAGAGGGCAGCTAAACAGGCTATAAAAGATAAATCCGAGCAGATCACGCTGGAAACCTTGTCAAAATTCCGATGGACGATGCCCTCTAAGCGGAAGACTATTCCTTCGCCAAGTTAATATGCCTAACTCGTCGCCGATATGGGTGTGCCACCCTAAGCCATTGCCAGATGAGCTATTGACGAGCTGGATGGTCCGAATTGCCCATGGGCACTCAATGAAGTTGCAAACTTTCTTTCGGGTATCGTTAGGGAAAGGGCAAGAAATTTGGAGTAGGGACGTCGATCGGCAGACACCGGAATGGTTGGTGCGGGCATTGTCGGAGCATACGGGTGTTGGCACCAAAGAAATAGAACAAACCAGTCTCCTCGCTTACACTCAGGTGCTCTACCAGGTTTATCGCTGGAGCGGGTATCAAGCTTGGATTCTGCCTCTCAAGATGAGAGCCACAAGTTATCGGCATCATGGGGTGCAATTTTGTCCTCAGTGTCTTGCCGAGGATCATGTCCCTTACTTCAGAAAACGTTGGCGAGTCGCTTTTTATACAACATGCACCAAGCATAACTGTATGTTGCATGATCGATGCCCTTCATGCAGTGCGCCGGTAGCTTTCCATCGCGGTGAGATGGGTAAGTTTAGTCTAGTAAATTCCGGACCAATAACTTTATGCCACGTATGCGGCTTTGATTTGAGAGGCGCCCAGGCCAAGCCCCCTGTCATTTACGATGAGTCTGCTCATCAAATCTTTTTGCCGGCATTGCGCTTATTGGAAGGGGCGGCTGATATTGATCCACACTATGATGTTGGATTTTTTTCTGTCTTTCATCAGTTATGCAAAAGCATGCTTACGCATTATTCACATGTCAAATTACGGCAATTCGTGACCGAAAAAATTGGTGCGCCAGAAATTCAGATTGGATTGAAGCATGAGCCGATTGAAAGCTATTCGTTGGAGGATCGGCATGTTGTGATTCAGCTTGCGATGTGGATTTTAGCGGATCCAGAAACGAGGATTATTGATGCTTGGCACCATAAGGCGATCCGCTACAACGTACTGAAGAAGGATTTTCATTTGATGCCGGAGTGGTATCAGGCGGTGGTGGAGAGGTGTGCTGATTGGAGGGGTGAAGCTGGTTTGTAAATATTGTGATCTTTCGGCGTCATGGAGCCATTTCGTGTTCGGCGTAATGGCAAGACACTCAACCTGTTTGCAGATGATCCGGTCAGTGGCAAATACCGCTGCTCTGCACTGGTTACTTCTTTTTAGCCCACTCGCCCGGGACAGTTATGGCGTGAAGTATGTAGTCGGGAGTTTTGCATTTTATGGGAAATGTTTGTCAGCATTGGCAAAGTATGGGAGTGTGTAGCCAATAAACCGGATCACGTATTCGGTTCCGCCTGCAGCGCCAAATGATCAACGAGCAGCCACAATTTTTTATTGGTTGGTACTTCAGGGAAATCGGGAGGAGGCGGCTGATAAAAATCGATCAACAACCTTGTGGTGAAGTCTAAATCCGAGGGGTGGCGCGGGAGCGCATAAAGCGGTCATTCGCCTTAAAATTTTTAAGATGGGTTGAATCTTGACCCGTTTAATTTCAGCTACTAAAATCTCTGTGTATTTATACACAGGGGGAAGCGGTTGGCGCAGCGTAAGCGGAGACTACTGCGCACGCGCTATGTCAATCTGAGTGCGGGGATAGAGCGATAAAGCGAGACTGGGTATGCGCCTCATGCGCGCAAGGGTGGATATGCTGGGGAATGTTGGGTAGTGCTTGAGTGATAGGGAATGCCTGGGAGGGGTGAGAATGCTTGGGGCGGTGAGGATTGCTTGGGTGCTATGAGGCTAAACTATTTGCCGTATCAGATTCGCTGGGTTCGGCAATGGGCGGAACCCGGAGGATTCGCACCCTGTGCAGCCTAGTCGATCATGGCGGCGTGAGAGTGGTAAAGCGCTAGCCATTGCTTGGGCGGCACCATTGGTGGAGATCCCTGTGGTGGATAAGTAAAACCTGTGTTTAATAGTGGTGGAAAGCTCAAGCAATACGAGTGTGACGTATGACGATGATAAAATCCTGTTCTTATATAGGAAGACTATGAGGATGGTGTGCTCCCCTTTGCGGCATCTTGCGCCCGCACAACATCAATGGGTGGCTCCTGTGCCAGATTACCCTTTGCCCGCAAGGAATTAACACAAAATTAACACTTGACGTGATATAATTATTTACGTTAAATTTTGACGAAAAACATTTTAACTTGTTGTTTTTTATATGATTTTTATTTTCACATAAAACAATCCTGTTTAATTTTTATTAATGTAACGCATTAGTAAACGTAAAATTAACGCAAAATGCACGACCGAACCATTGACTATTTGAACTTACATTAATTAATCGATAAAACCAAATAATGTCTGATGTGAGTGAAAATTACGTATCGCCAATAGCTTGCGGGTGGAGTAAAAGCTCGATTATTACCTGTTACGAAGACAATTGCGAAAACAATAATGATGTTTGAAACGTATCGTGAAGCATATCCAGCTAGAAGCCCAAACCTTCAATATAAGAAGTATGACGATGAGTTAATCGAGATAGCTGGTTGCTATTTCGTACTGGATACGACTTTTGTACATGCTTGTTATGCGGAATTGGTTGTTCCTCTTGATGAGCTGGAAGGAAAGAAACTGCCTGATACAAAAAAATTTTTATGGGTTGTTACACCCGATGATGTGAAGTATGCGCATGAAAAATCAGAGCTAGCTCAGTCACATTGCAAGCGCGGACGTTTAGCTCATACGAATATTACGGGTGGCAAGGAAGCGCACTCTGGTGGACAGTTAGCTTTCTTAAAGCATATTGAAGATTCGAATCCGGCAATTGTTTTAGATGGTGATTCAAGTAGGTATAGTCCTAGAAGCGAAGAAGAGCTAAATGATATCGCAACCTGTTTTTCCAAAACTGGTTTTGATATATATAGCTTAGGCTGGAATGAAGAAGAAGCGCGCTCCGAGTATGTATACCGTTCTGCTCAAGTCAAAATTGTAAAATCACAATCAAAATGAATGCAATTAAACGTTATGTTAGAAGCCAAGATGGAATTTCAGAATTTCGTGAAGGCGCAACAGGTTTGCAGTTAACACGAAAACAAATTGAAGCGACCTTATCTAGCTCAAAACTATTTCATCTCGATGAAAATGGTTCAGTCCCTATTTCGGATGATTTTGACGTCTGTTCTTTTTTTAAAGAACGAAGAGAGTCATTAGGATTAGCAATTGATGATTTAGCAAATATTGCTAAAATTAGCGCAAAATCTATTGAAGATATTGAGAACTCTGGCACTCGCTCACCTGCTAGACTCATGGTGAAAGTGGCACAGATGTTGTCAATTCCTGATGCAATGCTAGTTGGCGCTTCAAAGCGTGTTGATGCGGACTTAGCTTTGCGACTGAAGGAAAAGATTGGGTGTCATGTGGATACTTTACCCTCTAAGGATGTCGCAATTATAAGTGAAGCAGCTTGGGTGATTAGAACTGAATTTGAGTTGAAAACATTGCTAGGCAAAAGCGAAGGGCTTGTTGGACGTTTTGCCAAAAAAGACAATGACTATGGAGAACCGGCTCATCCAGTATGGGTAAAAGCGAGGTTGCTAGCCTCCAAGACCCGTCAGTTGATTGGTTTGACTAACGATGAACCAATTAAATCAGTCAGATCATTGCTTGAAGAAACGCTTGGTATTCCATTAATTCAAACTTCTTTCAATAAGAAAATTGCGGGCGTTACCATTTCAAATGATGATCACCGGGGAGTTTTGGTAAATAATAACGGAGATAATGGTCAAAATATTTTCGTTCTTCGAATGACGTTAGCTCATGAACTAGGACATTTACTTTGGGATGATGAACAACATCTGAATCATTTTTTAATTGACAACTATAACGAAATTGAATTGTTGAACGACGAATCAGGCTATTATGTTGAAGCAAGAGCTAATGCTTTCGCCGCTGAATTTCTTGCACCGCAAGCCGCTGTACTTAAAATATATAAACAAAATAATTCTGTGCGGCAGGTCATGGATTATTTTGGAATTAGCTTTACTTGTGCAAAACTTCAAATATGGAATGCTTTAAAAAGAAATATTCCGATAGAATCATTGAGTGTTGATAATGTTTTATCAACCGATGCTTGGGATGCTGCTGAAAATTATTCAACTGATTTCTTATGGGATGAATCAATACGAAGCTCCAGAAAAGGTGTTTTTGCTAAATTAGTGGTTGAATGCGAGCAACGCGAATTAATCACGTCGGATAGTGCCGCTAGTTATCTCGACTGCACGATTGAAGTTTATCAAAAGCAAAAAAATATCATTATTTCTTTGTTTGAATCTTAAGTAATTGCGTTATCTATTTGTATACACGCTACTGGGTCACTGACTCAAACCCGTAGTGTACTGAAAGAAGGGTCCGAAAGGACCCTTCGCCTTTTTCGGGGTTTATATTCCCATCATGAATGCACTTAGCGGCTTGCTAGGTATCAAGGCAAGCCAGCCTTCCTTATTTTTCCGTCCTGATTTTAGCCTTCAAACATCACCTTAGACCTGACCTCCATCAGTGGTGCGCCTATTCCATCGATTCATTACTGGATCAAAGATCGTCTCGAATATCACCCGTGCGCAGTGCAGAACGCCGATGAGGCTTATGTCGAGAGTAATTGCCTCGAAGTTGCCGGATATGAATAAGTACGGATAATCACTAAATTTGATATTGATAAAACAGCAGCCTTTGAGGGGGCAAATTTTGAGAGTAGTCCGGCATATACATGGATTTTGGATGTGTATGGCTCGGTCGAAACAAAAAGGCAGCTTCCCGCCGGTTCCTATACTTATGGAATTAAGGCTCGTAAAAATTCAGGTTTGATCCATTCTGTATCGCCAGCCTTTTTAATAAAGTCATTCTCGGATACAGGGTATGGATTGTCTTCCGCCTGTACCGGATCGCCTTTTCTGGAAAACACCTTTAAAACTTGACATTCCTGTGAGCGCGTCCACAGTGTTGAAATGTTCGTGCCGCGTGGTTTTTGAAAAACGTAATGGAATCCATACTCTTGCCCATTTTTGGAGCGCGCCGTGAAATTTTCCAAGGTTAGAAGAATATATGGAATGGTCCATACTTCAATGCCAACATATGACCAAACCCGTTTTCTATCGGCGCGCTGAAGCATTAGCCGAAATTTTGCGCCGGGCAAATTACCCGCTCTAGATAGGTTCAAACAAAAGTTATACGCCCGAGCTAAATTCTGAGGTTCAAAAAATTGTGCGCGTATTTTGTGACCTTGAATATCGTCATAGCCGTCTGGCGATAACCCACGAAATCGCGGATTACGATTTGCGAGTATGCAATCGTCTAATGGGTCCGCATCGGGCGCAAGGTCTGGATGGTCAAATCGTGGAACAATATCAGGATTGGGAGTGTGGACGCCATACAGGTGAACGATCTCCTGACAGGCGTCACAGTACGGGAAGATGCCGCGCTGCCGATACCTCGCTGTCGCCAGAGTGTGGAACTCAATCGGATCAACCATTGGTCCATCCATATTTCCATATCGAGCTTTATCCATTTTTTATTTTGGTTGAGTCTGACCGCATTGCAGTTTTGCGATGCGGATACCACGTTCCGCAATGACTTCTTCCAACTCAATGTTCCTCCTCAACAATGCAAAGAAGGCGTTGAAGGCTCTGCTATCGGTGGTCTTCAGCGCTTCGAGAATGCCGCTCAGTTGCATGAAGTCATTAATCAGTGAAACCGCCAATTTCTCATCTACGTCGCTTTGGTGGCGTTTCAAAGTATTGAGGATTTTCTTCCGTTTATCGGTGGTGTTCGACATTTATTTTTCCAGTTCAATGAAATTAAATCCACCCCTGAATCGATGGCAAGTCGGAATCTGTTTTTGCGATCAAGGAAGCAAAATTTTTTGCTTTATCAGCATCACCTATGTCACTCGTGGTGAGAAAGCTTCACGGTACTCGCTTATTTACTGCTGAGATATTATATATTAATCCAGAAGCTGAATTGGTGACGGGTAGGCATGCCGAATTTTATGCAGATGCCAGGTTCGCAGGTAAGCTTTTCCGCGTGACCTATTACCCTTGCGCTATTCCCTCAGACAATCAGGATGACAAAGTTTTTGGTGAGGTTTACCGGCTGAAAAATCCGGAATTCATACTGGCAAAATTGGATGACTATGAGGAATGCAGCGAGAAATATCCTAATCCTAAAGAATATATCAGGGAAATAGGCGTTGTCCATACCGATTCGGGCGAGCGTATTGATGCGTGGATTTATCTTTATAACCGCCCGGTGATAGATTTTCTGGAAATTGTGTCGGGGATTTTTTTAAAGATAATGTGTAGATGGGTGTGCTATGCGCCTCCGGAATTGTGTTAAAACCGTTTTATCCTGAACCACGCGGGCTACGTGGCCTTGAACACGTTGCATCCTCGTCAATACTTTTTCCTGAAGGTAGAGCTGTACGACATCCTGACCCAGTTTCATGCTCGGCGCATCAAGACGGCAACTGCTTGGCTTGGACGTTTACGATGCAGTGATTCTGACATGTCGCTCAGGTTTACCAGCCAAATACCTAAAATGCTAAACCGCGCCGCAATCGCACACACGTCCACCCCATTTTGACGTAAGTATTTAGCGCGGATTCCGCCTGAGCAGCTCAAGGGCGTTATCATTTCTACGCCTAATCATGTCGGTGCGGCTCAGTTCGTTTTCGGCCGCAGTGAGCCTTTCGTTGGACGCGCGGAGACTCTCGGTAAGCCTGTCGACTTCAGCTCGAAGGCAAGACGCTTCGTTTTCAAGGAGTGTGACTTTAGTGTTGAGTTCAGTGTTGTACTGCGTGAGTTGCTCCAAAAGGATCACAGGTGTGCTTTGTGTCATTATTATTGCTCAATAATTGCTTGGGAAGCTGGGGCTGGGCTTCGCCTACTGCGGACATTGTATTGCAAAGCCCTGTGATATGGAATTGGTTATTGGGCTGCACCTATGATGTAAATCTTGAACTCTCAAAGCCAACATTTCGCATGATCAATTAGCATCACCGCGAATAAAACAACAACTTATCCCATTTTGTCAGTATTGCGTAAGTTTGGAATGCTAGTATCCAGCAAGTGAACTCAATATGCTCTTACCATGCAATCCAATCAATCTAGCCAATCCGGCCAACCATCTGAAAATACAGCAAATAATAGTCAATATGAATATATTTGCGCACCCACGTCACCGAAGACAGCGGTGCTCCGCGTTTGATATAGGATTGAGCCGCATATCGCAAAATCGGACGCAGATGAAAAAATCGCCGTCTCCTAGACGCTGACATTAAATAATACTGCGATGGGTGTGCTGTACATTATTTTGCTGAGTTTAATTACATTTCCTGCCGTAGTAGGTACGCTACGCAAGCAGCTTCAGGTCGCACTCGTTGCAAAACGCGCACCAAATCACATGAAAGTTCGTCTTCTTTTCACCTTGATTTTGCTGATTATTCTGGCGGCAGGTGTTTATGCCTACCCAATAATTTTTGTGGCCGAGCTATACGTACAATTGACGTGCACCGGGTCCGGATGCGCGCAAGGCGGCGTAGGATTGCTTCTTTTTACCCCTCTCGCCTGGGTAAGTTATGGCGTGACGTATGTGGTTGGTAGGCTTGTATTTGACGGGAAGTGTTTGCCTGTGCTGGCAAAGTAGGGTGACACTACCCATTAGTAAAGAATATGTGCTAGAGTGAAACACTTATAAAGGAATAGAACTATGGCTGCAACTATTGATGACGTTGCCGATTACATAATCGTCAAACTTGATGAAGCAAGGTCTGGACTTAGTATCCTTAAACTTCAGAAGCTTGTGTACTACGTTCAGGCTTGGAATATGGCACTAAAAGGCCGTAGGCTGTTCGATGGCAAATTTGAGGCATGGGTACATGGTCCAGTTAATAGATCGCTGTATGTTCGTTTCGCAGGCTCTCACTCTATGTACGACCTCTTAAATATTAAGGATGTTCGCCCATCGTTTAATATTGACTTGATTTCGAATTATGAACGTCTCCACATTGATGATGTTCTAGATGCTTATGTTCGCTTTTCTGGCCCGCAATTAGAGAGCATGACCCACGATGAGGCTCCATGGAGGCAAGCGCGTGGAACGTTAAAGCTATCAGAACGTTGTGAAGTCGAAATTGACGAGACTTTAATAGCTTCTTTTTACAAAAAAATGCTCGAAGATGCGGAGGTATGAGTAGTATAAAAAATGCCGTCAACAAACAGACGGCAAAATCTCATGTCGAATCAAAGTCTGAAAGTGTTAAGCAAGCAATAAATCGTACCCAACTGAGAGAAAATCAACGTTGGTCCTTTTCATTCCGTTTCTTCGAAGAAAGAAAGGACTTTGGGCTTGATTCAGCCCTTATCGGTAAGAAATGGGTCCTTTCTGTAGTTTACCGTCTTCAGGAACTCTCCAAACTCACGATTTCCCAAGTAATGGAAAGTCGGGATGTTGTTGATGGAACTTTGCGTATACACAACATTAACTGGGATCACAAAAATACCCCCATAAAAAGGGCCGACTTAACGTCTATAGAGCCAGAATATTTAGACAACCCTGAGGAATTTCCAATTATTCAATTTGCCGTTTCCAAAGCTGAAGGCCGCATAATTGGATTTTTTGACGAAGATAATAGTTTTCAGGTTGTCTTACTTGATCCTTTACACAATGCTCAGCCAGCAAAGCGAAATGAATATAAAGTTCGGTTCTGCAAACCACTTGGATGTGAAATAACCGGACTTCGTCACGAGGCAAAAAAGGCTATCGAAAAAATTCAAGGACGGAGTTGTTCTTGCGCCAGGGAACTCACGAGCTCTCTGGATTGGAGCGAGAGTAGTACAGGTGTGGCCCTGATCATCACCTCTGATGATGACAAAATATTTAAAGATGCCGATGAAATTATTTCAATGGGGAAAGCCGCTAGTTATACAGATATCGTGGAAACTGGCATCTACACTCTTCTTGATAAGTAACAATTTTGAGATGCAGCCCATTACGCGTGGCATAAAAAATCGACGCGGCTACCTCCTCGGCATTTCTGATTCACTTGCGAATCGTGTTGCGTGACAAACTCGTGCGCTTCGCGATTTTGTGCAGCGTCCCGAAAAGGGTATTCGCCGAATTTTACCCATCATTTTCATAGTGATCACCTTCAATCCCTGCACTAAAATTAGTCAGGTGCAGTAAAATACTTGGGGCAATTTTCGGTCGGTATGCGTCACAAATGCCGCGTGTCTTTGGATTCCTTTTATATGGAACACAGGATTATGCGACATGACTGCGGCCCAGCATGAGGTTTGACGATTTTACAAACGTGATTTCGGTAGGCGACATACGAGACCGATGCAGTCCGTCTTTGCTAACAGTGTCGGTTCGATTTGCTACTCGCACCGTAAGCGTCGGCAGTGATTTATGACGATGACATTTTTTAGTTATACGGTTGTACGTAGAAATATTTCATACACATAATGGTTAGGCCTGCAATGCTTGACAGTTCGACTTGAATTTCATGCCGTGCTGCACCAGCTTGGTCAGTACATGCTGTCAGCTCAAAATCACGATCGGCTACAGCAGTGTGTTGCAGAGATATTTGGGGTGCTGACAGGTCCGCAGCATACGGGAGAATGTCGTCAGAACATCGGCGTGTTTTCGACAGATATCAGGCTGTGTGTTTTGTGTTATGGTTATTGATGGGTAAGGCTGATATCACAGAGGGGGGATAAAGTGGCACGCTATAACATGCCGCAAAAGGGATTTTCAGCCGTTGCCTTTGCGGTATCGGCTAGTTGTAATGCGGTGCGCTAATTAGCGAGAAGCTGGCAAGATAGCGAAGAAATCACCATTTTTAGATTGACATGAGGCAGTGGGCGTGGCCAAATACGTTCTGGTTCAAAATGCCCGTGAAGATTATGCGTCAAACCTCAAAATTAGCTACCCAAACGGTTATTAGTGATCTCAAAATGGACATTTTTGAGCCTCATTATTCATTGAAGGAAAAACTGAAATTAAAAGCAAATATTATTAGCGCCCATGAAAATTTTAGAGAAGCTGTGGCTGCGGGTGGAAAAGATTTTATTAGAGAATTGCATGTAAATTCAAAGAATTATGTATCAACTAATATTTATCCTGAGATATGGCGGCTGTACAAAAAACATTCTGATAGGTTTATTAATGGAAGAGATTTAGATCCTTCGAAAATCAAACCTTGCTTGAAATTGGTCGAGCCTAGATCGATTTGGGCAGAACTTTTTAAAGTCACCAGGCATACTTGGTCAATTCCATACACTAAAGGGTATGGTCGAAGAGTTCGGTTTGTTGTGTATGATGAGTATCATGAGGCTGTGATTGGAGTTTTGGGTTTTCAATCGCCACCAGCAGACCTCGCTTGCAGAGATAATCTTTTTGATTACCCAAATGAGAGAAAGCTGGAAATGGTAAATCGCACTATGGATGTATTTACTATCGGGGCCATACCACCATATTCCAATATTCTTGGAGGTAAACTGGTTGCTGGTCTTGTGTCTGCTGATGATGTTCGGCGTGCTTATTGGAAATTATATGCGAGTAAGCGAACGATCATGCAGGATAACTCTATAGAGCAGCCTCTAGTTGCTGTAACTACTACCAGCGTTTTTGGGCGCAGTTCAATTTATAACCGATTGAAATATAAAGGTAGGTTGTTGGCAGAGCCTATTGGCTATACAAAAGGATTTGGAACAATTCACTTGGAACAATATTATTCCGAGGTTCAAAAGCTGTTGTTTTCTGAAACGGGGAGCTACATTTCGGGCGGGTATGGAAATGGTCCAAAAATAAGGTGGCAAAACTTTACGAGAGCACTTTCAATATTGGGTTTGCCAAGCACTTATTTTGAACACGGCCTTCAACGAGAAGTGTTCATCTTCCGTTTTGTAAATGATCTGGAAGCGGGAATGTCTGGTGGTTTGTATGGCGCTCACATAAATTTAGCAGTTAGCGAGTATGCTGATTATTGGAAAGAGCGATGGGCTTTGCCTCGTTCGGAGCGAATTGAATCGTGGAAAGAGTTTGACAGCGAGACATATTTTTCAAAAATCTTACGTACAAATTTGTTATTAGAGAGATGTGCTTTTTAGCATCGCAAGTAATGGGGGATTTTAACGTGACCGTACTCTCCAGTATATCTGACAGGTTTGATTATGAATGAGATGACGGAATCAAACGGCTCATCCTTCGCGCCAGTGGAGTTTTCTATTGCACAGAGGGAATGGATAGAAACAATAAACGAATTTCCAGAATCAATTACGCTAAAATCTTCACATAGGGGGGATTTATTGCTGAAAATTCTTGAGAGAGAGGGCTTGGGACATATAGCGGTACTTGGAAAGCGAACTGGATATAAAGGCTTCGTATTAAAGGTAGAGGATCCTGATGGTCGAATTTTGGCTGCGAAACTGTGTTTGAAAGAGGATTATGACGAAAATCACACTGAAACTTATGAAACCAAGCTTGCAGCCAAGTTGGAGTCCGCACCGCAGTTCGTCGTTCCGCGCGAGGCAGGACATGTAACACTTCCTCTGGATGACACAATATTCCCATCAAACCACTGGGTATGTTTTCTAATTCCTTGGATTGAAGGACAAACACTTAAACAATTATTTAAAGATGACTCTTCAAAAGTAACCCCGCAGTTGATTATCAACGTTGCAAGACAGCTTCTGGATGCAGTGTATTACCTTCGTGACCAAGGGCTCAAACATGATGATATGCATTCTGGGAATGTGATGTTAGCTCGCCTTCCCGCAACACGTTTCTCACGCGATGGTACAAATGCAGTTGCAGTAAAAATTATCGATACAGGTAGCCTCAAGCCAATCGAAAAGCCTACAGACAAGATTCATGATGATCGGGCATCCTTTCTGGCAATTCTTGTAGATCTTTACAATTCTCTGTTTACAAACCGCTCACTCGCATCTGAATATCCTCGTTTTGTACGAATGTTCCGTGAATTTATAATGCAGATGGCAGAAGGAGATTTGTCGCGGTATTTTCCTCAGGAAGCCGATATTGGTGACAGGCTTAATCACTTAGAAACAGCCTGTAGAAGTGAAATTTATGAACCTGCAGGCGTATTCAATCCATTTGATGCGATTTCAGCTGAGCATCTTTCAAGTGACAGTATTTTGGTACAACTATTTGAGGATAATTTACCATGGTTTACATCGCTATCTGTGAGCGATCCAAATGTGTTAACAGGTCCTCGTGGATGTGGAAAATCAATGGCTTTCCGTTACCTATGTGCGCGTACACATTTATTAGATTCAAGGATTGCTCGACGGACACTTGAAAAATTTCCCTTCATGGGTATTTACATTAGCTGTTCAATAGAGCTCCAAAATAATTTAATGGGGGTGTCGCGCCTAGATGAGCGAGTAAGGCAATCTGCCAATGTGATTGAGACGTATTTTCAACTTGTATTACTCAAGGAGTTATTTCGGACGCTAGTATCTCTATCCGAGAATCTGGATGTGGCAGCTATTTATGGTTTAGACGAAGCTGCATTCAATCAAACGATACTATTTCTTGAGCAAAGATCAATTTCTTCGATAACATTTTCCGGCGGTGGTCTTTCAGGGCGCTTGCACTCGATCGTTGATCGTTTAGAGTCGTTGAGGTATGAAACTGCTCGTGCATTACGTGTTGGGGAGAGGGCGCCAATAGATCTTGTTGTAACTTATGTAGCTGAAGTTGTCGAGTACATCGCACAAGTCTCGAATGGTCTGAATGGTCGAAAAATTTGTTTTATGCTTGATGACTATACGGATCATCGCATTAAACCTAATGTCCAGCGTGTACTGAATAAAATTATTTGGGATCGACGTCCGCACCAGACGTTCAAGATATCAGCAGAGAAATATGGCTTTATAAGCGAGGATGTGGACGGAATACGGCTGGATGTGTTTCGCGAATTTTCACCGATTGATACAGGTGATTCATTCCTTTCTAAAAGTCATGATCCAACGGAGTTTGTAATCTCATTGCTAAATCGGAGGCTGGTAGCTTCAAATTGGACTGGAACTGCGCAGCAGATTATCGGCCAATCCGATCCCGTGAGCGATCAAGATTTGGCTATCAAAATTAGACAGATGCATGCGCCTGGAAAGCATTTTTATTACCACGGAATAGAGATGTTATCGAGGTTGCTTTGTGGGGATGTAGCAACGCTAATTCAAGTTGCAAGGGAAATTTTTAAACGTGGTTCGGTTGGGCCAACATCAGTATCTCTGGTTCCACCGCATATACAGCACGCGGCCATTCTCGATGTATCTAAAGCCTTAGTTGAACGTATTCAGTCACATTATCCTTATGGTCTGGAAATGCACAAGATTGCCACCGAGTTTGGGGGGATGGTGCGCGATATTCAAATCGAAGGCAAGTTAATTTCCGTCAGCAAAAAGGACGAGATGAAACCGGCTCGTTTGCTACAAATCGAACTCACAATTGAGAATCCAAATACGATATTTGAACAGCTCGCTGAAATTGATCAAGAGTATGCATTGCTGGCGAAAGAGTTGGTACGTTCTAGCATATTCATAGAACGCAGCCATGGTGGTGCAAAAGAGGGGGCAGGGTATGGCACGGTACGATGGCATTTTCGCAGAATGCTTTTACCTCACTTTAAAACGGCATTGCGTCGGTGGGGATATGTTAGTTTGAGCAAAATCGATGAACTTGTTGAGTTATTAACGGAATCAGCTAGCTTCCGCAACCATCGTGTCGCGAAATATAAACCTGAATTGAAGTCTGCTCACCATCAAGAAAAACTGGAGTTCTAGACGTGAGACTTAACGAAAAAACAGCAGCACCCAGAGATGCTTTCGTGTTTGAACAAGGGGATGGGCTTGTGATCAGTTTGCCAGCTCCTGAGAAATTGGGAAAATCTCTTTCAACACATTTTGATTTATTTGTCTGCGCATTGGGTTTTGAAGAGCGCTGCGTAGCTATACCGCTGACCATGTCTAGTCAGAGAAAAGCATACTATCCTGAATTAAAAATTTCAATTGGATTGGTTGGACGTTACAGAACAAACGCTGATGACAATATCGCGAATGAGTCTGTATTATCTGGCTATCTTGATAGTATATGCGTTGATAAACAGTTTGTTGATGCTGACGATCCAGAATTGGTACGTACTCGTTTGATTGAATTAATTAAGAATTTGCAGATCGCAGATGATTCTGTAAGTGTACGTGTATGTTTCGATATAAGTGCCTGCTCAGGAACATTTATCTTAACGGTCGTAGGGGCACTATTGGGAATTCAAATTCCAATAGAATTGAGCGTCTTGTACTGTCAGGCGGGGCAATATTTTCCAACCTATTCTCAGGTTGATGCTGACAGATTGGGGATGGTAAAAAAAGGAGCCATGCTTGGAGAGTTTGAGTGCTACTCGGAACAAGGGACTCAAGAGCCAATGATTCATCCGTTATATTCTGGATTCCAACATGAAGGTAGACCAGATTTCGTAATTGCAATTCCGAGTTTTAGGATGAACCGCATGGTGCGTTGTATTGATGCCATCAGTGAGCAGGTTATTGCGGCTCCTGAGTCCAACGTGCATTGGGTGTTCGGATTACCAAACCATGAACAGGATTTATGGAGAAACAAGTTTCAGCAAGAAATATTATTAACTGCGTTGCAGCAATTAGGAAGCTGCGCAATAAATGGAGGCGTGAAATTTAGTCACGAAAACTCATCGGATTGTTGTGTATTTGATTACCGGAAGACTGTTAAATTGATACTTCGCCTGGCAGATCAGCATCTTGGTAAAAATATTACTTGCATCCCCATGGGGACAAAGATGCAGAACCTTGGGGTTGCACTTGCTCTTGGGGCTCGAAGCGAAGTGTCGGTCACTTATGCGAGACCTGCGGCCTTTTCTCCACGTACATATTCTGAAGGAGTTGGAATGATGTGGGAATTATCACTCGGACCTATCTCGAAGCTATCACAATTATTATCTCAAGTTGGAACTCTAGACGCGACAACTTTCCATGGAAGAATCGGATCGTTCTCTTCAGTCAAGCATAAGAGTGCATGATTGCAAGGAACACGTTTTCGGTTCCGCCTGCAAAGTCAAATGATCTATGGGTGAGGCGAATCAGGTGATCGGCAATCTCCACATTCTCGGCGGATAGCTTCGGTTGATAGCGGTAACAGGTCTGGCTAATGCCAAACGCAAGCCAAACGAATACTGATGCCACGTTCTTCAACGGTTTGTTGCGCCATCTCGCGTCGGCAAGATGGCGTCACCACTTTTTTTGCATCGCCTCCTGAATGCTCTCTGCCTTGAAGCGTTCTTCGGCATACATCTTCTTAAGTCGCCGGTTCTCATCTTCAAGTTCCTTGAGATTAACCACCTGAACAGTCAATATATTGATTTAATACCTACTAATACTGCTAGGTGTACATCCGGCTTTTTCGGTGTAAAGTTTATGGACACAACATCTAGTCTTAAAATGTTGAAGCGATCAATTATCAAGGAAAATGAATGTCTTATTACGCTGTAGCTGAAGATGATACCCTAGCTTTGACTGCATGGGAGTATCGCGATCTCTATCTCTATGATGGCATAATTTATGAAAGATTTAGCTGCCCATATTGTGGTATCAGGTTATGCGCCATTCTAATTTATACTGATGGAGAAATTTCCAGATCTCCTAACTTTTCTGCAAAGTGGAATCCTCACATAAATGACTGTGATGGTGAGCCAATTTTTAGAAAGATTGAAGAGAAGAAGCTTCCGAAGAGGAATTACGACTTACGTGAAATGCGCTTCCCAGAAGCACTGATTCCCAGGCCATTACTACGTAAGCGACAACAACAGCAACAAAATTTATCTACAACTCCATCGCCTATCGAAATAAAGGAACGTCGAATAAAGGCCGGAATTCTGGGTAGGCCAACTCCAAGCACCTATATGCTCCAGTCAATTGTAGAGGTGTACAACGGTGTTATATCTGAAGCTTATTCCAAAGCAAAAAATGAAAATTGGGAAGTTAAAAAGCGGAACGATTGGATAAATGGTGCTTTAAGTGAAAAACCACTACGATTGGAAGACACTACAAATTATAGAAAAGCATTTTGTTCCATGCCTTATGTATATCAATATCATCGTAGAATTTATAATATTAAAGGATTTGTTACCCGTGGCGATTGTTGTTTTATCATCACTGCCAATAAAGGAGCAATAATAAATAGTGAAGAATTCAAATTTTGCATCATTTTGAACGATATTTTGTTGAACGAATCTTCTCCAAAATCACATATTTCTCTATTTTCAAGACTATTAAGCTTCTCAGAAAAGGCATTTGAAGTAAATGTATATGCTTACGGGATGCCACTTAATACTGCCAACACTTACGAGTTGCGTGTTGATAATCTTGATCACTTATATATTAAAAATTTATTTGTAAAAAAATTAACCTAGCAATGCTAGGTTAATCTATTGCTGCTTCGTGCTAATTATCGCATTACACAAATGGTATTTGTATTTTTTTCATCTGGTCCACAGCCTGTGTCCACCCTGGAAAGTAATCTCCGTGGTAGTCCAAAGGATGAAGTATAGTGGTCCTGCAATTGAAAGCGATTTCCAGCAGCCCTAATAGAGCAATCAAATGAGCACTATCAGGAATGTTAAATAATATTTCTGTTTTATTTGAAATTGCTTTTTCACACGCATCCAAATTCAACTCGATATCATCAAACTTAATATGAATATTCATAAGGATATCGCGACTAAGCAGCGGGCCGGTAGCGAGCTCAATAAAAAAACATGATCCTGATGCACCAAGTACGAGGTAAGCATTGGAATCACTGATTCCCATTGCACTTCTGATAAAGCTGACATACTGACATAATTTACTAACTTGACTCATATAATTCTCCATGTATGACGTGACAACAAAACGTAATCACATTGCACATAGACATGTATTACAGGATAAAAGAATCAATTTTCATCAATAAATTTCAATTCTTACCTACAGCTTTCTTGAGTACGAAAGCTATGTGCCAAAGAGCTTAGCTCATTCATGAGCTATATGATTCCAATGAAAAATATATTAATTAACAAATCATCTCGAAAAAAAATTTTATCACCTGCAAATAAAGGCAGGGTTCTGATGATTAGTGCCGGAATGCTTAGTCCGAAGAAAATCAATCACTTTTCAAAAATGAATCTGTATTTGAATTATGGGCTTTTGGGGTTGGCAACGATCTTGAACCGCGCTGGATATGACCCGATTGTTATTCATGGTAACTTTATAAACCCCATTCAATTTGTGGACGACTTAGATAGGGCTGGACATCTTGAAAGCGCTTTGCCTATACTTATATCTATACCAAGCAGCTATGCTCTTGATTGGACTAGGGTGGTTTGTCGTCTAATTAAACAAATGAATCCAGATGCGTTGATAGTGGTTGGCGGACGATGGGTCATTGGTGATGATGGAGCGTGGATTCGCCGTCAAATTCCTGACATTGATCTCGTCGTATTTGGAACGGCTGAGCATAGTATTGAGAATACTCTCAATACAGTGATGTGGGATCAGTTGGTTAGCACTCCACCTAATACACTTTCGACATTGGATTATTCTCTCCTCGACGGTTTTGCTGATTTCACACCAAGTTTTGAAGTGTCGCGAGGTTGCGGTAGAGGTTGTGGTTTTTGTGCTGAGGGTGATGTGCCACTTTCTACGATGAAGAACGCGAGGGTTTTGGCTGACGAAATCGAAGCGTGTTTTACGGTCTATCAAGAAAATGATATTCGAGCGTACTTTGAAGCATCTCTATTTCAACCTTCTTCTGAATGGATTGCTGATATTTACAAAGAGTTTGCAACTCATAACCTTGATTTTCAGTGGCGGGCCGAAAGCCGAGTTGATGCATTTTCTTCACATCAGGTTGAACAGTTGGCAAAAGCAGGTTTAAAGGTATTAGATTTGGGATTGGAGTCAGCCAGTCCTCAGCAGTTGTTGAATATGCGCAAAACAACGACGCCAGCTATTTATCTTCGACGAGCGTCAGAATTGCTAAAGGCGTGCCACGATAATGGAATATGGACAAAGGTGAATGTTTTGCTTTATCCCGGTGAAACGAAAGAGTCAATATCTGAAACCGAGGAGTGGCTAGATCATCATCGGCAATACATAAAGGGTATATCTGCAGGCCCAATGGTTATTTATCGTTATGGAAACTCATCACAAGTCTTTCTTAAAGAGATAGAGTTTTACGGTGCCAGAGCTGTTTCTAGCAGCGATCTCGAAACTAAAGGCTTTGCAGATATTCATTTAAGCAAAGAACTATCGAACCAAGATGCCATCTTCGAAGCAAACCGGCTATCAAGCAATTTCATGTCAACGAGGGATTATTATGACCTTAAAACCTTCAGCTACTTTCCTCGAGATATGACGTTTGAGAAATTCAGTGAATAATCTTCTGGGATTTCTGAAGATAATATTTGCTCTTGAATGTAAGTTGAATTGGTTCGGAATTGACTTCTCTCAATCCATTAATATTTACTTCGCCAGTAGGGGGCATGAAATTAATTTTAATTTATAATCCTAGGAAAATATGGATGAAATGCGTTGGGTAGATTTTGTTCCATCTGTCATGTCAATGATTGCTTCGGTTGGGGCTGCTTTAGCTGCTTTTGGCTCACTACATGTTAGTAGGGAAGCAAAATTATTGGCTGAGCAAAGTACGCTAGCAATTCATCACTCTGAAGCCGCGATTGTGCTTTCAGTGGCGATAGAAAAGCTAGTTTTAGAAACAAGAGTATTTGCTGAGGTTGCCTACAGTGTATGTGCAGAATGGCCTTGCGAGATTGAAGAATTTGATCATGGTGAAGCTGGAGGCTCCAATCCTAGGCCGCTGCGACATGTTCTGGCCGATGCTAGTGAAATGTTATTTCACCATGAAGCTAGACAAAGGAAAAAATATATTCATATTGCACGGTCAATGTATTCCATAGTTCGAGATGGTATTTCGAACCTGAATAATGCCGAGTATGAAAAACTACTTAACCGAGCAGATGGAGAATACAGTGATTTCGAAACAATATTTGGTGAAACATCCGCAAATAAACATATTTCAGCCGCTCCTGCATTTCGGTGGGCATGCTACCAACTAAACAGACGAATTGAAAAAGATAAATGGTGTGAAATTTGGCAAAATTCGTGGTTAGAAAATGGATGGTTAACTAAATTTCGTTATGAAAATAGCATGATTATTCCCGCTTTAGAATCTATTTTTAACTCTTTGAAAATTGAGCGATCAAAGCTTCAGTATTCTGTTTTTCCACTTGAAACTAACCCATCGCTTTGTTTGAAGTATGATAACGTCTTGGGAATAGTTGAATTACTTTTGGACGGCTGCAGTTTGGATATGGTGGAGTGGCATGCACAGAATCCTAGCAAAGATGATGTGATCCAATTGCTTGTACATTCAATGGGAATAGCCCGCTTGGTTGCAGATGCTCTAGCAACTATCGATGGGAGTCAAGATTAGCTAGATCCATAATATATTTCTTCAAGCTTATTATTGCCTGTCGTGCGTATTGTTTGTGCATAGTACGGCATAACCTCACATCTTCATCAATCCGATGCACTTTAAATATATTTTTGATAAATATATATATATTTAAATTGAATTTAATATATCGAATATGTTTGTTATATGTCATATTTGACATATAACAATAATTTGTATAATATTTGCATTATAAATTTCAAGAGTGATGGCTCGTATGATTGAAGAAGAGTGGAAGTGGCTTGCCAAAAACATGCTTAAAGCCGAACTGACGCGTCGAGGGGTGAGCTACGAGATGTTGGTTGCGAAACTCAAAGCAATGGGGGTTGATGAGAATTACAATAGTGTAAATACTAAGTTAAATCGAGGTACATTCAGCTTTGTCTTTGCTTTGCAATGTTTCAAGGCGATAGATGCGAAAGAAATTCGCCTAGATTAATGGAACTAAGATTAAAATTATGCCTGCGAATTGCAAACTTGTGATCCGGGCAACTGAGGAGGATCATTGATATGTCACAAATCAGTCGTATTGAATGGACAGAGGCTACGTGGAATCCCACTGTGGGATGCACAAAAATTTCTTCCGGCTGTAAGCATTGTTATGCTGAGGCTATGGCTGTGCGTCTGCATGCCATGGGAACGCCTGGATATGAAAATGGTTTCAAGCTAACAATATTACCCGACCGCCTTAGCGAACCACTGCGCCGAAAAAAGCCAACAATTTATTTTGTGAACTCGATGTCCGATCTGTTTCATAAAAGCATTCCAGATACTTACATTGATCAGGTCTTTGATGTGATTGCACGTAGTACACAACATACATTTCAAGTGCTGACAAAACGTGCCGATCGCATGGCGTCGTATTTCCGTACTCGCACTGTGCCGCGCAATGCGTGGCTCGGCGTGACAGTTGAAGATCGCAAGGATGGCGTACCTCGGATTGATAAACTCCGTGAAATTGATGCCTCAATTCGCTTCCTGTCAGTTGAACCACTTCTTGAAGATATTGGTGAGGTTAATCTGACCGATATTCATTGGGTCATTGTTGGCGGCGAATCAGGTTCAAGAGCGCGCCTGATGAAGCCTGAATGGGTTGAGCCTATTCGTCAGCAGTGTGAAGAATCTGGTACGGCGTTTTTCTTCAAACAGTGGGGCGGGTGGGGTGCTGATGGTGTAAAACGAGCTAAAAAGCAAAATGGTCGCCAATTGCATGGGCGTACTTGGGATGATATGCCAGCCATACAGCAATTCATATAATCAATGAAATCCGACGATAAATACCTTTGGAAAGTTGGCTCACCCCCGCCAGTTTTGGATCGGCATAGCCAAACCAAGCACAATATTGTCGAAGATTACGTTCGACGGTATGTTCTAAAGCTCATGGCTCCAGCCAATATTCCTGAGTTGCGTCTCTCGTTGATTGATGGTTTCTGTGGCGGTGGCTGCTATCAAACAGAAGAAGGTGGAATTTCTGATGGATCTCCGTTGTTGATGATGCGTGCTGTGCGAGAAGCCAGAATGCATCTTAATCAGACTCGTCGGATTCCCCGTAACATCAATGTAGAATATATTTTTGTCGATATTCTGCAAGACACCACTAATCATTTACGGTTTTGGCTTGATGCTAAGCTACAGGAAAATGCAATAGACCTTGTAGACTATCGGAAAGTCGAGATTGTCACCAACAGTTTTTTTCAGCTGCTTCCAGATGTTGTGCGCAAAATCCAGCAAAGAAAAATGGGGGAACATGCCATTTTTGTCCTTGACCAATATAGTTATAAGGATATTCCGCTACCAGAGATTGCCAGCATTTTTCGAACCCTCAAAGGTGCTGAGGTTATAATGACCTTCAATGTTGATAACCTTACTACATATTTATCAGATCGTGCGGCGAATCGTAAGCCAATTGAAAACATAGGACTAGACAAATACATTCCCTGGTCTCAACTAAAAGAACTTAAAGCCACCCAAAAAAGGGAATGGCGAAGAATATTGCAACGTCACCTTGCTCACGGTATTAAATGTGAATCTGGCGCTGAATTTATGACGTTATTTTTTGTAAAGCCGCATGGAACGAATTCATGGGGGTATTGGCTGATTCATTTGTCAAATCGTTACCGCGCCCATGAAGTAATGAAATCCCTACATTGGGAGCATGCAACTGATTTCGGACATGAATTGGAGGCTGGTATTTTTGAGTTTGGCTACAACGCCAACAAGGATAGTGACTATACACGACAGGAAACCTTTGAATTTGGCGAGCAGCGATCAAAGGAAGCTTGTATTGAAGGCGTAAGAGAGCATTTTGGAAATCAAATATTTGCGCTTAATAAGCCAATTCGTGTCAGCGAGCTTTTTCAAGGTTGCGTGAGTAGGTCTACAGCCGCCGAGATTCATTTGTTGGATGCAACCAGGCAGCTTCATGCATCGAAGGAAATTGTCATTGCGTCAAAAGATGGCGCCGTACGCCGCCCATCCAAAACTTATCGGCCCGATGACGTTATTGAGCCTTCAAAGCAAATAATACTTTTTAGCTAGTAGCCTGTCTGGCATGATGTTAAACCAGCCGACTTTCCTAGCAAGCAGGAAGAATTTAGTGTCGATTTCATAAAAGCTATCTTACAGATTGTCATAAAATTTAATTTATTGGTGCTAAAAATTGCTCATTTTTGCTCTTCATCTGTTATTTTCAGCCAATTTGCCTCGCCAACACAAACATTCGCTTCAAATTTCATACCAGTGCAACGAGCTTGAGCTCACCGCCAATGTTGTGCAGCCCACGCAGCGAAAATTGCCGAAATCCCGGAGCCGCATTATGATACCGATCTCGGACTTTACCATATATCAGTTATATACCCCCGCGCAGCTTATTATTGTGACCTAAGATGAAAATTCTGCTGTATTGATCATATTATGGTTGCGCTGCGTAACCTTTATCCTTTATTCTCCGTAAATGAGTCAAATACAAATCATCCCATTGGTCTAGCTTAATGCCTATACCTCAAGAAAGTGCAGCGCAGTTAATAGATGAAATTAACTCCATGGTTCAGCATGGTGTTGACAAAGTACGGCTGCTCCGCATTAGACAAGAAGCTGACAAGCTGGAGAAAATTGATTTTGTTTCCGCGAAGCGTGTTAAAGGAATGGTTGCATCATTGGAGTTTGATCGTGCTAGCGTGAGAGCTGAGTTTGATGCAGCGATTCGTGAGGGATGGACTTCTACGGTCTACTCTGATTACTCATCAGCATTAGCTAATATGTATGATTTCGTTTCAGCAATTGAAATGATGGAAAACTCATTAAAAATTAGCCCTAACAATATGGCCTTGCTGCAAACTGCATTGATGTTGCATACCGAGGCTTATGATGTTGACGGTTCTCGTTCTGTAATATCTGAAATCCAAAAAATGGTCGGGTTTGAAAGGGAAGGTTTAGTTCAGTTAGATAATAGGCTGATGGCAATAGAATCCATCCTTCGTGCTGCTGGAGTGACTTGGCAAGAAGTATGTGAACGGATCCAAATTGCTTCTGTGCCTTTAATTCCTTATGGATTGGCAACGATTCGACAAGTATCAATGGTGGATGAGGACGGGATATTTGTTCAATTTATCTTAAATGGATCGCCCGACAAATCTTCTGAAGCGGCGTCGAGAATGTTAGATGCAATTGCGGAGGTAGAATTTTCTGCAGTAGATAAAGTAATAACCTTTTCTTGCATGAGTTCACCATGCCAGTAAATCATGATGATTTTTTAAATAGTGCGAGTGAAATCGCTTTGAATTGCACCGGTGAAATGGCTCAACGCAATGCTCTTTCACGTGCTTATTATGCGACGTATCATAAGCTTGTAAAGATTATTATTCCAGATGGGAAAGTTCGTACGGGAATTAATGGAAAAGCTTTAGGAACGCATAAGAATTATTTGGAGCAATTGTGTGAGACACCCAAAGGTTGCGTCACGCGAAAGATTGGGGTCAAGATGTCATCCTTGTACCAATCGCGTATAAATGCTGATTACAAACCATCTATCATTGTTTCGGCATCGAATTTCGCAGTTAATATTGGAGTTGCTCGGGATGTTTTCTTGCTGGCGGATCAGTTTTCGGAGACTGGCTCAGCAAGTTCGGCAGCCTCGATCACGCCCAATACGGAAACAATAGCAGGAGGTTCTCCTCCTTCAAATACATCAGCACGGCCGAGGCTCACTGTAGTCAAATAAAATATCGTATTTGAAATAGTTGCTGGAGAGTGCTTATACCATAAAATCTCATATCCTCTCGATACCGACTCCATCTATTCAACCATCAACTGCCAACCGACACCTTACACCATCTATTCTTTTCCCCTCAATGAAGCGTGTAGAATGGTAAAGCATCACTTTTTTCTCGTCTGCGAGACGCGCTAGGTGAATGCGTGTTTTATCGACCGAGAGTGATACTGCCTTGGCAATATCTACGTCGAGCTGTTCACCATGTTTTTTTAGGTGGCTCAGAATGGCTTTGGTTGGCATAGTTTTTTGTGATCGACGGCAGCGATTCACGCTCCTGAAAATATTCGAATGGGGAAATCATGACTGAAAACATACCATCCAGCAATCAAGATCAAAACATTCAGGATTTGTTAAAAACGGTTTCGGAAATAACGGATCCGGATTTTATCAAGTTTGGACAGCATGTCCGGGAATTTGAGGCGAAGCTTTTTGCTGTATTTCCAGATGGACAGAGAGTGGAGCTAAATATCCCGGCCCCACAGGAGTGCAACGGGTAAATCTGTAGTCAATATTTTTATGTCATGCACTTATCATTACCAGATCAAGCTGAATCGGAGCCCCATCCGGATATTCGGGACGGAAGGCCCAAACTGAAAAAGCCGCCCCCGATTTAAGCCTCAGGACAACATTGAATTGACGAGTGATTTTTAGCGCTCCGATAATTTTAGTCTTCTCGAAGCGATCATCTGTTTGATGCAATGAGTCCAAGAAACATATTAGCAAACACACGCTGATTGAATTATTTTCAGCTGTAATATCCAGCGTCATCCTCCCGAAATCAGCACGCCAGGAAATCAGCATGTCGCGACCATCCGCCGCCATATGCTTCAATAGTATTTGTTTAAACTCAGTCGAGTTTGTCATTTTCACTCTCTATCCTCTTTATTTTTGTACAGTATGCGGCAAACTTGTTGCGTCATGAATATGGCGGACTCAATCTATCCGGGTTGCTCTGGAATACGTACATACAAACTGCATAACTTATTGATTTATAGTGTTTATTGTAGCATGCGCCAATTGAGTTTGCCTGTAACTCAGTGTAGTATATGGCGCGGGCTAGCATGACAATAGTCTGAAGGCCTATTGTTATCTACCATCAGGACAGTCCCATATTGCGTTACAGCATCAACCAAATTTTTAAAATGATCACATGCTGATTTTTTTCGACACGGAATTTACTGAACTCGGCATGGATCCCCGATTGATTAGCATCGGGCTTGTTGCGGAGGATGGAATCAGCACCTTTTATGCGGAGCTCTCAGATACTTACCTTCCGTACAACTGCTCTGATTTTGTCAAAGATGAAGTGCTGCCACATTTGCAGCGCGGCGAATATCTCATGACCATGTCGGAATTGTCGCTGCAGCTGGGGAACTGGATTGAAAGCTTTGAGTGTCCAGTGAGTTTGATCACGGACTCACTGGACTGGGATTGGCCTTATATTCGAGAGCTGTTTCGTCTGCCTGGCACTTGGCCAGCAAACCTAAGCCGCAGTCCAGAGACGATGCGCGACATTCAGGAGATCGAGGATGTTGTTGATGCGGTCTTTGAAAGTCATCGGCCGAAGCTGAGGCGTCATCATGCCGTAGATGATGCTCGGGCTAATTGGGTGGGGTGGAGGGTGGCAGCGTAAGGTTGCAGAAGCGCCATCCGCCAGATGATCATTTTGAAACCTACTGATAATACTAGGTACGCATCGAGCAATTTCAGTATAAAGTGAACGAGTTTGAATGAACATTAAAAAATTACTATTGGTCACGACGTCCGCCATGTAAAAGTAATAGCTCTGTATTCAATCATGAAACCTTGCACTTGCCGCTATCGACGACAATAGTTACGTCGTTAAGATCGGAAGTGCAAAATTTTCTTTAGTATTCGAATATTTTTCGAGCTAAGGTAATCGCAATAATTCGTTAATAAACAATTAGTTGATTGCATATAATATAAAAATGGTCACCACCTCTGGACGGCAGCAAGAGCTCGATTTACATGTTGAAAAAGAAGTGGAAATTGACGGCATTGGAATGGGTGTATTTAATGATGGTACGCCATATTTAACTGGTCGTGGCTTAGCTCGATTATGCGGTGTTGATAATGCGACGATAGTTAGATTGGGAGCTGAGTGGCACGAAGAAATTCAAAAGCCACGGGTCACGAAGGTCAAAGATATATTGACTAGTCGGGGAGTTAATATCAACTCTCCATTTATTGAAATTGGCGAGTCAAAATATTGGACAGGTGCTGTTTGCTTAGCTATAGGAATCGATACATGCAACCCAACTTTATGAAGCCTCAAGAGCAAGGCGTAAATTATATTATTTTGCTTGTTGTAATCACGATGGGCGTCGCATTTGGAAACTTGCTTTCAAATTGGGTGACAGCTAAAGTTGCAAATTACTTGGTTGAGCAATCGTTCAAAGCAGCATCCTTAAATTTGGCGGAACAAGTAAGAAGTCAGCAAGCAGAAAATCAGGTTGTCGTGCAGCGTAATCATGATATTGTTGCTCAACAGCAGGATAAGCGAGCTGTGGATGCCACAGGTATCCGGCTATTTAAATTGTGTTCTGATTGGCGAAAAGCCGAATCGGAGCTTCGCTCATATACTGCACGAACTGAGGCCGCAAAGCATTGTTCTATCTATGAGCGTTACGTGAATACCGGCGAGAGCGTGCCGTAGCAGTTCGTTCATCCCATCCATGCAAGTTGACTCTGCCATAATTCTGATAAGAATATTCTCTTTTTTACTGTGAAATTCTTCAGTTATTTCAAGAAATAGGTAAATACCTATCAATTTTGATAGGTGTGAACTCGGCCAGAATTGGATATGATATCAACCGATACCATGCACTCATGATGATAGGATCATCCCCGAATTTAGTTGCCATGATAAATTCTCACCGTAAAGGGCAATCTTAACGTTTTTAAAGAAAGAATACATATGTGCGGAATTAAAAAAAGTTTAGCAGCAGCTCTCGTATTAGCAAGTGTCTCCGGTTCTGCCATGGCGATTGATGTCGGGCAATTTTATGTTGCGGCTGACGTTGGTCAAGCTAAAGCAAAAGATGGCTGCTCTGGTCTGCCAGCAGGATTCTCGTGCAATACAAATTCAACTGGAATCCGTCTTGGTGGTGGTTATCAAATAACTAACCAACTCAGTGCGGAACTTAATTATGCAGACCTCGGTACCTACACTATTAATGGAACGTTGGCAGGATTACCTTTTACCAGTCCGAATACCATTAAAAGTTTGCAAGGTGCTCTCGTTGCAAATTTACCGATAACTGATTCATTTGCCCTGACAGGAAAACTTGGTTTTGCGAGTACAAAAGTAAATGCATCTGCATCGATTCCTGGAGCCGCCGTGTCTATTAGTGCAACAAGCACGACTCCTGTATTGGGTGTAGGCATGCTTTACTCAGTAAACAAATCTTTGGCGTTCCGTGCTCAGTATGAAGACTTTGGAACTGTAGGTGATGTATATACAGGAACGTCTAAGCTGACATTGCTGTCTGTCGGTGCTGTTGCTGGGTTCTGATTTTAACTCGGTTTATAAGTTTACTTATTGCTCGTCGAAAATATTCCAGAGCAAAGTTTAGATATTTTGCGATACTGATTGTTAATCAGCAATATTCAAGTCGATAACTGTCAAAATTATTGAACAGGTGTACGTGCGTCATTATGAAGATACCTAATTATTGCGGAAGTATCTTTTTTCGCTAGATATCTTTGTGAATGTTGGCCAATAGAAGGTGCGGTAAGTTCTGTGTAAGGTAATAGTGGTAATCGTGCCAAAGCTCACTTGCTTGGCCGGATATAAGTCCCGAACCATTTTGCAGCGCTCTGAGTGCTTTCCACACATTTTTGAGAATTTATATGAAAAAAATTATCACTGCATTTTCCATTTTAGCGCTTAGCGCTTGTTCTACATTCACCCCGCAACGTTACAATATTTCGGCCGATAACAATATGGCTTTAAAGGCGATTGGTGTTGCAAATATAAATGTGGGAACCTTTTCAGGGCCGATATCATTTGATAAGAACTGTAGGGCGGTGGGGCCAATATCACCCCCTGATAACATGAGTTTTGAGGCTTATATTCAAAAAGCACTCGCGGACGAATTGAAAGTTGCCGGTTTGTTTGATGAAAAGACACCTAAGGCAACACTCTCGGGTGTTATTGAGCAATTGAGTTTTTCATCATCGCGTGGTCTGACAGGAGGTGAGTGGGATATTAGCCTGCGCATAAACTCCTCGACCGGGAAAACTATCTTATTATCAGAACACTACGAATTTGAAAGTGGATTTATTGCTGATACTGCTTGTAAGCAGACTGCTGAAGCCTATCTGCCTGCCGTGCAGAACATAATTGGAAAACTCATTAAATCTCCAGAATTTAGATCGCTGGTAATGCCAATTTAATGAAAGGACATTGCTACTTTAATTAGTATGCTGAAGGCGGTGTAGATCTGCGTAAATATGGCGCGACTTTACACCGCCTTCATCAGTTGTGGGCGTATCGCTCAGTTTTGTATATTCAATCAGACAGTTAAAATGTAACTGGATGAACCTATTCCTTAGGCTTACGAACCGAATCTTCAATTTTCAAACCCGTGCGCTTAAGACGTGCAACAGCTTTAATCACTTCAGAAACAGTCACTTCATTCAATTCAGCCGCATTTTCAATAGCTGATATTGCTTCAGCAATGCCGGCGCTTTCTTTGCTTAATTTGATTTCTTTTGGTGCCGCAGCTGCTTTTTCTTTGAGTTTCTGAATCTGTGCTTCTAGTGCTGCGATGCGCTCTTCTTTGGTTCTGCGTAATGCCATTTTGGTTCTCCGATGAGTGTTTAATTGGTATTTAAAATTTTAACATTTGTGTAAACCGCGCTTCAAGAATACATAGTGCGCGAGAAACAATCAATATTCGTCAATCCTGTCTGGCGTAGTAAGTGGACCTATGCATTGCTGCACTTGCAATCCACTTGAGATCCTCGCCTCAACTGATTCATCCCTAATACTGAAGGGCAGAGGCTTGCGTTATTTATGAAAGATTAACAATCAACGCGTTCCTTCAGTTCCTTGCCCGCACGAAAATTCAGACCAGGCTTAGCCGGAACGACGACCGATTCCCCTGTTTTTGGATTCCGTGCTTTTCTTGCCGGGCGATGGTTTAGTTGAAAGGCACCAAAACCACGAATTTCAACCCGCCCTCTATTGCTCACCTGATCGGCGATCGCATCCAGGACAATTGCAACACTCTCCACGACATCCATTTTATTTACTTCAGGAAACTTGTCGGCAAGCGCCGTAATTAATTCTGAGCGGACCATAAATCAATCCTATGTGAGTAAGTGAACGGAATAATTTTTTATTGAAAAATAGCTCAGCCTTGCTGAGCAGCGCAATTCTACATGACAACTGCATTTCAGTCCTTGGCTGTTACATCAGTTCGTTATATCCGGTTATGATTACACCTAACAGATCCAACAAAATTCCGGGCAAGAAAAGACACAGCATGAACGACGACAAAAATGAACCAAGCTCCGCAGCACCCCAATACCAATCTGTCACGCGTGACGGCAAGACGGTCAAAATCGCTGTAATTCAAGACGGGAAGGGTGGCTGGCTATTGGAGGTGGTAGATCAATACTGGAATTCCACCGTATGGGATGAAGCATTCAAAACTGCCCAAGCCGCCCTCGATGAAGCGCTCAGAACGATTGATGAGGAAGGGATTGATTCGTTGATCGGTGAGCCTTCAGGCGCTCCCCAGAATCTGCAAGAAGCAAACCTGCAGCCTACAATTGACATGCTTTCTGACGACGAGCTCGATGAGCTGAATGATTTTTTGATATCGGATGCGACGTCTGATAATACGATGATGTTGGATTGTCTGGACGGATTTTTAACAGCAATTGTCTCCGGCCCTGTGATGCTCCGGCCCAGTGTATGGTTGCCTCGAGTATGGGGACCATCAATTAATGATGAACCAAAATTTGAGACAATTGCTATCGCTGAACGAATAACCGGGCTGATATTTCGGCATCTGAATAGCATTATTTCGTCTCTACAGCAGAATCCAGATACTTTTGAGCCTGTATTTGACGTGACATCTGCATATCAGGCGGATCCTCACGACTGTATCGATGGCAAGATATGGTCTAACGGTTACATCGCCGGCGTTGAGTTGCAGCGTGAAAATTGGCAGCCGTTCTTTGATGAACCATCCAGTACGGTCGTATTGCGCCCAATCTATTTGTTAGGCGGCGACGTTCTGCCGGACGAAGCGACACAGGTAGAAACGCCGGAGCAACGTGATGTTTTATCAAAACAGATTCCTGCCAGTGTCGCTTGGATTTACCGGTTCTGGCAACCGTACCGCGACGCAGTAGCAGAGCGATCCGTTGCCACGACCTTTCAGCGTCAGCATCCGAAGATAGGGCGGAATGATCCTTGTCCTTGCGGTAGCGGGAAGAAGTTCAAAAAGTGTTGCGGTGTCTCAACGGTGTTGCATTAAATCATCATTACAGCGGATCATCCCAGTGCGGGGCGGGGTCTTTCATTGCCAACTTGAGCAGCAATTCGCCGCCGCGCTGCTCATCGAAAAGTTCTTGTATGAGATGGTAGGTGGCGTTCGTGACGTTAACCATGAGCGTTTTCATTTCAAGATCGTTGAATCGCGACAGATCGCGCCAGGGGATTTCGCCAAAAGGTGTTTGCACAACGACATCTGAGTAGTCACCACATTTTGAATCTGGCGCTGTACCTGCGTGCCAATCCTCCAGCATTGAATTGCGAAAACACTTCAGCGCCAGATATTTAGCCAGCCGTTTCTGTAAAACGGGATCGTTAATAAATGCTTTGACGGATTCATCGCTGTTCATCATATTCACCGTGGTGTAAGGATTAATGTGATACGGCGGAAATTTTTTATAACCTGCGTTACTTGTTACCCGGGCTGGATAATCCCCAACATAATGGCACGGCTGACTGCATGACGCGAACCAAATACGCCCAGTTTCATCGCTGCATTTTTCAAATGAAAATACACGGTATGCTGTGTAATTTTTAACAGTTCGCCTATTTCTCGACTCGTTTTTCCACAGGCACTCCATTTCAAGCATTCAATTTCACGTACCGACAGAAGCTGAGTGTGACGAGCCTGTGTTTTGCGCAATAGGCGTTCTGCTGTGTTATGGATATAAGTGGCAAGCAGCAGTAAATCAGCTTGTTGTGCAGTCGAGGAAGATGAATTTCTAGCCGTATTGCTGTAAAAGTCGATGCGACTAATTGCTTGCTCACTGCGAATCAACATACTAAGACCATGTCTGATGCCAGTGGCTTGTAACAGCAGATAACCGTGTCCTGCATTGAGTTCACATAATTGATCGATGTCCCACGCAAGGGGTAAATTTGATTTAGCAAAATGTCGCTCGATCGGATCTGCTTTTGACGGAACCTCACCACCAAACAAATTCATGATCGGCTCTGAGGCTGTCCCCAAAAAATGACATAGCGACACTTCATTGGGTGACCTTAGGTCCATTTTTTGCATAAAATCGCAATTACCCAACGTTGCTAACAATTGTTGGATATATGCGCGCAGCTCATCAAAGTCATTTGCCTGCAATACAGTGCTCAGATGACATTCTGATAATCGCAGTAAAGTTGCAGTTTCAGTTTTAACGGCACTCACGATGCAGAACCCGAAGCTTGGTCACGTAAAAAATCAGCATATGAATATATAGGCGCTTGTAAATATCGAGATGGTAAGTCAAAAAGCGCCCAGTAGAAATCCTGTGTTCCATGGCAAACTTCGGCGGGTAAGCAGTAGGATAGCCACTCATGACTAATCGATTCGTCGTACATGCCAAGGGTATCAGAAAAGAAAGGGACAATCCGCATTTCACGCAGGGCGCTGAGAAGTTGAAGCGGAGCCCCTTGTTCAAGCGCCACTTCAAACTGCGACATTAAACTAGTTTCAGTCTCTATGACCATCAACGTCCCTTTTCCATTGATATCAAAGAACAAAATCCCGACCGGATCTGGGAACAAATAGTATTCAACAAATCCATATCGCTCACAGAGTTGTTCAATGAGCATGCCCATGTCCGGGTCAGATAAAAATGTAAAGGAATGGCGAACCAGTAAATCCTTTAGTGTCCCTGACTCTTCAATAAAGAATAATTTTTGTAGGTTGCGAATTTCAACTTCTAGATGCTCCAGCGCATCTGGGTCACTTTTTTTAATGAATCGGTTAATTAAGCTTCGGTTAAAGGCTTTAATAGCGATCGATTCGCTAGCTTGTCCGGTCAACAGTATTTTTTTGTATGGCATGCCATTGACCGCCTCACAGAACGCCAAACCTGTCATTTGCGGCATCGCGTAATCGACAATCAGGACGGAAGGGCGGAGAAAACGCTGTTTATTCAAAACCATGCGATAAATCTGATCAATTTCTACTGCGACAGTCCGTCGTTCAAATGATAGATTTTGCTCATCATAGTTCACACGAATCGGCTGACCAATATTCAAGAACTGCCGATGTGCTTGCTGCAACCATTGAATAGCGACCTTCGTATCACTAAAAATTTTGTGCGCCAGGTGCTCATGCAATTGAAAAGACATGCTCTCCAAATAACTTTGGCTATCATCAACGAGTATGGTCAAGGTCGGGTGTCGGTAAACAGGTAAGAGAATATCCATATGACTGTATTGAGTGTAAATCGGCGCTGGATTGAGTATATAAACTGTTAATTTGCTGTCGGTTTACTTCGTTTTTGGGAAAGAAAGCACGAAGCGTGTGCTGTCATTATATATGGAATAGCATTGAATGCTTGCTCCCCATGCATCGAGCACCTGTTTGCAAAAAGCCAGCCCGATGCCCGTGCCGCTATTTTCAGGGTAGGTATAGAAGCGAGTGAAAATGTGTGGCAGTTGTGCCGCACTAATACCGCCTCCTGTGTCACTAAAAGCTAGCTGATTGATATCATTAGTGCCATCGACGATGATATGGATACGCCCCTTTCCTGCACGATGAATCGCTTTGAGCGCATTACTCATTAGGTTGATCAGTATCATTGAGCATAGATCCTCTCTGCCTTTTAGCTGAAAATCGCTCAACACCTCCAATGTTACCAGCTCTCGCTGTTCATGATTTTCAAATGGATAACGTTGCAGCATAAGCTCCACAGCGGACGTCATTGAAATGACTTCGGTTGGGTGTAGATTTTGTTTCCCTGTCGATGAGTTGAGTAGTAACAAATCAATGGCGTTATTCATATATCTGACTTCAATTTCAATTCGAAAAGCTGCTTGTTCAAGTTTTGTTCTTTGCGACTGGGACTCCTTATCGATCCCAGCAAACAGTCGTTTCATGCCACGGGTGTTGGCTTCTATGCTGAGCAAGGGGGTGCGAAGTTCATGTGCAACGGTCGCCAGTCCTGAGGCCATACCCGTCAGCTTTTCTTGCGACAGGACTTTTCTGCCTACCTTGGCTAGCGATACCGTAAATATGGCAAAAAGTTGAATGGGTAACTGCTGCCACTCCTGAGGGTTGATAGGCATCCATTCGCCCTTAAATTGCACAAATACCAGATAAGCCAAGCATGTCCCGACGATATAGGACAAAAAAGCAAGTGTCGCGTCGAAGTGAAACAGCAGAATCAGGGCGATCAATAACGACTCGCTCCAGACGGATGAACCTTCATTCATTAAATACATAAAGGTAAAGAAAAAGGGTAATACATAAGTCAGGCCGATAAAAAAATAGGCCGGCAGCCATTTTTTCTGTGAATAGCGGTGAGCAAAAATAGCAGGGAAGCATAACGCTACACCAAAAATCCGTAAGCCAAGATTTTCGTACGGCTGAGGAAACCAATATGACCAGATCCCGTAATACAGCGGCATCCCGATAATCGCAATCCAAGCCAAAAATACGAGGCGAGTGACCGTACTATCGTGCTGTTGGTTGTAATTGATCAGCCATTTGCCAGCCGTCTGTTGCAATGGGATCCAGCGTCGGTTTAACCAAAGGAGCATGCGCGTCATCATTTCGTTGAGGTGGTGAATTGTATTAAGTGGCGTTACGCTTGCAGCGCGTGCCAATAAATCGGTACGCAAAAAAACGCAAGCAGTTCATCTTAAACCAATCTCTATTTTGTGTACCAGTAAGTTGAGTAATCCCGCTCAACACCTTATCTGAACCTTAATGATGAGAGCAATTATTTGGGAGAAATCATGTCTCTAGTAGCAGTAAAAAAATCAACGGTAAATTTGGCGGCTGAGCAGCGATTGCCGGCCTTTGTCACATCACGTATGGATGAACATTATATTGATCGCATCCAAAAACTATTGGGAGGAGAGCATTTGCACCAATGGAATCAGCCCGGTCCCGAAGCGGTATATCTGGCCAGCAACGATTATTTGGGAATTGCGGCTGAGCCGACCTTGCTTCAGGCGCAGGCAAATTATCTGAATCGAGGCAATGGCGATATGTTGATGTCCTCTGTCTTTTTGCAAGAGGACAGTTATCAATATCGCCTTGAAAACAAGTTCGCGGAATTTATGGGATCGCAGGATGGTCTCTTAACGCAATCCGGATGGAGTGCCAATGTCGGCTTATTGCAGAGTATCGCCGGCCCTGATGTGCCGGTATACCTGGATATGTTGGCTCATGCCTCTCTGTGGGAAGGCGTGCAGTCCGGCCAGGCGCGACCAGTTCCATTTTTACATAACGATATGGAACACTTACAAAAACAAGTCCAAAAACATGGGGCAGGGGTGATTGTCGTGGATGCGGTGTATAGCACCAACAGCAGTCTTTGCCCTTTGTTGGAAGTCTTGCGTATCGCAGAGGACAGCGGTTGTATCCTGATCGTTGATGAGTCGCACTCTCTTGGAACTCACGGGCCAAACGGCGCTGGACTGGTCGTTCAAATGGGGCTAGCCGAACGGGTTCACTTCCGTACCGCCTCGCTGGCCAAGGCTTTTGCTGGTCGGGCCGGCTTCATCACGTGTTCCAGTAAATTTAAAGGCTATTTTCTGTCGTCTTCACGACCTGCCATATTCAGTTCCTGCCTGCTAGGCCATGAACTGGCATGGTTTGATGCCGCGCTGGATTTTATTCGTAATGCAGAAGATCGGCGTATCGCACTGCGTCAAAATGCAAAGCGCATTCGTAATGGGCTTACCGCACTTGGTTATAACGTGAGCGATGGCACAGAACAGATCATCGCGTTAGAAGCAGGCCCCGAGCCTAAAACGTTGATCTTACGAAAAGCGTTGGAACGATATGGGGTGTGCGGCTCGGTTTTTTGCGCGCCTGCAACACCTAAAAATCGTTCTCTCGTGCGACTTACGATCAATTCTTCACTGACAAGCGTTGAGATTCAAAAGGTGCTATCTGTTTGCGCCAGCATTCGTGAGGAGGTGGATTTGAAATCGTGGTCATCAACGAGACGTATGAGCAAATGCCAAACGGTAATAAAGAGTCAGGAAAACGTGATTTTTATCTAAAACCTATGAATGTTGGTAGGTGCGCATAAAAGTTGCGAGGCATATAGTAACAAGCAGCTTCCGGTGTGATTTTATTGCATCGGAAACTGTGTCGAGTAGTGACTACAAGCATAACTATTCCTACATATAGTGATTTATTTTTAGTCGTATTTAAACGATATAAATATTTAATCGGCTGGGCTGAGACTAACTATGTACGAATTAGATTCCATAATATTTTCGGGGTTTAATATGATTCAAAACAATAAAGGTGCGACAGTAGCGCATCAATTTCAACGTACTTCAAGCAGAGTATTGGGTGCGATGTTGCTCTCACTCCCGCTGTTCATCAGTCCTCCGTCATTGGCCGCCAATGATGTGTCTGTTGACCCCGCGATCATATTGCCTTCAGATCCGGTATGGCCTGCTCCGCCCATACCGGACGTTTCCATTCCGGCTCCAGATATTCTCATTATGACGCCAACTCAAGATCCTCTAGCTGCTTCAGACGTTCCTGTAGCGCCTGTGATGTCAGCACAGGCTGGCGTGCCCGTAACCCTGCCATAACGCTTACCCATATCAAAAAATCATCAGCCAGCCGATGAAGTAGCGGTTGGCTTGCAATAAAAATTCAGTGGTTTTAGGCCATGAAGGAATAAATTGTGACTAAAAATTTCATCGGTGTTTGTACTATTCAATCAGCAATCTGCACTGTCCTCAGATCAATCGCGCGCGTCAGTACACCAGCAGTTCGTGCAACTGCGGTACTGACAGCCGCCGCTAGCCTATTAATAGGATCACCGGCGCAGGCGACATTTTTCACACCGGGCAAGTTTGATGTCACGCCTTCTGGTGCTGCGAACTACACCGTTCCAATTGCTGTGCCGCCCGGCACCGCCGGTATGGCACCGAGTTTAGCGCTTTCTTACAACAGCCAAGGTGGAAACGGCTTGTTTGGCATGGGATGGAGTCTGTCCGGATTATCTGCAATTACCCGCTGTCCGAAGACACTCATTCAGGACGGCGTCAAATCCGGTGTTACCTACACGGCGACTGACAGTTTGTGCCTTGACGGACAACGTTTGGTTGCCATTGCCGGTACTTATGGCGCGAGTGGCACTGAATATCGCACTGAAGGGGAAAGCTTCAGCAAGATCGTTTCTTATGGTGCCAGTGGTTCACCCGTATCAGGTCCTGGATACTTCAAGGTGTGGACTAAGAGTGGGCAGGTTATGGAGTTCGGCAATACGACGGATTCGGCGGTAGAAAAACAGGGGCCTGCTGCAACGGCGGCATCTCGTCCAATCCGTGTTTGGTCAGTAAATAAGATCAGTGACAGCAAAGGTAACTACCTGATTGTTAAATATGCCAAGGAAACCGTCACTTGGGGCAGTTATATACCAACCACGATTTTATATACCGGTAATACAGCAGCAGGTCTGCTGCCTTATAGCCATGTTGACTTTCATCCAGTGACCAGAACGGATACCCCGATCGGTTATGACGCAGGTTCCTCGATGAGCACCCCTTGGCTGATCGATCACATCTATACGTACACAGTGGTGAAGGGCGTTGACACGTTAGTCAAAGATTACCGCCTGACATACGACGTCAGTTCAGCCACCAAAAGGTCTAGAGTCACTCAACTACAAGAGTGTGATGGGTTGGCTGCAACAGCAATTTGTTTGCAGCCAACAAAACTTGGATGGCAAGGGGCAGCGGGAAGTTTTGCGCCACAACAGTCATGGGGTGGTCATGGAGGCGGGACGACAAATAATTTTCTGGGCGACTTCAATGGCGACGGGAAAATGGACATTATGGCTTGGGCAGGTATTCCATCATATTGGGTCGTGAGTATATCTACTGGCACTAGTTTCGCACCACAGCAATCATGGGGTGGACATGGAGGTGGAACGGCAAATAATTTCTTGGGCGATTTTAATGGCGACGGAAAGATGGACATCATGGCATGGGCCGGTGCGCCAACATATTGGGTTGTAAGTTTATCTACTGGTACTGGTTTTGCGCCTCAGCAATCATGGGGTGGTCATGGAGGCGGGACAACAAATAATTTTCTTGGAGATTTTAATGGGGACGGTAAAACCGACATTATGGCTTGGGCAGGTGCTCCTTATAATTGGGTTGTAAGCTTATCTACCGGCACTGGTTTTACGCCACAGCAAGTATGGGGTGGTCATGGCGGAACGATGACAAATAATTTTCTGGGTGACTTTAATGGCGACGGAAAGATGGACATCATGGCATGGGCCGGTGCGCCAACATATTGGGTTGTAAGTTTATCTACTGGTACTGGTTTTGCGCCTCAGCAATCATGGGGTGGTCATGGAGGCGGGACAACAAATAATTTTCTTGGAGATTTTAATGGGGACGGTAAAACCGACATTATGGCTTGGGCAGGTGCTCCTTATAATTGGGTTGTAAGCTTATCTACTGGCACTGGTTTTACGCCACAGCAAGTATGGGGTGGTCATGGCGGAACGATGGCAAATAATTTCCTAAGCGATTTTAATGGCGACGGGAAGACTGACATTATGGCTTGGGCTGGGGCCCCTTATAACTGGGTAGTTAGTTTATCTAGTGGCACTGGTTTTACGCCACAGCAAGTATGGGGTGGTCATGGCGGAACGACAGCAAATAATTTCCTCGGTGATTTTAATGGCGACGGGAAGACTGACATTATGGCTTGGGCAGGTGTCCCAACATATTGGGTTGTGAATCCTTCAGTTATTTCTGGAACGAATAAAATTGAATTCCCAGATTTACTCATATCTGTAACGAACGGCCTAGGCGCTACCACCTCGAACAGCTACAAACCGTTGACCGACAGCACTGTCTATAGCAAGGATAGTGGCGCTGTGTATCCGCTGATGGATATTCAGGCCCCGATGTACGTTGTGTCATCGGTGTCCTCCAGCAATGGCATCGGCAGCAACTACACCAGCAACTATAACTACGTCGGTGCCAAGAGCCACCTGACCGGCGGCGGCTTCCTAGGTTTCAGGCAGACAGTCAATACTGATGCCCAAACCCAGATTGTCAGCACAACGACCTACCGTCAGGATTATCCCTATCAAGGCTTACCGCTGACTGCACAGAAACGTACGTCAACGGGCGTCGTGCTCAACAACGTATCCAACAGATGGACATCGTCCGGCAATGCGGCGTGGAGTGCGCAGTATCACGCCCCGCAGCTGACGCAAAGCGTGGAAACCAGCTATGAGCTGACCGGGGGGCTGATCAGCACAGTCACGACCGGCACAACGTACGATGTCTACGGCAATCCGACGGTGATCACCGTCTCGACCCCGGACGGTTACAGCAAAACCACCACCAACACCTATGTCAATGACACGGTGAACTGGTACTTGGGTCGCTTAACCAACGCCACAGTCAGCAGCACTAAACCTTAAACGACTAGGAATCTTCTCACATGATTCAGCGCTTACCCATCGCCCTTACGGCAGTCTTGCTGGGATTAAATCTGTCCATCCCGCAGGTACAGGCTGCAACTGCCACCCGTAGTTCCAGCTTCACTTATGACCCCGCCAGCGGTCTGCTGACTAAGGAAGTGATCGAACCCAGGGATTCCAATCTCTGCCTTGTTACCGAATATACGTATGATGCATTCGGTAACAAGACCTCAGTCACGACACGTAACTGCAACGGGAGCACTGGGGAAGCTGTAGCGCCTGCAGCCAGTAGCGATGGTGTTATTGTACCTCGCACCACCAGCAGCACTTATGATGCCAAAGGCCAGTTCGCGCTAAGCACGACCAACGCCCTGGGACACATTGAGACCCGCACGTTCGACGCTCGCTTTGGTGCCGTCGCCACCCTGACCGGCCCGAATGGCCTGACGACCAGCTGGACATACGATACCTTCGGTCGCAAGACCCTCGAGACCCGTGCCGATGGCACGACCAGTAGCTGGCTTTACGCGCTGGGCGGCTCAGGCTATGCCGCCCAATCCAATATCAGCTATTACGTTCAAACTACACAAAGCGGTATTACACAACCCAGTTACAGATACTACGACACGCTGAACCGCAAAGTGTTATCCAGTCGCCGCAATATGGCCGATACGGACTGGATCGACGAAGGCAACACCGTCTACGACAGCAATGGCCGTGTCGTTAAAACCTATTTGCCCTACGAGCGCCTGCAATTTGCATCAGCTAAATTCGCTTTCGCCAGCTATGACATGCTGGGTCGTCCGGTTAGTCAAACCACTGCCGATGGCAGCATCAGCACGATGGCGTATGCCGGGCTGACCACCTCCGCGACCAATAGCCTGGGCCAAACTAAAACCACGCTTAAAAACAGTCAGGGTCAGACTGTCACCATCACCGATGCACAGGGCAAAACGATCAGTTACCTTTATGACCCGTTCGGCAACCTGACTACCACCACCGATGCGCTGGGCAATGTCACCACGCTGACCTACGATGTCCGAGGTCGCAAGATTGGCATGAAGGACCCAGACATGGGATCCTGGAGTTATGCCTACAACGCATTGGGTGAGTTGATCCGCCAGCTGGATGCCAAGGGGCAGACCGTGACTATGCAGTATGACAAACTAGGTCGGATGGTAAGTCGTGCTGAACCGGATCTGAATTCGACCTGGACTTACGACACCGCAGTAAAGGGGATCGGCAAACTGACCAACGCCAGTTCAGGCAACGGTTACAGCCGCACACACAGTTACGACACCTTGGGACGGTTATCGAGCACCAGCACCGTGATCGACAACGCGGCAGCCCCTTACGTCACTGCCACCACATACGATACGACAGGCCGTGTGCTGACTCAGAGTTATCCGGCCAGTGCGGGATACCCAACCGGCTTCGCAGTTAAAAACGTCTACAACACCAACGGCTACCTGACTCAGGTGGTCAATGCAGTGACTCCGACAACCGTGTACTGGACAGCCAACACCATGGATGCGCAGGGACACCTGACGCAACAAACGTTTGGTAACGGTCTGATTACCCAGCAAGTGTTTGATCCTGCCACCGGCCGCGTCATGCAGCAGCAGGCCGTTGCCGGCAGTGCTGTTCAGAACATGAGTTACACCTACGACAAGTTGGGTAATTTGTTAACCCGAGTAGATGTAAACAACAATCTCACCGAGACCTACGCTTACGACAGCCTCAATCGCGTGACCAATGCTACCGCGATGAGCGGTGCGATTAACACGACCAGTACCTTTGCCTATGATGCATTGGGCAATATCAGCAGCAAGTCGGATGCGGGGACTTATGTTTATGGTGCCAGTGGCTTGTACAGTATTCGTCCGCATGCCGTAGCCAGTATCACTGGCACCATTAACGGCATCGTCAATCCGACTTTTACCTATGATGCGAACGGCAACATGGTCAGCGGGGCAGGACGTACCGTCACCTGGAGCAGTTTCAATATCCCGAGTCAGGTTAGCAACCAGACAGCGGCAGGGATCAAAACGGTTTCCTTCTTGTACAACCCAGAACACGAGCGTACCAAGGAGTTGCAAGCCGACGGCTCAACGGTCATCACGCTGAGTCCGCGTTACGACACCGGCTTGCATTTTGAGAAGAAATACGTGGCTGCCAATGGTGTGCTGACCGGGGTGATTGAATACGAACATTACTTGTATGCCGGTGGCTTGATGTTCGGTAAATTCATCACCACGACAGCAACCAACGGTGTGACGCTGACAACGACGGCGATGGAGTATTACAGTAAGGATCATCTGGGCAGTATTGTGGCGATCACGGATGGGGCGGGTATCGTCACGCAACGTCTGTCCTATGATGTATGGGGTAAGCGTCGCTATCCGAACGGTGCTGCTGATCCGAACGGCTTGCTCAACAACCCGGACATGTATCACGGCTTTACCGGGCATGAAATGCTCGACAGCGTGGGGCTGATCCATATGAACGGGCGGTTGTATGATCCTGTGATGGCGAGGTTCGTTAGTGCGGATCCGACCATACAGTCTCCGGGGAATTTACAGTCGTATAATCGTTATTCGTATGTGTGGAATAACCCTCTGGCAGCCACTGATCCGAGCGGATACCTCAGTATCTTCGGCCACAAAATCCTGCCGGGGGTGTTTAATAACAACAATGCCAAGATAGCGGTGGTTGCGGCGGCGGCGTGGTTCACGGGCGGGGCTGCCTATAGCGCTTACATGGGTTCTGCGATTAGTGCTGCCGGTGGAGCGATGGCTATTACAGGCGCGCAATTTGCAAGTGCTTCATTCACTGCTTCAATAATCGGTGGAGCGACGGCCGGATTTACCGGTGGGTTTCTGGCTAGCGGTGGGGATATTAATGCGGGGCTTAAAGGCGCAGTTTATGGTGGTATTGGTGGCGCTTTTGCTGGTGCTGGCACTGGCACATTTGGCAACATGGTTGGCAGTGGTGTGAATGGCTATCTACAGACTGGCACTGTACAAGGATTCGCGCGTGGTTTTGCGGCGGGTGGAGTACCGCAGGATTTGGGATTCACAGATGCATATCTGAATAATGGCGCGGCCAATCTTTCCATCGGTATCGTTCGTGATGGCATTCGCGGCGGGCTTGTAAGCGGCAACAGTGAAGGCGTACGGCTCGGGATTGCTTATGGGCAGGTTAATAATGCGGTGGGTCATTTGGTTGGATGGGTCTCATCTGGCTTTGGTAAGCCAACATTTATGAATGGAGCATTTGTCTATCAACAGAAAGGAGTCTTTGCTCAAGGTGGACTTACTATTGGCAATGTGATTGGTATTTATGATCCAGGTGCAGACATTCTTGCTCATGAATACGCACATATTCCACAGAACGCTTTACTGGGGGCTTCATATTTACCAGTCCATGCACTTGCATTAACGACATCTATGGTGATGTCAGGAGATATTAATGGACACCATAGCCGTTTTAATCCATTGGAATGCTCAACATCGTTTATATCTGTACCTGCTCCAGGGGAGTGCAGATGAGAAAGCAGACAATGATTTGGAAATGGGTGCTGACAATCACGCTATTGTTGCCACTGGGTGGATGCTCTTATGTGTCCTATGCGTATATTGAGATTAGCTTGATAGATAAGAGCTATGCGCTATCAGAACTTTCAGTTCTTAATAAGAAAATAGCTAATTGGACTGAACTAGAGTTCCAATCTGATTGTGTTGAAGATTTTCATTTTATGAAAAAATTTCGCCAAATTAAAGATAATTCAGTCTATGTTTCAAGTGTACTTAATGCTGAAAATGGAACCTTGGCACTCGCATTCTCTCAGGTAGGAGAAACAAAATTCACACCTGATGCTGAAAATTTATTTATTAAGTTAACCGATCGCTTGAAAGAGGTGTTTGGAGAGGATCGAGTGATTGTAAGAAGAGACAGCAATAGCGGTAAAGAAGCCTTGGAAGATTCTCTTAAAGGAGATCCAAAAAGATTGTTTTTTTGCAATCAAACCAAGTGAAGCAGAGTGCGAGGGGGCAAGAAAAGATGTTCGCCCCCTCATTTAGGAGGTGTAGTCATATCGAAATTATGTAAATAATATTTTACATCAATAAGTTAAATATAATCTACCAATTCTCTCTCACTATTGAAACAGCCTTTAATTTAGCATGCCCCTCATCTTCATAAACTTACCTGGTATTCCCGCCGAACGCTTGAACAAATCGGTTCCGCTGGCATGGTAGGTATAGGTACGTTGATCTGCAGCGCAATATTTTATGCCATCTATCAACCTCCATTGCTGACCAACGTTCAGTCTTTGAGATCAGAGCTTGCCGAGAGCAGAGCACACTCACATCATGGGTCTGAATCAGTTTCACAATCACCCGAAAAACAACTAACCACCTTCCACCAAACCTTCCTAAACGTCAAAGCAGCCCCGATGTTTTGGAAACGTTACACGAAGCCGCAGTCGTGCAAGGCGCCTTACGAGAAAGCAAAGTGACAATAAAAAGTAACAAAACGTCATTTATATCTAAAACCTATGAATATTGCTAGGTGCGCATCGAAGTCGCGAAGCATATAGTAGCGGGGCGACTTCCGATGCAAAGATTTTTGCTTCGAGGGGTGCCTTTTGGAGCTAAATATAGAGTTGATATAAATATCAACTCTATATTTAGCTAGTGACCGCTGATGATTATAGAAATTTTTTGAAACAATGCATAACGCTTTACATCCAGATAGCAATTCAAAACTTACCGTTCAACAACATATCCAAAATTTTGGTAACGAGCCTAGCTTAGGCGAGCGAGCAAGATGTCCCGTTTGCCTTCAGCGTTTAACAACGGTAGCGACATCATCACCCAATGCCGTTGGTCATTTCGCCCATATTCGTGATCAAGGCTATTGCCCTACGAAGTCCATATCAGGAGCGCCGTATGCTGGAAAGCCTCCGCGCAACCCAGATATCGTGGCTGCTAAAAAAATGAAACAACTTTTTATGCTGAACTGGAAAAATCACTTTACTCAGCTTGATTTCTTAGTCAAGGGTTTGGCTATAGATGAGTTCATTGATGTAATTAACGCTGCAAATAAGGAGAGAATTTGGGAGTATGCATCTCTTGAAGAGTTTCAATTGCCCTATATTTTTGCGACATTGATGGATTATCCACCGCATCGAAGTCATAAGAAAAATGACGGGGCTTATAGCAGAATATGTTGGTTTCGCTGCTGGTTTGATGCTTCTGTACAATGCTATGACGATTTATGGACTCATCGCACAAGCCCTTTAAAATTTTGGAGAGCCTGGTATAAGGCAAATGGGAAACAGAAACCAAAATCAGAAGACTTGATTGATTCATATGGAATGGCGCTTGATTCTGTATTTTTAACTAAATCAACAAATATTAATCCTAATTTTGAAAACAAGATTAATGCATGGCTAAATAAAAATTTTAAAGTAGATTGAGCAAGAATAAGTTAAATTTTCCAATCATCATCTCATCATTGGGATTGCTATTTTGCCATTCAAAATTTGCAGAAGGAACATTGAATGAAAGATGATTAATTTTATCTTTGGATAATTTATGTTTTTTTGGTAATTCTTTAACCCATGCCCTGATGCCGATATTCGCAGCCAGTAATTTTGCATCGTCAGGATCCAATGGCGGAATCTTAGATTGCCGTTCTAGATTAATCTTTTGTTGTAACTCACATTTTATTAAAATTGAAACATATTGTTCAAACTCTGCACGAGTCCATGGAACTGGCAAAAGAAGATATCGCAATTGAGTGCCAATATCTCCACATGGATCAAATAACCCGGCAAGAACAATTACCTTAGGGGGGGTCAAATGTTTTGTACGATTCATTGTGGTTCGTCTCCTATAACATATTCATGAGATATTTAATCTATACATTGTTATAAATCAAGCCATTAACATTATTGACTTATATTTTTTACAACATCTAGATAGTTAACAATGACAGTAACACCTTAATGTTAAATAACGCAACGATACAGAGCGAAATTTTTAAAATATTTAGCCCCTCAATTGCGATGTTATTGAATTAACAATATTTGTAGTTAATTGTGCAAATGATTTTTGAACTAAAAGTCTATAAGGCTCCGCAAGGAATTTCCTTGCTACGTTACGATGTTGATAGCCTTCATGAAGCTATTGTTCGTGCCGAGGCAGAAGGATTTCGCCTCATATCTAGCAAAAAACAGACTTCTTTGCTAAGTTTTCATCGTCGTTACCGATTTCCATTAGCTTTATTTAGTCAGGAATTATTTTCTCTGCTCGAAGCGGGCTTACCCTTACTCGAATCGCTTGAAACACTTGCTAAAAAGGAACGCAGTGCTCAAGCTAAAGTTGTTTATTCTGGACTAAATCGTCTGCTTAGCGAAGGTCTGCCGCTGTCTCAGGCAATGAAATCATTTACCGATATTTTTCCTCCATTGTATGTTTCAACTATTCAAGCGAGCGAACGTACCGGTGATTTACAGCAGGCCTTGAGTCGATATCTCGTTTACCATAACCAACTAGATTCAGTACGAAAGAAAATTATAAGCGCCTCAATTTACCCAGTTTTACTGATTCTGGTTGGATTGCTAGTTATCATATTTCTGATGGTTTATGTTGTCCCAAGATTTAGCAAAGTTTATGAAGATATGGGGAATGATCTTCCTTTGCTGTCACGGGCACTGATGAAATGGGGGCAATTATTTGAAGCATATAGTGGCACTATATCCACTGCACTTGTACTGCTGATAGCCGGTTTAGGCTATGTACTTACTCTCAGTAACGTCCGCGATTGGTTGCAACGCACGATTTGGCAAATACCTATGTTTGGTGAAAGATTACATTTATACCAACTGGCACGCCTGTACCGCACATTGGGTATGTTGCTCAATGGTGGTATTCCACTTGTAACAGCTCTTGATATGATTGCCGGAGTATTGTCACAACCGACCATGCGTGCCAATCTATATGCCGCCAGGCAAGGAATTAGCGAAGGTCAGCCTGTTTCTGAATCAATGGAGAATTGCCATCTAACCACTGAAGTGGCCTATCGCATGCTTAGAGTAGGTGAGCGTTCCGGAAACTTAGGGGAGATGATGGAGAAGATTGCCGATTTTTGCGATGAAGAAACGGCACGGTCAGTTGAATGGTTCACCCGATTATTTGAGCCTATCTTAATGATTTTTATAGGGTTCATTATTGGCGGAATCGTATTGCTGATGTATATGCCAGTATTCGAGCTCGCTGGTAACATACAGTAATTTTTATATATGAATAAAATAGTACCCTCATTAATTTCTGCGAAAATCATTACGCAGTGCCAATTGGAGAGTGTTACAACGGGACGGCGAATGATGGATCTTTTGCGACAGCAATGCGCAGAATCACCATCCGTTTTCGTTGGCCAATTGGGAAAAATCCTTTATTACCCAGTTATGGAGATGGCGGGGCTTCGTGAATGCGTCCCTGTATTTGATATTTTGGTCTTTGCCGATGCAATGCGGCGAGGTGCAGTATTGGTGCGTGATAAGCAAGGAGAGTTAGCTGTAGTGTTTGCTGATCCATTTGATAAGTCACTATTTGCCTGGCTCCAGGAATTTATCGCTGCGCCTTATGCTTTGTTCTTAGCATCTGAATCTGATATCACTGCTTATCTGGCTTTGCAGGAAGAAGCGCTGCATGCCATGGATCAAGTGCTGAGTCGGAGTAGTGATATGACTGACACTAATCAGAATGAAGTGGGGCTATCGCTCAAATCAATTTCTGAAGATACCAGTAAAATTGTCAAACTAGTCAACTCGACGTTATACGATGCCCTTAAAAGTGAGGCCAGTGACATCCATCTAGAGAGTTATGCCAATGGTTTAGCTATCAAATATCGTATCGATGGCGTGCTTAGCACCGTTGGTTCTGCAACTGGGATTGAGACTGCAGAACAAGTAATATCACGCATTAAAGTGTTGGCCGAACTCGATATTGGAGAAAAGCGAACACCGCAAGACGGCCGTTTTAAAATAGTGGTTAAAGGGCGTGAGATTGATATTCGCGTCTCCATCATGCCAAGTATTTTAGGCGAAGATGCCGTTTTACGAATTTTGGATAAGCAAACCTTGACCGATCAGGCGAAGGGGTTGCGCCTTGATAATCTGGGATTTGACTCGGGATCACTGGAGGTAATGCGTCAGCTATCCAATGAACCTTACGGAATGGTGCTCGTAACAGGACCGACCGGCAGCGGTAAAACCACTACTTTGTATGCTGCGATTTCAGAGATTAATAATGGGCAGGACAAAATTATTACGATCGAAGATCCCGTTGAATATCAATTGCCTGGCGTTTTGCAAATTCCAGTCAATGAAAAAAAGGGGCTTACTTTTGCACGCGGGCTTCGCACCATCCTGCGTCACGACCCAGACAAAATTTTGATTGGTGAAATTCGGGACGAAGAAACTGCACAGATTGCAGTGCAATCAGCATTAACCGGTCATCTCGTGTTTACCACGGTTCATGCCAATAACGTATTTGATGTGCTAGGTCGATTCTTGAATATGGGCGTCGATACTTATAGTTTTGTTTCGGCCCTGAACGGAATTATTGCGCAACGTTTGATGCGAGTTGTCTGCACGCAGTGTTGTATCGAATTCAAACCGGACAGTAAATTATTACGCACTTCCGCAATTACACCTGAAGAGGCTGAACATATTCGCTTTGTACACGGTAGCGGTTGTGGACACTGCCGTGGGACCGGTTACAAGGGCCGCAAAGCCATTGCAGAGATATTGCAACTCAATGACGAAATTCGAGAAATGATTGTGGCTCGTGAGCCGATCCGCCGTATCAAGGATGCCGCCCGACAAAACGGCACACGCTTTTTACGCGAAGTGGCGATGGATATGGTGCGTAATGGCGAAACTTCTTTACAGGAAATAAACCGTGTTACCTTTGTTTCGTAAGCAGTTATATGTTGTGATTTACCCTGATCGGGTGATCCTTCGTGGGTTAGGGAAGGGGATTCGCCGTACTATCGTGCTTCAAAATGAGATCCCTTGTCTGCCCCAGCCAGATGCTCCAAATTGGCAATCTGCACTTTCTACTTTTGAATATTGGCTCGCCAGTTCTGAGGTGAAAGAGGCAGATGTCACGATCACTCTATCTAATCATTTTGTGCGCTACTCGCTTATACATGATTCGACAGAGATCAGTAGTCGTGATGAGGCTCAGACAATGGCGAAAATTCTATTTGAAGAAATTTATGGTTCACCCGCTAAACAATGGGAATTTGCAATAGAGGAGGGTATAGACGGTGAATCACGATTAATTGCTGCAATCGATTTAGATTTTTTGAATGGAATTGTCGAGATACTAAAAATTAGCTCAATGCGTTTAAGTGCAATTACACCGTATTTTGTATCGGTATTCAACCGGTTTCATCGTCAAATACCCAATTCTGGCTGTTTTTTTGCACTCGTCGAGCGTGATCTTATGATGCTTGTGACGTTTAACAATTCAAATTTAGCTAGTATTCGTCGTTTCACATTAAATAGTGTGCTGGACCCACAATTTTCAACTGTGTTATTGCGCGAAGTATTAACTTCTGGACTAGCTATGGAAAACGTTCCAGTCTATTTGCATATTATTGACCAACCTAACATTAAATTGCCTGATATCGATGGTGTAACCATCCATCTGTTGCAAAATCCGAACAGGACAGAAGAGCACAATCCTTTTGATATGGTATTTTCGTGGAATTGATATGAGGCGTATTGATCTTAATTTCTATTCGAGACGTAAATTCCGCCACATTATGATAGGTTGGATATTATTAGCAATTGGTACTACTGCTGTAATCGGCTTATTTATTCATCATAATATGCTCAAAGCTGAGCAGGAGAAAGTCCAAGCTACATTGGCACAACATCATGCAAAACACAGGGCGTCTTTGGGTACTGATGACGCAAAGGATCTGGCACCACGACTCCAGCGTGCTGCGGAAGTTATTGAGCAGCTTGCTTTTCCTTGGAACGAACTCTTTAAAGCATTGGAATTAAGTGATAATGACGATGTTGTTCTGCTCTCTATCCAGCCTGATATAAAAGCGGGCACGATCTATATAAATGCTGAAGCGCGCGATTGGTCAGCTATGCTTTCCTATGTACGGGAACTTTCTAAAGATAAATTCTTCTCTGATGCTCATTTGGTTAGTCATCACATTGATCAAACCGATCCTCAAAAGCCCATCAGGTTTGTTTTAGCTTGCGCCTGGATTTTTGATCGAAAATAGCCACATTGAGAATTTCATAGGAAAATTTTATTTTCCACCACAAGGTTAAAACCACCGGCTTTAGCCGGTTAGCTTTAGCTGCGATAATGCGCTTTCTGAACGGAGGCGGACATGGACTACAGGTACGGAAGCCATACAGTATTTCAAATTGAGTATCACTTTGTGTGGGTAACGAAATATCGGTACAAAGTGCTGACAGGAGAGGTTGCGGATCGAGTGCGAGCACTGGTTAGAGAAACCTGTGAAGCGTTTGAAATTCGGATAGTAAGCGGTGTGGTGAGCAAGGATCATGTGCATATTCTGGTCAGTTGCCCGCCGACGATCGCGCCAAGCGAGATTATGAGGCGCATTAAGGGACGAACATCGAGCAAACTATTCGAAGAGTATTCGCACTTGAAAAAGCGATATTGGGGCAGGCATTTTTGGGCGAGAGGCTATTTCTGTGCCACAGTAGGTCAAGTGACGAAAGAAATGATTGAGCAGTATTTGGAGAATCACTTTGAGCCAAGAGAAAACGATAACTTTCAAATGGAACCGGATTAGGACGCATCGTTTAGGCGATGCGTATCAGGACTTTCAGTCCGTATTTCAAACCCACCGGCTTTAGCCGGTGGTTGTTTAGTAATTTTTCTCCCACTTACTCTAATTAATCAATTTCAGCACCTCCAACCTACTAATATTCGTAGGTTACAACCAATAATATTCCAAGTAACATTAGCTCAAGTTAAAGCGCCGGTGGGTGCTTATTTTTCATTGAGCGATATATCTTTTCAATTGAATTGAAAAGATATCAATATTTAATTGCTCGGACTGATGTCAGCGCAGCATTAATGGGTATCAATATTCATTTGTCGGAGTTTTATATGTTTCAAAATAATATAAGTATGACCGAAGCACATCAATTTCAACGTACTTCGAGCAGCATATTGGGTGTCATATTGTTGTCATTCCCGTTGCTCATCAGTTTGTCCTCGAAGGCTAGCAATGATGTGCCAGTTTAACCCACGATTGTTTTTCCTTCGGATCCTGTATGGCCGGCTCCAGTATTTTCATTATGATGCCGATTCAAGATCCTGTGGCGGCTTCTGATTTTACTGCAGCCCTGTGTTGTCAGCACAAACTGGTGTAGCCGCAACGCTACCATAACGCTATTAATTTCAAACATGATCAGTCAGCCGATGAAAAGACGGTTGGCTTGCAAGAAAAATTCAATGGTCTTTCGGCCATAGAGGAAAAAATTGTGACTCAAAATTTTATCGGTGTGTATTCTATTCAATCAGTAATCGGTATTGCTGCCAGATCACTTTCTCGCCTCGGTACACCGGCGGCTTTCACGACCGCCGCGCTAACAGCAGCCATTTTATTGATGACATCAACGGCGCAGGCCGCTTTTTTTACGCCTGGGCAGTTTGATGTCACGCCTTCTGGTGCTGCCAGCTATACCATACCTATCTCTGTACCGCCCGGCACCGCCGGCATGGCCCCAAGTTTGGCGCTTAATTACAACAGTCAGGGCGGTAATGGCCTGATGGGCATGGGATGGAGCCTTTCCGGACTGTCTGCGATTACTCGCTGTCCCAAGACTCTCATCCAGGATGGTGTTAAATCTGGTGTCAATTACACCGCGACAGACAGCTTTTGTCTTGATGGTCAGCGTCTGGTCGCGATTGCCGGTGCTTACGGTGCGAATGGTACCGAGTATCGTACCGAGGGAGAAAGCTTCAGTAAGATCGTTTCATACGGGAGCAACGGTTATGGCCCGACTTGGTTCAAAGTGTGGACCAAGAGTGGACAATCTATTGAATTAGGCAATACGGTTGATTCTACTATCGAAGCCCAGGGTAAAGTTGCTATCCGAGTGTGGGCGGTTAACAAAATTAGTGATACAAAAGGTAACTATCTCACTGTTAGCTACGTTGAGGCTAATGTAAACGGGGAATATTATCCTCAGCGAATTGACTACACCGGCAACATGACAACCGGGCTTCTACCTTATAACTCTGTGCAGTTTATATATGCAACAAGGCCGGATATTACACCGATGTATGACGGTGGATCACTCCTTAAAAATACACGACGACTGACCAATGTGCAGACTTATGCACAAGTCGATGGAAGCAATGCTATCGTTAAAGATTACCGTCTAACTTATGACGTGAGTGCAGCCACGCAGCGTTCTCGCATTACCCAAGTACAGGAATGCGAGGGGAGTGGAGCATCGTGTTTGTCCGCAACGACGTTAAATCAAAGTGATAGTGCGCAAAGTGCTGCATTTAAATCCACGGCCGGAGTGGGTGCGATACCCCTGCAGCTTAGCAATAACACCATTGGATTCCAATTAGGTGACTTCAATGCGGATGGTAAAACCGACATTCTCCGTTGGGGTAATTTGGCTACTAATAATGCTGTATTTTTGTCTGACGGTGCAGGAGGGTTTAATCAAGCGTCTAGCTTCAATTTAACAGGTGTGAATCTGCAATTGAGTAACACAATAGGGTTTCAGTTAAGCGATTTCGATGGCGATGGTAAATCTGATATCCTGCGATTCGGTACATCTTCGGCGAATAATGCACTGTATTTGTCGAGTGATAATGGAGGATTTAATCAAGCGGGTAATTTTAATTTAGTTGATTCGCGATTAGCTATGCCTGTTTCTGTAACTAAGATCGGCACAGCTAACTGGGTTCTTGTGCCTTATACGAGAAATTATAATTGCATGGCTGGCACAACGTATGTAGGTGCTGTGCAGCTTAGAGAAACTACTAATCTAGTTACTGTTGTTGGCGGTGTTTTACATGCGCCACTAAATAACCCATATAAACCACCCGCTGGTGTGACAGGTAAGTTTTTGCAGCTTGGTAAGGCTAATGCATTTTTTTGTCCTGATGCTTATAGTTATTCCTGCCCTTCCAATTACACTTTGTCAGGTAGTATTTGCAACCCAAGTGTAGATGCTAGCGCACAGCTATATAGTAGCACCATCGGTATCCAGCTTGGCGATTTTAATGGTGATGGACGAACTGATATTTTGAAGTGGAGTGACGCCACTGCAGGTAATGCAGTGTTTCTGTCAAATGGCGACGGCAGTTTTACACAATCGGCGTCATTCAATTTAAATAATACCTATCTTGGGCACAGTAACCGTACTGTTGGGGTTGCTCTTGGTGACTTTAACGGTGACGGCAAGACAGATATTTTACGCTGGTGGGATGCCTACCAGAGTAATGCGGTATTTCTGTCAAATGGCGACGGCAGTTTTACACAATCGGCATCATTCAATTTAAATAATACCTATCTTGGGCATAGTAACCGTACTGTCGGGGTTGCTCTTGGTGACTTTAACGGTGACGGCAAGACAGATATTTTACGCTGGTGGGATACCTACCAGAGTAATGCGTTATTTCTGTCAAATGGCGACGGCAGTTTTACACAGTTGGCGTCATTCAATTTAAACAATACCACCCTTGGGCACAGCAACGGTACTGTTGGGGTTGCTCTTGGTGACTTTAACAGTGACGGCAAGACAGATATTTTACGCTGGTGGGATGCGTATCAGAGCAATGCGGCATTTTTGTCAAACGGCGATGGTAGCTTCACACAATCGGCGGCATTCAATTTGAATAATACCTACCTTAGAATCAGCAACAACACGATCGGATTCCAGTTGGGCGATTTTAATGGTGACGGAAGAGCTGATATTTTACGTGGGGGAGATAACTATACTGACAACGCACTATATACAACAGCAGCACCGATTGTTGATCAGTTGAGCAGCGTCACAAACGGACTTGGCGCGACCACTACCATAACTTACAAACCTCTAACCGATGGCACTGTGTATACCAAAGATTCCACAGGTATCTACCCGGCAACGGATATCCAAGCTCCGATGTATGTCGTGTCTTCGGTTTCATCTAGTAATGGTATCGGCGGCACCTACAGCAGCACCTACAACTATGTCGGCGCTAAAAGCCACCTGACCGGTGGTGGATTTCTGGGCTTCAGAGAGACGGCCAATACTGATGTAAAAACGGGGATCATCAGCACGACCACTTACCATCAGGACTACCCATATCATGGGTTGCCGCTGACTGCGGAGAAACGGACTGCAACGGGTGTCGTGCTCAACAATGTTTCCAATACCTGGACGTCGTCCGGCAATGCAGCGTGGAGTGCACAGTATCACGCCCCGCAGCTGACGCAAAGTGTGGAGTCCAGCTACGAGCTGAGCGGCGGTTTGATCAGCACGGTCACTACGAACACGGTGTATGACGGATATGGCAATCCGACGGCGATCACCGTATCTACACCAGACGGTTACAGTAAAACGACGACCAATACCTATCAGGAACCGGATTTGCTGAGATGGTACTTGGGCCGTTTAACCAGCGCCACTGTCAGTAGCACTAAACCTTAGACGACTAGGAATCTCATCTCATGATTCAGCGCTTACCCTTAGCCTTTACGGCACTCATGCTGGGTTTTAATCTGGCAATTCCGCAGGCATATGCTGCAACAACAGCCACACGTAGCTCCAGCTTTACTTACGATAAGGAGACCGGCCTGCTGACCAAGGAAGTGATTGAGCCGGGCAATTCGCAACTGTGCCTGGTGACCGAATACAGTTACGATGCGTTCGGCAACAAGACACAGGTCACCACACGCAACTGCAACGGCAGTGCCGGCGAAGCCGCTGCGCCTGCCGCCGGTAGTGATGGCATCATTTCCGCACGAACCACCAGCAGTAGTTACGATGCAAAAGGACAGTTTGCTGTTACGACGACCAACGCGTTAGGTCACAGCGAAAGCCGCGCCTTTGATGTACGTTTTGGGGCAATTTCCAGCCTGACTGGCCCAAACGGCCTGACCACCAACTGGACATATGATGGGCTGGGTCGTAAAACACGGGAAACCCGAGCGGACGGCACAACCACTTCGTGGCTGTATATTAAACCTTGCGATTTGGTGAATGCGGATCTGCTTTACAGTAATTACTGTGTTGCAAGCTTGAGCACGGGCGATGGCCGTTATCAGCGTACTTATTTTGATCATCTCAACCGTAAACTAAGCACGGTTCATATCGACTTCACCAACACGCAATGGATAGATGAGGGGCGCGTTGATTACGACAGCCAGGGGCGCGTCAGTAAAAGTTTTCTGCCTTTTGTACTTGGCAATGCTGCGACGGCCAAATATGCCAGCGTCAATTACGACCTGTTAGGGCGTCCGATCAGCCAGATTGCGGCAAACGGCAGCATCAGCACCATCGCCTACGCAGGGTTGACAACCACGGTGACCAACAGCCTGGCTCAAACCAAGACGACGGTTAAAAATTCGCAAGGGCAGACGGTCAGTGTGATCGATGCACAGAACCAACCCGTTACCTATCACTACGACCCGTTCGGCAACCTCACATCGACTACGGATGCCTTGGGTAATGTCACGGCGCTGACTTACGATGCGCGTGGCCGCAAAGTGGCGATGAATGACCCGGATATGGGTGCCTGGACTTATGCCTATAACGCGCTGGGCGAACTCATTCGTCAGGTGGATGCCAAGACGCAGACGGTCACGATGCAATATGACAAACTGGGTCGGATGGTGCATCGCGCCGAGCCTGACCTTAATTCCACGTGGACTTATGATACCGCCAGCAAAGGTATCGGCAAGTTGACGACAGCCGTATCCGACAATGGCTACAGCCGCACACACAGTTACGACGCGTTGGGCCGGCTCGCCAGTACCAGCACCATCATCGACAATCCGGCTCAACCCTTTGTGACCCGCACCAGTTATGACAGCGCCGGCCGTGTACTCACGCAAACCTATCCGACAGGATTCGCCGTGAGCAATGTTTACAATGCGGCTGGCTATTTGAGTCAGGTGGTCGATGCCGTCAGCCCGGGCAAAGCCTACTGGACCGCCAATACCGTTGACACACAAGGTCACCTGACCTTACAGACCTACGGTAACGGGGTGACCACGCAGCAAATGTTTGATCCGGCGACCGGCCGGGTTGTCATGCAGCTCACTGGCGCAGGTGCTGTGCAAAACATGGGTTATACCTATGACCGCCTGGGCAATGTCAGTACCCGCACGGATTTAATCAAGAATCTCTGGGAGACGTTTACCTATGATGCGCTCAACCGGATCAGCGATGCAGCGGCGCTGAGCGGCGCGGTCAACAGCGTCAGTCATTACACCTATGACGCCATCGGCAATATCACCAACAAGGCGGATGTCGGCGCCTACACATACAACGCCAGCGGAGCGGGCAGCATTCGTCCGCACGCGGTCACGCAAATCAGCGGCAAGCTGGTGAACGGCTCGACCAATCCGACTTTTAGTTATGATGCCAACGGCAACATGGTCAGCGGTGCTGCGCGTACCGTGACCTGGAACTCGTTCAACATGCCCGCCGGCATCATTAACCAAACGCGGACAGGGCTCAAGACGGCGGCCTTCTTGTACAACCCGGAACATGAGCGTACCAAGGAACAGCAATCGGACGGTTCCACCGTGATGACGTTGAGTCCGCGCTACGACACCGGGCTGCATTTCGAGAAAAAATACATCGCCGCGAATGGCGTGGCCACGGGCGCCATCGAATACGAGCACTACCTGTATGCCGGCGGCCAGATGTTCGGCAAATACATCACCACTACGGCAACAGACGGCGTGACGCAGGCCAGCACGGCGACGGAGTATTACAGCCGTGACAACCTGGGTTCGATGGTGGCGATCACCGATGCGACCGGCACCGTCACGCAGCGCATGTCCTACGACATCTGGGGCAAACGTCGTTATCCGAACGGTTTTGTGGATGCCGGCGGCCTGCTCAACAACCCGGACATGGTGCACGGCTTTACCGGGCACGAGATGCTGGATGACTTTGAGTTGATCCACATGAACGGGCGGCTGTATGATCCGGTCATGGCGAGGTTTGTCAGTGCGGACTTTATAATCCCTGATGCCGGTGATCTGCAAAGTTACAACCGTTATAGTTACGTTTTCAATAACCCGTTGGGTTACACCGATGCGAGCGGGCAGTGTCCGTGGTGCATTTTTGCAATTGTTGGTGCAGTGGTCGGACGTGCGGCGGGCGTCATCGATACCAAAACTGCGCGAGGAATTATCGGGATTGCTGTTGGTGGATGGATAGCACCAGTTGGATTTTTTAACACCGTCGCAACAGGCGGGCTAGTTGGAGGGATTTCTTCTGGTTGGAATGGCGTCGTGGGCGGTGCATTGTCAGCGGGGTTGTTCTATGGGGCTGGTTCGTTCTCCGACACCATGAAGTGGGGAAATGGAAGCTTTGGACGTGCCATGACACATGCAGTTGCCGGGTGCGCGGGCGCTTCGGCAACGGGAGGAAGCTGTGAAAACGGTGCGTTGTCAGCCGGATTTGCAGAGTTTGCCGGGCCGAAATTCGGGAATGATTGGGAGACTAGTGGTCAAACGTTTAAACATGCCGTCCTTGGCGGAACTGCATCCGTGCTGGGTGGAGGAAAGTTTGCCAATGGTGCAATGACTGGCGCGTTTGGATACCTCTTTAATAAGTGTGCGCATGTAGGTGGTTGTTCGTTCTGGGATAGAGTTAACGAGAGATACAGCAGTACATCCAAGACTATTGACTCGACGATTGATGGCGCACTCCCATGGCCGGTCAATAGTCCGGAAGGATTGGCTACTGCTGCTGGTGGAGGATTGGCCGCAAATAGCTACGGAGGACAAACGGCGCTTCAAGAAGGTGTAAAACTTGCGAGCGAATATAAGAATACGTCGTTCTCGCTTTTTCGAACTGTTTCAAAGCCAGATATTGTAAGAGTTGGGGCGACAACTGCCGTAAATGCGCTAGCGGTAACGGTGGCTTGGCATGGTGGACTATATGTCGGATCAATAATTTCGGAAGCAGTTTCCGGTACAAAGTAAGTTGAAAAAATGAGTCGAAGATTTGAATTTCTGCAGGGTTTGGTAGCTCATGGTGCTTTTATAGCCGCAATAATTCTGGATGGATATAGACGCGAGTCAGCGGGAGTTGCGCTCTATCTCTTTTCGATTGTGAGTGCAATTTTTGTTTTACCCGCGTTCATTTATTTTGTGACGAACCCTCGTTATTTTTTTCTGTTAGCAGCTGCTAGGGAGAATTCAGAACGCCATCGAGCTGTGGGGCGAGGCTGGAGAGTCTTCCTATTTCTTGCGTGCTGGCTCTATGTTGCGTGCTGGTCTTTGAGTTGGTTGTTGTTTGCTCAAACACTACCGCGCCTAATTGCGAGTTATGCTTTTATGTGTGGAGTTATAACGACGCTACTGATTGCAAAATATCTGTTCCTTCGTACAGATAATACGGCTAGATAGGGAACGCGAGGGGTTAGGCCAGAATGGTACTGACTTAAGCCGTAACTATATGAATTAAATAGTAAAATAATAACACGAACCAAGCCTGCAGAGAGAAGCTCACTTAATTTTTTTCGGATGACCAAGAGTGTACGGGGTCAGGCCTTTACTTTATAGCTTTGTCCGTCAATGCTCGTCGAAGACGGATTAAATATGTGTTAACAATCAATATGTTGTATTGATTGTTTCGCGCAACAGGGAATCGCCGCAATTTATTGATTCCAGCAACACCGCTCTTTAATAATTCACCTCCATCAGCGGCAAGCTGGTGAACGGTTCGACCAATCCGACGTTTAGCTATGATGCGAACGGCAATATGGTTAGCGGTGCTGCGCGCACCGTGACCTGGAACTCGTTCAACATGCCCGCCGGCATCAGTAACCAGACACGGACAGGGCTCAAGACGGCGTCTTTCTTGTACAACCCGGAACATGAGCGCACCAAGGAACAGCAATCGGACGGTTCCACCGTGATTACGTTGAGTCCGCGCTACGACACCGGGCTGCATTTCGAGAAAAAATACATCGCCGCGAATGGCGTGGCCACGGGCGCCATCGAATACGAGCACTACCTGTATGCCGGCGGCCAGATGTTCGGCAAATACATCACCACCACGGCCACGGACGGCGTGACGCAGGCCAGCACGGCGACGGAGTATTACAGCCGTGACAACCTGGGTTCGATGGTGGCGATCACCGATGCGACCGGCACCGTTACGCAGCGCATGTCCTACGACATCTGGGGCAAACGGCGTTATCCGAATGGTTTTGTGGATGCCGGCGGCCTGCTCAACAACCCGGACATGGTGCACGGCTTTACCGGGCACGAGATGCTGGATGACTTTGAGTTGATCCACATGAACGGCCGGCTGTATGATCCCGTCATGGCGAGGTTTGTCAGTGCTGATCCGACCATACAGTCTCCGGGGAATTTACAGTCGTATAACCGCTACACATACGGCTGGAATAACCCGCTGAGCGGAACCGACCCGAGCGGATTCTCGTGGTGGACAAGTTTTAGAGATAATTTTGTAAAACCAGTTGTTATTGCCGCAGTATCTTATTACACCGGTGGTTTGGCATCTAGTGCATATATGGGTAGCGCGGTCTCAGCTGCAGGCGGAGCGATGGCGATGACTGGAGCCCAGTTTGCAACAGCCTCATTGACGGCATCAATTGTAGGAGCTGCAACAGCAGGATTTACAGGTGGTATGTTAATGAGTGGTGGCAATCTTGATTATGCGTTTAAATCAGCGATTGCAGGCGGTTTAACGGCTGGATTGGGTGGTTTTGGTGGAGCCGAATTTGGCATGGCGGGAAGAATTGCCGGGCAAGGAATCGGCAGTGGTGTCAGTGCACAAATGTTCGGTGGTGATTTTACGATTGGTTTGCGATACGGCTTAATGGGCGCTTTCCGTAGCGAGGCGTTTCAGTATATGAAAACGGAAACGGATAAATTGGCCTCAACATATTGGGGAAGTGATGCTCATACGGATGCTAATGGGAGTATCTGGACATTTGGTGGTAGAGGGTGTGGAGCTAAGGGTTCGGGTGGGCAATGTGATTCTTGGTTTCCATGGCTTATGGGACCGGAAACTGGGGGAACATCTTCTAACCCAGATACGTGGACAAACTACAAATTTCTTGGTGTTAATATTGCACTAGGAACAACGCCAGTTTCGGGGGTGTTTGCAAACATGATTTCTAAGACGCACGACTATATGAATAATGCGTTAAGTGTTCTATGGAAAAATGGAGGCCCTACGCTTTATGGTGATGGCACCTCGGTTCGAAATTACGGATATTTTGGAAATGGTTTGGTCGATGTTGTTAGTTTTGCCGGAATGTTGCCGGCAGCTCAATTTACCTCTAAAGCTTTATGGCAGCCGCCGTTGTCAGGAAAATGATGTTATGCGCAGATTTTTATGTTATGTGCTAGTGTCCGTAGCTTGTTCTGCTTGTTTTGACCCTGGGTATATGGGTTACAAAATGAATTTAAAGCAGAGAGTTCTGAAGGAAATTATAGTTGTTGAAGAAACTTCTTTGCATATCGATGGCGGATTGGTTTTTAGTGTTTACATGATGCCTGAAGAAGCTCAGAGAATGGGGGCACCAACGGGTATTGAGTTTACGAAGCTGCTAAACGAACGAATAAATCAGAAGGAGGCGTTAATTGCTCATAAAATTTGCCAGCAGGGTTATCGAATGAGTAGTAAGCGTCCATTCATAGGAGAGTATGGAATTTGGGTTGCTGATTTTTATTGTACTTAGTTGAATTTAGGCCTAGAGCGAATTTTGGTTGTACAAAGGCTGGGGTCTGATCTGGAAAGGATGCGCTTCTCTGCCATTACAAGGAAAATAGTCATGCAACTACATTCTTATCTGCCAGCTGTGTTATGCATGGTTGTTTGTACCGCCTGCTTTGACCCCACGTTTTCTTGGCGAGTTAATGAACAATTTAAAGAGCAAGGATTAATTGTTATTAGCCCATATTCCGGTGGCAACCGGCTAAATTGGAAATCTGGATTTTATATTTCTTTAAGGCCGAGTGACGCTGAGAAATTACAAGCGCCGAGCGGAGATGAGTTTTTGAAACTATTAGATATGCGGATATTATTTGAGGAAAGAACTAAAGGTCATAAACTGTGCGAATCTGGATATCAAATTATAGATGGACACACTGTGAATTATCATGGCATGTATGTTGGCTATGATGCGGAGTGCAAGTAATTTGTTCTATTTATTATGAAAAAAAATGGAATTATTTTTTGGAATAGCCTCCGAGCGCTCAAGAAATTAGGTCTTACTGGTATAGTGGGACTCGGTACGTTGGTATGCAGTGCGATATTTTATGCCAGCAACCAAGCTCCATTGCTGACCAATGTTCAGTCACTGAGATCAGAGCTTGCCGAGAGTAAAACGCACTCTCGACTTAATGTCGATTCGATTTCACAATTACCCGAAAAACAACTAACTGCTTTTCACCAAACCTTCCTCAACGTCAAAGCAGCCCCTGATGTATTGGAGGCATTACACGAAGCCGCCGTCGTGCAAGGCGTAACCCTGGAACAAGGCGAATATCACCTGCTGCGAAATGGCCCTGACAAACTGGCTCGTTACCAAATTGTGTTGCCGATCAAAGGGGATTACTTGCACATGCGTAAATTTTTGTCGCAAATTTTGACTGACATGCGTTATGCGTCAATTGACAGTGTTGAGTTTCAACGACAAAAGGCCAGTGATACGGTGTTGGATGCTCAAGTCAAGATGACGGTATTTTTGAATGAGAACTAACCCGTGAGGTTTAAACGCGGCCCCATTTTTATGGCGCTGATGCTGACGGGTTCGCTGGCGGCAGCGGCCTTGGTGCGCGAAGATGAGCCGGCCAGTGAGACGATTCCTCCGGCGGTTAATAAAACTTTGTACCGTGGCGACGTGGCAGAAAAGCCCTACAGCTTACCCAAGTTAAAACTGGAGAAACTGGCACGTGCGGAAGTCAGTGAGCCCGAACACGATCCATTTGCCGGTAAATCCTGGTACGTTCCGCCTCCTGCGCCGCCGCCAGCGCCTGTCCAGCAAGAGGCGCCGCCAGTACCGACCGCCCCGCCGTTACCGTTTCACTATATGGGGCGGATGCAGGAAGAAGGCGGCAAGTTGATTGTATATTTATCGCAAGGCCAACGCGCCTATTCCGTCAGTCAGGGCGACATCCTGAACGGGACTTATCGTTTGGATAAAGTTGCCTCGAACCATTTAGTGATGACATTTCTGCCTATGAATATCAAACAAACCTTAAAGGCCAATCGAGTGGCCGCAGCTAAAATGCACCCGGTTCCCGAATCACAAAATCTCGCACCGCAAAATTCAACACCGGGTGATTTTGTGCCTGAAACAGGCTCGAGCACAGATGCGGAAATATCCCCTCAATGATTAAACTCGCTTTGTTACCCCGTTACGCGGCACTGCCCGTTTTGATCGCCTTGGCCCTGTCCGGTTGCACCGCCGAGCGGTTGAGTCGTGAAGGTTTAAAACAAGTGAACGATGGTCAGTACGAAGAAGGCGTTGCCAAGTTACAGCAGGCCGCTAAAGCCGATCCCGCCAATTTTCACTACAAGACACAATTCATCAATAAGCGGGAGGAAGCCGTCAATCGACTGCTCAATTTGGCTGCCAATGAGAGAACTGCCGGACATCTGGAGTCCGCGCATCAATTGTATCAGCGCGTGCTGACGATTGCGCCGGATAGCAAACGTGCCGCCAGCGGATTAGATGAGCTGATCAAAGATCATCGTCATCAGGTGGCGCTCGATGAGGCGCGCACGTTATACAAGAATAATGAGTTTGAAGAGGCTTTGGTCAAACTTCAGCCCGCCCTGATCGAAAACCCGATCAACAAAGAGGTGCTGGCACTCAAACGGGCGATTGAAGAACAGCAAACCGGCGAAGCCCTCACCGTGCCGTCGCTCAAATCGCTGTATAAAAAACCGATCACGCTGGAATTTCGGGATGCCAATCTTAAAATGGTCTTCGAGCTGCTCTCGCACACCAGCGGCATCAATTTTATTCTCGACAAGGATGTGCGTGCGGATTTAACCACCACCATATTTGTGAAACGCGGCTCCTTGGACAACGTGGTCGATTTGTTGCTCTCCACCAGCCAGCTTGCCAAAAAGGTGGTGGATGCCAACACGGTGCTGATCTATCCGAACACCCCTGACAAAATGCGCGAGTATCAGGAGTTGATGGTCAAAAGCTTTTATATCGAAAACGCCGATGTGAAGCAGACCATGAATATGGTCAAAATGCTGCTCAAGACGCGAGAAATATTTATCGACGAAAAATTGAACATGATGATCATGCGTGACACGCCGGACACTATCCGTCTGGCAGAAAAACTGATTGTCATGCAGGATCTGGCCGAACCCGAGGTGATGCTGGAAGTGGAGGTGCTGGAAGTGACGCGCTCCCGGTTATTGAATCTGGGCGTCAAATATCCGAATCAACTGACACTGGCCCCGCTTGCCGGTGCGGGCGGCGCGGTGACATTGACTGATCTGAAGAATTTGAATTCCAGCCGCCTCAGTGCAGGGGTCAATAACCTGATTATTAATGCGCAGAACGATGACTCAGACATTAATTTACTGGCGAATCCGCGTATCCGTACCCGCAATCGCGAGCAGGCTAAAATCATGATCGGTGACCGGGTGCCGGTCATCACCACCACCTCCACCGCCACCGGGTTTGTATCGGATAGCGTGCAATATGTCGATGTCGGTCTGAAACTGGACGTGCAACCCACCATCTATTTACATGATGAGGTGGCGATCAAGGTGTCGATGGAAGTGAGCTCCATCGCCAATCAGGTCACCAGCAAGAATGGCACCATGGCGTATCAGATTGGCTCGCGGACGGCATCGACCGTATTACGTCTCAAAGATGGTGAAACACAGGTATTGGCGGGTCTGATCAATGACAATGACCGGGCCACGGCCAGCAAGGTGCCCGGATTAGGTGATTTGCCACTACTGGGCCGACTGTTTTCTACGCGGCAGACCGATAAACAGAAGACCGAAATCGTCTTGTCGATTACCCCGCACCTGGTCAGAAGTTTGAAACGTCCGGATGCACGCGCTTCGGAATTCTGGTCCGGCAGCGAGACTATCCTGAGAGCGTCACCTCTTGCGTTGCCGCGTACAAAAATGCCGAGCCCGGCGGCCAATGCAGGCAAGCCGAGTACGCAATCCGATCCTGTTTCGAGTACGCAAGCCCCAGCGGTCAAAGAGAACAAGGCTGAAGCGCCAGAGGTCAATCCTACCGAATCCCCGACAGCCATTAGTTTGGCTTGGCAGGGGCCTAAACAGGTTAAGGAGGGCGAACAGTTTCAGGTTACGTTAATGCTGAAGGCGGATGGCGGCTTGCGTAGCTTGCCCTTCCAGCTGGGCTATAACCCTGCTGCGTTGAAAGTGGTTGAGGTGGTTGAAGGGGAATTCTTTAAACAAAATGGCGTTCAGACCAGCTTTCCGAATTCCGTCGATATTGAAGCGGGGAAAATTTTTGTCGGCGTGGTGCGCGCAGGCACCGAAGGTGTTGCCGGTGAAAACAGTTTAGCCACGATTACCTTTAAAGCCCTGACCCCGCAAGCTAAAACGGAGGTCAAGCTGCTGGCCGCAACACCGATCGGCGTGGGAGATAAAACACCTCGTCCTGATATGCCGGATGCCTACGCCGTCACGATTGGTGATTGAGCGGGATGAGCGCGGTTTTGTCCAAAAAGCAGCAGGGGTTTACCTTAATCGAGATGGTCGTCACGGCGGCGATTGTCGCGCTGCTGGCCTCGATTGCTTTGCCGATGGCCGAAGTGGAGGTGCAGCGGAATAAGGAGCGCGAACTGCGCAACAGCTTATGGCAAATCCGTGCCGCATTGGATGCGTATAAACAGGCTGTGGAAACCGGACATGTTTTTAAAAAAGTGGGTGACTCGGGGTATCCGCCTTCCCTGCAAGTGTTAGTCGATGGCGTAGAGGATGCCAAAAGTCCGGATGCCGCTAAGCCAAAAATATATTTTTTACGACATATCGCGCGCGATCCACTCAACAAGGATCGTGAGATTCCCGCTGAACAGACCTGGGGCAAACGAAGTTATGCCTCGTCCGCCACCGATCCCAAAGAGGGCAAAGATGTCTTTGATGTGTATTCACAGGCCGCAGGAAATGGCTTGAACGGGGTGCCATACCGTGAATGGTAAGCGCGGCTTTACCCTGATCGAGCTGCTGGTGGTCATGACGATTTTGTCGTTATTGTTGACGATTGCGGTGCCGCATTATTTTGGCCATGTCGATAAAACCAAAGAAGCGGTGCTGCACGAAAATCTGGCTACCTTACGCGACACCCTCGACAAGTTTTACGGGGACACCGGCAAATATCCTGCCAGCATTGATGAGTTGGTGGCTCAGCGCTATTTACACCGCGTACCGGTTGATCCCGTCACCGACAGCGTCACGACCTGGATTGTCATTCCACCCGCCGATCCGCAAAAGGGCGGCGTCTATGATGTTAAAAGCGGTGCGCCGGGCAAAGCGCGTAATGGCACCCTGTACAGTAGTTGGTGACATGCTTTCTTCACACCGACAAGCAGGATTTACCTATCTGGCAGCCTTGTTTCTGGTGGCGGCGCTGGGTGCCTTACTGGCCTCGATCGGCGTGATGTCGAGCACGGCGCAACAGCGCTATAAAGAACAGGAGCTCTTGCTGGTCGGTGAGCAGTTTCGTCTGGCGATTGGACGCTATTATGAAAGCTCCCCCGGCTCGGTTAAAAAATATCCGGCCACGCTAAACGATCTGCTCAAGGATGAACGGCAATTGTCCACGCAACGTTATCTGCGCAAAGTGTATACCGACCCCATCACTCGTTCCGACAAATGGGGGATTTTGAATGCGCCGGAAGGCGGCATCATGGGGGTATATAGCCTATCTGAGGATAAACCGATCAAGCGGAATCAATTTAATGATGCAAACCAGGGATTTATGGGTAAAACAAAATATGCTGACTGGCAGTTTGTCTATCGACCGGAAACTGCGCCAAAGTAATGGAGGCCTAATTAGGGCCTTGATAGGTTAATTATGTCCCTGCCTGGACCACTTAGATCAAAAACCTATTAATTTCACTAGGTGTCGACTTCTTTACCTCGGGTTACTATAAGCATGAACGTTCGTTCAAAAAACCGGAATTCAATTATATGGAGAAAAGTATGGCACTTTCAGCTGGCGCGCAGGCAAAAACAGGTACAAAATGCCCACAGGGTGGTATTTGGCATCCATTAAATAAACCAAAAGAAACAAGATCTATTGGTATTAACAATGTAATGCCGCCAAACTCAGAAGGCGGCTCTCAAATTTGGGTACTAAAAATACCTACGGGCGGTTAATTTAGCCTAATTAGATCAAGTCGTCGTTTAACTAAGAGGTGGTTTAATCATTTTAATCACGATCAAGAGGATTCAACTACTTCTAATAAAAATCTTGCGGCTAATAATGTGCAAAGCAAAAAATAGCGGCAATATATGAAATACGACGTTAATGTGGCATACATTTAAAACAGGTACTTAGAAGATGGGTGAAATTCACAATCTCCTCATGGAGCTAGAGTCGAGGCAGATTTCTTTTCGTATATTATCGAATATTCTTAGGCTGAATGACATTCCATCAGCAAAGGGATGGAGTGCTCTGCTTCAAAAAAATTTCAATGATCCTACGGAACAAAAACTGAAGGAAGAGTGGGGGGTAGTAATTAAGGATATCTACCTTAATAATTTGTATTACGGAGATAAAGCAATTTCTATTTATAAAATAGAGGACGAAAACATATTGCCTCTTCTCCCAGAAAAATTAAGTGAATTAGTTAGTAAAGATTCACCTTACATAAAAAAATATCCATTTTCAATCCAAGATGATGAGTTACGAAATCTCTCTTCTCATTCAGTCGGCACAAAATTTGAGGTAATTTCATCTGACTCATGTCGGGTTGTATTTTGCGCTAAAAGATATATCAAAGCAAAGACAGAAATAAATTTTGATGACTATGAGCAAAGTGTCCGTGAGGCATTTTCTGGATTTGATGAGGTTATTGGTATTCAACGTGGATGCGCTCAATGTTTTGACATTCTTCATTTCGATCAATCAAAAAACCAATTGGAAATTCAGATTGATCTGCATATTCCGTTGACTGGTGATGAAATAAACCGAATTATACGTCAGTATGAAGTCGATATTAATAATTGGTCAATTATCACTTTTGAGGGTAAAAATCTGCTGGGCAAACCTTTAAATTTATTTCCAAAGGTAAGGTTATTGTATGATAATCCAGAGGGAAATGTCATGAGTCTTGGGCATTCAACCTCTACGGCATCAATAAAGGATGAGCGAATGAGAGGTAAACAGACGGATTTACGTCATGAGCCATTTCACCTTGGAGGTCTTCAGGGAGTAAATAACTTGACTGATTTGTACTCTATCACTAAGAATTGGAGTGGGGCGAATAATTTTTATCGACCTGAACTTTCGATTCCAGGCCACTTTTCACTCGTTGGCAATCCAAATGCGCATATTTTTCAGGCTAATATTCGAGGCTGCGTTTCAAATTCAGATTTCAGAATGGTGATATCAAAAATATCGTGACAAATATAACATCAACAAGTCGAGTGTTTGCTTTGGTTGAACAGGATTTTCCCGAGAATCCTGCATTCATTCGTGCTTGTGCGCATGTTATATCATTTATAGAATCGAAACCATTACCTGAGTTACGGCATCTTACATTTGGATTCCTCTCACTGTTGATTGAAAACCATGAGTTGGTTTCCAGTGTGATTGCATATCTAGCTGGTGATCGTGCGCGCCTACTTGATATGAGATTTGAATTTATTGATGAAGACGAGATATATAACATAAGCCCGGAAGAAATCAATGAGGCTAGAATGGGGGGAGGATTTATTCATCCTACTACAGGTAAATCTGTGGAAAATTTCGAGCATTATATCTATATTTATTTTGTTCCATTTGGAGCTGAAATGGATAGCCAATGACGAGTGGAAGTGGGGCGGTTACGCTCGCTCAAGTACGGGGGGAATTAAGGCCGCTGATGCCAGAAATTGCAAACTTGCTCGATATAAGATTCGCGGATACTTACGAAAAATTTGTTGATTGCATTTATCAGACTCTTGATGGGGCGCTTGCGTTTATAGAAGAGAATCCTCAGCTTAGAAAAAACGACTCAGAAGATCGGCTAACTATAGAAATAGTAGGCCTACTTCGTCAAAGCGGATTGGATGCAAGCCACGATAGCATGCACGGAGGGCATTCTGATATCGTTGTTAAACGTGCGAGTTATTCATGGTTAGCTGAGGCAAAAATACACAGCAGTTATCCTTATTTATTTCAAGGATTTAATCAGTTAACAACCCGATATGCGAATGGATCAAAAAACAACAACAAAGGATGTCTTTTAATGTATATCCGACAGAAAAATGCAGCTGTCGTAGTCAATAAATGGAAGGAGCACTTAACCAATAAAAAACTCACTGCTTTCAATATAAGTAATTGTTCGCAAAGAGGAGCGCACGGTTTTTATTCAACACACAACCATACAGGGAGTGGTTGCCACTTCGAAGTAAGACATATTGGAGTCCTTTTGCATCACGATCCTCAGGATGTTTAACATAAATTCCTGAATCTCACCTCCCACCCCACCGATTCCAAGCCATACGAAGTAGGGCGGCATTAGCGGCGTGACGATCAAACAACTCAGGGTGGAAGTCGCTGCCGGCCCATTCAAGCAGCTGCTTGGATTCTTCGCTGTTTCTATCTTTCTGAATACATTCAACAAATCGTTGATATTCACCGCTGCCGCCTACATCTTCAGGCGGGCAGGCGCGTTGCCCATTTTCGACACAGGCGACTCCAAGGGGTTCTGCCGCATCGTCGATGACATTAGTTACCACGATACGGTGTTTCCAGTTATCCCCGAAGTCGTACTGATAGATAAATTCACCGCCTTGCTCTAAGTGGCGCTTCAAAATAATTTTGCGCTCATCAAGCATCTCCAACTCGCCGTCCTGGTCCTGCTTCAGGTCACCGTACATCTTATCGTTTAAGTAAAAGGCGTGCAGATGTGAATCCGTCCAACCCATGGCTGCTTGCAAATAGTGATGCAACTTCGCCAGGCTGATATCGCCACCTACGACCAGATCGCGCCAGATTGGTGGTGTGATGCCTTTTAATTCGACGTGTAGCATGAAAATTGAGTATGTTTTGGGCATGGGCGGGTTCTATACCGTAGTTTCTGGTGGGGTAGGGGGTGTTGGCTTTTCGTTAGAATAATTGCGAGAAAACAAATCAGCTGGGGGACAAATTTCTCTTTCACTTTGCCTAAGAAACATCTGACTCATCCCCCATTCCCTTAATTTTTCATAAATAAAATAGGATTTCCAATCATCGCGATTATTATCTGACGGTGCTGATCGTGGTGATTTGGGAGCCTCTAACGCAAACTTTATGTCATATCCATATTCTCCTTTCAAAAGCATATCCGCATAATATATTTTATCTTCGATGTAACTCTTTGTTTTTATGGGGAAGCCTTTAAAGTTTAGCAGACACCTTAATCTTTTCACCGCGTCATCAAAATCAAACTCTTCAAATTTGAAACCTATATCCTTATGACATGCCATAGGAAAAATTGTAGTGCAATAAATCTGGAAAAGTACATTTTCCAAACCTCGGGATGGGCTTATCGAACAAAATATTAAAAGCACCCGATATATCGAATTTCCTATATCCAAGGTGTTATGAGTGGCGCCTTGTTCATGCGCTTCACGCAACAGGATCGTTAAGCAAGCCAGCGCATCCATTCCAGCGCGTCTTTCCAATTGTGACAAGAGCCGAATATTGACATCGGCCCGTGCATAATTATTGCCAACACCACGACGCTCCTTCTTAAATACCAGACTTTGAATAGCTGGATCTAAGCGCTTTAACCATTTATTTGCATTTTTCTCAATTGGCTTTGACAACTTCAAAGTGTCCCATAAAACATGATTGAGTATCCATTCTGTGCCGGGCAAAATTCTTTCAGCTCGATCAACTTGCAAAAAATGTGGGACATGGCTTCCGGTTTCATATTTACTCCATTTGTTTGTATGGTATGAATCGCCAGATTTGCTCTTTTTAAATGCGGTTCGCTCGACAATCATCTCAACATCATATGCAGAAGGGGAATGTAAACGCATCACTATATTTGTGTACCAAAAGGCCGCTCTAAAAACATCAATTGGTGATTTTTTTGGGCCTTTTGCCGCAAGTAAATTTTCCCCTAGGGAGTTCATCACTTCCGATGAACATATAACTGAATAATTTTTTTTCATTTAAATTCAACAGATTAAAATATCTGGCAGCAATAAATTAGAGTAAAGTTCATGCTAAACGTCACGCCTACCACTTTGATATTTTACTTGTTAGTATTTGGTTATGACTGAATATGACAAAAGAAAGATTATGAAAGCCTCTGTAAACAGCACATCGCTAGCGACATTACTTGAACATGACCTTACCGGAAAATATGGTCCGCTTATTTCCAATGATGATTTGCGTGTCGCCCTTGGCTTCGTTTCAATGGATGCTTTTCGCCAGGCGTTGGTCAGAAAAACCATGCCGGTACCGGTATTTTCCATCGCCAACCGGCGTGGCAAATACGCGCTTTCGAAGGATGTCGCCATTTGGCTTTCCGCTCAACGCGAAAGAGCGATGTCTTAAGCAATTTAGGGGTACGCGGTGCGCATAGAAAAAGGAGGGGATACGTAGAAAACAAAAACCGAGCTTGCTTTCGCTTACTCGGCTTCGGTTGCGATGAATGATGAAGTTACACCGCTGGTTGGCGCTAGCATTTTCATCATTCATCCTCCCCAAGTCAATAGCAAAAGCTATGTTTTTTTAAATTTTCGGAATTCCGTAGGGATACGTGCAGCCGAAAAATGACAAATGCAATTGAATAGCCAGATTGGCTGAGGAGAACATGGGATGAAAACTATCGTTAAGAACGGGATAACGTACGAAGTAAAACATGACGAGCCATACTGGGACCAACCTCGTGGCGGATTCGGGAGTGAATATTGGGAGGTCTACAGTCCCAAAATGGAACGAGACGTCAAGCTCAATAGCAATCTTGAAAGAGATCATTGGCTGATGCTGGAGGCCGACCCGAATGTCATTGCGTTCTGTGAACAACCGATTCGTTTCTTGGCGCAAGCAGGGGAGAGCGGAACCTCAATTATTGATATATGGGTGCTGTTTGCTGACAAGAGCGAAGAATATCGCGAGCTGAAATTAAGCAGCGACGCTAATTCAAAACGTTCAGCAAAGCAGATAGAAATTCAAAAAAACTGGTGCGAGCGAAATGATTGCGTTCATCGCGTTGTGACAGAGCTCGATTTACTTCAATTTAAGACACTCATCGAAAATTGTAGTGAATACATTGGGTTCATCCCACACACAATCACACCCCAACATAAAAATCTTCAGCAATCGGTCTTGGATATCGTTCGCCAGATTAAATCAATTCAGATCAATGAGTTAATTAAAAATCTTGTTGATATCGGCGAACAGCAAGTTTTATCGGCCGTATTCACGCTAATCCACTCCGGCCATTTGTATGCCGGCCTGGATACTAAGAAATTCAGCAGAACATTACCTTTAAGCATCCGGAGATAGTCATGGATCAAACATCTATTGTTTTTAACCGGGACAACCTATCGCCAGAGCTGAAGGATTTAAACTCTTGGCCATCTGTAGATCCTGAGTCGATTAATCCTCAAGAGCGTGACCTATACCAGAAACGCGAGGATGCTATCAGACTATATATTATGGGTGAGCCTCATAAACTTATTACCGAGAGGACCGGTGTCAGCAGATCGCAAACTAATAAGTTGATGAAGAAATGCTTAAAAATCCATCCTGATCGTAGGATATTCGGGTTTAGAGGATTGCTGCCTTTCCTCAGACAACGTCAACATCAACGGTTAGCACCTATTGATAGTCGCAGCAGAAAGGCGGGCTTTTCCGGATCCCTGGGGCGCTTGTTTTCAATGTACCCGTTGATTAAAGAGAAAGTTGATGATGCATTTCTCAAGCGAGTTAAGGCTGGGACTGTTCATGAATCTAGAATGCCCGTCAAAACCATCCATAAAATCTTCGTTGATGCGTGTCGAAATGCGGGCATCGGTGCGGATCAATATCCTTTCAGAGCTCAGTTGGTCGGACAGCGAGGATTGAGTAATTACCTAAAAAGGCTCTTTGATGAAAATTTTAAAGAGGCTGTTAAAGCGCGTTACGGCGCAGCGACTGCAAAAACGCTTAATACCGTTGGCAGTGGCGAATGCAAGGAAGAGGTAAGTCGACCATACCAACGTGTGGAGTTCGACGGCCATTTGATCGACCTTTTTATGGTCGTTGAAATTCTAACGCTTAATGGTGATGTCAATTACGAGGTTATTGAGCGCGTCTGGTTATTAACTATTATCGACTCTTTCTCGAGAGCAATACTGGGTTATGTCATTTCGATGGGAACTGAATATAGCCAGTACGATGTTTTGCAGACCATCAAAAAATCGATCACGCCATGGAAACCCAGAACGTTCGAGATTCCCGGGTTACATTACAAGAATGGAGCGGGATTTCCTTCCGGCTGCATTGAGCAATATAGCTGGGCACGATGGAATGAGATGGCTTATGACAACGCAAAAGCTAATTTGGCCACCTCAACCATTACAACACTCAAGCATACGGTTCGCTGCCAAGTAAATGCGGGGCCCGTTAAAACACCAGAGCGCAGAGGAATTCTGGAAAGATGGCATCACACGCTTGAGGAAAATGGTTTTCATCGACTCCCATCCACCACCGGTTACGACCAGTTTGATGTGAGACGGGTCGATCCTGAAAAAGCGGCAAAACAGCACCGCATCAAATTCGATCACATACTGGAATTAACAGAAGTGATGATTGCGAATTACAACGCGACACCGCATAGCAGCCTCGGATACAAAACACCCCTTGAGATGCTTCGTTACTATGCGAATCAGGATTATGCCCTTATCAACAGAATTGATAGCTCGGAGCAAATCATGATTAATAGATTGGATTACCGAGTCACCGTGAACGTCAAAGGAAACCTGAAGGAGGGGAGGCGTCCATTTATCCGATTTTTGGATGTGATATACCGAAATGATGTGCTGACGAACAGTCCGCATTTAATTGGTCAAAAATTAACGTGTTATGTCGATACCGACGATCTGCGAACCATGATGGCCTATTTTCCAGATGGTTCAGAGTTGGGCGTTCTGGTTGCCAGAGGGAAGTGGGGTATCACGCCACATACATTGAAGATGCGCAAATCGATTAACTCGTTAAGAAAACGAAAAGTCCTGGATTATCTTGAAAATGATGATCCGATCATGTGCTACATGGATTTTTTACGTTCACAAGCGCACGGCAGTAAAAAGGTGGCGAAGCAATTCGCTGAGGCCCATAAGGCCGGCGTAATGACGCCACCGCCAAGTGAGAAGCCAAAAGCACCATCGAAGCCAGTATCGCCACCCCCCGTTAAAGAGACGTCAATCAATCTTTTAAACAGACTGGCAAATCTTAAGGGGATGAACAAATGATTAATTACAGAGAGTTAACGAGCATCCAAAATCATCCTGCGCTCACCGGGCAGTACAGAATTCCAACCACATCAATTCTGGAGTTTATGGATATCATCATCGAATGGATTAACAACCGCAATCCTGGTGGTATTGTCATGGGGCAGCAACGACATGGTAAATCCTGTGCGATCGAATATATCACCAAAAACTTGGCATTCCAATTAGGTAGTCCGGTCTCTATTTTTTCATTCGAATGCAAAAAACACCAAAAGGAGAGTGAGAATCGATTCTTCGAAGATATGCTCATTAAAATCAAACACAAAGCCACCTCTACTGGCAGCCCCAGTAAAAAGCGAGCAAGGCTAGTTGAATACATTCTTGAGAAAACTCAGGCTGAAAAAGGCTATATGGTCATTATCATGGATGAGGCACAAAAAATGATGCTCGAATACTACGAGTATTTGGCTGATTTCCATAACGATATTGTTAGCGCCGGTTTTTCGCCGCTGTTTATTCTTGTCGGACAACCAGAGCTCATTAATATGAAATCCTCACTACGTGGGGCAAAAAAATCACAAATAATTGGGCGCTTCATGCTTCGTGAGCACTACTTTCATGGGTTAACTGACCTTGATGCCGTTAAAGGTGCTACCTACGCATACGATACCCAAACGGAATATCCTGAAAATAGCGAATGTAGTTATTCACGCTATTTCTTCCCAGATGCCTATGAAAATGGATGGCGACTTTCTAGTGAGGCTGAGCGTATAAAAAGGGGTTTTGATAATGCGCGCATTAAGAATCAGCTGAGCATAAGTTCTGATATCCCAATGCAATACTTTTGCACATCCGTCGAAAACTTTTTCAGAAAATTCCATGATCAAGATAATCCTGAATTTCAAGGTACCGACGCCATATGGAATGAATTGATTCGTAAAAGTGGTTACGTTGAGGCCGGCACAGAAATGCACAAGTTAGAGTTGGCTGATAACTAGTTCAAACTTCCAGAACGAGCAATCTCTGCTGTGTGGACATGGCATTGACAGAGATTGCTCTTCGAAAATGAAGGTATCTGATGAGTGATCCTGGTTATTGTTGGCGCCCTGAGTGTATATACCCCTATGAGTCACTGCGATCATTGCTGGGGAAATTTATGCTGTTAAATCATATGACCTTAGCGGAACTGAATCATATTGATTGGGCGAACAACCGAGACGAAGTTCACAGCTTGGTATTTAAACCTGAAACTGACCTGCTTACCAAGGCGATTTTCCGCAGCAAGGTCAGTATTAGAGTCTTCAAGGATATTTTTGGCCTATCCGATACCCAATTTAAATACTCAACAATCGAGGCGTACGACTCAATGGATAGACATGAATCTGTGCACCTTCGATATTGCCCGTCATGCCTTTCAATGGGCTTTCACAGTCCGTTTCATCAAATCAGAATATTTGCTCGCTGCATGATTCATGGGGAACTTTTAGCAACCCAATGCATTCATTGCAAGAGAAAAATCCCATACTCATTTCAGAATGGGGAATCATTTCATCCTTTTGGTTGCCCGAGTTGCGGACATATTTATATGTCGAACGAGCGAGCTGTGAAAAATCAGATTGGCGATGTCGTTCCTGAAATAGCTGATTTCTTGGGTGCGCTATTGGCGATCGAACGAAAAACATCTGTCATATATGAAAAGAAAATCATCCAAACCTATGCCAGTGCGCCCGAGTCGCTGTTTGGCTGCCAGATAACAACGATAGCCGCGACGAATCGAATCTATCAGTGCAATCACCAGATGACGTTATATCGATTATCAGATATATTTTCTATTAAAATCAATTTACTGCGTAGAATTATTAATGTAATACCGCCGAAGCATGAGGTTATAAAATTCGGTGATTTCCGAAAGTATATTGATTGTCCAGAGGGGGTGTTAAGCAGTTCCTTGGGTTTGTTCCCAATATTTAAGTCGATTCAGCGCCACCTCAGAAAGATATGCCTTAAGCCTGCCAGGCAATTCGAGCGAATCAGATATTTTGAAAAATTAGGGGAGGGAGCTGCTGGTAGTGTCATTAAATATACAGACGACACGCGCTGCGTTCTGGCCGCCGCCTATATAAATATGTCGCTACATCATGACTATCTGATGACTAACGGACCAGAACTGAGATATCGATTCCTATCCCAGATTCCAGAGCAGCATGGTGCATTTCGTGGCTTGGTAGAAAATGAAGCGTTGCCTCAGCGGTTAAAAATACAGCTGATCAGCCGCATTCTGGCCGAAGACTGTTACTCAGGATTTATTGAGTATGCCTTGCGCGCATTAGCACAGCGTAAACGCGGCAAGTTAATTTTCGAATCCTGCCACCGCGATCAACGATACGACGCTCATTGGCTTATCACGATCAGTCCTGATCACAAAACACAGCTGCATCTCTGGTCAATACGCCCAAGCATTCAAACCATTGTTCGGTATGTTCGGCGGCATGGCTATTAGATATTACGCGTAATCAGCAAGTTATTAACAATAAATCGAAAGGTATGAATATGCTACAAAAACTGAAAATGATGTTCAGCGTCGCACCAAAGGAAATATCGACGCCAGATCCTGACAAACGCGTGATGTATGTCCAGCTCGCAGGAAAGCTGCATACGTTCTATCAAGAAGTCAGCTTTATTGAGCGACTGGTAAATGCCGCGCAGTCTTCAACGACCGGCGGATTTATCACTCTGAAAAGTAGATCCGCAACCTACGCCATAAATTTGAACGCTATCAGCTACATCGAGGTCCCCGAAGAAAGTTACGAAATCACCCATGGAGACGTACCAGGTTGCTCCGTTTATTTGGCGGGTAAAGATAGGCCGTTTGAGTTAGGTGAATTATCAGTCAATCAATTTGATCTTGCCATCGAGGATTCAAGCAAGAATTTTATCTGCCTCGGAAATTGTTGCTTTAATCGTAGCGAAGTGGCACTGATCGTTTTGAGCGAACCGCACTGAGCGAGATGTCTCCATATTTACTTCTGAAACGGCTCCACAATTACTTCTGTGACTCCACAATTACTTCCAGAGCAAGCGGTGAGTGACTGGGTGGATGTCTCCACATTTACTTCCTGACTGTGCCGGATGGATCCAAAATTACTTCTTAAAATCTTGGAAATAGACCTTATATATATGCATGGCTCCAAAATTACTTCCAAGTTGTCTCCAAATTTACTGCGCCAGACAAAAAACAACAGACAATAGCAGAATGATGAGAGGCCAATAGAATTTGACATAATATACATTATGCGTATTAATTCAACCAAGAAAACTTATTCAAATAGCCCTGCTTTGTTAATTTTCTGAAAGTATCAAAGCTTGATGATGTGTACCGCCCGGAAACACGGATCGGATTTTGGACTATATCAGTGAGGAAGGAAGTCCATTTACGACAGGAGTTATTGCTGTGTCCAATTGCCGCGCACTTCACGTGCGAGGCTGAATATCTCTTGCAGCTTGTCGGCATCGCATTCGGACAGCGCCGCATGAATCGTTACAAGCTCCTGCATGTAGCTTGCCAACTCGCCCATCAGCGCGCTGCGATTGGCCATGCAGATGTCGCGCCACATTTCCGGGGAACTGGCGGCGATACGGGTGAAATCGCGAAAGCCGCTGGCCGCAAAAGAGAGCAACTGGTCGCGATTTTGGCGTTGAGCCAGATCGTGCACCAATGCAAAAGATAGTAGATGCGGCAGATGACTCACCGCTGCGAATACCTCATCGTGCTGCTCAGCTGTCAACTCGCTGACCACCGCGCCGCAACATTCCCAAGCAGAACGTATAAAACTTATTGATTCAATTGAGTTTTCTTTAATCGGTGTCAGAACAACCTTTTTGCCGATATAAAGCTCGGCCAGTGCCGCTGCCGCACCGCTTTTTTCGCCACCGGCGATCGGATGTGCAGGTATAAACTGGGCAATTTTGTCTCCCATATAGGCATAAGCCGCCGCAACTACATCACACTTGGTGCTGCCGCCATCGGTCACCAAGGTGTGAGCACCCAGATGTGGCGCGATACGCGCCATCAGTTCCGCCATTTGTCCTACGGGCGTTGCCAGCAATACAAGATCGGCGTCATGCACTTCAGCGGCGACATCCTGACCGATGCGGTCGATGATGCCCAGTTGCTTTGCCTGTTCCAATGTGGTGAGGCTGCGGCCAAAGCCAATCACCTCCCCTACTGCGCAGGCTTTACGCAAAGCTAATGAAAAAGATCCGCCGATCAGCCCGACGCCGAAGATGATTACCTTGTTTAAGCGGATCTCTGCCACGACAGTCCTACAGGGTACGGCCAATCGCGCCGGCAATCGCGCCTAAGGTACCCATCAATTTCTTGAGTTCCTGAGGGGTCAGAGCCTGATCGGCATCACACCAGGCTTCACAAGGGGTCGGATGCATTTCAACCAGCAGACCGTCCGCACCGGCTGCTATCGCAGCTTGCGAGAGAGCAGGCACCATCCATGCCTTGCCGCCAGCGTGTGAAGGATCGACGATCACTGGCAGATGTGTTTCCTTCTTCAGTACGGCGATGGCAGTCACGTCCAGCACATTGCGGTAAGCGGTTTCAAAGGTACGGATGCCGCGTTCGCAGAAGATGATGTTATGGTTGCCGCCCGCAGCGATGTATTCCGCCGCCATCAGCCATTCGGAGATGGTCGCTGACATGCCGCGCTTTAAAATGACCGGCTTGTTCAGACGACCGACTTCCTTTAACAGATCAAAGTTCTGCATATTGCGCGTGCCGATCTGAATCACATCCACGTCGTATTTCAAGAACAGATCGATCTGACGCGCATCCATCAACTCTGTGACGATAGGGAAATTGTGCTTGGCGGCTGCCTGACGGAACATTTGTAGACCTTCTTCACCGTGTCCCTGAAATGCGTACGGACTGGTGCGTGGCTTGAAAGCACCACCGCGCATCATGCGGCAACCAGCCTCTTGCACAAACTGAGCGGATAAGTCCATTTGCTCCTGAGTTTCTACCGAGCAAGGACCGGCGATGATCTGAATCTGATTGCCTCCCAGCGGGATGCCGCCGATATCGATGACGGTGTTTTCCTTGTGCGATTCGCGCGACACGATCTTGTATTGCTTGGCGATATGCATCGCCGTTTCCACGCCGGGCAGCGAGGTGAACATCTCTTCGGTCAGTTTGCGTTCGTCGCCTATCGCGCCGATTACCGTGCGTTCGATGCCACGCGATATATTCGCCTTCAGACCGGCTGTCTCCAGACGCTTAACAACCGCGCCAATTTGTTCGTCGGTGACATCTCTACCCATAACTATGATCATGCTGTTTCTCCAAGTATCTGTTTTAAGGCAGATAAAAATTTTAAATTTTGTTCTTCCAAACCGATGCTCACGCGCAAATAATCCGGCATCGCATAATTACCGACAGGCCGGACGATGACGCCCAACTCGAGTAAGCGACGGTAAATCCGCGCTGCATTCACGACGTGAAAACTGATAAAGTTGCCAAAGGATGGAATGTAATCGAGTCCCATCGTGCATAAGCCCTGGGTGATCTGTTCCATACCGCGCAGGTTCAATTCGAAGGTACGGCGAACAAAGTCTGCGTCATCCAGCGCCGCGATGGCTGCAGCCTGCGCAGGACTGTTTACGTTAAACGGATGACGCACGCGGTTGAGCATGTCGATCACCTGCGAACCACCCAGCGCGTAACCGACACGCAAGGAGGCCAAGCCGTAAGCCTTGGAAAAAGTTCTTGAAATCAACAGATTTGGAAATTCCTTTAACCAGTTCACGCTGTCATAACGGCAAGCTTCGGGCAGATACTCGTTATAGGCCTCATCCAGCACCACCAGAATATTGGCTGGCAAGGCGCGCAAAAAACTCAGCAGCGCATCACCGGACAAAAATGTACCGGTCGGATTGTTAGGATTGGCGATAAAGATCAGTTTTGCGCCCTCTGCCACCGCCGTCAGACGAATCGCATCCAGATCGTGACCAAAATTAACGGCGGGTACGCTGATGCCGGTCGCGCCTATCGCCTGCGTGGCCAGCGGATACACGGCAAAAGCATGATCTGAGTACACTGCCTTGTCGCCGACGGTCAGAAAGGCATGCGCTGCCAATTCCAGCAAGTCGTTAGAGCCGTTGCCCAGCACGATTTGGTTGTGTGCCACACCGTAGCGGGCAACCAGCGCAGATTTCAACCCAAAACCGTTGCCATCAGGATACAGGCTTATTTCATCGAGTGCGGCATGGGCCGCAGCGAGTGCTTTCGGGCTAGCGCCCAGTGGATTCTCGTTGGAGGCCAGCTTGACGATGTCGGTTATCCCTAACTCCCGTTCCAGTTCTGAAATCGGTTTGCCGGGTTGGTAAGGCGCGATGGCGCGGATATAACTTGGTGCCAGTTCGGAATAATTCATTTAAGCAATCAAGAGCGATCAATAAAAAGGTAACAGGCTACTGTACACCGCAAACCCGCACTTTAAACCGTGAAATGTTAATAGTAAACAAAAATACTATTAAAGCGGCTTGCGTAACACCCAGTATAGTTCACCGGGCCAGCCTGGGAACTTCGCGCCAAACCATAGATTAAAGCGCAACCACCACTGGAAATTTTCGAGGAAAAAGCCCTTTTTACGCATAAAGAAAGCGCCGGACAGAAACTCGACTTCCAACCCGCATTGTGTTGCCATCTCGCGCACACGTTCAGGCGAAAACACACTGACATGGCCAAATTTTCGGGCAGTTGCACGAATTTTGTCTTCACGTCCCTGCGCAAAGAATTTAGGCGTTGAGGGTAAACCGCCGATAAGCACGCCACCTGGCTTTAAATGCGGAACAATTTTAGCAACCAACGCCTCGGGCTTGAAAAGATGTTCCAGCACATGTGTCAGGATCATCACATCGTACTGCTTCTCATCGCTCAGGGCGAACTCAGCACTTTCCAGATCAACCTGATAAAACTGGTTGTAACCAACACGCGTTAGAATATCCTCGCGTATCAGCGCATCAACGGCATCCCAGCTGGACAGCTCAACTTTGTCGCCGCCTAGCTCAACGGCCGCCTTTAAAAAGCCCAGCATCTGACCGACATCGACACCGATTTCACAGACATTCAGCGCACCGCGCCGTGTCGACTCTTCACGCAAAAAATGGTAGATAAACCAATATCTTACCATTCTGATTGGATAGTTAATGTGGCGTGCATCCGCAGGAATGCCGTAATTGTCACTCTGAAAGGCTGGATTGTTCTTCAGAAAGTCAACATCCCAACTTAATTGCTTAATCGTCATACTTTAAAACCCTTAATGTAATTCTTTAAACCGCAACCGGATAGGAACCCAGAATTTTCAGGAATGCAGCGGCAAGCTTAAGCTCGGCTAATGCGGCCGCCACTTTCACATCGGCCTGATGCCCTTCGATGTCCACGTAAAACACATATTCCCACAATCCGGATCTGGATGGACGCGACTCAAACTTGGTCATGCTCACCTCGAACTTCGCCAGCGAAGCTAACAGGTCGTGCACGGCACCGGGGCGATTGGCGGCGGACAATACCAGCGAGGTCTTGTCGTCACCGGAAGGCGCGACCTCCTGCTTGCCCAGCACCAGAAAACGCGTGGTGTTGCGGGCATCGTCCTCAATATTTTCTACACATACGTTAAGTGCAAAATGCCCTGCCGCCTGAGCGCCTGCGATCGCCGCACTGCCCGGATGCTCGGAGGCCAGTCTTGCTGCTTCCGCATTGCTGGACACGGCAATGCGCGCCACATGGGGGAGATTTACATTCAGCCAGCCCTGGCATTGGCCCAGCGACTGAGGATGAGAGTAAACCGTCTTGATTGATTTCAGTTCACAGTCCTTAGCCAGCAGACACTGATGAATAGGCAGCATCACTTCGCCGCAGACTTGCAGGGTACTTTGCAGCAGCAAATCCAGCGTGCGACCAATCGCGCCTTCCGTGGAATTTTCCACCGGCACGACGCCGTATTGTGTGTCGCCGCTTTCTACTTCGCGAAACACATCATCTATGGTGCTGCACGATACACCTAAGACAGCACTGCCGAATCGTTTCAGTGCAGCAGCCTCGGTAAAAGTCCCTTCCGGTCCCAGATAAGCCACAGACAACGGCGCTTCCAATGCCCGGCATTGCGACATCACTTCGGTGAACAAGGCCGCGATGGCGGCATTGCCCAGCGGACCTTGATTGTTCGCTTGCAATCGGCGCAGCACTTGCGCTTCCCGCTCGGGTCTCAACACCACCCCGCCCTGCTTGAGATGACCGATCTGCTGTGCCAGCGCGGCGCGCTGATTAACCAGTCTGAGCATTTCATCATCCAGACTGTCAATTTGCTCACGGCACTGCTTTAACGTATCGCTCATAGTTGCTTTTTCATAAAAAATATATAATATTCATATTGGTAGAATATTTTATTAATGTGTTATCTAAACTTAGGCCAACGGCAAGCTGCGTACCATTAGCACCCCTTCAATCGCAGCGATTTGTGCGATCAAGGCGTCAGGCACTGAAGAGTCCGTATCCACCAGGGTATAGGCCATTTCACCGCGCGACTTATTCATCATGGTGTGGATATTGATGCCTGAGGCCGCCAGCGTGGAGGAAATCTGACCCAGCATATTCGGCACGTTGGCATTGGCCACCGCCAGACGGTGAGCCGATTCGCGCGGCATCACCAGCGTCGGAAAATTCACCGTATTGGTGATATTGCCGTGCTCCAGATACTCGCGCACCTGATCCACCACCATGGACGCACAGTTGTCTTCCGCCTCTTCGGTGGATGCACCCAAATGGGGCAATGTCAGCACGCTAGCCTGTCCCTGCAATTTCTGAGCAGGGAAATCGCACACATAAGCGCGCAAACGCTTAGTCGTCAGCGCCGCCAGCACCGCGTCGTTATCGACAATCGCATCGCGTGAGAAATTCAGCAGCACACTGCCCGACTTCATCGATCCGATGCGCTGTTCATTGATTAAGCCGCGCGTAGCCTCCAGCAATGGCACATGCAGGGTGACGAAATCGCTGTGTTTGAGCAATTCCTCTACGCTCTGCGCCTTCTTAACCTGTGACGACAAACTCCACGCGCCTTCCACGGTGATTTCGGGATCGAAGCCATACACGTGCATGCCGAGTTTCAAGGCGGTATCGGCAACCAGCCTCCCGATTGCACCCAGACCTATGATCCCCAGCGTGCGGCCTTTCAACTCAAAGCCGGCGTAATGTTTCTTGCCGTCTTCGACCAGTTTATGCATCACGGCATCTTCACCTTGCAGCCCCGCGACAAATTGCAGTGCCGGCACGATATTGCGCGCCGCCAGCAACATGCCTGCGACCACCAGTTCATTGACCGCGTTGGCATTAGCCCCGGCCGCATTGAACACGGGGATGCCGCGTGCGCTCATTTTAGCGACCGGCACATTATTGGTGCCCGCCCCCGCTCGCGCAATTGCTTTGACGCTGGCTGGAATCTCCATGTCATGCATGACTTGCGAACGCACTAAAATGGCATCCGGGTCGCTGACCTCAGCCCCGACCGTGTAAGTCGCAGCCGGAAAACGTTTTAAGCCTGAAGCGGAAATCTTGTTCAGGGTAAGAATGCGATAGTGATTAGCCATATTAACACCCTACTCCATCTTATTGATTAATAACCAATATTAAGTTCGAGCCGAACCTGAGCGACCCGCTGCTTAACCAAATCAGCCGTTTTGTTTAGCGAACTCGTTCATAAATTCGACCAGCGCCTCTACACCGGCCAGTGGCATCGCGTTGTAGATTGAGGCACGCATACCGCCTACCGAACGATGTCCCTTCAGCTGCAGCAGGCCGCGCGCTTCCGCCTGTTTGACGAATGCGCCGTCTAACGCGGCATCCTTCAATGTGAAAGGAATATTCATGCGCGAACGGTTGTCGATGGCCACCGGGCAATTGTAGAAACCGCAGCTGGCATCGATTGCCGCATACAGCAGATTCGCCTTGGCGATATTGGTCTGCTCCATCGCCACAATCCCGCCGTTACGTTTCAACATCTTAAACACCAGACCTGCGATGTAGATGCCGTAGGTCGGTGGTGTGTTGTACATCGAATCGTTGTCGGCATGGGTCTTGTAGTCGAGCATGGTCGGCGTACCGGCCACCACATTGCCTATCAAATCATCGCGCACGATAACGATGGTCAGACCCGCAGGACCAATGTTCTTCTGCGCACCGGCGTAGATCAGGCCGTATTTCGACACATCGATAGGACGTGACAGGATGCAGGAAGACATGTCGGCCACCAGCGGCACGGAACCCGCGTCAGGCAACCAACTGAACTCAACCCCCCCTATGGTTTCATTCGGCGTGAAATGCAGGTAAGCCGCTTCTGAGTCACACTTCCAGCTGGAAAAATCAGGCACGTACGAAAAGTTTTTGTCAGCGCTGGTCGCAACCACATTCACCGCACCGTATTTTTTCGCTTCGGAGATGGCCTTTTTCGACCATTCGCCGGTGTTCAGATAATCCGCCGATGCCTTGCCGCGCAACAAATTCATCGGAATCATGGCGAACTGCTGGGATGCGCCGCCTTGCAGGAATAACACTTTGTAATTCGCAGGAATACCCATCAACTCGCGCAAATCGGCTTCCGCCTCAGCTGCGATGCCCATGAATTCTTTGCCGCGATGCGACATTTCCATCACCGACATACCGCTGCCATGCCAGTCGAGCATTTCGGCCTGAGCCTGTTGCAACACTTCTTTCGGCAATACTGCCGGACCTGCGCTAAAGTTGTAGATAGTCATTCTGCAATCACTCCAAAGTTTTCAATTAATAAGTTCAAGGCTTAAGACTGAAGGGGTAAGACACAAGACAACCTTGCACCTTATCTCTTGTCACGGCCTTTATTCCTCAGTTCCTGACTCCTGCCCTGCATCCTGCATCCCGGATTCTGTATCCTGTTCTTCCTGTCCGTCTTCCTCACCGGATTCAGCGATACGGCTAAGACCTGCCAGTTTCTCGCCCTTCTCCAGATTCATCAGCGTCACGCCCTGCGCCGTACGGCCCATTTCGCGGATTTCGTTCACGCGGGTGCGGATCAGCACGCCGTTGGTGCCTATCAGCATGATCTCATCTTCCGGATTGACCAGGGTCGCAGCGACCACTTTGCCGTTGCGCTCCGAAGTCTGAATCGCAATCATCCCTTGTGTACCGCGTCCGTGGCGGGTGTATTCGGCGACCGGACTGCGTTTACCATAGCCGTTTTCGGTCGCGGTCAACACGCTTTGCTGTTCGTTTTCTGCTACCAGCAATGATATAACCTGTTGATTTTCATGAAGTTTCATGCCGCGAACGCCGCGCGATGCACGACCCGTTTCACGTACATCATCTTCATCGAAACGCACCGCCTTGCCGGCGTTGGAGAACAGCATCACGTCGTGCTTGCCGTCGGTAATCGCAACGCCGATCAGGTAATCGTCTTCGTCCAGATTGATCGCGATAATGCCGCGCTTCATCGGACGAGAGAAATCGGTCAGAGAGGTTTTCTTCACCGTACCGTTGGCTGTCGCGAAGAACACGAACTTGTCTTCCACGAACTCGGTGACCGGCAGGATCGCATTGATCTTCTCGCCCTCTTCCAGCGGCAACAGATTGACGATAGGCTTACCGCGCGCGGTGGGGCTGCCCTGCGGTACGTCGTAAACCTTCATCCAGTACACGCGTCCCTTGTTGGAGAAACACAGAATGAAATTATGGGTATTGGCGACGAACAGGTTGTCGATGAAATCGTCTTCCTTGTTCTTAGTTGCCTGACGGCCACGCCCACCGCGCTTCTGCGCACGGTATTCGTCCATCTTCTGCGCCTTCATGTAACCGCCGTGCGACAAGGTGACCACCACATCTTCGGGCGGAATCAGATCTTCCATGCTCATGTCATGCGTGTGCGTGACAATCTCGCTGCGGCGCTTGTCGCCAAACTGGGTTTTAACCGCAGCCAGTTCGTCGCCGATGATGGCGGTGACACGCTCAGGTTTAGCCAGAATATCGAGCAGATCGGTAATCTTATCCATCACCTCGCGGTATTCGCCGATGATCTTGTCCTGCTCCATGCCGGTCAAGCGTTGCAGACGTAATTCCAGAATCGCCTGCGCCTGCGCATCGGACAGATGATAGAAGCGTTCATTGCCCGCCACGATCAGACCGAATTGCGGTGCCAGCCCGTCGGGACGTGAGGCATCGCTCACGCGACTCAACATATCTTCAACCAGTTCCGAGCGCCAGCTCTTTGCCATCAGCTCGCGTTTAGCGTCTGAAGGTGCGGGAGCTGCCTTGATCAGGGCGATGATCTCGTCCACGTTAGACAAAGCGACAGCCAAACCTTCCAGCACATGGCCGCGTTCGCGCGCCTTGCGCAGTTCAAATATGGTGCGGCGTGTGACTACTTCGCGGCGATGGCGCAGAAACGCGTCCATCACCTGCTTCAAGTTCAGCAGACGTGGCTGACCATCGACGATGGCTACCATGTTGATGCCGAAACTGTCCTGCATCTGGGTGTCTTTGTACAGCTTATTGAGCAGCACGTCGGCATTCTCGCCGCGTTTTAACTCAATCACCGCGCGCATACCGGATTTATCCGACTCGTCGCGAATTTCGGAGATACCTTCCAGTCGCTTCTCGCGCACCATCTCGCCGATCTTCATCAGCAAGTTGGCTTTGTTTACCTGATACGGGAGTTCATCGATGATGATCGCTTGACGTTCGCCCTTGCCGATATCTTCGAAGTGGCAGCGCGCGCGCATGATGACGCGACCGCGACCGGTGCGGTAACCTTCACGAACGCCTGCCAGACCGTAGATGAAACCTGCGGTCGGGAAGTCCGGTGCCGGCACGTATTCGATTAGCTCTTCGATGTCCATGTCCGGATTTTGCAACAGTGCCAGACAGGCATCGATGACTTCGGTCATGTTGTGAGGCGGAATATTGGTGGCCATCCCGACTGCGATACCGGACGAACCGTTGACCAGTAGATTGGGGAAGCGCGCCGGGAATACCAGCGGTTCATGTTCAGATCCGTCGTAGTTGGGTCCGAAGTCGACGGTTTCCTTGTCCAGATCGGCCAACAACTCGTGGGCGATCTTGGCCATACGGATTTCGGTATAACGCATCGCCGCCGCGTTGTCGCCGTCCACGGATCCGAAATTACCCTGCCCGTCCACCAGCATGTAGCGCAGTGAAAATGGCTGGGCCATACGAACGATGGTGTCATACACAGCGGTGTCGCCGTGCGGATGATACTTACCGATTACGTCACCGACGATACGCGCGGACTTCTTGTAGGCGCGATTCCAGTCGTTTGACAGTTCGTGCATAGCAAACAGCACGCGGCGATGTACAGGCTTCAAACCGTCGCGCACATCCGGCAGCGCGCGCCCGACAATCACGCTCATCGCGTAGTCCAGGTAGGACTTGCGCATTTCTTCTTCGAGACTGACCGGCAGGGTTTCTTTAGCGAATTGTTCCATGGATATTTATTGTAGTTAGCTCAAAAAACAGCGTGCGAGTTTACCACAGACAGCCCCGTTCAGACCAGCCATCGACAGCTCGAACCGACGATACTAAAGGATTATTTGGCTACGACAGTAACTTTTGCTACAGTCACATCCTATCTATTAATCTAATGACCTATCATGAGCAACGCTGATCCCGTCGAAATTGAAAAATTCTCCCAAATGGCCCATAAGTGGTGGGATCCGCAAAGTGAATTCAAGCCGCTGCACGAAATCAATCCGCTGCGTTTGAATTACATCAATCAGCATGCGTCTATTGCAGGCAAGCGTGTGCTGGATGTCGGCTGCGGCGGCGGGATATTGTCCGAGAGCATGGCTGCACTAAACGCCAACGTGACCGGCATCGACTTGTCGGATAAAGCCCTGCAAGTAGCCAAGTTGCATCTGTTGGAGAGCGGCCGGCAGGTCAATTATCGCAAGATACCCGTAGAGAGTCTGGCCGAAGAGCAGCCTGAGCAATACGATGTGGTGACCTGCATGGAAATGCTCGAACACGTGCCCGATCCTGACAGCGTGATTGCAGCCTGCAGCAAACTGGTCAAACCGGGCGGCTGGATATTTTTATCCACCCTCAACCGCAACCCGAAATCGTATCTGTTCGCGGTGATCGGCGCGGAATATGTGCTGAACATGCTGCCGCGCGGCACGCACGATTTTGCAAAATTCATCAAACCCTCCGAATTGGCGCAATCCTGCCGCAATGCAGGACTGAATATCACCGATCTGACCGGCATGAGTTACAACCCGCTGTCTAAAATTTATTCATTAGGGAACGATACCAGCGTGAACTACATGGTGGCGTGCCGTCGTGAATAAACAGGATTCAGGATTGAGGATTGAGGACTTAGGAGCGGTTTTGGTAAAGGCGGTTTTATTTGATCTGGACGGCACCTTTGCCGACACCGCGCCCGATCTGGCCGCAGCGTTGAACCATGTGCGCGCCACTCGTCAGTTACCACCCTTGCCATTTGAGATGCTAAGACCACAGTCTTCGCACGGATCGCCCGGCTTGTTAAAAACAGGGTTTGGCATCGAACCCGGCGCGCCTGATTACGACGCCTTGCGCGAGATATTCCTCGAATACTATGCAAACAATATTTGCGTAAATACAATTTTATTTAATGGAATCAAGGAATTAATTGATTGCATTGACAAGTTGGAGATACCATGGGGGATCGTCACCAATAAGCCTCATGTTTATACCGTACCTTTGATGCAGGCGTTGGGTTATGCAGATAGGGCAGCCTGTCTGATCAGCGGAGACACCTGCGCGAACGCCAAACCACATCCCGAACCGATGTTGAAAGCCTGCGAGATCATCGGTGTTGCGCCCGAACATTGTTTATATCTGGGCGACGATCTGCGCGACATGCAGGCGGCCAATGCCGTCGCCATGCGCGGTGTGATCGCCAATTATGGCTATATTGCGGCAGATGCGAAAACAGATAGTTGGGGCGCGCACGCACTGATTAATCATCCGATGGAACTTCTCGACCTGATCCCGCTCTGAATCTGCTACAATCAACACTGTTTTGTAGTATGACCATCCGGGGGCGACATGGCTTCGACGTGGGTTGCAAAGCAGAGTAGGGCATACCGAGGACCCGCAACCTCGTAAATCAGCTGGAAAAAACTAGTCGCAAACGACGAAAACTACGCTTTAGCTGCTTAGTCAGCTAGACCTCACACCATGCTGTCTGTGGAGTGGCTCGAAGTCGCAAGACGGAGATGAGTGAGGTAAATTACACAGAATCGTGTCGTGCAGGGTTACTTTGTACGAAGCTAAAACTAAGGTAACTAGTCCCGTACCAGCCCGCCGACTGGCGTGTCCGGGATTAAATTAAACAGTCAGGCTAAGTATGTAGAACTGCCTGTAGAGTGCTTGCGGACGGGGGTTCAATTCCCCCCGCCTCCACCAATTGAACGCCAAGACCTTGAAAGTCTTGGCGTTTTTCATTTGACTTAACGGCTATTGGCTCAGGTGTGACACTTGGCAGGAGTCCGGCATGTCGATCAAGCTCGCAACGCACCTTTACCGCAACCGGCACTGGGCATTATATTTCCGGCTCGTGATACCGAAAGAGCCGCTGCTTTATATTTTGTCGAGTGAAATTAAATCCCCCCGGCCCAGATAAAAAGCGTCAAGCAAACAGCATCGGAACTGGTTGTAGCCACGAGCGGCAATCGCATACAAGCGACTATGAGCCGTCTTAGACAGTGTAGGAGCAATCCAGCAAATCGCCCTACGCCATGGTAGGTTTTACCCGACTCGCTGCGAGCTTCGCGCGAGCGCGCGCCTCGTCGGTATCAAGACCGGTTGCTAACGCCACGCCCATGCGACGACGGGTGAAGGATTCCGGTTTGCCGAACAAACGTATATCACTGTCCGGTACGCGCAACGCATCCGCTACTCCCTCGAAGGCGATACCTGCTCCCTCCATCTGACCGTAGATCACGGCAGACGCACCCGGCTGACGCAACGCAGTATTGACCGGCAGGCCAAGAATGGCGCGGGCGTGCAACTCAAATTCATTCTGAACCTGCGTGCACATGGTCACCATGCCGGTATCATGCGGGCGCGGACTGACTTCAGAAAACCAAACCTGATCGCCCTTGACGAATAACTCTACGCCGAACAGTCCTAAGCCGCCCAGATCGTCGGTGATTTTTTTTGCGATATCTCGCGCATTTTGCAATGCGACTGAGCTCATCGCTTGCGGTTGCCAACTCTCCACATAATCGCCGTTGATCTGCACATGACCGACCGGCGCGCAGAAATGCGTCTCAACCTGACCATCCGAACCCATCGCCCGCACGGTGAGCTGAGTAATTTCATAATCGAAATAAATCATCCCCTCGACGATCACACGTCCCTGATTCACCCGACTGCCGCTGGCAGCATAGCGCCAGGCTGCATCGATTTCCTCTGGCGCATCCACTTTGGATTGCCCCTTGCCGGATGAGGACATCACCGGTTTGACGATGCAGGGATAACCGATCCGGTTGGCAGCTGCGCGCATCTCGGCAAGACTGTCGGCAAACTCATAGGAAGAGGTCGGCAGCCCTAAAGTTTCTGCGGCAAGGCGGCGTATGCCTTCGCGATTCATGGTGAGCCTTGCTGCCCGCGCAGTGGGAATTACTCGCGCCGCACCCGCCTGTTCCAGTTGCTCTAGCATCGCGGTGGCAATCGCTTCAATTTCCGGCACGACCAGATCAGGCTTCTCCTGTTCGATCAGGGCACGCAGCGCCTCGCCATCGGCCATATTGATGACATGAGCGCGGTGCGCCACCTGATGGCCCGGCGCATTCGCATAGCGATCCACCGCAATGGTCTCGACCCCCAACCGTTGCAAGGCGATGATAACCTCCTTGCCTAACTCACCGCTGCCCAGCAGCATGACACGGGTGGCAGATGAGCTAAACGGAGTGCCGATGATTTGAGTAGACATAATGTGTGCCGAGCGTTGAAAATGTGGCGAAATTATACACAAGCCGCAACAACGCGTAGCGGGTAATATTTTATCCTTTTACCTCATTACGGATAGGTGTAGACTGAACGGCACACGCCTTGAAAACGCCTTGAATATTCATGACACACCCCGAAGTTCTTCGCCTAAGGGCGGAAGAAAAAACTCAGGCACTGCCTGCGCCCGGTCATTTGCAAACGCCCGAGGAGACGCTGCTGCATGAATTGCTGCATGAGTTGAGGGTACATCAAATCGAACTGGAAATGCAGAACGAGGAACTGCGCAAGACACTGACCGAACTGGATACCTCGCGTTCCCTGTATTTCGATTTTTACGACCGCGCGCCGGTAGGCTATTGCACCGTCAATCTGGACGGAGAGATCTTGCAGGCCAATCTCACCACCGCCCGCCTGTTGGGTATCGAGCGCCGCACCCTGCTTAACCGAGATTTCACCCGATTGATCCTCAAGGAGGATCAGGATATTTTTTACCTGCTATGCAAGCAACTCGTTGAAGATGAATCCGCCAAAGCTTGCGAACTGCGCATGACACGACCCGATGGCATGCAATTTTGGGCTCGAATCGATGCCATCGCGGTGCACGATGAATTGGGCAAGCCCGTTCATCGTATCGTGCTCAGCGATATCAGCGCACTAAAACAGACCGAAGAAGATCTGCGCATCGCCGCCATATCCTTCGAATCACAAGAAGGCATGATGGTCTGTACGCAGAACAACAACATCATCAGGGTCAATCAGGCATTTACCAAACTGACCGGCTACAGCGAGGCAGAAGCCATAGGCAAGACGCCGCACCTGCTCAGCTCCGGTCGACACAGTAAAATGTTTTTTCAAGCGATGTGGTCGACGTTACTAGCTACCGGCTACTGGCAGGGAGAAATCTGGAACCGGCGCAAGAATGGCAAGATTTACGCGGAATGGCTGACAATTTCCCAGGTCTGCGCACCCGACGGTCACGTCAGTCACTACGTAGGCAGCTTTTCAGACATCACCGCAAACGAAGATGCGGCCGCCGAGATACACCGCTTGGCGTATTACGATCCGCTCACCAATCTGCCCAATCGCCGCCTGCTGGAAGATCGCTTAAGTCAGGCTTTAGCCACCGCTTCGCGCAATCGGCGTCACGGAGCAATCCTGTTTCTCGATCTGGACAACTTCAAGGTCATCAACGACACGCGCGGTCATGCGATCGGTGATTTGCTGCTGATCGAAGTCGCACGGCGACTCCTGCAGTTGGTGCGCAAGGGCGACACCTTGGCGCGTTTGGGTGGCGATGAATTCGTGCTGCTGCTAGAGGATTTGAGTGCTGATACACTACAGACCTCTGTTTTAGTTGAACAAATCGGCGAAAAAATCCTGGCTGAATTAGCGCGCCCTTATCTGTTCGATGGCTATGAGTTCCATTGCTCGGCTAGCATCGGCGTGGGTCTGTATTGCGATCATGAAGACACCAGCGACGAGCTGTTAAGACACGCCGACATCGCCATGTGTCAGTCGAAAAAGGCCGGACGCAACACCCTGCGCTTCTTCGATCCGGCCATGCAGGCGGCGATATCAGCCCGTGCCGCAATGGAAAAAGACCTGCGTCATGCACTCGAGCAAGAGCAATTTTTGCTGTATTTCCAGTCACAGGTCTACCATAACGGGAAGATCATCGGCGCGGAGGTGCTGCTGCGATGGCTTCATCCCGAACGCGGCCTGGTCTCCCCGCTGGATTTCATCTCGCTGGCGGAAGATACCGGCCTGATCCTGCCTATCGGTCAGTGGGTACTGGACACCGCTTGCCGCCAGCTCAAGTTATGGGAAAACCATGCGGGTGCTCGCCATTTGCAGCTGGCTGTCAATGTCAGCGCGCGGCAGTTCCACCAGACAGACTTCGTCAAACAGGTGCAACAGACCATAACACACCATGGAATCAACCCCGTTTTGCTAAAACTCGAGCTGACCGAGAGTCTGGTGCTGGACAACGTAGACGACACCATCGCCAAGATGAATCGACTCAAAGCGATCGGCGTGCGCTTCTCGATGGATGATTTTGGCACCGGTTTTTCCTCGCTTTCCTATCTGACCCGCTTGCCGCTGGATCAACTTAAAATCGACCAGTCCTTCGTGCGCAATGTGGAAGTTAAACCGCGCGACTCTGTGATAGTACAAACCATCATCGGCATGGCTAAAAATCTGGGGATGGAAGTCATCGCTGAAGGCGTAGAGAACGAAGAACAGCGCGCTTTTCTGGAGCGACACGGTTGCCCGACATGTCAGGGTTATCTGTTCAGTAAGCCGGTACCCATCGAACAGTTCGAAACCCTGCTGGCAGAATAAACGTAGCGTGGAACAACTCCCACCCTACGACTTATAGAGTTTTCCCGACAGCAAACTGGCGGATACGATCAGCGCCGCACCCAACCAGTCGAGTATATTCATCACTTCACCGGCCAGATAATAAGATGAAATAGCCGCCACCACCAATTCAAATAAAAACAATAACATAGCGCGATTTGCCGGCATATGGGTGACGCCGTATTGCACCGCAAAGCTGACCGCACAAAGCGCCACGCCCAGACAGCCTAAGATCAGCCAGTTTTCCGCCGCGATTCCCGCCACTTGCCCGCTGCCTTGCCACCACAAAAGGGGCGCTGTCAGCAGCGCTGTGCCGATCCAGATGCTGAAAGTTTTAGCTTCCACGCTCAGATGACTGGCACGGCGCGACACCACATTGGATAACGCAAAACCGATTCCGGCGGTGAGCCCCAGCCATTCTGAGGAGTTTTGCGGCACTGGCAGGCCAAGCTTAGGTTCCCACAACATAATGAATGCCCCACCTAACGACAGCGCGATCACCATATAGCCGTAACGGTTTAAGCGCTCGCCCAGCATCCAGAAGGAAAACAAGATCGTCCAGACAGGTGCCAGATAAAACAAAAGCAACACGCGCATTACTTCGCCGTGCAACATCGCCAGCACATAGCCAAAATTCGCCCAACCTGCGGAAAACAGCAGCAACAGCGCCCACCATCCCGCGCTGCGTATTTCGCGCCAGACGCGCGGCAGCATGAAAGAGCCGAAGCCCATCGCCAGTAAATAAGTAATCAGCGTCGCCAGAGGACCCGAGACACCAGCGTCCTGCAACACGCGATACGGATACCAGATCAATCCCCAGATCAGTGCGCCGGACAAGATTCCCGCGACCGGCATGACATTTAATTTTGATGACAAGGGCACAACCTTTTATCTTGATTCCGGCTCGGTGAAGACACCAACCTCCAGGCCGGAACACATGACACCTCGCCATGATGGACGAGGAGAGTTAATGAAGTGCAGGTGAGGGAATTCAACCGCCCTCCCCCGTCAAATTCACCAGCCTGAAGGCTGGTGGTAAATTATTAGCAAACACACCGGGGGTTAGCATCTACGCCTATGCGTTTAGGCCACCCGCCGAATTGTGCCGGACACTAGTCATCACGTCCACGGCGTTCGTGGCCCCGATCTCCTCGCTCTCCTCGTTCTCCACGATCATCACGATAGTCGCGACGATCGTGACGATCGTGATGATCGTGATGATCGTGTTTGCGCCCCTCATGCCTATCGTCCCGGTTACCACCCGACACCTGACGCGGCGCCGGATTATTTTGACTGCTACCCACCGCAGCACCGGTTCCACCGCCGATCGCAGCACCGATGATGGCACCGTTCTTGCCACCTACACTCTGTCCCACCGCAGCACCGGCCGCGCCACCCAGAACCCCGCCCAGCACAGCACCTCCATCGACCGCAAACGCGCTGGCGCTGACAAAGAACAACGAAGCAATAACCAACGATTTTTTCATACTATCTCCTGAGTGAATGAACAGACAAAATTAAATGCAACGCTTAGTGAGCCCAAACGACAGTTTAGTTCCTAAACGGATTTGTCGGCAATCTTTCTCTCATGCTATTCTGAGCGACCTTAAATCCAATCACGCTCCATGTCAGTTTCCATAAAAACCTCGCAAGAGATAGAAAAAATGCGTATCGCCGGCCGTCTGACCAGTGAAGTGCTCGATTATATCGGCCCGTTTGTCAAAGCCGGTGTCACCACCAACGAACTGGACAAGCTGTGCCACGACCTGATCGTCAATATCCAGCAGGCAATCCCGGCACCGCTCAACTATGCACCGGGCGGACACACGCCTTATCCAAAATCAATCTGCACCTCGATCAATCATCAAATCTGCCACGGCGTGCCGAGCGACAAGGTGCTGAAGAACGGTGATATCGTCAATATCGACATCACGGTTATTAAAGACGGTTATCACGGCGACAGCAGTCGCATGTTTTATGTCGGCGAACCCTCTATTCAGGCAAAACGCCTGTGCGAAGCGACCTATAAATCGCTGTGGCGCGGCATACGTATGGTTAAACCGGGGGCTTATCTGGGCGATGTCGGTCATGCTATCCAGAGTTTCGTCGAACCCTTGGGTTACAGTGTGGTGAGAGAGTTCTGCGGTCACGGCATCGGTGCTAAATTTCATGAAGAGCCGCAGGTGCTGCATTACGGCCGTCCTAAATCCGGCTTAAAGCTGGAAGCTGGCATGGTATTTACCATCGAGCCGATGATCAATGCCGGCCGCAAAGACATCAAACAACTGGGCGATGGCTGGACAGTAGTCACTAAGGACCACAGTCTGTCGGCGCAATATGAACACACCATCCTGGTCACCGAAACTGGCTACGAAGTATTGACCGTATCGGATGGCAGCCCGCCCCCTACGCCCTTGTAGAGAGAGTCACTGATGCCGGACACCGCGATTATTCAGGAAAAATCCTGCGACACTCCCGCCCTGCGTGATGCGTTGCGTCGCGACCGGCTGGCACTACAGGAAAAATTTCTGCTGCAGGGCAAAGCCTCTTGGCTGCTGGATGCACACAGTAAACTGATCGATCAGTATTTGCGCAACATCTGGGCAAAGCTGTCACTGCCTGAATCTTGCGCGCTCATCGCAGTCGGCGGATACGGCAGAGGTGAACTCTACCCCAAATCAGACATCGACCTGCTGATTTTGCTCGACAAGGAGCCGGATGTAGGCTTGCAGCACACCCTGCATGAATTGATTGCCGTACTGTGGGACATCGGATTAGAAGTCGGTCACAGCATCCGCACAGTCCCCGAATGTATAGCTGAATCGGCCGATATCACGGTACAAACCAACTTGCTTGAGGCCCGATTGCTGTGCGGGAGCACCGATCTCTTTGCCACACTGAGCAATGAAGTTACGAAAAATCTCGATGCGAAAGCGTTCTTTAAGGAAAAATTGCTGGAGCAGCAGCAGCGCCACACACGCCTGGACGATGCCGACTCCAACCTCGAACCCAATCTAAAAGAGAGCCCCGGCGGCTTGCGCGATCTGCAAACCATAGGCTGGATCAGTCGCGCAGCAGGCTTAGGCACACGCTGGAGCGAATTAGCCAAAGCGGGGTTAATTACCCGTGCAGAAGCGTTGCAAATCTCGCGACACGACGCCCTGCTGCAAACACTGCGCACGCGCTTGCACTACCTGGCACGCCGCCGTGAAGATCGCCTGCTGTTTGACTTTCAGACGCAGCTAGCCGAACAGATGGGCATAGCAGCGTCGCAGAACCGCCGTGCCAGCGAGCATTTGATGCAGCGTTATTACCGCACCAAATTAGCAGTCAAACAATTCAACACCATCTTGCTGCAAAATCTGTACGATTACCTGTTCCGCGAGACGCAGCCCCAGCACGCGCTGAATGAACGCTTCCGCCTGATCGGCACACGACTGGAAATTCGCGACGAGCACCTGTTCGAACATACCCCGGAAGCGATCTTTGAGCTATTTCTGATCATGCAGCAGAAGAGTGAAATCACCGATCTCACCGCAAAAACGCTCCGCGCCTTATGGCGCGCGCAACTGTATATCAATGCCGCATTCAGGCGCGATCCGTTCAATCGGGCGCGCTTCATGGAGATCATGCGCCAACCGGCCGGCATCGTCCATGCGCTGCGCCGCATGAATCAATATGGCATATTAGGTCGCTATATTCCCGCATTCGGCCGCATCGTCGGTCAAATGCAGCACGATTTGTTCCACGTCTACACGGTCGATCAACACATCCTGATGGTAGTACGCAATCTGCGCCGCTTCACGCTGCCGGTGCACGCGCATGAAGTGCCGCTGTGCCACAAGTTGATCAATGAGTTTGCCCGCCCTGAAGTGCTGTACATCGCCGGTCTGTTCCACGATATCGCCAAGGGGCGCGGCGGAGATCACGCGCAACTGGGCAAAAAGGACGCGCGCCTGTTTTGCACCCAACATCTGTTAAGCCGGGATGACAGCGATCTGGTGGTCTGGCTGGTCGAACGACATCTCACCCTGTCCGCCACGGCACAGAAGGAAGACCTGTCCGATCCTGAAGTCATCGCAGAATTTGCCGCCACGATAAAAAATGACCGTTATCTGGTCGCGTTGTATTTACTCACCGTGGCCGATGTCAAAGGCACCAGCCCGAAAGTCTGGAACGCGTGGAAGGCCAAGCTGATGGAGGATTTATTCCAACTGTCGCGTCGCTACATGAAAGAGGGTGCGATTACCAATCACCTGGCCGAAGTGCGCGAACAGGCCGCTGCCACGCTCAATCTGTATGCCATCAACCCGGAATCCTATCGTCTGCTTTGGGCGCAACTGGACGACAGCTATTTTTTAGATCACGAGGCGCAGGAAATCGCCTGGCACACACGACTGCTTGCGTTCCGCACCAACACCACTACACCCGTCGTCAAGACGCGTTTGAGCCGTGCGGGGACTGGATTACAGGTGATGGTGTACTGTACGGATCAACGCTGGCTGTTTGCGCGCATCTGTGACTTTTTCTCGCGACTGCACTACACCATCGTCGAGGCCAAGATACACACCAGCCAGCACGGTTATGCGCTGAACAGCTTTCAGATTATGGAAATCACCCGCAGCGACATGGCCTATCGCGACCTGATGCACTATATCGAGTTTGAACTGACGCAAAAAATTCTGTTGACCCGCCCTGTTGAACCGGTCACCTCGGGTCGCGTCAACCGTCAACTCAAGCATTTCCCGATCAGCACCAAAGTAAATTTCCAGCAAGACAGACACGGCATGTATGTCCTCTCACTGATTGCGGGTGACCGTCCCGGGCTTTTGGCGCGCGTTGCGCAAATTCTGGATAAGCACGACATTCGCTTGCACCGGGCAAAAATCAACACGCTGGGCAGCCGTGCCGAAGACGTGTTCTGGATCAGCGGAGCCATGCTCTCCGACCCGCCTGCAACCAGCGATTTTTTGAGCGAATTAACAGAAAAAATATAAACTAAACTCAGCAGATTATGCAGAGTTACCACTACTCGTCACCTAAACGGCGAATCGATTTGGATATTGCTTAACCTGCACAAGCAGCCAGCCCTGCCACATGTTTTGCGAGCACCTGCAAATTCAGAGGCAGCCTGCGCTACTGACCGCTATTTTCCAGCATCAACTGCTTAGATAGTTTCAAGGTATTCATCTTAATCACGGCTGATTCTGCCGGAACCATCACAGAAGATGCCACTGCAGGCTCATCAGCCTGCTGAACTGAATCTTGCGGACTGACGGCAAGGTTATAAATGAGCAAAGAGCCCAGTGTCGCAACAGCGCCTACTGCGGCGACCACTTTAACAATTTTCAAACGCAATTTCTTACGGCGTAACTGGCGTTGGCTATGATAAGGAGCCAAACCGAGATGCGCCTGTTCAATTTTCAGACGCAGACGCTGATTCTCCTGTTCATCGAATTCAGCCAATTGACGGTTGAGCAAAGCAGCCTCCTTTTCCAACTGGGCTTTTTCGTGCGCCTGAACTGTTGCTATTTGTTCGGCATCCGTTTGTTCTGCAGCTGCTACGGCAGCCGCTTCTTCCGCCGCAATACGCTGAGCCATCTCAGACAACAATTGCTCCTCGGCCGCTAGGCGTGATTGCTGACGCTCAAGCAGCTGCTGCTGTTCCAGTTTCAACCGCACCGAGACTTGTTCAGCTTGTTCGGCAAAGACGGCCAACTGAGCCGCCACCTCGAGTTCGGCTTGCTCAGCTTGTAACTTCGCCTGTTCGGCTTGTGCAATCCGCTGTTGCTCAGCCAGCAGTTGCGCCGTCGATTCCGCCAGATACTGGGAAATCTCCTCTGTTTGCTCTTGAATCGCCGCAAGCTGTTCATCCGCACGCGCACGCGCATCCAACTCGACTGCAATTTTATTTTGCAGCGCCTCCGCCTCCCTGTCTTCCGCCTCAATCCGCTCGCGGGTCAACTGCTCAGATTTTTCCGCAAACATTTGTTTATAGGCGATCTTTTCCTGTAGCTCGGCATCGATCTCGTACTGTAAGCGCGCCTGTTCGGCCAATTCATTTTCCATCCTTTCGCGCTCGGCAGCGGCCTGTCTGGCCGTTTCGACAAAACGCTCACGTTGATGAAGCGCAGCGATAGCCAATTCATCGCTGCGAATTTTGACCAGTTCAGCGTCCGCCGCACGACGCGCACCTTCTTCGAGTTCAAGCGCCAGACGATGCGCTTTCTGCTCGGCCACGATCTTCTCCTGCTCAACCGCTGCGGCCTTTTGCTCGGCAACAATGCGTGCCTGCACAGCCACCAGCGCCTCCGCTTCGATAGCTGCACGCTGGCGCAACGCTTCCTGCAAGTGCAACTCGGTAGCCAGACGCTGCTGTTCCTGAGTCGCCAATTGCATTTCCATTTGTTCGCGTTCCACGGCGGCCAATCTGACCGCCTCTGCAGTTTGCGAACGCTGCTGCATGGCAGCCAGAGCGGCTGCCTCGCTGCGTATTTTGATCTGCTCATCCTCTAGCGCACGCCGTTGCACTTCAGTATGCTCACGCGCCAAGCCTAATACATGCTGTTCCGCTGCGATTTTTGCCTGTTCCGCCGCACAAGCCTCTTGTTCCTCTGCGATGCGCGCCTGAATCGCATTGAGCGTTACGCTCTCAAGGTTCGTGCGTTGCTCAACCTGCTGCTGTAACGCGCGCTCTTGCGCCAGGCGCTGTTGCTCCAATTCTGCCAAATGCAATTCCAACTGTTCGCGTTCCATCGCTGCCAATCTGGCTTCATCGGCCAGACTTTCGCGCTGTTGCATCGCGACGAGCGCCAATTCCTCACTGCGCGCCCTCTCCCGCTCCGCATCGGTAGCGCGTCGTTGTACTTCTTCGCGCTCAGCGGCCAGCAAAGTCGCTTGCTGTTCGGCGACAATTTTATCCTGTTCTGCCAGACTAGCCTGTTGCTCAGCGGCGATCCGCAGTGCAACTTCAGCCGCTGTTTCCGCTTCCAGAGCAGCACGTTGCGTCAACTGAGCCTGCAAGGCACGTTCCTGCTCCAGCCGCTGTAAGGCTTGCTCAGCCAACGCAGCTTCCATCTGTTCGCGTTCCAGCGCGGCGAGACTGCCCGCCTGAGCAATCTGTTCGCGCTGCTGTAAGGCAGCCAGTGCGGATTCCTCACTGCGGGCATGTTCCAGCTCAGCCTCGGTCGCTTTTGCCAGCGCCTCCCCACGCTCAAGTGCCAATTTTTCCGCTTGTTGTTCAGCGGCAATTTTAGCTTGCTCAGTCAAGACGGCCTGTTGCTCAGCGGCAATTCGTGAAGCGACTGCGGCAGCCGTTTCCGCTTCGAGAGCGGCACGTTCCTCCAGCTGCGCCTGCAAGGCACGCTCCTGCTCCAGTCGCTGTAAGGCTTGCTCAGCCAGCGCAGCTTCCATCTGTTCGCGTTCGAGCGCCGCAAGACTCCCTGCCTGCGCAATCTGCTCGCGTTGCTGCAAAGCGGCCAAAGCGGATTCTTCACTGAGAACTTTTTCGCGCTCAACCTCGATGGCTCTGCGCAGCGCTTCTTCACGCTCAGCGATCAGCTTGGCTGTTTGTTGTTCGGCAGCCACTTTCTCCTGTTCGGTCATGCAAGCCTGCTGCTCTGCAGCGATCCGCAGCGCTGCCGCCGCCTGCGCTTCGGCCTCCAGTGCTGCTCGCCGCTGCAACTGCCCCTGCAACTCGAATTCACTTTCCAGACGCAGCAACTCTTGCTCTGCACGAGCCGACTCCAATTGCTCGCGCTCTATTTCGGCCTGATTGGCCATGTTGGCAAGCTGCTCGCGCAAGCGCATTGCAGAAATGGCCTGTTCCTCGCTGAGCACTTTCTGCAATTCGAGTTCGACAGCGCTGCGCTGCGCAGCTTCATATTCTTGCGCCAGCCTGTTTAATTGCTGTTCGGCAGCAATTTTCTCCTGTTCGGCCTCAACCGCGTGTTGCTCAGCGAGCAGCCTGGCCTCAAGAGCGGCAACCGCTTCATCCTCCAGCGTGGCACGTTGCGACAATTGCGCCTGCAACTGATGCTCCTGCTCTATCCGTTGCAACGCTTGTTCAGCCAGACGGGACTCCATCTGCTCGCGCTCAATCGCTGCCTGATTGGCTGCTTCAGCCAGTTGCTCGCGCTGCCGCATTGCGGCCACGGCCAGTTCTTCACTGCGCGCCTCAGCTTGCGCGGCTTCGATGGCGCGTTGCTGCGCCGCTTCAAATTCACGCGCTAGCGTCAAGCCGTGCTGCTCGACAGCAATTTTCGCCTGTTCAGTTTCGCAAGCCTGTACCTCCGCCGCAATGCGCGCCTCAATGGCAGCGGCCGAGGCCAACTCTAACTGGGCACGCTGTTCTAACTGAGACTGGAACTGCCTCTCGCTTTCTAGTTGCAGTCTGGCCTGTTCTGTCAACTGAGCTTCAGTCAGTTCGCGTTCACGCGCAAGCAGTTTGGCTTCTGCGGCAATTTGTTCGCGCTGTTGCAGCGCGGCCAGCACTTGTTGATCGCAGCGAATTTTTTCCTGTTCTTCTGCAATCGCACGGCGCAGTACTTCTTCCTGCTCCTGAGCCAAACTAATAATTTGCTGCTCGGCAGCAATACGCATTTGCACGGCGGCATCAGTTTGCGCTTCCAACTCAGCGCGCTGCACCAGCTGCGCCTGCAACTCACGCTCCCGTGCCAGGTACTCCTGCTCCTGCTCGGCCAGTTGCAACGCCAGCGCTTCCCGCGCCGACGCTGCCTGGAGCGCCTCATCAGCGGTTTGTGCGCGTAACTGTACTGCAGCCAGCGCAGCAGCTTCACGGATGATTTTAGACTGTTCATCTTCAATGGCACGCTGCAACATCTGGGCATGTTCACGCGCCAGCGCCAGACTCTGCTGCTCTGCAGCGTAATGCGCCTTAAAAGCCTCTTCGGCTTCCGTTTCTGCCGCGATACGCTGCGCCAATTGCCGCTGCAACTCAAGTTCATTGGCCAGCTTATTGCGCTCCTGCTCGGCCAGATGCTGTGCCATCTGCTCCCGCTCTTCCGCAGCCTGCCTGACTTCATCTGCAATCAGTTTGCGCTGACGCATTGCTTCTATCGCCGCCTCGTTGCTGGCGACTTGCGCCTGTTCAGACTCTATCGTCAAGCGCTGGGCTGTCTCAAACGCTTCAGCCAGACGCAGCAGTTCTTGTTCAGCAGCAATTCTTTCCTGTTCAGCAATAATCGCGCGTTGCTCCGCAGCAATACGAGCATGAACAGCGAGATCAGCTTCAGCGCCTAATGCCGCTCGTTGTTCAAGCTGGGCATGCAATTCACGCTCATTTTCCAGATGCTGCTGCTCCTGTTCGGCCAGCTGCAGCGCCATATACTCGCGATCTTCTGCTGCCTGACGCGCTTTTTTAGCTACCCGTTCGCGTTCCTGCAAAGCCGCAATTGCCAATTCATTGCGATGCGCAAGCGCCTTCTCCGCTTCGAGCGCTAACTGCTCTGCCTCTTCCTGCTCCTGCGCCAGTCTCTGCACCTGCTGCTGTGCAGCGATTTTTTCCTGCTCGGCTGCGCACAAATTTTGCTCAGCCGCAATGCGTGCCTGCAGCGCCGCCTCCGCCTCGACGGCAAGCGCCGCATGCTGCGCCATTTGCGCCTGCAATTCCTGCTCGCGTAAAAGACGATGTTGCTCCTGCTCTGCCAACTGTTCGGCCATTAACTGCTCGGTCTGCTCGGCAGCCAGTCTGGCGGCTTCGGCAGCTTCGGCCAGTTTTTTTGCTGCAACCGTCGCCTTCGCTTCACTGCGTATGCGTTCCTGTTCGCGTTCAGCCGCCTTTTGCTCTTCAGCAACGCGCCGCTTTTCCATATTTTCAGCGCGACGTACGACTTGCTCATGAGCCAGTTTGGCTTCATTAATTTGCTGCTGCAATGCGCTAGCCGCCAGCGCTTCAGCGTGGAAAAACTCCTCCTTTTGCCGCAATGCCTCGCTTTCTGCCTCTGCACGCCGTCTGGATATTTCCAGTATGCGCACCTCAGTCTCTTCCTTTTCCTGCGCATCACGAATCGCGCGCTCATTGAATTTAAGTATTGCAGCGGCATTTTCCTGAGCGCGCAAATCCAGCGCCAGGCGCTCATTATCCGATTCGATCGCGCGCAGCTGAACCTGCATAAAGGCGTCCAACTCGGCGATCGCGCTGGACTCGGTCTCAATCCGGATCTGCGCGATGCGTCTGGCTTCATCTTCCAGATCAGCACGCCGCTGCGCCTCTTCTAGCGCGCGTTGCAAGGCGGCAGCTTTTTCTCTAGCCGCTTCGATCAAGGCTTTTTCAGCCGATAAATTCTGCTGAATAACTGATTTTTCGCGAGTCAGTGCTTCGGCACGCAGTTGTGCAGACTGCAAAGCCGCATTCTGCAGCTGTATCTTCTCTAAAAAGCGTTGTTCAGCCTGCTTTTCAGCCTGCTCTAATTGTTGCTCAATGTTCAGCAGCTTGCCTTCTAGGCTGATATTATCCAGCGCAACCCGTTGAGCCAACTGGGTAGCTGCGAGGCGTTGATTAGTCGCACTCAGCGCTTCAGCCTCGGCTTGCAACTGCAATTCCAACTCTTGCGCCACGCGCATTTCCGCCTCGGCGCGCTGCTGCGCAATCGCTAACTGATCCTGTTCGCAAGCGAGTTTTTGTGCCGCCGCCTGAGCAGCCATATTTTCGCTGAGCAGACGTTCATTCGCATCTAGCGAAGCCTGCACGAGCAACTCGCGTGCCAGTTCATGCTGGGCAATCGCCTGCCGGTCCGCTTCAGACTGAGTCAGCAACAGGCTTTTAGCCTCGCCTTCGGCAAGCGCTTTACGTTCCGCTTCGACCCGTGCAACCGCCTCGGCTTCGGCGCGCAGCTTTGCCGCTTCATACGCCTCACGCTCTTTTTCGATGCGAGTTTCAGCCTCTAGCTTAGCCTGCTCTTCAGCCATTTTTCGCTGGTTAGCCAGCACGACCGCGGATTGCTCGGCCACTACCCGTTCAAGCGCCGCTTGTTTGGCATCCCGTTCGGCTTTAAGTCTGGCTTCAATTTCAGTCACTGCCAGAGATTCGGTTTCAACTCGCGCCAGCGCAGCGGCAACACAGCGTTGTTCAGCATCCAGTTTTTCGGTCAGCAGCAATGCCGCTTCCTGCTCTTTACGCACCTTTTCTTGTACCACTCGCGCCATGGCGTGATCGGTCGCAATTTTTTCCTGCAAGAGTTTGGCCGCCTGCTGCTCCAGCCTGGTGCGATTTTCCGCCGCCTGAGCCGCTACGCGTTCCGCCTCAACCCGCTTGCTAATCTGCGCCAGCTCAAGAGTTTCATTGCGCGCCTTCACCTTAGCCAGCCGCAACTCTTCGGATTCACTTTCAACACGCATGCGCGCCGCATCGCGTAACTGCGCTTCGATGTGCAGCTTTTCTTCAGCCAACTGATGTTGCAATTGTTCGGCAGCTACGCGTTCTGCGACTATGTGCTCAGTTTGTTCCTGAATCGCTTCCTTCGCTTGTCGAACCGACTCAATTTCAGCTTCAATTCTAAGCTGAGCATCCTTCTCCATCCGGCGCTTTTGTTCGATCAAAGACAGTAAATCACGTTCTGATTTAGATTTATTCTCCGCATCTACGCGCGCATTTTGTTCAGCCTGCAAACGGCGGTTTAAATCTTCCTGAGCCTGACGTTCAAATTGCAGCCTGACTTGATTTTCTTCATGCAGCTGAATTTCAATCAACAGCTTTTCACGCAATTCCTGCGCCAGTTGTTTTTCAACAGCCAGCTTGGCTTGCACCACACCGGATAGTCTGACTTCATCCTGAGTCTTGGCTTCGAGTTGAGTAATCAGCTCCATTTCCGTGCGTTCGCGCGCTTCCGCGATGGCGCGTGCATGGGCATCGGCACGGGCACGGGCTTGAGCCGAAATACCGGCCTGCATCTCTGCTTCAACGTGCGCCCGCGCTTCATGAATAGCCTGAGATTCGTCGTGAATTTCCTGGCTATCGTTATCAACTAAACGAATTTTTGGATGGGATGACATGGTGTTGCCCTATAGTGCGGATTAAAACGCGCGCGCGCCTGTCCTGAAATTATCACAACAATAGCAAGATAGCGGTTCGGCTGACAAGTAAAGTTCGAGATAACGTAACAAAATCGGTCTATTTTAGTCCGCTCAAAAAATTTGGCAAACCCGCCACTCACCTGACGCGTCAGTGACATTCGTTAACATATTGAATATATTTAGTATTTTTAAACTATTGATTTTTTTCCGGCAAACCGTCGTTTTTTCCAATTTCATCGCATTTTGTTAAAAACTTTTTCGTTCGTGCATATAAACATCGAACTGCGCCGCCGTTAGTGGTTTGCTGAAGTAATAGCCCTGTACCTCATTACAGCCTTGCAAACGCAAGAAAGCCAATTGCCCGGCCGTCTCTACACCTTCTGCTATCGTCTTGAAACCCATGCTGCTGGCCAGTGTGATAATGGCAGTAACGATGGCGCGACTCTCAGGATCATCGGAAATATCGCGAACGAACGACTGGTCAATTTTAAGCTTATGCACCTTGAATTTTCGCAGATAACTGAGACTGGAATAGCCTGTGCCGAAATCGTCGATAGACATGCGTATACCGCGAGCATGCAGATCATCCATCACCGCAATCGCTGCCTGCGGGGCATCCATCGCCACACTTTCCGTCAACTCCAGCTCAAGGTACTGGGGCGGCAATTCGGCTTCCTCAAGAATTTGCATGACCATCTGCGTCAGGCGGGCATGACGAAACTGCACCGCCGATAAATTGACGGCGGTAGTAAGCCCAGTATAACCGCTCTCCTGCCAGCGTTTAGCCTGCGCCACGGCGGTGCGCAGCACCCATTCGCCTATGCTTAAAATCAGTCCGCTCTCCTCGGCCACCGGAATAAATTCTGCCGGAGAGACAGTACCCAGTTCGGGATGCTGCCAGCGCAACAATGCTTCCACACCGACCACATGCCCGTCCTGCATCGACACCTGAGGTTGATAGTAAAGCTCAAACTGGTTACGGTCCAGCGCATGGCGCAGGGCATTTTCAAGTTGCAGTCGACGCGCCGCGCGCTGCTGCATTTCCGCCGTAAAGAATCGGAAATTATTTCGCCCGTCCTGTTTTGCGCGATACATCGCCACATCCGCGCACTGGTAGAGCTTGTCGAAATCCATGCCATCGTCGGGATACATGGCGATCCCGATAGACGGAGTCACCACCAACTCATGCTGCTCGATGTAACAGGTGCGCGCCACCATCTCCAGTATCTTCTCGGCGACATGAGCGGCGCCATCCGCATCCGTATCCGGCAACACCAGAATAAATTCATCGCCGCCGAAGCGGGACAGGGTATCTTCCTCGCGGACCAGCGCCTTCATCCTTACCGCCAATTGAATCAGCAATTCATCACCGATGCGATGACCCAGGGTATCATTGACATTCTTAAAGTGATCAATATCCAGAAACAGTACTGCCAGCCGGGTTGATCCGCGCAGCGCCATTTGCATGGCCAGACCGACACGCTCCTTGAGCAGCGTCTGATTGGGCAAACCGGTGAGCATATCGAAGTGCGCCAATTCACGGATACGCGCCTCGGCCATTTTTCTTTCGGTGATATCCTCTTTGATCGCCAGATAATTGGTGATTTTGCCGCTCGTCTCGCGCACGGGCGATATTTGTGCAGACTCGATGTATTCCGTGCCGTCACGACGGCGGTTGATCAATTCGCCGCGCCAGGTTTGACCGGCTGTCAGTGCCGTCCACATTTCCTTGTAGGTGCTAGCGGGCGTTTTACCGGAATGCAGGATACGCGGATTTTTACCCAGCGCCTCGGCCAGGCTGTAACCTGTCGCCTTAACAAATGCGGCATTGGCATATTCAATATTGGCATCCAGATCGGTGATAACGATCGTACTCGGGCTCTGTTCTACTGCCTGAGACAGTTTATTCAATGAGCTCTCCGACTGTGCGCGCTCAATCGCCAGACTCACCAGATGCGCGCCGCGCTCCAGCGTCGCCAATTCAACAGGCAGCGGGCTGCGCGGTGCTGAATAATACAGCGCAAAAGTTCCCAATACCTTGTTTTTACTTGAAATAATTGGCACAGACCAGCAGGCTGCGAGTCCGTTTTCACGCGCCAGTCCACGGTAGTCCTGCCACAAAGGATCATTTTCAATATCGCTGACGATCGTGGTTTTCTGTGTATAGGCGGCCGTACCACAGGAGCCGACCCCAGCCCCGATCGCGACTCCCTCGATGGCCTGACGATAACCCTCAGGCAGGCTGCCCCCTGCACCGTGCTTCAAATGCAAGCCGTCCGCACTGATCAAAAGCACCGAACACAACATCCCCGGATAGATCTTTTCAAAACTATCGACCATCTGATTGAGCAAGGTTGCTAGCTGCTTCCCGCGCGCCAGCATTTCCAGCACGGCGCGTTCGCTTTCGCTCTGTTGCTGCAGACGGCTGCGCTCAGCCTCACGATCGAAATTATCAAGGGCATAGCTGATGTCCATTGTCATTTCGAGCAATAAATTGCGAGCCGCCTCATCAAAGGCATCCGCTTCTGCCGCATACAAATTGAACGTACCGACAGCCGCACCGTTTCGATGCAAGGGCAAGGAGGCTGCAGAACCAAACCCAAACTCATGCAACCTGGATGCGCCATGTTCGGCATCAGACCATCCATCCGGGTACCAGTCGGGCCGATTTTGGCGTAACGCCGTGCCTGCCTGTCCGCAGCCGAAAAGATCCGCCGCATCCAGCGCAATCGTTTGGCCGCGCAAAAATTCTGCCCCGGCACCGTGAAATGCGACCGGTTTAAGCTGCTCACCCGTGTGATCCAGCATTCCTATCCAGGCCATCTGCATCCCGCCGGTCTGCACCGCATCCAGACAAATTTGCGTTAACAACTCCTCTTCACCGGTGCAGCGCACAATAGAGTGGTTGCATTGACTGAGCGCGGCATAAAGTTGTGTCAAACGCTGTATCTTGGCCGTGGCAGCATGGCGCTCGGTGATATCGTGGGCGATGCCCAGCACCCCGATCATTTTACCTACAGCATCGTACATCGGGGTTTTGGTTGTCTCGACGCAGGCGCGTCGACCGTCATCGGCAAAACTGACCCACTCTTCATTCACGCAGGGCAAGCCCGCTGTCATCGCATCCCGGTCGCGTGCACGAAAATAATCAGCCTGTTCGCGGCTGACAAAATCATAATCAGTCTTACCGATAATTTCTGCCGCAGTTGCACCAAAAAATCGCTCGAACATCGGGTTGCAACTCAAGTAAACACCATCGACATCTTTCAACCAGATTAGATCCGGGATGGTTTGCACGATGGTACGCAACAGGGTTTCGGCGTGATGACGACTGCTTTCCAGCTCTTCCTGATGCCGCAAGGTCTGTTCATTCATCACCGTCGCAGCGATCCGTTCCATTAACTTGTGCAGGGTAACCATGCCCAGCACCTGTTGCTGGTCATCGAGCACCACCAGATGACGCATGTTTTTCATCTGCATCAGATTCGCCATCTCAAATACCGGTGTGCGATGCGACACGGTCAGCACAGGGGTGTGCATCACATCGCGCAAAACCACCTGTTCCATTTGATCGTTGCTAAATAACAATCCGGCCATATCCCGTTCGGTCAGAATACCGACCGGGCGCCCCTGCTCCACCGCCAGTGCATAGGATGTTCTGTCGCGCAGCATCATCGCAACAGCCTGCTCTAACAACGCATCGGGTGAAAGCTGAGGGAGTTTTTGATCCATTACCGCCTGCAAGTCATCGAGACGGCTGAGCAAACCCGCCCCCAAATGATTGCGAAAATCTGTTTCACTAGCCAGTCCGATCACAGCCCCTGATGAATCAACCACCACCAAATGACGTATATGATGATTAAGCACCTGAGCATAGGCTGAGGTAAAACCTGTTTCAGGCGCTGCGGTCTGCACGGGGGCGCTCATGATGGATGAGACCGGCGTATCTTTCGAAACATGCCGGCTCAACAGACGCAACATATCACGCTCGGTGAGTATCCCCAGTGGCGTATTACCGGTCATGACCAGCAACGATGAGATATGCGCCTCATTCATTAGCCGGGCGGCTTCACCCAGGCTGCATTCCGGCAGCACATGCCGCACGGTGCGATTCATAATCTCGGCAAGAGTCAGCTCCACAATGGGATTCATGCTTTAACGCCTTTCAAAAACTATAATCGATTTGGCTGATACTAATTTATTCACCAAAACTGTCATGACAACCGTAAATCACCTTAAGCAGGGCTTCAAGAGCTATCACGACGTTTAACGAATGATAAAAGCGGGCTGATCAGACAGATACAGCCCGATTAATGTTCGAATGCTATCACGATGAAGCGTTTAGAATGGTGGCAATTCATTTTCTGGAGTAGCTATGGAGTATCAGCGATTAGGCAGCAGCGATCTGAATGTCTCAGCCCTGTGTCTGGGCACGATGACCTTCGGTGAACAAAACAGCGAACAGGACGCGCACGCGCAGCTCAATCTGGCGGTATCGCGCGGTGTCAACTTCCTCGACACAGCAGAGATGTACCCTGTTGCGCCCCGCGCCGAAACTCAAGGTATGACCGAGCGCTACATCGGCAGCTGGCTGAAAAATCAGCAGCGCGACCAGCTCATCGTGGCCAGTAAAATCGCAGGCCCTGCACGCGGTTTTTCCTGGATACGCAACGGCCCGCGCATCAACCGGGAGCACCTCAATGCAGCAGTTGATGCCAGCTTGCAGCGTTTGCAGACCGACTATATCGATCTCTATCAGATCCACTGGCCCGATCGCTATGTGCCGATGTTTGGAGCAACCAGCTACGAAGTGTCGCAAGAGCACGAATCGATCGCCATCTCCGAACAGCTGCGAGCACTGGATGAACTGGTTAAACTCGGCAAAATCCGCTATATCGGTCTCTCAAATGAAACACCCTGGGGCGTGACCGAATTCATGCGTTGCGCCGAACAATCCGGGCTTAGTAAAATTGTTTCGATACAGAATGCCTACCACCTGATGAACCGTCACTTCGAGAGCGGTTTAGCGGAAGTCTGCCATCACGCCAATATCGGTTTACTCGCCTATAGCCCGCTCGCATTTGGACATCTCAGCGGCAAATACCTGGCCGATTCCAAGGCTCACGGACGCCTCAATCTATTTCCCGGCTTCGGCCAGCGCTACAACAAACTCAACGTACCGGAGGCCAGTGCGGCCTATGTGTGCCTGGCACAAGATGCCGGTTTAAACCCTGCGCAGATGGCCTTAGCTTACGCCCGCACCCGCTGGTTTTGCTGCAGCGTGATCTTGGGTGCCACCACGCTCGCACAACTGGAAGAAAACCTGAACAGTCATGCTCTCACACTGACCTCCGATGTGATAGAGCAAATTGACGCTATCCACCGGCGCTATCCCAACCCGGCACCTTGAGACTGTTAGGGCCGCAAGCAGTCTAGACGCCACTCAGGCTTAGGTCACAAGCTGTTTCAGGCCTTTAATCTCAGCTTGTAAACGGAGTTAATTTAATGCTCCAGCCTGACCTATAGCCTGCATTTATAACAAATCACTTTGATTATAAAATATATTTTATACAAAATTTTCATAAAAACATCGATATATAGATATAAATCAATAGGTTATGTAACATATTGCGATCACAAGCTATGCGCTGTGCATGGCTTCACCAAACCGCGTAACTGGTTATAATCACGTTCCTTCTTATCTCGCGCAATCCGGAGCCATAGCCATGTCGCATAACCTGTTCAACACACGTTCATCATTCAATCTCGCCGATGGCGCACAAGGCACGTTTTACTCGCTGCCCGCACTGGAAGCGGCGGGACTCGGCAAGATTTCACGACTACCGGTCTCCATCCGTATCGTACTGGAAGCGGTGTTGCGCAATTACGACGAGAAGAAGGTATCCGAAGCCCACGTCCGTGAACTGGCCGGCTGGCAACCCAATGCACCGCGCACCGAAGAAATCCCCTTCGTCGTAGCGCGTATCGTTTTGCAGGATTTCACCGGTGTGCCGCTGCTGGCCGATTTGGCCGCCATGCGCGATGCCGCTCAAGCCCAGGGCTGCGACCCTAAGATCATCGAACCTCTGGTTCCGGTCAATCTGGTGGTCGATCACTCGGTCCAGATCGACAGCTTTAACAATCCGGATGCGTTGCGCATCAACATGGAAATGGAATTCGAGCGCAACACCGAGCGCTATCGTTTCATGAAGTGGGGTATGCAGGCATTTGACACCTTTAAGGTCGTACCACCCGGCATCGGTATCGTGCATCAGGTCAATCTGGAATATCTGGCGCGCGGCGTACAGAATAAGGATGGCGTTTACTACCCTGACACTTTAGTTGGTACCGACTCTCATACCACCATGATCAACGGTATCGGCGTAGTCGGCTGGGGCGTGGGCGGTATCGAGGCTGAAGCTGGCATGTTGGGTCAACCGGTTTACTTCCTGACCCCTGATGTGGTCGGTGTCAATCTGACAGGTGCCTTGAAAGAAGGCGTCACCGCCACCGATCTGGTACTGACTGTCACCGAATTGCTGCGCAGCCAGAAGGTAGTCGGCAAGTTCGTTGAATTCTTCGGCACCGGCACGGCTTCCCTCACCCTGCCTGATCGCGCGACCATCGCCAACATGGCACCGGAATACGGCGCTACCATGGGCTTCTTCCCGGTCGATGATGTCACGGTCAACTTTATGCGTAACACCGGTCGCACCGAACAGGAACTGGACGCGTTTGCCGCCTACTTCAAGGCGCAAGGCTTGTACGGCATCCCTAAAGACGGCGATATCGACTACAGCAACGTCGTCACCCTCGATTTGGGCAGCATAGAACCATCGCTGGCGGGCCCTAAGCGTCCTCAGGATCGCATTCCCCTGTCCAAGATGCACGAATCGTTCGACACGCTGTTTTCCAAACCGACAGCACAAAGCGGCTTCAATCAACCCGCCGAAAAGCTGGGACAACGCTATGCGACTGGAGTCGACGGCGTTGAAATCGGCAACGGCGATGTATTGATCGCTGCGATCACCTCCTGCACCAACACCTCCAATCCTAGCGTGCTGCTCGCCGCTGGTTTGCTGGCCAAGAAGGCGGTAGAAAAGGGCTTATCGGTCAAGAAACACATCAAAACCACTTTAGCGCCCGGTTCCCGCGTGGTCACGGCGTATCTGACCAATGCCGGTCTGCTGCCCTATCTGGAACAATTAGGTTTTAGCGTCGCCGCTTACGGTTGCACGACCTGTATCGGTAACTCCGGCCCCTTGGAACCGCACATCGAAGAGACTATCGTCAAGAACGATCTGATCGCCGCTGCCGTATTGTCTGGCAACCGCAACTTTGAAGCGCGTATCCACGCGAACATCAAGTCCAACTTCTTAGCCTCCCCGCCGCTGGTAGTCGCCTATGCGATTGCCGGACACATGAACATCAATCTGGACAGCGAAGCACTGGGTACGGATAAAGAAGGCCGCCCTGTATTCCTGCGCGATATCTGGCCGACTAATGCAGAAATTCAGGCGGTAAGCCAGTTTGCCAACGATCCTGCCGTCTACCGCGAACTGTATAGCGACCTGACCCGCGATCTGCCACTGTGGAATGCCATCACCGCCCCTACCGGCGAGCTGTATCAATGGGATGATTCGACTTACATCGCCCGTCCGCCGTTCTTCGATGCGGCAGTCCCTGAAGTTGGCAATATCGTCGGCGCACGCGCACTGGCAATCTTTGGTGATTCAGTTACCACCGACCACATCAGCCCGGCAGGCAGCTTTAAGCCTTCCACCCCAGCCGGTAAGTATTTGCAGGAACACGGCGTCACGGTGCGCGATTTCAACAGCTACGGCTCACGTCGCGGCAACCATGAAGTCATGATGCGCGGTACGTTTGCCAATGTACGAGTGAAAAATCTGATGCTGCCGGCTAATGCTGATGGCAGTCGGATCGAAGGCGGCTATACCCTGTACAAGGGCGCACAGACGGCAATCTACGATGCAGCGATGAGCTACATCAACGAAGGCACGGCCACCGTCATCTTCGCCGGTGAAGAATATGGTACAGGCTCATCCCGCGACTGGGCGGCCAAGGGTACACAACTGTTGGGCGTGAAGGCAGTGATCGCCAAGTCCTACGAACGTATCCACCGCAGCAATCTGGTGGGCATGGGCGTATTGCCACTGCAATTTAAGGGTGACACCTCGATTGCCAGCTTAGGTTTGCTAGGCGATGAAAGTTTCAGTATCACCGGCATCGACGGCGTATTGAAACCGCAACAGGATGTCACGCTGACCATCACGCGTGCCGATGGCACAACGGCGCAAGTTCCATTGCTGTTGCGCATTGACACTCCGATCGAAGTGGATTACTACCGTGCAGGCGGTATCCTTCCGTATGTATTGAAGGAACTGGTCGCACGCGGCTAAAGCTACAAAGCCATCCCGGTGTCAAAGCCGGGATGCTGTCTCCTCCCCAGCATCATTCCCCTAAAATCAGCGGTACAGTAGATTGTATCTCCAGAAAATGGCAGACTTAGCAAAGCCCAAAGCTCTGGTATGATCACGCATCGGGATCAGCACCTATCTACTTTGCCCACAAGTAATTTAATATCTTGATTGTATTGATTTTAATGGAAAATCATGACAGCCGCTCTTCGCAATAAACGCCGGATAGTGCACAGCCTTATTCCTTGGCTGGCAGCCATATTGGTATTAGCGCTTCTCCTCTGGCACTACACCCGCCCCGAACCGCCTCATGTCCAACTGGTGTCGGTTGGGCGCGGACTCGTGGAAGCGACCGTCAACAACACGCGTGCCGGCACGGTCAAAGCCTGCCATCGCGCCAAGATGTCCGCACCTGCCGGCGGACAGATCGTCCATCTATTGGTTAAGAAAGGAGAACGGGTCAAACAGGGACAGGTTTTGCTGGAACTTTGGAATAACGACTTACAGGCGCAATCTGCACTAGCCAAAGAGCAGCTGACAACGGCGGGTAATCAGGCGAGACAAGCCTGTTTGCAGGCGGAGCTGGCCGAAAATGAATCGGTACGGGCGCATCAGTTACAGGAAAAAGGCTTTATCTCCAATGAAGGATGGGAGCAGAAAATAGCGGCAGCCAAAATCTCCCGCGCAGGCTGCGAGGCCGCCAACAGCCAGATCGCGCAAAGTCGCTCGCGCATTAACGCAGCCCATGCCGGACTCGAACGCATGGTGCTCAAAGCCCCTTTTGACGGCATAGTTGCCGACATCAGCGGCGAGTTAGGCGAATATGCCACCCCTTCCCCGCCCGGCATACCGACACCGCCTGCCATCGATTTGATCGACGATCGTTGCCTGTTCGTCAGCGCGCCGATCGACGAAGTGGATGCAGCCAACATCAAGGCGGGACAAACCGCCCGCGTCACGCTGGATGCCATCAAGGGAAAAATGTTTGAGGGCCGCGTGAAACGCGTCGCCCCTTACGTTCTGGAACTGGAAAAACAGGCGCGCACCGTCGAAGTCGAGATTGATTTTACCGAACCTCCCACGGCCGAGAATCTGCTGGCAGGCTATAGCGCCGACGTCGAGATCGTTCACACAGCCCATGCTAACGTGCTGCGCATACCGACGCAAAGTCTGCTGGAGGGCAAACGGGTGCTGGTTTATAAAGAGGGCATACTGGAGGAGCGTACCGTCACCACCGGCCTTGCCAATTGGGAACAGACCGAAATCACAGGCGGACTGGTTGAGGGCGATAAAATTGTCCTTTCACTCGATCAGGCCGGGGTCAAGGCCGGTGCGAAAGTCGTAGGTCAGGATTCATCCCGATTAAGGTAAATTGCGTAGGTCGGGATTTATCCCGACAGATAAGGGTAAATTTGATTCAGTTCGAGAAGGTCACGCGCAGTTTTCAGGTCGGTGATCAACAGGTCGCGGCACTGCGCAACATCGATCTGTCCATCGCGGCGGGCGACTATGTCTCCATCATGGGCCCGTCTGGTTCAGGTAAATCCACTCTGCTCAACCTGCTGGGACTGCTTGATCGCCCGACCTCCGGCATCTACCGGCTCGACGGCGGGAATGTCACCGACCTCAATGACGAACAGCAAGCCCGCGTGCGCAGTGAAAAAATCGGCTTCGTGTTCCAGTCCTTCCATCTGGTACCGCGCTTAACCGCCGCGATGAATATTGAACTGCCGCTGATACTGGCAGGTATTCCGGTGCAGGAACGCCGCGGCAGAGTCGAAGAACTTCTTAAAAATTATGGACTGATAGACAGAGCCGACCATAGGCCGGATCAACTCTCAGGCGGACAGCGGCAACGGGTGGCCATCGCGCGGGCAACCAGCATGCGCCCGTCCGTCTTGCTGGCAGATGAACCCACCGGCAATCTGGATCAGACCACAGGCCGCGAGGTGATCAATCTGCTGGAGCAATTAACCGAGCAGAATGTCACCTTAATCCTCGTCACCCACGACCCGGCGCTGGGCGAGCGAGCGAGTCGGCAACTACACATGGTGGACGGACAGATCGTCAGCCCGAGCCGCCCATGAGACTCCCCGATGTCGTGCAATTTGCCGCCGCGAGTCTGCGCGGCAGCCCGGCACGAACTGGATTAATGATACTGGCGATGTCCATCGGGGTAGCGGCGGTAGTCATCCTGACCGGCTTAGGGGAAGGTGCACGGCGCTATGTCATCAATCAATTTTCCTCACTGGGTACCAATCTAGTCATCGTATTTCCCGGACGCACGGAAACCGCCGGCATTGGCCCCGGCATGCTGCTGGGCCAAATCCCGCGCGAGCTCTCACTCGATGATGCCGCAGCCTTGCTGAAGAGCCGCGCCGTCTCACGCATCGCACCGCTGACCATAGGCTCGTCGCAAATATCCAAAGATGCGAAGAACCGCGAAGTCATCGTGCTGGGTTCAACCTCATCTTTATTGGAGGTACGCCACATGACCTTAGCTTCAGGGCAATTTCTGCCACCGGGAGATGTGCATGCCAGCGAGTCGGTCTGCGTGCTGGGCACAAAAATCAACCGTGAATTATTCGGCAATGCCTCAGGTGTCGGCAGCTGGGTCAGACTGGGCGACCGGCGGTTCCGCGTGATTGGCATCTTGACCTCTCAGGGCGAATCGATGGGGTTTAACACCGATGAGATCGTCATCGTACCGGTCGCTTCCGCCCACATGCTGTTCAACACCTCCGGGCTGTTCCGCATTCTGGTCGAGGCCCGGAGCCGCGAGCAAATCGCTCAAGCCAAAATCGATACTGAGACCATTCTCTTTGCCCGGCACGGCGGCGAAAAGGACGTCACCGTGGTCACGCAAGATGCAGTGCTGGCGACCTTCGACCGCATACTGCGCGCGCTGACGATGGCAGTGGGCGGCATCGCTGCCATCAGCCTAGCGGTGGCTGGCATCTTAATCATGAACGTGATGCTGATCGCCGTTTCGCAACGCGTCAAGGAAATCGGCCTGCTCAAAGCGCTGGGCGCACCGGCCGCACAAATCCGCACCCTGTTTTTCACCGAAGCCGTATTGCTATCGGGCATAGGCAGCATTGCCGGACTAGTCATGGGAGAAGCAGGCGTACTGTTTATCGGCCGCCTCTACCCCTCCCTGCCGGTCGCCGCGCCCTGGTGGGCAGTGCTGGCGGCGATCTTCACCTCTCTGGGAACCGGAATACTGTTCAGCGTCTGGCCTGCGCGCCGCGCAGCGCAACTGGACCCGGTCACGGCGCTGGCGGGAAGATAAATATGATGCCTAATGATTTTTTACAAACACCAATCTTGCCGTAAAATGCCCAAATTAAGGGAGAACATGATGGGACATGCACTGCACAAGCTAGGTATAGATTCCATGAGCGTCGAAGACCGGATTGCGCTGGTCCAAGACATCTGGGATTCAGTTGCAATCGAAGCGGGATTATTACTTCCCGGTACAACGGAAATGGATGAGCTGAATCGCCGTTTGGATGAAGACGATGCCGATCCGGCTGACACGATAGACTGGAGCATCATAAAGACCGACGCCATTGCCCGCTGGAAACGATAATGTACCACATCGTTTTTCGGCGACAAGCCCGGCGGGAATTTGACGATGCCGGAGATTGGTACGAAAAGGAGCGTACAGGGCTAGGCCTTGAATTCTTCGCTGCGATTGAACATTTACTCAAGCTGATTGCCGATAAACCCGAACAATTTCCCGTTCTATTTCGCGACACACGCAAGGCGGTCGTAAAACGCTTTCCCTATTGCATTTATTTTCGCTTGAAACATCAGCACGTCGTGGTATTGGCCGTATTCCATAGCTCACGCAATCCATCTATCTGGCAAAGCCGGATAATGTGAACCTGCTCGTACAACCATGTTGCTCCCCGATCTGATCCGCCTCACCACCTCCAGCTTTCTGGCTTACCGGATGCGCAGCTTTTTGACCGGGCTTGGGATTGCCATCGGTATCACGGCGGTAATCCTGCTCACCTCCATCGGGGAAGGCCTGCATCAATTTGTCTTATCTGAATTCTCCCAGTTCGGCACCAATCTGATCGCCATCCAGCCCGGCAAGACGCAGACTCAGGGCGGCAATGTCGGCATCTTCGGCTCGGTCAAAACCATTTCCATTGAAGATGCCGAGGCGTTGAGGCGTTTGGCCAATGTCGAGTACGTCAATCCCAGCGTCACCGGTAACTCTGAGGTGCGCTTTAACGGCAAGACGCGCCGCACCATGGTGATAGGCGCAGGGCACGATCTGCCCAAAGTGATGGCAAGTCGAGTTCAGACCGGCAGTTTTCTGGCAGACGATGACCCCACTCAGGCACGTGCACAGGTAGTGCTGGGCTCAAAAGTGCGTCAGGAGTTATACGCGGGAGAAAATCCGCTGGGCAGTTATCTGCGCATCGGCGGCCAGCGTTATCGAGTGATCGGCGTCATGGAACCCAAGGGACAGATGTTAGGCTTCGATCTGGACGATACCGTCTTCATTCCCGCCGCGCGGGCACTGGAATTGTTCAACCGTCCGGGCTTGATGGAAATCCAGTTAAGCTATAAGGCCAGCGCCGATCTGGACAGCGTGGTTCGCGCCATCACCGCAGCGCTCAAAGAACGCCACGGGCGCGAGGATTTCACCCTGATCCCGCAGGAAAAAGCCCTAGAGGTATTGGGTTCGGTACTAGATGTCATCACCTTCGCGGTAGGCGCGTTAGGTGGAATTTCCCTGCTGGTGGGCGGAGTCGGCATCCTCACCATCATGACCATGGCGGTCTCGGAGCGCACCGCCGAAATCGGTCTGCTGCGCGCACTGGGAGCACAACAGAATCAGATACTTACGTTATTCTTGGGCGAAGCGATCTTGCTGTCCGCCTTAGGCGGTTTAGCAGGTTTAGCACTGGGGGTTGGCATCGCACAAAGTTTGCACTGGCTGTTTCCGTCGCTACCGGTGCACACGCCCTGGCTGTTCGCAGCCCTTGCCGAATTGAGTGCAGTGAGCATAGGTCTGGCGGCCGGTGTGATGCCGGCTCGCCGCGCCGCCCGATTAGACCCGGTCGAGGCGCTGCGAACCGAGTAGAAAACTGTCTTTAGCAGGTGACAAGTGGTCATTAGCTAGGTGTATAATTCCCGCCTATATTTAATTAAAAGGAAATATTGTGTCCCTATCCAAGCGCGTTCAAGCCATCAAACCCTCTCCTACGCTGGCCGTCACGGCTCGTGCCGCGAAACTGAAAGCGGAAGGTAAAGACATTATCGGTTTGGGCGCAGGCGAGCCGGACTTCGATACCCCACAACACATCAAGGATGCCGCCATCGGCGCAATCCACAAGGGTTTCACCAAATACACCGCAGTAGGTGGCACGCCTTCCTTAAAGGCTGCAATCATCGCTAAGTTCAAACGCGATAACGGTCTGGATTACACTGCGAAACAAATTCTGGTTTCCTGCGGCGGCAAACAAAGTTTCTTCAATCTTGCGCTAGCCGTGATCAACCCGGGCGATGAGGTCATCGTTCCCGCACCGTACTGGGTTTCCTATCCCGATATCGTGATCATCGCCGAAGGCAAACCGGTCATCGTCGAAGCCGGCATCGAACAAGGTTTCAAGCTGACTGCAGCGCAACTGGCCGCCGCGATCACCCCAAAAACCAAGATGGTGGTGATCAACAGCCCGAGCAACCCATCCGGCGCAGTCTATACGCTGGAAGACTTGAAGGCATTGGGCGAAGTGCTGCGCGCACATCCGCAAATTCTGATCGCGACCGACGACATGTACGAGCACATCGCGCTGACCGATGCCAAATTCGTCAACATTCTGGATGCGTGTCCTGATCTGTACTCCCGCACCATGGTACTCAACGGTGTATCGAAGGCATATGCCATGACCGGCTGGCGCATCGGCTATGCAGCGGGTCCTGAAAACATCATCACCGCAATGGAAAACGTGCAATCGCAAAGCACCTCGAATCCAACCTCGATCTCACAAGTGGCGGCGGAAGCGGCGCTCAACGGCGATCAGGAATGCATCACCCCGATGATCAAGGCTTTCCGCGAACGCCACGTGTTTGTGGTGAATGAGCTGAACACCATCCCGGGTCTGTCCTGCATCATGGCCGGCGGCGCCTTCTACGCCTTCCCCGATGCACGGGGTGCGATTGCAGCGCTGTTTGCCAAAGGCACGATTTCAGCACCAACCGACATCGCCCTGTCCGAATACCTGCTGGTCGAAGCCGGCGTTGCAGTCGTGCCAGGTTCCGCCTTCGGCAGCGAAGGCTACATCCGCTTATCCTTCGCCACCTCTATGGAAAATCTTGAGCAAGCCTTATCTCGCATCAAGAAAGCCCTTTCATAAGATTTCGGTGAGGCGTAGCCGAAACCAAAACCTTACAAAGGCACTAGAGCGCATTAAAAAGGCTCTTTCATAAGATTTCGGTGAGGCGTAGCCGAAAACAAAACCTTACAAAGGCACTAGAGCGCATTAAAAAGGCTCTTTCGTAAAGTTTCGGTCATACAAATGCTCAGGTATTGCAAGAACACTGTTATTGCAATACCTCGCTGATGATCAAACTCAATGGGTACCGTTAGTGAGTCAATTCCTTAAGCGTATGTTGTATCAGGGCTCTTAGCCGGGCGGGTTTAACCGGTTTATGAAGTAGATGCAGTCCCGCGCTCTCCGCCAGTTGCTGCACTGGCTGAGAGGTATCGCCGCTGATCAGAATACAAGGAATAACACCTGCTATATACTGACGCACCAGTTCGATCACATCAACCCCTGTCGCGCCGTGATCGAGTCGGTAATCGCTGATCAGCAGGTCCCAGGACTCTCCATTTTGTAAACCTGTCTGCACAGCATCAAATGAAGAAACGGCACTGACGTTGTAGCCCCACGATTTGAGTATCATCGCCGTCCCTTCGCGCACTGTCGGATCACCATCTACAATCAATACCCGCTTACCGGCCAGCCAGCTTTCAGGCTGCGATTCATACGTTCCGGCCTGATTAAAAATCAGTGCAGGCTGGTTCACCCTGGCCAGTTTCAGAGTAAAGACAGATCCCACACAGGGCGCAGAATGCAACGTGATACTGTGCCCCAGCAAGCGGGCTAGCCTGTCCACTATGGCCAAACCCAGCCCAAGACCTTTCTCGCCACCAACAACAGATTGATTTAATTGGAAGAATTCACGAAATATTAAATTTTGATATGCCGGTGCAATACCGACACCGTTGTCGCGCACCTCGATCAGCACATGCTGCGAGCGCCTGCGACACCCGATCAAAACACGACCGAAAGGTTTTGTGTAGCGCAATGCATTGCTCAGCAGATTGACCAAGATGCGTTCGAGCAAGACCGGATCGCTCAGCACATAACCGTGGAATGGCCGCACCACCAGATGAATATTTTTAATGCGTGCCGCAAGTTTGAAATCCGCTGCGATCTTGTTGAGCAGATCAAACAAATCAACAACCTGTAAATTTGCTTCGACCAATCCGGCATCGAGCTTGGAAATATCTAACAAGGAATCAATCAACGCAGACATCGACTCGACTGAACGTTCAATTTGCCCGGCAAGAAGTTGCGACTCCTCACCGGACACTTTACGTCGCAGCTCCGCGATGTACAAACCCAGCGCGTGTAGCGGCTGTCGCAAATCATGGCTGGCTACAGCCAAAAAGTGACTCTTGTCGTGACTGGCGCGTTCGATCTCATGAATCTTGCGCATCAGGCTGGAGTCTCCCTGTCTGCGTTCCGCCTGTGTGGCCATTTTATCTTCGACCCGTCAGATGAAATCAGCCCGCACTGTACCGCATGTCACTTATTGGTCGGGTTGAATATTGGCAGCCTGTAAACCCTTCGCACCCTTAACCACCTCGAAGCTTACCTTTTGCCCTTCTTTTAATGACTTAAATCCATTCGCATTAATAGCGGAGAAGTGTGCAAACATGTCCGGGCTGCCATCTTCAGGCGTAATAAAACCAAAACCCTTTGTATCGTTGAACCATTTAACCGTACCCTTAGTCATGACGCGCTCTCCTGTTTTAAAAAAACTGTTTGAAACAACCTTGCCGATTCCCTCTCTCCCTTTTACCCCCCGGCGGAAGAGAGGGACAAGGTATCGCTACGCGATATTTACATTCACCGATTTACTTTCCGCTTTCCTCGATTTTGGCAACGTAACATTGAGCATGCCATCCTTGAATTCGGCAATGACCGTCGCCTCATCTACATCATCCGGCATTCTGAAACTACGCGAAAAGCTGCCATACGAACGCTCAATACGGTGAAACTTCTTATCTTTTTCCTCCATCTCCTGTTGACGATGGCCAGCAATCGTCAACAAACCATCCTGAATATTGACCTTGACGTCAGCCTTCTTAACCTCAGGAATCTCAGCCTTAATCAGATAGGCACTCTCCGTTTCACTGATATCCACAGATGGCATCCAGTCGGCCATCCCACGCATATCCTGCGCAGATTCAGTCCTGGCCGGAACATGCCCGAAGATACTGTTGAGACGATTGCTGACATCTTCCAATTCCCTGAAGGGATTCCACTTAACCAGATTCATCATGCTTCTCCTTTTGCTGTCGTAAAACAATCCTCACGCCAAAGACACTGCGCCTGATCACACTGCCCGAGGCGTGCACTGGCAAAGCAATCAAAATTCCCTTCCTCTAACTGTATCGTCTTAATCAGATCTGCCTTGGCGCGCTTTCCGGAGTGGATACCGAGTGATCTTGCCAAAGCCCGTACCAGTTCGATGCGCACAATAACCCCCAATATGTTGAAAAATCGAAATTACGTATTGTTTGGCGGATAATCACAACCGCTATCCGGTACAAAGCCCCCTCTCAACTCGCTTATTTCCCGTTGGGCTGCTGCAAGCTTTCCACATAATTTAGCATTACAAGATTCGAGTAAATCGATGCGTTTGACCAGATGCTCTGTCCTGCGCGAAACATTGCGTTCCAAGTTGTAACGATGCTCATTGAGTTCGGCAGCCATTTCGACCAGCAATAGCGTGCCTGGTTTGCTATTTGACATTCCAGTTTCCGGCATACGAGTCATCTTTATCGTTTAAGCTTGAATTTTTAACAGTTGCGATTATCCTGAGCAGGACTTAACCGCACTATCAGACTGGGCTGATTTTGCTACCGGAATTGCGGCAAAAATGTAGTAGGATTTTTCTTAAGGAAGGAATTAACGAAGTCACAAAACCAAATTTTATTTGGCTATCACCCGTTAAAACAGGACATGCGAAATGTGCTCAGGCTCGTCAACGCCAATAGCATAAAGATGTCAAATGGTTTCCAAAACGACAAACGCGACGATGGTGCTGCGCTCATCGCTGATCGATAGATGATGACCACTGATGCCCAGTTGAGCGAGATAGGTGCGCAACGTGACATCGAACTGCAATACCGGCTTACCCAATCCGTCATGGCTGATACTGATCCGCCCCAAACTGACCGGATGGCGCAGCCCACTTCCCACCGCCTTGGCAAAAGCCTCCTTGGCGGCGAAGCGCTTGGCCAGAAAACGCGCCGGATGGACGTGAGCCTGAAATTCGGGCAACTCGGCTTCGCTTAACAAACGTTCGGCCAGACGCTGACCGTGCCGCTGCCACATCGCTTCGATGCGGGAGTATTCAACGATGTCCGTACCAATTCCATATATCATTTCAGGCCGGTTTACCCGTGAGCAAACCCTTCATCTTGCGTACCGCCGCATCCAAACCGATAAACACCGACTCTGCGATGATGGCGTGACCGATATTCAGCTCGACGATATTGGGAATGGCGACGATATCCTGGACATTGTGATAGTGCAGACCGTGACCGGCATTGACCTGTAAACCGCCCCCATGTGCGTATTGTGCGGCGTGACGAATGCGTTCCAATTCGAACTGATGTTCAGGCACGCTGTCGGCATCGGCATATTTTCCGGTATGCAGTTCTATCACCGGCGCACCGGCACGTATCGCCGCATCGATCTGCTTTTCATCGGCGTCGATAAACAAGGACACGCGTATTCCTGCATCTGCGCAGCGCTCGCAGGCCGATTTCACCGCATCGAAATAGCGAATCACATCCAGACCGCCTTCGGTAGTCAACTCTTCGCGGCGTTCAGGAACCAGACACAGATCGTGAGGTTTGACGCGCAGGGCGTTAGCGATCATCTCAGGGGTCACGGCGCATTCGAGATTCATGCGGGTTTGCAACATGCCGCGCAACACATCCACATCCGCATCCTGAATATGGCGACGATCTTCACGCAGATGGATGGTGATGGCGTCCGCCCCGGCTTCCTCGCAGATTAACGCCGCGCGCACCAGATTAGGGTAACGGGCACCGCGCGCCTGACGCAGGGTAGCCACATGGTCGATATTCAGTCCTAGTTTGATCATAATTTTTGCAGATCCTTAATCAATTCGCGCGTATGCAGCACTCTGCCACCCAGATGGTGATTAAGCAACATACGCATCAGTTGTTTGCTCTGTTGAGCCACCATAGCATCGGAATAATCATCCTCCGCCATCGCAAGCAATGTCTTACCGGAAACCTTGACGCCCGCGTGCAGATCGCCGCGATCCGGAACCGCACCGTGCTCTACCAGATAACGATAGTTCGCCTCCGCTGTGACCGGCAGACCGCTGCCCGCCTCCACGCCCAACTCCAGCGCATAACCCAGTTCTTGCAGCATGTGTTTTTCGAAGCAACGCAAGGTGGCTGCATGATCCGATTCATGCGCCAGACGATACAAAGTGGCGCGGTAATAATCAAACAGTTGCGCATGCGCATCGTCGCGCGCCAGCAGGTTGATCAGCAATTCGTTGAGATAGAACCCGCACATCAGCGCCGTGCCTTGCAGATAAGGTTGGCCGCCCTGCCATTCGGCCGCATGCAGCGTGCGCACCTCGCCCTTACCGAACCAGGACAACAACAGCGGCTGAAAACTCATCAGCACCCCGCGCAATACAGAGCGGGGACGACGCGCGCCGCGCGCTACGATCGCTAACCTGCCGTGCCGCTGACTATAAACATCGAGCAGCAGACTGGTTTCACGAAACGGATGACTGTGCAGCACAAACGCCAGCTCATCCTGTTGCCGGTTTTGCCGGGTTGTCATTCTGATAAATCAGCTATTAGCTATCGGCCAGTAGCTAGCAGCCAGCTTTACTCGTAACCCAGCGTTTGCAGCATGCGCGCATCATCCGCCCATCCGCTGCGCACCTTGATAAACACTTCGAGGAAAACTTTACCGTCAAACAGTTTCTCCATATCGAGACGCGCCTGAGTTGCGATTTCCTTGATCTTTTCGCCCTTCTTGCCCAGCAACATCGCCTTGTGCGCTTCCTTATCCACCAGAATCGCGGCGCTGATACGGCGCAGTTTCTTGTCCATCTCGAATTTCTCGATCACCACACTCACCGAGTACGGCAGTTCTTCGCCGGTAAAGCGGAATACTTTTTCACGCAGGATTTCAGAGGCCAAGAAGCGCTCACTGCGGTCGGTCACTTCTTCCGGATCGTAAATCAGCCCGCCTTCAGGCAGGAAGCTGCGCAAGGTATCGCGCAATTCTTCGATTTTCTTGCCAAATTTCGCACTGACAGGAACGATGTCGGCAAATTTGAAGTCTTTCGCAACACTTTGCGCAAAATCAAATAACTGCCCCTTATCGGCGATTTCATCAATCTTGTTGATCACCAGCAAGACCGGGCAATGATCCGGCAGCAAGCGCAACACTTCTTTGTCGCGTTCGTCGTAACGCATCGCCTCCAGCACATATAACACCACTTGCACATCGCGCAGACTGTTGGTTACCACACGGTTCATGCCGCGATTCAACGCGTTCAGATGTTTCATCTGAAAACCCGGGGTATCGACGAACACGAACTGCGTATGGTCGTCGCTGTAGATGCCGTTGATGCGATGGCGCGTGGTCTGTGCCTTGCGCGAAGTGATGCTGATTTTTTGCCCGATCAGATGATTGAGCAGCGTCGATTTACCCACGTTGGGGCGACCGACGATGGCGATATAGCCGCTGCGAAACTCCTGCTCACCCTGATCTTCATCGTCGATTTCAACCGCATCAACATTCTCATTTAACTCATTGATATCATTCATTATTTTTTTCCAATTATTTGATAAGCCGCCAGCGCTGCTTGCTGTTCGGCATTACGGCGACTAGTCCCAGCGCCTTGGGTAGATATTTTAAGTGCGGGTATGGTGCACTCGACCTGAAACAGTTGATCATGCGCTACGCCCTGCGTTTCAAGAACAGTGTAAACGGGTAACGATAAACGCCGACCTTGCAGATACTCCTGCAACAAGGTTTTGGCATCCTTACCCAGCGTAGTCATATCGACTTTGGCCAGATATGGCACAAACAGATTCAACACCACCCGTTCCGCCGCCTCAAAACCGTCATCCATCAAAACAGCGCCGAACAAGGCTTCAACGGCATCGGCCAGTATCGAAGGCCGGCTGCAACCACCGCTTTTGAGCTCGCCTTCACCCAAGCGTAACTGGCTGCCGAGTTTAAGCTGCTGCGCGAAAATAACCAGCGTGGATTCCTTGACCAGATTGGAGCGCAACCGCGACAGATCGCCCTCGCTCAAATCGGGAAATTCGCTAAACAAATATTTAGCGATCACGCAACCTAACAGGCTGTCGCCCAAAAACTCCAAACGCTCGTTGTGATCCGGCGCAAAACTGCGATGCGTCAGTGCGCGCTGCAACAATAGAGGCTGCTTAAAGACATGCCCCAACTGCCGGCTCAAAGCCCCCTTACTTTGGTTCACTGCTGCAACTAAAGTCAATGATCAGGCTGATGTTGGCGACCAAGGGAATCTTGACGGTATAAGTGGCCGTCAATACAGGTTTACCGCCGTCGCTGACCACTTCGATATCTTCGGCCTTGATCGCCCTGATATCATCGATGGAGGCACGCTTATTGAATGAAGCGCGAATATCGCGTGCCGGCGCCTTTTGCATATCGGGATCAGCAGAAATCGCCTCGAATATCTTATTGATCTGAGCGTATTGAATATAGACAGGAATCAGTTTTAAACCTAAAACGCTGGTGAGAACCAGCAGCATGGCACCGAAAATAAATCCTGTAAAACTTAAACCGCGCTGCCGGTTGAGATGCGCTCTACTCATAACATTTCTCCCTAAATCGACTGACCGATACGCTTCAAGTCAGAAAAATTCATCCACACCAAAAATGCCCGTCCGACGATCTGATGATCCGGCACAAACCCCCAATAACGGCTGTCGCGGCTGTTATCGCGATTATCGCCCATCGTGAAGTAATGACCTTCCGGCACTTTGCAACGCACCGAGTCTTCATCGTAGACACAGTTTTCGCGCCCGGTAAATTCGGCCACCGAGCCTAAATGCACGTTAGGCATATCAGGGTTGACCAGCATCGCATGCTTTTTATCGCCCAGCGTTTCGCTATAGAGCTCGGTATGCACGAAATTCAGGCCGCTTTCGACATAGTTATAGTCGCCATCCGACAGCTGCACCTGCTCCACCCCATTGATGGTTAAGTGTTTACGACGATACACCACTTCATCACCGGGAATACCTACCACGCGTTTGATATAGTCCACCGATGGATTTTCAGGGTAATGAAACACCATCACATCGCCGCGTGCAGGATTGTTCAGTTGAATGAGTTTCTTATTGACGATGGGCAGACGGATGCCGTAGGTAAACTTATTCACCAGAATAAAATCACCCACCTGCAGCGTCGGAATCATCGAACCGGAAGGAATCTTGAAAGGTTCGGCGATAAAAGAACGGATGCAGAACACGATCAGGATCACGGGAAAAAAGCTCTTGGCATACTCCACCCACCAAGGCTCGGTCGCACCGACACCGCGCTTTGCCGCCAGTACGTAACGATCCAGCAACCAGATGCTGCCGGATACCAGCAGCAGCACAAACATAATTAAAGCAAAATCCATTTTATCCCTTAAAAGCTACCAACAAATCATTCCACATACTTGAGTTGCGAGCGTAGCGTGGCAATCCAGAAAATCGACAACCCTGTCAAAACACTGGGTTGCCTCGTCGCTGCGCTCCTCGCAATGACGGGTACATTTATATAGCTAACCCGTTAATCATCCACACGCAAAATAGCGAGGAAGGCTTCCTGAGGGATCTCCACATTACCTACCTGCTTCATGCGCTTCTTACCGGCTTTTTGTTTCTCCAGCAGCTTCTTCTTACGTGAGATATCGCCGCCGTAGCACTTCGCCAGCACGTTCTTGCGCATCGCCTTGACGTTTTCACGCGCAATGATATTGGAACCGATGGTCGCCTGTATCGCCACATCGTACATCTGACGCGGAATCAATTCGCGCATCTTGGCCGCCACTTCACGACCGCGATACTGGCTGTTAGCACGGTGCACGATAATCGCCAGCGCATCGACCTTATCGCCGTTGATCAGCATATCCACCTTAACCACATCAGCCGGGCGATATTCCTTGAACTCGTAGTCCATCGACGCATAGCCGCGTGAGACGGATTTCAACCTGTCGAAGAAATCCATTACGATTTCCGCCATCGGCATCTCATAGATCAATTTGACCTGTTTACCGTGATAGCTGATGTTGATCTGTTGTCCGCGCTTTTGCGTACACAGCGTAATCACAGCACCTACATACTCGTTGGGCATGTAAAGATTGACCGTGACCACAGGCTCACGAATCTGCTCGATTCTGGAAGGATCCGGCATCTTAGACGGATTATCCACCGTCAAGATCGTGCCGTCGCGCATCACTACTTCGTAAATAACGGTAGGTGCGGTGGTAATCAAGTCCATATCGAACTCGCGTTCCAAACGCTCCTGCACGATTTCCATGTGCAACAAACCCAGGAAGCCGCAACGGAAGCCGAAACCCAAGGCCTGCGACACTTCAGGCTCGTAATGCAGAGCCGCATCATTGAGCTTCAGTTTTTCCAGTGAGTCGCGCAAAGCCTCGTATTGATTGGATTCGACCGGAAACAATCCCGAGAACACCTGAGACTGCACTTCCTTGAAGCCTGGCAGCGCCTCTGCGGCAGGTCTGGCCTGATGGGTAATGGTATCGCCCACACGCGCCGACTTGAGCTCCTTGATCCCGGCGATGACAAAACCCACCTGACCTGCGCTCAAGGTTTCACGCGGCTGAGATTTAGGCGTAAATACGCCGATGTGTTCGGTCAGATGTTGCGCACCCGTCGCCATAAACAGGATTTTTTCCTTAGGCTTCAAGGTACCATTCATCACGCGCACTAGCATCACCACGCCGACGTAATTATCGAACCAGGAATCTACGATCAGTGCTTGCAATGGCGCATTGACGTCGCCTTTAGGCGGCGGCACTTTGACGATCAGCGATTCCAACACATCTTCGATGCCGACACCGGTCTTGGCTGAGCAATGCACCGCATCGTGCGCTTCGATGCCGATGACCTCTTCGATCTCTTCGATGGCGTTATCAGGATCGGCGGAAGGTAAATCGATCTTATTCAATACCGGCACAACTTCCACACCGAGATCCAGCGCGGTGTAGCAATTAGCGACGGTCTGCGCTTCCACGCCTTGTGAGGCATCCACCACCAGCAACGCGCCTTCGCAGGCTGACAGGGAGCGCGAGACTTCGTAGGAAAAGTCCACGTGCCCCGGGGTGTCGATCAAATTCAGATTATAAATTTGCCCGTCACGCGCCTTATAGCTTAAGGCTGCCGTCTGCGCCTTGATGGTAATGCCGCGCTCCCGCTCTATATCCATAGAATCAAGCACTTGGGCATCCATCTCACGATCGGACAAGCCACCGCATAAATGAATAATACGATCCGCGAGCGTAGATTTGCCGTGATCGATGTGGGCAATAATAGAAAAATTACGAATTAGCTGCATGGAATTCCAATAGATACCGCATACCCGTTTGCCAACGTATATCGACCAGGGCATGCAGAGTTTTCACAAAGCGCTGATTCTAGCCGATTTAGGCTAAACACGCTGAAGAGATCGATAAAAATTGCCGGAACGCGGCTTCCATACCTCCAAACTATTTAATCAGTTGACGTACCGGCTTAAAACTCTTACGGTGAATTGGCGTGACGCCGTGTTCACGAAGGGCCGCCAGATGCGCGGCGGTCGGATAACCTTTATGAACAGCTAAACCGTATTGCGGATATTGTGCGTCGAGCTGCAACATCAGCGCATCCCGCGCCGTTTTCGCCAGTATAGAGGCGGCAGAAATGGCCGCTTCCTTACTATCGCCTTTAACAATCGCCTCACTACGAATTCCGGTCTGCGGACAGTACAACCCGTCGACCAGAACGAGTTGCGGCGGTATGGACAGAGAGAGCACCGCGCGCTTCATCGCCAAGAGCGTCGCCTGCAAAATATTGAGTTCATCGATCTCTTCTGCCGACGCCCAGGCAACAGACCAGGCCAGCGCACGCTCGCGGATCAACGGCGCCAACTTATCGCGCTGCTTCTCGGAGAGTTTTTTGGAATCATTTAAACCCGTAATCGGATTAGCAGGATCGAGTATCACCGCCGCCGCACTCACCGGTCCCGCTAACGGTCCGCGCCCGGCCTCATCCACACCGCAAACCAGCAAGCCAATACGACTTAAACCGCCCTGCTCCACGTAATCTGCGAACAAGGGCATTACGGTAAGTATGGCAGGATGGCCGCCGCCGCTTTTTGCGCGGTATTCTGTCGCAAGGTGGCATGCAGATCGGTGAAGGTCTGCTCGAGTTGCTGTACAGCATCCTTATCGTTCAGCAAATTCATCAGCGCCTGAGCCAAATTCTCCGGCGTCGCATCGTCCTGTATCAGTTCGGGCACGACAAACCGGCCGCACAAGATATTGGGCAGGCCGAAATACGGCAGATAGCTCTTGCGCTTCATCATTCGCCAGGTCAGCTTATTCAACCGGTAAGTAATCACCATCGGTCTTTTCAGCAAGGCACATTCCAGCGTCGCCGTACCCGAGGCCACCAGCACGATATCGGCGGCGACCATGGCATCCTGCGCATGACCAAACAGCATAAATATCGGCAAACCCTCAGCTCCGCTGTCGTATATCGCCTGCTCAAATAACTCACGCGTTTCGCGACTGATCAACGGCACCAGAAAGCGCACATCAGGCATTTGCACAAAGATCAATTTGGCGGTTTCGATATAAGTGCGCGCGAGTTGCTTCACTTCGCTCTGCCGACTACCGGGCAAAAAGGCAAACACCGTGGCTTGCAGCGGAATACGCATCGTCTCGCGCATTACATCGCGATTAGGGCGTTCCGGCAAAATATCAGCCAGCGGGTGACCGACATAACTGACCGGCACATCGGCCGCTTTATAAATCTTGGGCTCATGCGGAAACAACGCCAGCATATGACTGACCGCGCGTTTGATCTTGTTGATACGCTCTCCGCGCCAAGCCCAGATGGACGGGCTCACATAATGAACTGTGGGTATACCGTGGTTTTTGAGCGCCAGCTCCAGATCGAGATTGAAATCCGGCGCATCCACCGCAATAAACAAGGCCGGACGGTTAGCCAGAAAATAGGCGCGCAGTTGCCGGCGTATGCCGGTGATTTCGCGATAATGGCGCAGCACCTCCACATAACCGAATACCGCCAGCTTCTCCATCGGGAACAACACCTGCATGCCGACCGATTGCATTTTCGGTCCGCCGATACCGACAAACTCGACATCCGGGCGCGCCAGTTTTAACGCCGTCATCAAATGACTTGCGAGTAAATCCCCCGATGCTTCGCCCGCGACGATCCCTATGACTGTTTTCGCCATCTGATAACCGTTTAACGAACGATGCCGCGCGGCGAATTAGCCAGGAAATCGGCCAGAGGTTGCAGCTCTACCTGTTCGGTCAGGTTTTGAATGGCGGCTTGTGCATCGACCAGACTTAAACCCGATTTATAAATCGTCTTGTAGGCGCGTTTGATCGACATAATAGCTGCGCTGGAAAAACCGCGACGCTTTAGGCCTTCCGAATTGATGCCGTGCGGCGCACTCGGATTGCCGGAGACCAGCACATAAGGCGGCACATCCTGCAATAGGATCGTGCCCATCCCGGTGATGATGTGCGCGCCTATACGCACAAACTGATGCACCACGGTGAAACCGCCCAAAATCGCATAATCGCCCACCTCGACGTGACCTGCCAGTTGCGCATTATTGGCAAATATCGTGTGATTGCCGACCTGACAATCGTGTGCCAGATGCACGTAAGCCATGATCCAGTTGTGATTACCCACCCGGGTCACACCGACATCCTGAGCCGTGCCGAGATTGAAGGTGCAAAATTCCCGTATGGTGTTGTGATCGCCGATCTCCAACCGGGTCGGTTCATTCGCATACTTCTTGTCCTGAGGAATTTCGCCCAAAGAACAGAACTGAAAAATGCGGTTGTGTTGACCGATGCGCGTGTGACCGTTGATGACCACATGCGGACCGATGACCGTGCCGGCACCGATTTCAACGTGCTCGCCGATAATCGAATACGCCCCTACCTCGACATCGTCAGCCAGGCGGGCATTGGGATGAACAATAGCGGTTGGATGAATCATCAAGCCACCGATTTAACTGTACACATCAGCTCAGCTTCCGCTGCCAGTTGACCATCCACTTCGACGATCGCCTTGAATTTGAATACGCCGCGCATGCTGCGGGTCAGCTCCACCTTGATGATCAACTGATCACCTGGCGTGACCGGGCGCTTGAAGCGTGCACCGTCGATACCGGCGAAGTAATACACATTCTTTTCATCCGGCTTTTTTTCCATGGTCTGAAAGGACAGCAAGGCGGCCACTTGCGCCATCGCTTCGATGATCAGCACGCCCGGCATCACCGGATGGTGCGGATAGTGCCCGGGGAAGAAAGGTTCATTGATAGTGACATTTTTCAGCGCGACGATGCTTTTGCCAGGTTCAACCGAGAGCACACGATCCACCAGCAAAAACGGATAACGATGCGGCAAACTCTCCAAAATGGCATGGATATCCATCGCGTGTCCTGCCTTTTCCGACTGAGTACTCATTCTGCACTACCTTTCAAGTTTTCCTGATTTGACATTTTTTGCTCTAATACTTTGATTTTTTTAGACATTTCATCCAAGTGGCGCAAATGAACCGCGCTCTTCTTCCATTCATCCGTTTTACTGAACGGGAAAATCCCCGCATAGGAACCCGCCTCGTGGATAGATTTACCGATCAGGGTAAACGATGAAATCACCACGCGATCAGCGATCTTCAGGTGCCCTAAAATACCTGCGCTACCGCCAATCTGGCAGTATTTTCCTATCGTGGTGCTCCCGGCAATCCCGACGCAACCGGCAATCGCGGTATGCGCACCGATGCGCACGTTGTGCGCGATCTGAATCTGATTATCCAGCTTCACCCCGTCTTCGATCACCGTATCGTCCAGCGCGCCGCGATCTATGGTGGTATTCGCACCGATTTCGACATCGTTGCCGATCACTACCCGACCGATTTGTGGAATCTTAATCCAGCGCCCTTCGTCCATCGCGATACCGAAACCGTCCGCACCGATCACCACACCCGAATGCGCTATCATATTATCGCCGATCACACAGTCGTGATAAATCACCACGCGGGGATAGAGGCGCACGCAGCTACCGATCACCGCATTATCCCCGATGCTGCAACCCTCACCGATCACCGTATGCGCGCCGATCACGACATTCGCACCGATCACCGCCGTCGCCAGCACGCTCGCGGTCGGGTCTATCACCACCCCATCACCGATGACCGCCGATGGATGCACACCGGGTTTAACCTCCAGAACCGGATTGAGCAAGGCAGAGACTTTGGCGAAATAAGCATAAGGATTCGCCGAGATGATGCGCGGCAAATCCGTCGCATCCGCATCCGTCTCACCCAGTATCACCGCCCCGGCTTGGGTAGTGGCCAGTTGCGCGTGATATTTGCTGTTAGTCAGAAAGCTGATTTGCGCCGAATTGGCACGCTCCAGCGTTGATATCTGACTGATGCGTACAGTCCCATCGCCCAGCACCCGACCGCCCAGCTTGGCTGATATTTCTGCCAGTGTGTAAGACGCCGCCATCTTACTTGCTGTCCGCCAGACTCTTGATCACCTTGTCGGTGATATCGATGCGAGGATTACGATACACCGCTTCCTGCAAGATCAGGTCGTACTTTTCCGTCTCCGCGATGACTTGTATCGCCTTGTTGGCGCGTTCGAGCACCACCGCCAACTCTTCATTTTTACGCAGATTCAAGTCTTCACGAAATTCGCGCTGTAAGCGTTGCAAATTGACATTCAAGGCACCCAGTTCGCGTTCCTTGTTACGCCGGTCTGCATCAGACAGGCCGCTGGACTCCTTCTCCAGCAGCAGTTGCACATCCTTGGCCTGCTTCATGGTTTTCTTGATTTCCAGATCGCGCTCGGAAAACTCTTTTTCTATCTTCTTTTCCGCCTTCATCGCAGGAACGGATTCGCGCAACACGCGTTCGGTATCGACCACGCCGACTTTAAAGTCACCGGCAACCGATGTTCCCGCCGCCAACAATACTGCACACAGCGCTAATTTAATCTTATTCATCGCAAACTCCTTACAGACCCGCTATTGACAGGTGCTTTAGCCTGAAACGCCCGTTAAAACATCGAACCCAAGGTAAATTGGAATTTTTGCAACCTGTCTACCGCTTGTTTATTCAGCGGCACACCGTAACTAAACTTCAGCGGCCCCATCGGTGATAACCAGGTCACTGCGGCCCCGGTAGAAGCGCGCAAACCGGCACTGCCAGGCAAATCGCCAGGACCATAAACACCACCGGCATCGAGGAAGGCGCTCATGCGCACCGATTTATCCTTAATACCTGGAATCGGCGTCATCAACTCCATGCTGCCGACCACGCGCCGCGTTCCGCCCAGTGCCAAATTGCTCGCATCACGCGGCCCGAGCGAGTTAGCCTCATAGCCGCGCACGGAACCTGTGCCGCCCGCATAGAAATTCTTGAAGAACGGCATCTGCTTGCCAGCGTAACCTCCGCCCACCCCTGCCATTCCGTTGGTCATCAATGTCCAGTTTGAGGACAGAGGATAGAACCACTGATGTTCGTAGTTAAGCTTGTAATAACGCATATCCATGACCGGCAAGGCCACTTCCATATAGGCGCGCTGCACCGTACCCTGGGTAGTGTAAATCGCACTGTCGCGGGTATCACGCCCCCAACCTAGCGTGCCCAGCACGGTGGTATTCGTACCGCCGAAGGTGTTCACATAACTCACGTAACGTGCCGGACTACGCGCCGTCAGGCCGATAGCGGTTTTTTCTACCGACAACCCCATGCTGATGCTTTGATCTTCCTTGATAGGAATACCGAAACGCACCCCGCCCCCTAAGGTAGATGAGGTGTACTGGCTGATCGCGATGCTGGTGGCATTGACGTTGCGCTTGTAGATATCAAAGCCGCGACTCAGCCCCTCATCCGTGTAATAGGGATTGGTATAAGATACCGAGATATTCTGGTTGATCTTGCTGGTATTTAGCTGTGTGGACAAATGATTGCCGCTACCGAACAGATTAGCCTGCGTCACACCACCCGAGAAAACCAAGCCCTCACCGCTGTTGATACCCGCACCTACGGTAAAGCTGCCGGTGGACTTCTCCTTAACCGATACGTTGACATCCATCTGATCAGCGGTACCCTGTACCTGCGGCGTTTCTAAGTTAACTTCTGAAAAATAGTCCAGACGGTCGGCGCGTTGCTTGGACTTTTTAATTTTCTCAACGTCAAACCAAGCGCCCTCAACCTGGCGGAATTCACGGCGGATCACTTCGTCCCGCGTCTTGGTGTTGCCCGCGATATTGATGCGGCGAATATAGACACGCTGGCCCGGATCAATCACAAAATTGAACGCCACTTCATGTTTATCTTTATTCAATTCAGGTATCGCATTGATATTGGCGAAGGCATAGCCGTCTGCAGCCAGGCGCTCGCCAACCACTTTAGTAGTTTCAGACAAGGCTTTGCGCGAATAATTATCCCCGGCTTTCACCTTGATCAGACTTTCAATTTCTTCCTTGGCAACCAGCGTATTGCCTGAAACTGAAATTTTTGAGACCGTGTACTTATCACCCTCGTTGATATTGATGGTGATGTAAATATCCTTTTTATCCGGCGTAATAGATATCTGCGTGGAGTTGATAGCAAATTCCAGATATCCGCCATCCATATAGAATGAGCGCATCGCCTCCATATCCGCCGACAGTTTTTGCTTGGAATACTGATCATTCTTACTGATCCAGCTCATCCAGTCAGGCGTGCTGAGCTTCATCAGATCGAGCAGTTCGTCTTCGGCAAAAGTTTTATTACCGACGATATTGATCTGCTTGATCTTGGAAACCTCTCCCTCGACCACATCGAACACTACCCCGACTCGATTGCGTTCCAACTCCGTTACTTTACTGACCACTGAGACGCCATATTTACCGCGCGCCACGTATTGGCGCTTTAATTCCTGCGTTGCCTTTTCCAGTGCGCCCTTATCGAAGATGCGTGCCTCAGCTAAGCCGGCATATTTCATATTGTCTTTAAGCTGATCCTTGGGAAAATCCTTGACGCCATTGACCTGTATGCTGGCAATCGAAGGGCGCTCCTTGACCAGCACGATCAGCACTCCCTGTTCGACTTCCAGACGCACATCTTTAAAGAAACCCGTGCTGTACAGCGCGCGAATCGCAACGGCGGCCTGCTCGTCATTCATGGTTTCACCCACTTTGACCGGCAAATAGCTGAACACCGTACCCGCCTCCGTACGCTGTATGCCTTCGACACGGATGTCCGTGATGGTGAACGGGCTGATCGCCCAGGCGGGCGCCATAAATAACAGCGAAATGATACCTGCAAGTTTTGTTTTGTTCATTTAGTACTAACCTGAAATAAGGCGATTAATATCGTTGTAGACGGCGAAAACCATCAACGTACCCAGCAGTGCAATGCCAATCTTCTGTCCGATTTCCCACGCCTGCTCTGAGACCGGACTACCTTTGACCAATTCGGCGACATAATACAGCAAGTGACCGCCATCTAATAAGGGAACCGGCAGCAAATTCAACACACCCAGACTGATGCTGATTAAAGCGAGAAAGCCCAGATAAGCTGCCAACCCCATATGAGCCGACTGCCCGGCGTAATCGGCAATGGTAATCGGGCCGCTGATATTCTTCATCGACACCTCGCCCAACACCATTTTTCCGAGCATTTTCAAACTGATAACCGAAGTATCCCAAGTCTTTGCCAATGAATGGACAAAGGCATCACCCGGGAAGTAACTGACCTCAACCATCATCGCATCAAATATCGCCTTATCCACTTGGGGTGCGGCGCCGATTTTACCGACTGACTTGCCTGACTCAGTTACGGCCTGCGGCGTCAGCGTCAGACTCAATACCCGATCTCCACGCTGAACATCGACAGCAACAAGTTGTTCCGGATGGCTGCGCACGACCTCTACCAGCGCGCCCCAACTGGGCACAGGCAAACCATCGACACGCAACACACGATCTCCCTCATGCAAGCCGGCCAACTGGGCTACACCATCCTCGGTTAATTTGCCTATCACCGGCAGGATGATGGGTTGATACAGATGCAGGCCCAGCTTATCCAGAAAGGCTCCATCAAGGTCACTCGCCGCCAAACTGCCCAGATTGAGCGAATGATACACCGTGGTACCCTGAGCGCTTAATGCTTCGATTTTGATTTCACCTTGTTTTAAAGCAAGGGTAAGCAATGTCCAGTGCAACTCCTGCCAGCTCGGAATAGTGGTGCCCTCTATGCTGACTATGGTCTCACCCTCATGCAATTGCGCCATGGCGGCGGGCGTACCGGCCGGCACGTCACCCAGGACCGGCTTTAAACCTGGCAGGCCGTGCATAAACAACAACCAATACAACAAGATTGCCAGCAGAAAATTGGCGAGGGGGCCGGCTGCCACGATCGCCATGCGCTGCAAGACTGGTTTACGATTGAAAGCCTGATTAAGCTCTTCAGGACGCACTTCACCTTCGCGCTCATCGAGCATCTTGACATAGCCACCCAGAGGAATGGCGGATACCACCCATTCTGTATCCGAACCGCCGAATTTCTTCTGATAAATGACACGCCCGAATCCCAGCGAGAAGCGCAACACTTTCACCCCGCAGCGACGCGCCACCCAATAATGTCCATATTCGTGAAATACCACCAGCAATGCGATGGCACCAACGAAGGAAATTAGTGTAATCAATTGATTAATCTCACTATTTCAGAATTCGCCGCAGCTCTGGCCTGCGCATCGGCTGCCAGCACATCGTCCAGACCCGTGACAGGACAAACCGGAAGGGCATCGAGCACTGCCGCGATCACGCGGGGAATCGCTAAAAAGGAGATGCGTTTATCGAGAAAGGCTGCGACCGCGATTTCATTGGCCGCATTCAATATTGCCGGGGCAGTGCCTGCGGTTCGCAGCGCCTGATAAGCTAAACCCAGACAAGGGAAACGCTCAAAATCAGGCTCCACAAAACTCAAATTGGCAACCTTGAACAAATCCAGCGCGGCGACACCCGAATCTATGCGTTCGGGATAAGCCAGACCGTATGCGATCGGTGTGCGCATATCTGGATTGCCCAGCTGAGCAATCACCGAACCGTCCACATATTCGACTAGGGAATGAATCACGCTCTGCGGATGGATCACCACCTGAATCTCATCGGCACTGGCATTGAACAACCAATGCGCCTCGATCACTTCTAAACCCTTGTTCATCATACTGGCGGAATCGACCGAGATCTTGCGCCCCATCACCCAGTTAGGATGAGCGCACGCCTGTTCAGGTGTGACACTCTCAAGATCCGCAAGACGGGTGTTGCGGAACGGACCGCCTGAGGCGGTGAGCAGAATCCGCCGCACCCCCGCTCCGTTCATATTGCCGTCATAGCCGCGCGGCAACGCCTGAAAGATCGCATTGTGCTCACTGTCGATCGGCAGCAGGGCAGAACCGCTGATGCGGATCGCGTCCATGAACACATTGCCCGCCATGACCAGCGTTTCCTTGTTTGCCAGCAGGATTTTCTTGCCAGCACGCGCAGCCGCCAGCGTGGGCCGTAAACCGGCAGCCCCGACGATAGAAGCCATCACCGCATCTACTTCAGGCAACACGCTGACCTGCTCCAACGCATCTACACCGCTCAACACTTCTGTCTTTAATCCTGCCTCGCGCAACAAGGCGCGCAGTTGCCTGACTGCAGCTTCATCGAGCAAAACCGCGTAATCGGGATTAAACTGGCGGCATTGCTGGAACAATAAATCAACCTGACGATTTGCCGTCAGCGCGACAATCCGGTATTTATCGGGATGGCGTGCCACCACATCCAGCGTGCTGGTGCCTATACTTCCGGTAGAACCTAATACGGTAATATTCTGCATGATCCGTGTGACGTATCCTAAGTAAGTTGCTGCATCAAGATTACGAGAGCGGCAAGCGGCAAAGTTGGGGTCAGCGCATCGATTCTATCCAGCAATCCGCCGTGACCTGGCAACAGCGCGCCGCTATCTTTGACACCTGCCTGTCGTTTGATGGCGGACTCAAATAAATCACCAATCACCGCCAGCCCCACCCACCACCAGGCAGCCATCAACAAAACAGGCAGGATGGCCAGATTACCGGAATACGGACTGATGCTCCATACCAATATGATATAGATAGAAACGCCCAGCATGCCGCCGGCCACCCCCTCCCAGGTCTTTCCCGGGCTGATACTGGGTGCTAACTTATTCTTCCCAAACCGGCGTCCGGCAAAATAGGCACCGATATCGGCGACCCACACCAAACCCATCAGAAAAAGTAACAGCAGCGGACCTGTTCCTGACACACTCATTTCCTGGGATTCACGACCATGCAAATCCAGCATGGCCAGACCGGTGGGAATCAAAACCGCCCAGCCCGCTAGACCCATGAGCAGCGCATTCTCGACTTTCCACCCTGCGATCATCCAGGTCGGCACAATAATCAGCCAGAAAAGTGCGGCCACGGTATAGACCAGCAAATGAGGAACAAGCTGTTCGGCGTCAGAATAATTACCATCGAACCAAAGCACCGCCAGCATCATTGCCAGCGTCAGACCTCCATATAGATAGGCCATATTGGCACTCATCCTGGACAGTTTTGCCCACTCCAGCATCCCCTGCATGACCATGACGAGCACTAGTCCGGCCCACCACAGATCAGGCAGGACAAACATGAATATCAGCAAAAGCAACAGCAAGGTAACCGCAGTTATCACTCGTGATTTAAGCACGCTACACTCCTCTTTAATTTTTCACTTGCCCGCTCATCAGCTGTTCGCTGGTGCGGCCAAAACGGCGTTCACGATGCTTGTAGGATGCAATTGCCTTTTCAAATTCCTGACGATCGAAGGCCGGCCACAGCGTATCGGTAAAATACAGTTCGGTATAGGCCAATTGCCACAGCATGAAGTTGCTGATGCGTTTCTCCCCGCCGGTACGGATAAATAAATCCGGCTCAGGGGCATCGCTCATCGACAGGTAGGGGTGCAGATCCTCTTCACTGAAGGTGCTCGCCAACTCAGGGTGATCCTGCAACAGGGTATGCACCGCATGCATGACATCCCAGCGTCCGCCGTAGTTGGCTGCAATGGTCAACGTCAGACCGGTATTTGCGGCGGTCAGTTTCTCAGCTTCCAGCATGGTTTGACAGAGCTTATCGTCAAAACGGCTGCGGTCGCCGATGATTTTCAAGCGAATATTATTTTTGTGCAGACTGGCGACTTCGCGTTCCAGCATTTTCAGGAACAGCGACATCAAAAAAGATACTTCATCGATGGGACGGCGCCAGTTTTCGCTGCTGAAGGCAAATACCGTCAGGTAATCTACGCCCAGATCGCGACAAGCCCGAACGGCATCGCGCAAAGACTCCACGCCGCGCTGATGCCCCATGATGCGGGGCATAAAACGCTGCTTGGCCCAGCGCCCGTTGCCATCCATGATGATGGCGATATGACGCGGAACAGTGGATATTTCAGGGATAGAACGCGTGGAACTTGGCTGTTTAGTCATATAGGATCGAGGATAGAGGATTTAGAGTACACGAATCGGTCGTTTAATTCCGAATCCTGCATCCTGCATCCTGGTTACACGGCCATTAAATCAACTTCTTTTGCGGCCAGTGCCTGATCAATTTCGAGGACAAAGCGATCCGTCAGCTTTTGCGTCTCATCCTGCATGCGGCGCTCATCGTCTTCAGAAATCTCTTTCTTCTTGAGCAACTCCTTCAGCGCATGATTTGCATCGCGACGGATATTGCGCACGGCGATTTTTGCATCTTCACCTTCCGCCTTGACCACCTTGATCAGATCGCGACGACGCTCTTCGGTAAGCATAGGCATCGGTACACGGATCAGTTCGCCATTGGTAGAAGGATTAAGCCCCAGATCCGCATCGCGAATTGCGCGTTCGACCTTGCCTATCATGTTCTTTTCCCAGGGCTGCACGCCGATGGTGCGGGAATCGACCAGGGTTACGTTAGCAACCTGAGTCACCAGCGTAGGACTGCCATAGTAATCCACCATCACATGATCGAGCAGACCGGTATGTGCACGGCCGGTGCGTACCTTACCCAAGTCAGCTTTCAATGAATCGAGCGACTTGCGCATTTTTACTTCAGCATTTTTTCTGATTTCAGCTAGCATGGTTATCTCCTATTTTCTCAGGACGGGTCTACCTGTCCGCCACACTCGGGTTTAATATCACGCAACCCAAAAATATTTTATTAATCAATAAGTTATAAACCGGCATCGCGCCGGTTTAACAAAGCTTATTCTACACGAACCAAGGTTCCTTCGCCTTCGCCAAACACCACACGTTTCAACGCGCCCGGTTTGAAGATACTGAAGACGATGATAGGCAATTTCTGATCGCGGCACAAAGTCAGCGCCGTTGCATCCATCACCTGTAAATTCTTGCTGATCGCCTCATCGAAACTCAGAGACTGATAGCGTATGGCATGCGGATCCTTTTTAGGATCAGCCGTATAAATACCATCGACCTTAGTGGCCTTGATCACCACTTCGGCACTCATTTCTACGCCGCGCAATGCAGCAGCGGTATCCGTAGTAAAGAACGGACTACCGATACCTGCCGCAAAAATCACGACCTTACCTTCTTCCAGATAGCGCAGCGCCTTACCGCGTATAAACGGTTCGGCAACCTGCTCCAGATTAAGGGCTGACTGCACACGGCAATCCAGACCTGCACGACTCATCGCGTCCTGCAAGGCCATCGAATTCATCACCGTGGCCAGCATACCCATGTAATCGGCAGTCGCTCTATCCATCCCCGCTGCGGCAGGCGCCACACCACGGAAGATATTGCCGCCGCCGATCACCATCGCCACTTGCACACCCATCGCCACGACTTCCGCAATCTCAGCTACGATGCGCTCAATCACTACGCGATTAATGCCGTAGCTATCATCCCCCATCAGGGCTTCGCCCGACAGTTTAAGCAGAATACGTTTGTAAACAGGTGTGTTCATGATGATTATCCTTGCGCCGCAGCGATAGTCGCAGCTACTTCAGCCGCGTAATCTTCAACTTTCTTCTCAATACCTTCGCCAACCACAAACATCTGGAAGGCAGCAACAGAAGCGCCACGTGCTTTCAACAACTGTTCGATAGTTTGCTTACCGTCTTCAGCCTTAACGAAAACTTGACCCAGCAGCGTTACTTCTTTGAGGAACTTTTGCACCGTACCTTCGGCAATCTTTTCCAACATTGCATCAGGCTTACCGGCTTCGCGCGCTTTTTCGATCGCGATGCGGCGTTCAGTTTCGATATCAGCAGGATTAACACCTGAGCTATCTACTGACTTAGGCTTGGAAGCTGCGATATGCATACAGATATCGCGACCTAAAGACTCTTCGCCACCCGCGAAATTCAGCAATACGCCGATTTTGCTGCCGTGCAAGTAGCTAGCCAGTGTGCCGGTCGCTGTTTCGTAACGCTCAAAACGGCGTACGGAAACGTTTTCGCCCAGCTTCATCACCAAAGCCTTACGAGTTTCTTCGACGCTCAATTCGCCACCGGCAATCACCAGTTCAGACAAAGCGGCGATATCAGCTGGATTGTTCAGCGTAACTGTCTGTGCAACCGCCTTAGCGAACGCGATGAAATCGTCATTCTTAGCCACGAAGTCGGTTTCGCAGTTAACTTCAACCACAGCGCCGCTCTTAGCATCAGCCGCGATAAACGCGCTAACAACGCCTTCAGCGGTCACGCGGGAAGAAGCCTTGCTGGCTTTCGCACCGCTCTTGATACGCATTTGTTCTTCAGCAACCTTAAAATCGCCATTCGCTTCGACCAAAGCCTTTTTACATTCCATCATGCCAAGGCCGGTTGCTTCACGCAATTCCTTGACCATACTTGCGGTAATTTCTGCCATGTTCTGCTCCTAAATTCTGATAAAAACTTACAAAAAAAGGGGCTTGCGCCCCTTTCTGCGCCTAAATTTTAATTAAGCTACTTGTTCTGCCGGCTCTTCAGCAACTTGCTGAACCAGTTCATTCAATGCCTGTGCGCGACCTTCCAGAATCGCATCAGCGATACCGCGAGCATACAAACGAATAGCTTGAGTAGAGTCATCATTACCAGGAATCACGAAATCAACGCCCAGTGGTGAGTTGTTGGTATCAACGATACCGATAACAGGGATACCCAGCTTCTTCGCTTCAACAACAGCACCCTTTTGGTAGCCGACGTCGATAACGAACAATACATCAGGCAGACCTTGCATGTCCTTGATGCCGCCCAGACTGCGGTTCAACTGTTCCAGTTCACGGGACAGTACCAACGCTTCTTTCTTGGACAGGCCTTCTGCACCACCGTCAGCCATGATGGCTTCCAGCTCACGCAGACGCTTGATAGACAATTGAACGGTCTTGTAGTTTGTCAACATACCGCCCAACCAGCGGTGATTAACGAACGGGGAATTTGCACGAACAGCTTCTTCTTGCAAAATTTCACGAGCCTGACGCTTAGTCGCAACGAACAGGACAGTACCCTTTTTCGCGGACAATTTGCGCACATAGCTTTCTGCTTCTGCAAACAGCGCTACGGACTTTTCCAGGTTGATGATGTGAATACGGTTGCGATGACCGAAGATGAACGGAGCCATCTTAGGGTTCCAGAAACGGGTTTGGTGACCAAAGTGAACACCAGCATCCAGCATTTGACGCATTGTTACAGCCATGTTTATTCCTATCGTAAGGGTTATAACTACCATTCGCCAGCCTGACTCTTACGAAAGCACCTAAATCTATTTACGATTCAAGACGTTCCTGCGAGCACCCCAACTTGCGCGAATGGGAAATTTGCACCGGCCAATTCCGACACAACCGACATTCTAACACTATCCACCCTCTCCCCTCAACCGATAAAAAGCTTTATCTCGCCATCGCAGCTTAATTTCAACATTCTTCCCTGCCATCTAATCATTGCTACACAATGATTTGTGCGTTGGCGCACCGATCATTACAGATAGAGAGACAACAATCCATCTCAGCCCCGATGCAATATTTTTTGTTACTCCTTAAATTGCGTTGCGGTTAGACGGAGCAGGTGCAGCGCACCTGTTCTGTCGCCCCACCCTATACCAACAGGCACTTGACGCGCAACCATCACCTAATCGACGCCCCGGATTTTTCAGGCAATTCGATACGCTTAACGACACCACCTTCCGACAGCAGCACATGGTGCCGGTTGACTTCGTTGAGCGTAACGCCAGGCGCTACCTCCCTGTGAGTTCTGATCGCCTGCGCAGGCTTTCCGTCAGTCACCAGTATCGCAACACTCTCATCCGGATCACTCGCGAAAATCACACCGATTAATTGGTAATTGCTGGCAATGGCCGTATTCAGATGACCGCCAAACAATCCCGCCGCCGCATCCAGTTTTGGGGCTGATCCAGCAATTAGTGCGGGGACTGCGACATCGCGTACTTTTGGCTTGAATATTTGCATCGCCCAATATGCAAGCGACGCGCACAAGGCGATAAACAGTACAAAACTTGTCATCATGGGCAGATGTTTCATGGAATTCCTCTTGTCGGCGCTCAGCATGTCCGTTAGTGAACCAACTGGTTGATCTCGATAATCGGCATCAGCACAGCCAGTACAATCAACAGCACCACCACGCCCATCAACAGTATCAGTGCCGGCTCCAGCAATCCGGCGATGGTCAAGGCACGTCGCTCCAGATCCTGTTCCAGCGAGTTGGCGGCGCGCTCCAGCATGGCGGGCAGTTCGCCGGTCGCCTCACCGGCACGGATCATGTGTATCAACAGCGGCGGAAAATATTTTCGTGCCGACAGTGCGCGTGCCAGACTGATTCCTTCACGCACGTTGTTGGCGGCTTCTTCGACTTGTAAGCGCATGGCGACATTGGTCAGGGTCTCGCGACTGGTTTCCAGCGCACGCAATATCGGCACACCGGAACCGGTGGTAATCGCCAGCGTACTGGCAAAGCGCGCGGTATTGAGGCTGCGCTCGAATCGGCCATACAAAGGGGCGCTGAGCAGCCAGGTATGCCAGCGCATCTTAATCGCGGGATTTTTCAGTGCGCAGTGCCAGGCGAACCCTAAGGCGGCGATTCCCATCACCACATACAAGCCGTAATGGCGTACAAAAACAGACACCCCCAGCATCACCGTGGTCAGGAACGGCAGCTTTTGTTTGGTATTTTCAAAAACCGAGACGATTTGCGGCACCACGTAAGTCAGCAAGAAAATCACGATCGCAAAGGCCACCACCGTGACGATCGCAGGATAAGTAAACGCGAGTTTGATCTTTTGCGCCAGTACATTGCGCCGTTCGATATAGTCGGAGAGCCGTGACAGCACATGCGCCAATTTGCCGATTTGCTCACCGGAGGCCACCAATGCGCGATAAATATCGGCAAAATCGCGCGGATAACGTGCCAGCGCATCGGACAGAGACGCGCCCGCCATCACTTCGGAACGAATAGCCGCGATCAAGTCGCGCACATACGTTCGTTCAGCCTGTTCCATCAACGCAGAAAATGCCTCCTCCAGCGGCAAACTCGCTTCCAGCAGACTCGCTAACTGGCGTGTAAACTGCGCCAGTTCGATGGTAGAGAGGTGATCGCCAAAGTGGCGGAGTTTGCCCGGCTCCGCTGAGTTGAGCCCGGTCGCGACCGCCTCGACCGTGATCGCAACCTGACCCTGTGCACGCAAATCAACCCGCGCCGCACGCGCGCTACTGGCGTTAATCACCCCGGTGCTAACGGCCCCTTGCGCATCGACCGATTCATAACTGAAGGCGGGCATAGTGCTTAGCCTGCTTCCTTGGTGACGCGCAACAACTCCGCCGGCGTCGTCGTGCCATCCGCCAGCCAGCGCCTGCCATCCTCATGCATGGTGCGCATGCCGTCCTGCTGCGCCGTAGCGTGAATATCGGCTTCAGAGGCGTGATTATGAATTTGCGCGCGGATTTGATCGGTGGTCAGCAATAATTCATACACGCCGACACGCCCCTGGAAACCGGTGTGTCCGCACAGCTCGCAACCGACCGCCTGCCAGAATTCGCCTTCTTGCCGTTTGCAATGCTCACATAATTTGCGCACCAGTCGCTGTGCAAGTATGCCCAGCAGTGACGACGACAACAAAAACGGCTCGATACCCATGTCGAGCAAACGTGTGACCGCCGCCGCCGCATCATTGGTGTGTAAAGTCGCCAGCACCAGATGACCAGTCAGGGATGCCTGCACCGCGATCTGCGCCGTTTCCGGATCGCGAATTTCACCGATCATGATGATGTCCGGATCCTGCCGCAAAATGGCCCGCAGCGCCTTGGCAAACGTCATGTCTATGCGATGGTTGACCTGAGTCTGACTGATGCCGTTCAGCTGGTACTCGATCGGGTCTTCGACCGTCATGATATTGGTGCTGATCTGATTCAGCCGTGATAACGCGGCATACAGCGTAGTGGTCTTGCCGGAACCGGTAGGCCCCGTGACCAGCACGATGCCATAAGGTTGTGCGATCAATTTATCGAATTGCGTCAGCACCTCAGTGCTCATACCTAGATTTCCCAGATCCAGCTGCCCGGCATTTTTGTCGAGCAACCGCATCACCACCCGTTCACCAAATTCGGTCGGCAAGGTGGATACCCGAACATCGACCTTCTTGCCACCGACGTTCAGACTGATGCGACCATCCTGCGGCAGGCGTTTTTCGGCGATATCGAGCTGCGCCATAATCTTGATGCGCGAAATCAGCGAGGCGTGGATCGCCTTATTCGGCCGCACGACATCGCGCAGACTGCCGTCGATGCGAAAACGCACCTCGGAAATTAGCTCGAACGGTTCGATATGAATATCCGATGCACCTTCCCTTAATGCCTGCGTCAATAGCGCATTGATCATGCGGATGACCGGCGCGTTGTCGGCCGAATCCAGCAAGTCTTCAACGGCGGGCATATCCAGCAGCAACTTGGTCAGATCAAGATCCGATTCATACTCATCGTTAACTTTTGATGCGTCGCCACCCGAGTCGGCATAAGCTTTCACGATTGCCGCGTCGAGCTCATCGCACGGCATGGACTTGATCCTGACACGCCCGTAACAGCGGCTCACTTCCGCGATCGCACTGGGGTTGGTTGCGTCCGACACCCATACTTCGACAGGTCCACCCTCAGTTTTCTGCGCCAGCAACGAAAAATCGCGCGAGTACGCATAAGGGAGAAGTCGTGTATCGATCACCGCATTAGCCATTTTGACTCCTCTGCAACATGCAGCTATTGAGGAGCCGAAGCGGGCGGCAAAATCGGAGCGGCGTCAGGCAAAGTTTTGTTATACAAAAGCCCCCCGATCAGTTTGCCATCTTTTAACTCCGGCATCTGCGGCGCATCCATGTTAGGCAACACGATGGTTCGCTCGGGCTGCCCGGCAATTTCGACATGTCGGATAAAATCATAACGATCTCCCGTCAAATTCACGCTCTGCTCATTGTTGCGTATGATGGTCGGCCGCAAAAACACCATCAGATTGGTTTTAACGTGACTGCGCGTCTTGTACTGGAACAAACCGCCGATGATAGGAATGGCACTCAAACCCGGCACTTTTTCAACGCTGTCCTGCACGTTGTCGTCGATCAAGCCACCCAGCACAATAATCTGCCCGTCATCCACCAGCACATTGGTTTCAAGCGAACGCTTAGTGGTGGCAAGTCCCGCTCCGTTGGTCGCCACCGTATTATCGATCGCCGAAGTTTCCTGATAAATCGCCATTTTGACCGTATCCCCTTGAGAAATCTGCGGTTTCACCCGTAACGTCAAACCGATATCCTTGCGCTCGACGGTCTGGAAGGGATTCGCGGCAGCCGAGGCAGCCGTCGTATAGGAACCGGTAATGAAAGGCACATTTTGGCCTACGATAATCTTCGCTTCATCGTTGTCGAGCGTGATCAGATTGGGCATAGACAGAATATTTGCATGACTATCCGACTCCAGCGCATGAACCATGGCACTCAATCCGGAGTTATTAAGAATCGCCAGCGTCAGGCCGTTGCCCGGCGTCAGAGGTACCGCCCTGGCCACGTTGGCTGCGGCCTGGTTGATCAGGTTATTACCCCCGACACCAAATCCGGTCAATGCGCCAATCCGATAACCGTTGGCATTTTTTCCCGACAGAGCGGCCCATTGCGCACCTAATTCGGCCGCTTTGTTTGCGGACACTTCGACGATCATCGTCTCGATATAAACCTGGGCGCGGCGCGCATCCAGCTGGTCGATGATCGTGCGCAAATCGCGGTAGACCGACTCGCTGGCGGTGATGATCAGCGTGTTGGTCGACGGGTCGGCCTGAATAAATCCGGCTGCGCCGTTTGGTAGCTGCCCTTGCACCGGTGCGGGAGAGGACGGTGCGGGCGAAGAAGTTGCTGACAGTGAGGAAGAAGGCGATATCTGATTGATCGCGGAAGTATCCGATGTCACCACCGCGCGCAAGATTTGTGCGAGTTTGATGGCTTCCGCATTCCTCAGATAGACCACATGAACATTACCGGGCTGCGCGGTCGGCTGGTCGAATTTTGCAATCAGCGTTTTCGCCAGATTTGCGCGCGCCTCGGACGGGGCTTTCACTACCACCGAATTGGTGCGCGGATAAGCAAACAGCGTGACGCGCCCGGCATCAGATCCAGCGGCGACACCCGGCTCCAGCACCCGATTGACGATCGTGGCGATATCGCTGGCGACAGCATGAAGGATGGGCACCACATCGGGATCATTGTTCATCGGACCGTCTAGCGCCGCGATGATTTTACCCAGACGCAGCAGGTTGTCGGCGTAATCGGTGATGATCAGCGTATTGTTGCCCGGGTCTGCGTTGATGGTGTTGTTGGGTGTAATCAACGGCCGCAACACGGCGAGCAGATTATTTGCCGATTCAAAATTCAGATGAAAAATTTGCGTCGCGATCTGCTCACCGCGCACTGCACCTGACTGAAGCGGGATCGACAGCAACTTGGCATCGGCTTCCGGCACCACTTTGGTATAGCCCGGGCCCGCCACCAGCGCATAACCTTGCAAGCGCAGCACCGAGGCTAATAATGCAAAGGCCTGTGTTTTTCTGAGTGGCTTATCGTATGACAGGTTGATCTTGCCCTTAACACGCGGATCGATGATGAACATGGTATGGGTGTAATCGCTGAACGCCGCAATCACGGATTCGATGTCGGCATCGACAAAATCGAGCGTAACCATATCCGGGTCTTTGGCCTTATTGGCACTATCCACTGTAGAACCCTTCGTGCCTGGGATTAAAGTAGCACTCTGTGCAGTTGGCAGTATTGCGAACAACAACGCGATCATGACACATAATTGCCAATTAATTGATTTTATTGAATTTTTATTCATGCTATTCATTTTTAGGTTGCTGCAGTGTAAATATTGCATTGACCGTATCCGCTTGAGGCAGCGCAACGATATTGGCGTCGACCACGGAAACTCGCGCGCTTTTTTGCCACTCATCCAGCCAGTTGAGCGTGCTGCCAAAAGAAACAGCGGCGAGCTGCACCTTGGCATAGTCGCCGGTCAGCATCACGCTTTGCGCCTTCAAGCCGTTGCGCGCCAAGTCTGCTTCTATCGATTCTTTCGACATCGCAATCAGCGTTGCAGCGGGTTTAGCTGCAAGTTCCGCCGTTTCCTTAGCTAATAACTGCATCTGCGCGACTTGCCCGCGCAACACGGGAAGATCTTGATTCAACTGATCGCGACCTGTCAGTGCAGGCTCAATGAACAAGAGATAAACCAAGCCTGATGTTCCGGCGAACACTGCAACTGCTAACATCGTCATTTCGCGCGCATCGCGCGCTGCCAGAAATTCAGCAACTGCTACTCTGGATTGAGCCAATAAACCCGTCAGGTTCATTTCGCCCCCCTGATCTGCCAGACGACTTCGCCTGCTTGTTCAGGTGATTGCTTCCCACCCCCCGTGACTAGCGACAGCCCGCGTTTAGCCAAAGCAGCTTTCATCTGTTGAGCAGAAACCTCGCTGCTTTGCCCTTCAGCATGGCTCAGGACAGACTTGATTCGCACGAACAGGCTGCGATCACGATAGTCGAGTGCGGCAACGGGCAGCTTGCCGGGGGTGATGCCAGCCCACGCCTCGCCAAAGGCAGCTGTGATCGTCGTAAAATCATCCGCTGCGGCCAGCCCTGAATGCCGTTTGGCGGACGCGTTCTTCTGCTGCATTTGCATAAGCGGATCTAAGATCACCGACTCTTTCGGATAGGCAGACTTGTAGATCTGGACCATGAGCATTCTCAAGCTATCGCCCTCGCCCTGCATACGCCACCATTCGATGTTCAGCGCAGCGGCATTGAAAAGTACCAGCGCAACTGCCATCACCAGTGGCCAGCGCCACGGACGCCAGTTCAACCGGGCAGCAGCGCCCTTGCCCAGTCCCGCCATCATATCCAGCGTCGTCACACGGGCAGCGGCAATCCAGTACGACCAGTTGTCAGCCAGTACGCTGATACGTTTATTCAGACTGGCCGCTTCCTGATAGGTGCTCAGCAATGCGGGGGGCACATACAGCGTGACCGGTACGGTGGGCACCACGGCACACAAAGACCGAATCGCTTCACGGGTGACAGAAGAATTTTGCTCAGCACCTTCTTCTACCAGAGCTGACCCGATCACCAAACCGATACCGTCCTGCTCAGACAGGCGCAAGGTCAGTTCAATATCGCTATTTCGCACGTTAATGGCAGCGGTCACCCTGCCGGATTGGTAAGGCAGACACAATTGCGCCGGGAACACCGCGATCTGACGAGCGCCTATCGCGCCGATCGTCTGCTCAAGCAACTCCAGCCAGGCGCGCTGCATGACCGCCAGCGTGCGCAATCCGTCGGATAAGCCGCCCGCCACGATCACGCATTCTGCCGGATCGCACAGCAACTGTTCTTCCACCAAGTTGGGCAAAGCGGCCTTCAGTCTGGCAGCCGATAACGGCGGCACTTTGACGCGCAGCAAGGTGACATTGCTGCCATCTACTAGCAGCGCCACACATTGTATTTTGGCTATTGTTTCAGACAGACCCGACAACACCTCGACGCCCTCACGTTCGATCTTGCCACCATCCGACACCAGAGCGAACGGGCATGCGCAGGCCTGCAATAGCGGCGCGCTGTCAGCAATAGCTCTGGGAGGCAAGCGGATATAGAGTGTGCTCACGGTATCTGGTTAATTTTAGATTGAACGTCTGAGCGGAATTTACACGATGAAATAGGCCGCTCTCCGTGCGTTGCCGAACATATCAACAATCCAGCTTGAAGGTATAAGTTCATGGGGTGAGGATGGGCTCACCGGCACACGCTCTCCTGGACGATTGCTCATTTTTGAAAGTTATTCACCATGAAAAATATTCTCAGCACTTCTACACGTCGTTTGCATAGCACTACCGCAGAACGCGGATTTACCCTGATCGAAATCATGGTGGTAGTGGTCATCATGGGAATTATGGCCGCGCTGATCGTCCCCAAGGTGATGGGGCGTAGCGACGATGCGCGTGTTATCGCCGCACGCCAGGACGTCGCCACCCTGATGCAGGCGCTCAAACTGTATAAGCTCGACAATCAGGTGTATCCGACTACGGAGCAGAGTTTGCAGGCATTGATTGCCAAACCGACTTCAGGCCCAGCCGCTGACGGATGGAAAACCGGCGGTTATCTCGATAAGCTGCCGAAAGATCCCTGGGGCAATCCCTATCAGTTCCTCTCTCCGGGCATCAAAGGTGATATCGACGTATTTTCACTGGGCGCAGATCGACTGCCTGGAGGTGTCGGCATCAAAGCCGATATCGGATCGTGGGATCTTTAGCTACGCCCCCTACGCACGCACCTCTGAACGCAAAATGTCGGTGCCTCTCACACGGATTTACGCTGTTGGAGTTGCTGGTGGTCATGGCGATCATCGGTATCTCGCTCGGCACGGTGTCGTTCAATGCGATGCAAAGCGCACACCAAATTCTGCAAAACGACGCGCAACGAATCGCGCTGCTGATGCAACTCGCCCGAGATGAAGCCATTGTGCGCGACCGCCCAGTCGCATTCGAGGCGGAAGCGGACCGTTACCGATTTCTGGTGCGCGAAAAAAGAACCTGGCAAGTTCTCCAGCATGATGACTTATTGCGCGAACGTGCATTCAAACACTCGCCGATCACGTTCTCGATGACTCCACCGTTAACCACGCAACCTCTGCGCATCATCTTTGGCCGCGAACCGGTCGACAAACCCTTTGTGCTTACGCTGACCGTAGGTGATGAACAAGTCGCCATCCGTGCCGATGGCATCGGCCACTTTGTGGTGGAATAAGCCGATGCGCCAAAATCAGCTCTCCTCCGGTTATCACAGCGCAGGTTTCACCTTGCTCGAAGTCATGGTGGCCTTGGTCATCGTCGGCACGGCCTTGGGCGCCAGCATGCGCGCGATCGGCAGTTTGACGCAAAACAGCGGCGACTTGCGCGCTTCGATGATGGCAACCTGGTCGGCAGAAAACCGGCTGTCGCAAATTCGTCTGGGCGCTGAATGGCCCGAGTTGGGGCAGCGCAGTTTCGATTGTTCGCAAGGCGAATTGCAGCTGATGTGTGATGAAAACGTCATCGCCACGCCCAACCCCTCCTTTCGCCGCGTTGAAATCAGCGTCATCGACACACAGGATTCCGGACGACGCATCATCAAACTGGCTCATGTGGTCACCCATGCACCATAAGCACAACACACACAAAGCCAGCGGGCATGGCAAGCTTGTCGCTCCTGATAATAAAACTCGCCATGCCCGTTTCCCTCTCCTCAATCCTCTCCCGCAAGCGGGCGAGGAAGCAAACGAATCGCTACGCGAGTTTCACGTTAAGGCCAAGGGCTTGACGCTGGTCGAATTGCTGGTCGCCATCAGCATACTCGGATTTGTTGCGGTACTTGGCTGGCGCGGACTGGATGCGATCGTGCGAGCGCGCGTCGCGCTCAACAGCGGCCTTGAGCAAACGCGCGGCATGCAGCTCGCCTTCGCCCAGTTGCAGAGTGATTGTGCGCACTTGGCCAATGCCTCCACCCTGCCGAACAGGGGCCCACTCGATGTCGGACAAGAACGGCTGACGCTGGTGCGCACGGTATTTTCCGAAGACAAACCGACACGATTGCAAGTCATTAGCTATCGAGTCCAGGACGGCGTGCTGATGCGCCGCCAATCGGTTGCCACGCGCAATCTCAAGGAACTGGACAATCAGTGGCTGGCGGCCCGGAACGATACCGACAAGAGTCAGTCCGTAGCACTGCAATCGGAGGTGGCCGCGCTGACCATGCGACTATGGCTCAACGACGGCAGCGGTTGGCGCTCGGATATCAACGCACCTGTACCAGCCCCGCTTATTACAGCAAATCCGGCGTCTTCAGTTGTCGCAACTTTGAGCACACCTCTTGCAACCGGCCTCGAAGTCACCCTTCAACTGCGCGGACGCGATACCCGTATGTTAAAAATCTTTCTGCTCGGGGCCATGTGAACCAACATCAAATCCCCCTATACCCCCCCTTTAAAAAAGAGGGGAAGCACCCCGGTCGGCATCAGCAACGCGGCATCGCGATCATCATGGCGTTGTTATTGACGACGCTGGCGATCACCATCGTCTCCAGTCTTTTCTGGCAGCAGCAAGTGCAGGTGCGATCAATCGAAAATCAGCGTCTGCAGTTGCAAAAGCAATGGGTACTGATAGGCGCAATTGATTGGTCCAGCCTGATACTGCGCGATGATGCGAAATACTCGAACATCGACGCGCTGGATGAACCGTGGGCGGACCCTTTGGCAGAAGTGCGGCTCGATCAATATCTTGAGAATGGTCATGCTAATGCAGTGATGGCGGATGCGAGCCTGTCGGGCGGAATCAGCGACGCTCAAGCGCGTTACAACCTGACCAATCTGAGCAGCAATGGAATCATCAACCCGATCGAAGTCGCCGTTTTTAAACGCTTGCTCATCAATGCCCGCTTAAACCCGGGCTTGGCACAAACAACGGCTAATGAGATCGCTGCTACACAAAAGCCCCCGGCCAGCGCTAACAATCAATCCGGCTCGCAACCCATGAGTCTCACCCAAGTGGATGATCTGCTTGCCGTGCCGGGGTTTACCCCTGAGATACTCGGCCAGTTGAAAGACTTCGTGATCTTTCTGCCTCGTGCCACACCGGTCAATGTAAACACTGCATCGGCCGAGGTATTGTCAGCCCGAATCGACGGGCTTACCCTGCCCTTCGCAGCGGCGCTGGTAACCCGGCGCAGTACGGCCAGCTTTAACGACCTCACGGATTTCGGCAACCGCTTACCGAAAAATGCGCTTCCCGCACTACCCGGCGAAGTATCCGTCATGACCAATTATTTTCTGGTCAACGGCAAAGTGCGCATGAGCCGGGCTGAGCTTGAGATGCAAGCATTGATCGAACGCAATAGCGCATCCACCAGACTGATCTGGATCAGAGAATATTAACGTTAGATCGGACATTTTTTTGGATCTATGAAATTTTAAGTGGGTACTCAAAATCAGCTTTTACTGTTGCCGGTGGCAGCCCGGCAGCTGGTTACTTTTTCTTGCGTCGCCAATAAAAAGTAACCAAAAAGAAGGCGACCCCGGTTTACCGCGCCACCTTACAGGCGGCGTACCCTTGATAGCCAAAAAATGGCGGGGCTGCGGAACTCGTACGATCCGCTTCGCGGCCACGTACTCAAGCAGTCCTCGCCCAACGGCACCGCTATTTTTCGACCATCTTCGGCGGCGCGCAGGGGCGAAGGGTGGTACTGAACAGGCTTCATTTCATCGTTTCATATTCGCTCTAAGAATGTTTTTTCAAAAGTATTTCATCAATGCGCGCTAACGCACAGAACATCCTAAGTAGGAAAAGCATAGTGACATCGGTGTGACCTGTGCCTTGGTTCCAGTTGATGTGTTTTTAAATTGAAACAGATCATAAAGCAAGCAAACCTGGCACACCGGGGTAAATGGCCACAAAAGCCCGGTCGATTGCACACAACAATTTAGTCAACTATTTAAGGAGTAGCGAAAATGAAAAAATTTGAAAGCAGCAATAAACCCGTGATGTTATCCATACTGATGAGCGCTATCCTGGTCGGATTCATAGGCAATGCGTTCGCCGATGCTAACCCACCCATCATCGCGGTGTCGGGAAATAATGCAGGCGGCGCGGCTCAACAGACCTGGTCACTGCAATCGAGACAGCCTAACGTTACGGTGACAGGGACTTATGCAAATGATGTGGCTCCCGTCGTCACTGGCGGTGGTTCCATCAACGTGGTGAACAACGGCGCCCATGTTGCAGCTACTCAAACCGGCAAGGGAGCAATCAATATTGTCAACAACGGTCAGGTGATGGCTGCGACCAACACAGGCCGTGGCGTGATGACGATCAACAGCAATGCGACAGGTGCTGTGGCCGTGACGAGAACCGGGAATGGCAATACCACGGTGAATGCAACGGGTTCATCGGTGATTGCATTGACATTCAATGGTGATGGCGATGTTACTTATCCTGACTCAAGCACTGAAAATGCAGGCGTTAACCCATACAACGGTGATGTAAGCTACCGCAAGTCAAACTCCAAAGCCCTCGGCAGCTACCGCAACATTACCGTGTCCGGTAGCAATGCAGGTGATGTAGCTCCTGTACTCACTGGCGACGGTATCATCAACATAGTCAACAATGGTGCCCATGTTGCAGCAACTCAAACCGGCAAAGGCATGATCTCGATCGTCAATGATGGTCATGTGATGGCCGCGACCAACACCGGCAGCGGCGTGATGACGATACACAGCACAAACACAGGCGCTGTGGCAGTGACCAGAACCGGGAACGGCAATACTACCGTGACTACATCGGGTTCTACTCCACTCGCGCTTACCTTCAATGGTGACGGTGATGTGACATTCCCTCACGCGATGGCCCAAGGTCTCGGCGTGAACTCGAACATTTCGGTGTCCGGTACTCATGCGCGCGATGTTGCCCCCGTACTGCATGGCAGCGGCTCCATCAGCGTGATGAACAATGGTGCCCACGTTGCCGCGACTCAAACAGGTTCCGGCAGAATAGCGATCGTCAACAATGGTCAGGTGATGGCAGCGACTAACACGGGCAGCGGTGTGATGACGATTAACAGCAATGCAACGGGTGCTGTGGCCGTGACGAGAACAGGGAATGGCAATACCACCGTGAATGCAACGGGTTCGACGCCCATTGCGCTCACCTTCAAGGGGGATGGTGACATCACTTATCCACCATCAAACGCTCAATCAAAAGCATTGGGGCAAAGTCAAGGTTCCAACGCCCACACTAAGGTGTCAGGTAGCAATGCAGGTGCAGTCATCACAACCATTACCGGCGGCGGTTACATCAATGTCACCAACAACGGTTCGGGGTTTGATACGGCTACGCTAACCGGGACGGGAACGATTAACATCGTCAATACGGGGGCCGGCGTTACTGCGACCAACACGGGCAACGGTGTGATGACGATCAACAGCACTGACACTGCTGCCGTGACCGTAACCAACACGGGCAACGGTCGTGTCAATGTGACGGCGTCAGGTTCGGATCCGCTCACCCTCACCCATAACGGTGATGATGACTTTACTTATCCAGCACCACGCTAACAGCAACACGTGACATGAGCACAACAGGCCGTCTTCGGACGGCCTGTTGCAGTCACGACTAAAATGTCGAGCCTCATGAGCGCTACGCTGCAATTCCTAAGCCGGCATGCTCTATTTAATTCTGCTCAACTCAATACCAATTTAAGCTTGCTCCAATTAATTCACTCCTGCCTTTGTCCTCTCTCTGGACTTAGAGAAGCTGATTTATTCGGCATTGTCGTTCCCGGCGGGAATCCAGTCAGACAAAGGCACTCCCGTCCTTCGCGGGGATGACGAATAAATCAGCATATCCGTAAGATTTAGTCATCATCATCGGCCATTTGCCGGCGGGGAACGGTAGCGGGATCTGCGGTGATGCCCCGATAAATTTCCACCCGGTCGCCCGCTTTTAACAACCCGTCCAACTGAGCCACTTTGCCGAATATACCCACCTGATGAACTTCAAGATCGATTTCCGGGAATTTTAGCAAGATGCCGGACTGCTCAATGGCGGCCAGCACCGTAGCATCTTCAGGCACTTCGATGCGCAACCAGAGTTGTTGCGCAGGTTCGGAATAAGCGATGCCAACTTGCATATCGTGCTCCTTAACTGATCACAGGCGCAACATCGGGCATGCGCGCAGCCTGACGACGGTCGATGATCCTTTTTCCGGCGATCAAAAATCCCACCGCCAAAAATCCGCCCGGCGGCAGAATCATCAATAAAAACCCTTTATAATCAGGAATGATCTTCAACTCCATAAAAGAGAATGCCGATCCCAGAAGCAGATGTGCATCGGCGAACAGCGTACCGGCCCCCAGAATTTCGCGCACAGCGCCTATGGTGGTCAGGGCTAAGGTAAACCCCAACCCCATCATTAAGCCGTCCACCCCCGAGGGCAACACCGGATTTTTCGCGGCAAATGCCTCGGCACGTCCCAGCACCGCACAGTTGGCCACAATCAGCGCAATGAATAAGCCGAGCACCTTATACAGATCATGCGCCCAGGCATTGATGCTCACATCCACCAGCGTCACCAGCGTCGCGATGATCACGATATACACCGGGATACGCACCTCTTCGCTGACCGCGTGACGAACCGAGGAGATCAGCATATTGGAGGCGATCAATACAGCCGTGGTAGCGAGTCCCATCCCTAAGCCGTTGGTGGCGGTACTGGTCACCGCCATGGTGGGACACAAGCCCAGCGTCTGCGAAAATACGATGTTATTGTTCCAGAGGCTGTCGCGCGTGATGCGTGCGTAGAGATTGCTCATCATTTAACTCCTGTCATCAAGCAGGCGGTCGCGCTGCTTGTCAAAAAAGTCCATGCCACCTTTGACAGCTTTAACCACCCCGCGCGGGGTGATCGTGGCGCCGGCAAACTGATCAAACACACCGCCGTCCTTTTTCACAGCCCATTTCTCAGCCGGCGGATCGCCCATACTTTTCCCTTCAAAGTCAAAGATCCAGCGCCCCTTGGCAGGCTCGACCTTATCACCCAGCCCCGGCGTTTCCCTGTGCTTGATCACGCGCACCCCGGTGACGCGACCATTCCGGTCTATCCCCATCATGCAATCGATAGGTCCCGCATAACCGTTGCCGGTCACTTTAAACACCACCGCCTCGATCTGTCCGGCACGGCGCGCGCGGTACACGGTCACGTCCCCGTTCGGCCCGTTGAGCATCAGCGTATCTTTGAGCATATCGTTATCGAATTCGCCCGGCAGCACCTGAGTCAGCGACTGCTGCATGTCACGCGCTTGCGCTGCCGCAATATCTGCCGAGGTTGCCCGATCCGCCAAGGCCAGCGCAGCGGTGGTAATCAAGGCTACGCCGCCTAGCGATGCCGCCTGATAAAATAATTTTCCGCGCAATGCTTCGAGATTCATCTCACGACTCCTTCTTAACCGGATCTATGGACACGCCCTTGCGATTACGCCCGTAGATACGCGGCTTCACGTAATGATCTATCATCGGTGTGGCGGCATTCATCAACATCACCGCGAACGCTACCCCTTCCGGATAACCGCCCCAGGTTCGGATAATCCAGGTCAAAAGACCGCAGCCCAGGCCAAAGATGAACTGCCCGGTCGCCGTATTGGGTGAAGTCACAGGGTCAGTGATGATGAAAAACGCCCCCAGCATCAAACCGCCGGACAACAGGTGATACAAGGGCCCCGCGTAATGCGCAGGGTTAATCGTGCTATAGAGCATTGCCGGAATCACCACGCCTGCCAGCATCGCGACCGGTGCATGCCAGGTGATGATGCGTTTAGCGATCAAATAGATTCCACCCGCCAGCAGAAATAAGGCCGCCGTCTCTCCCAGACTGCCGGCACGATTTCCCCATAAAGCATCCAGCGGCGCGTAGTAACCGGTGAGCGCCTGCTGCAACTCGATGCCGCGTGTAAATTCGGTTTTGACATGCCCTAACAGAGAAGCGCTGGCCATGCCATCCAAGTGAACTCCTGAAAAAGTCACCGCCAATCCCGCCAAAAAGCCCGGCGCATTTGCCGAACCCAACGGCGCGGGGGCAAGCCAGGTAGTCATTTCAACCGGAAATGAAATCAACAGCATCACGCGTGCCGCCATAGCTGGATTGAATGGATTTTGCCCCAGACCGCCAAAGACTTGCTTGGCGATGATGACGGCGAACAAGCTGCCCAGCACCGCGATCCACCACGGCGCCCAAGGGGGCAACGACAAGGCCAGCAACCAGGCAGTCAACAGACCTGAGCCATCCATCAACACAGGGCGTATCGGATGTTGTTGAATACGCAGCACGAATGCCTCGCCCAGCAGCGCCGCCAGCATACAAACCACCCAGACATTGATAGCCGGCCAGCCGTACAACCAGAAGCCGAACAGCGTGGCGGGGGTGAGCGCCAGCATCACTGTTGCCATCACCCGACTGACGGTGACCGGTGCGTGTGCGTGGGGAGAATGTGCCAGGGTATTCATGCTGCCTCCGTTGTGGTTTGACCAGCTTTCGCGGCGAGTTCGCGTGCGGCTCGTGCCGCTTTACGTTTCGCGGCTGCTTCCTCACGTTCACGCGCGATGCGCTCTGTCCTGGCGATGCGCTCGTCGGCAAGTTTTTTGGTTGCCTCCTGTTTCAGTTTGCCGCGTTCCTGCGCCATCAATTCCCCCTTGGCGAAACTGAAGTAATGCACCAGCGGAATATGCGACGGACAAACGAAGGAACAACAGCCGCAGGCGATACAGTCCTTCAGCCCTAGTGACACCGCACCACCCGAATCCCCCGAGCGGATATGCGCGGCCATCTCCAGCGGCAACAGACCGACCGGACAGGCGCGCACGCAACTGGAGCAGCGGATACAGGGCGCGGGCTGAGTGCTGCCGATTTCACGTTCCGTTAACGCCAGCACGCCGCTGGTGCCTTTCACCACCGGAACCGCCGCCGAAAACAGCGCTATGCCCATCATCGGGCCGCCCAGCACCATACGTGCCGGCTTTTGGCTAAAGCCGCCGCAATACTCAAACAAGGTTTCAACCAGCGTACCGATCGGCACCTCCAGATTCCCCGGTGCAGCAACTGCCCCGCCGCTGACCGTCACCAGCCGCGACACCAACGGTCTGCCAAAGCGCACCGCATCGCGTACCGCATAGGCTGTTGCCACGTTATGCACCAGCACACCGATATCGGCGGTGCGACCGTCGGCCGGCACTTCGCGCCCGGTGAGCGCTCTGATCATTTGCTTGTCCCAACCCATCGGATACATCGCAGGAACGGGTATAACCTGCACTTCCGTGCCTGCCGCAGCAGCTGTCATCGCAGCCAAAGCGGCGGGTTTGTTCTCTTCGATCCCCACCATCACATCGACCGCACCCACCGCATAGCGTATCAGGCGCACTCCCTCGATGATCTCGGCGGCGCGTTCGCGCATCAGCCTGTCATCGCAGGTGATATAAGGCTCACATTCTCCGCCGTTGATAATCAGGGTGCGCACATTGTTTTTGCGCGACAGATTCAGTTTGACCGCCGAAGGAAAAGTCGCTCCCCCCAGGCCTACGATGCCGGCCGCGCCAACCGCAGCGGCAATCTCTTCCGGCGACAGTGAAAACGGATCGGATAACACGCGGGTTTCCAGCCAGCGATCCTCGCCATCCGAGACTATCGTCACCGTGGGCGCGGTCAAGCCCGACGGATGTGCGGCGGAAAAGTCCCCGATCGCGGAGATCACCCCGGAAGTCGGCGCATGGATCGGCGCCGAGATAAATCCCTGACTGGCGGCGATCAGCTGACCCTTGAGCACATGCTCCCCTACTCTCACCAGCGGCTGCGCTGCGGCGCCTACATGCTGATGCAAGGGAACAAACAAACGTTCCGGCACGGGCAGTACGCGTATCGCGCGCTCCGCCGCCAGCTCCTTCCAGCTTTCTGGGTGGATCCCGCCACGCAATTTAAACAGTTTCATCTCGACCTCACGCGCTCAGATGGATTAATGGCTTGTTCCAGTACCAGCCATGCAAACTGACCGGCACGGGCTGAAGCTTGACGGATTCGGTCGGGCAGACTTCCTCGCACTTTCCACACGCGGTACAGGCTTCGCGAAACACAGAATGAATTTGTTGCGCCGCCCCCATGATGGCGTCGGTCGGGCAGACCTTGAAACAGCGCGTACAACCGATGCACAACTCCTCGCGCACTTCGGCGACCATAGGGATTGCATCCTGCACACCGCTCACATCGGCATCCACGCCCAGTTTTGCCGCCAGCGCAATCACCACAGCACGACCGCCAGGCGGACACAAGGTAACAGGCGCAAGACCTTCGGCAAGGGCTTGAGCCGCGCCCGCACAACCGGGAAATCCGCACTGCCCGCATTGCGAACCGGGTAAGATCTCCGTCAGTTGGGCGGCGAGTGCATTCCCCTCCACCCGGAACACCCGTGCTGCCACGCCCAGTATCAGGCCCAGTGCTGTACCTAAAATCGTCAAACTCATCAGTGCGGTAATCATTGCTCCTCCCCTGCTAAACCAGGCCTGCAAAGCCCATGAAGGCCAGCGCCAGCATGCCCGCGGTGATAAAGGCGATAGGCGCGCCTGCAAACGTCGCTGACACATTGGCCAGCGCGATGCGTTCGCGCATCCCGGCAAACAAAACCAGCACCAGCGTAAAACCCACCGAGGAACCAAACCCGCCTATCAGGCTGACCGCGAAACCTTTGTTTTCCTGAACATTGAGCAGCGGCAAACCCAGCACCGCGCAGTTGGTGGTGATCAAAGGCAGATAAATTCCCAGCACCTGATATAAGGGTGGGCTGACCTTGCGTATCACCATTTCGGTAAACTGAACCACCGCAGCGATCACCAAAATGTAAGTCAAAATGCGTAAATAACCGATACCCAGCGGTATCAGCAGCCAGTGCTCCAGCAACCAGGAAGCGGCCGTGGTGAGTGTAATCACAAAGGTAGTGGCCAGCCCCATGCTCAGCGCCGTGTCCATCTTCTTGGAAATACCCATGAATGGACATAAGCCGAGAAACTTCACCAGCACCACGTTATTGACCAGCGCGGTAGACAACATCAACAGCAGAAATTCGCTCATAGCAATAAGCCTCCTGCCGCTCTACTCGCAAACCTCGTGCCAGCGATTTAAAAATCGCCTGACACGCACGAAATCAAGCCATTAGCGGACGGGCGCACCAATTGCGGGCTAAACGGCTTTGTCGTTGTCGGGTAAAAATGGCTGTTATGTCATAAACCCGACAAGAACCAATCGCTTGCGACACGATAGCAAAGCAATCAACACAGGCACAGATATTGCTTATATTCCAGACATCAAATCGGAATCGGAATAATCATGACACGCCTGCCACCTGAATCTGCGATCAGCGCAACGACTGCTTCTGAAGACGCAAGCGACTTCTTGCCGTCGCACATCTTCCGTCAGGTAGTCGAACAATCTGCGCTGGCGATATCTATCACCGACGAGCAATCGACTATTCTGTATGCCAATCCGGCCTTCTATCGCACGACAGGCTACTCCCGACTGGAAATGCTGGGGCAGAATCAATCGCTGTTGTCCTATCGCGTCACGCCAAAACTGGTGTACGAAACGATGTGGGCACAGATCAAACGCCAGCGCCCCTGGAATGGCCTGCTGGTCAACAAACGCCGCGATGGCAGTCGCTATCTGGCTGACCTGACGATCACCCCTGTAATTAACGAAGCCGGATCTACCACGCATTATTTGGGTATGCACCGCGATGTCACCGATGTGCACAGACTGGAACGCCAGGTGCAAAATCAGAAAACGTTAATCGAATCGGTGGTGGATGCAGCGCAAGTTGCGATCGTTTTACTCGACGAGAATGAACGCGTCCTGCTGGATAATCAGGAATACAAAAAACTGATCAGCGATCTGGGCAACGAACCTGCACTCAAGATATTGAGTGAGATTCGCACGCAAATGGGCAGCGCTTTCCAACAGGCGCAAAACCGTCACCACAATATTGCCGCCCGCGAGGTGTGCATCGAATTGCCCAATCGCCCTGCACGCTGGTTCTCCTGCGCAGTTTCCTGGTTCGAGGAGCAAGATATCGGGGCGGATGCATTTTACGAACCATCACGCCGCCTTTTTTTGCTGCTCACCATACAGGACATCAGCGAACTCAAACGCCAGCAGGAGGCGCTGCGCATCAACAGCCTGCGCGCCCTGTTATCCGAACAGGAACGCATTCAGAGTTTGCGGGAAACGCTGGCAGGCGCTGTTTTTCAACTGGAAGGCCCGCTCAATATGCTGTCCGCCGTATCCAACATGCTGGAACGCCGTCTGGCAAGCTCCAGCGCCGCCTCGCCAAACCAGACAGGATGGGGTGAAATCTCAGCCAGTGCGCTTGACGAAGCGATACGAAAAAGCCGTGACGCACTGGAAACACTGCGCGCCTGTATTCCCGTGCAAAATTCAGAAGCAATGCAATCCGTCAATCTGCACGAAATCCTTGCCGATGTGCTCAAACTCTCGACACCGGCGCTGCTTGCCGCGAATATCGTGGTGGAATGGCAACCCGACAAGGACTGTGATGAGGTGCTCGGGCATCCTGTGCAATTATCCAACTTATTCAAACAGTTAATCACCAATGCGATAGAAGCGATCAACGAGCAGCGCGGCTCTCGTCGCGAATTGCGCCTCTTTTGTGTGGCACATCCAGATTGTCTGGAGATTTTTATAGACGACAGCGGCCCCGGTATCGCCGATGAATTGCGCTTTAAAGTTTTTCAACCCTTCTTTACCAGCAAAGGTGCCGGGCAACAGCATCTGGGACTGGGATTGGCGATGGCGCAAGACGTGGTGACGCGCCACGGCGGAACCATAGATATAGAGTCAAATCAGCAAAGCGGCTGCCGGGTTCGCGTGCAGCTGCCGCGTAGTGCGGGAGCACATCATGTCTGAGTCGTATCTGGAAACTTCAAATGCACAACAGGAGGGCTGGGCCGAGCTTGAACTGGAGATGTTGCGCACTGAGCTCGAGACCCTGTATCAGGCCAGTCGGGTTCTGTCGCAATCACTCAATTTAAAAGAAACTCTCGATGGCATGTTGCACGCCCTGCACGAGGGCGTGGGACTTGAACGCGGCATGGTCAGCCTGATGGACAGCGACACCGGCGAATTGCAGGTCTCGCTGGTCTATGGCATCTCTGACAAGATCACCGAAGAAGTCAGCTACCTTCCCGGCGAAGGCGTGGTCGGTATGATTATGAAGACCGGCAACAGCATTGTGGTCAGGCGAATTACCGAAGAGCCGCGATTTTTGAGTCGGCTCGGCATCTATAACCCGATGGGCGCCTTCGTCGGTGTGCCGATCCGCAGCGGCAAAAAAGTCATCGGCGTGCTCGCGGCACAACCTGCACCCGGCGCTGAAATACTGCTCGATGAATATGAGCGTTTTCTCCGCATGATCGCCAACCTGATCGCTCAAAGCGTCAGACTGTCACAGAATGTCGCACAGGAAAAGCGCGTACTGACCGAGGAGCGCGATGTATTGCGCCGCACGGTGCGAGGCCAACACGGCTTTGACAATATCATCGGTCGCAACCCGGCCATGCGGCGGGTTTTTGAACAGGTTCGTCTGGTCGCCAAATGGAATACCACCGTGCTGATACGCGGCGAGACCGGTACCGGGAAAGAACTGATCGCGAACGCCATCCACTACAACTCCCCGCGCGCACGCGGCAGCTACGTCAAACTCAACTGTGCAGCCCTGCCCGAAAGCCTTTTGGAGTCGGAATTATTCGGCCATGAAAAAGGCTCTTTCACCGGCGCCGTCGCACAACGCAAGGGACGTTTCGAGCAGGCCGAAGGCGGCACGGTTTTTCTGGATGAAATCGGTGAAATCTCGGCCCCTTTCCAGGCCAAATTGCTGCGGGTATTGCAAGAGGGAGAACTGGAACGCGTCGGCGGCACACGCACCATCAAGGTAGATGTCCGCGTCGTGGCAGCGACCCACCGCGATCTGGAGGCCGAAGTCGAGGCTGGACGATTCCGCGAAGACTTGTATTATCGACTCAACGTCATGCCCTTGTTCCTCCCGCCGCTGCGCGAACGCATGGAAGACATCCCGGATATCGCCCGCTTTCTGGTCGAAAAAGTAGCCACCATGCAAGGCCGTCAACTCAGCCTGACCGATACCGCCTTGCGCATCCTGATGCACCACGACTGGCCGGGCAATGTGCGTGAACTGGAAAACTGTCTGGAGCGCGCCGCCGTCATGACCGAAGGCAATGTGATCGACCGCGATGCCATCCTGCTTTCCGGTATCAACGAAAAGGTGAGCGCCTCTCGCAGCACTGCGCCCGCCATGGATCTGGATGATCCGGATATGGGCGAACGTGAAAAAGTGATCGCCGCATTGGAGCAGGCCGGCTGGGTACAAGCCAAAGCTGCACGCCTGCTGGATATGACACCGCGCCAGATCGCTTACCGCATCCAGACACTAAACATCAAAGTAAGGCAGATTTAATCATGCGCAGCATTCCTGCCCTGCTCACTGAGATCGGTATTGATGAAACCGAGATCGCACAGCGACAAGCATTTTTATCGTTTGACGAACGGGATGCCGCACGCCTCAAAGACGTGCATGACATGCTGGATGCGAAGCGTGATCATTTAGCCGAGATTTTTTACGAGCACCTGTTGCGCTTTCCCGAGATTCGTCCGCTGTTGGGTGATGTCACCAAGCTGGCTCGCCTGAAACAAGCTCAGACGCTGTATTTCAGTCAGCTCACGGCGGGATGCTATGACCTGGCCTATGTAGAAAACCGTTTGCATATCGGCGTTGTGCATCAGCGTGTCGGATTGACGCCCAAGTGGTACATGAGCGCGTATTGCAAATACCTGAGCGAGGTCATGCCTCTGGTGTCGGAGCACTATGCCGAAGAACCTGAACGTGGGCAGGGTGCCTTTCGGGCGCTGCTGAAAGTCATTTTTTTCGACATGGGGCTGGCGCTGGACACCTATTTCCACGCCGAACAGAAAGCACTGGTGCTGGCGCGCAGCTATACCGAACAGATCGTCAGCAACATGCCGATCGGCTTCATTGTACTGGACGGATCCGGAAAAATTCGTCTGACCAACAATGCCGTGTTGCGCATGTTCAACCTATCCAAAAGCAAAGAATTGCAGTGCAAGACGCTAGGTGAATTTCTCGATGTCGCAGCGCTGGATGAAGAGGTCACCCTGGTGCTGAAAAGCAAATCGCATTGCAACGATTTCGGATTTGATCGCACGAATGAAGAAGGCGTCCATTCCTACCTTGCCGATATTTCGCTGGCTCAGATAGGCGAGGAAAACCTCGTGCTGTTCATGGTGCAGGACATTACGATACGCAAACAGTCCGAGGAAGAAATCCACCGTCTGGCCTTTTACGATCCACTCACAAAACTGCCCAATCGCCGTTTGTTGCACGAGCGCCTGTTACAAAGCATGTCCCTCAGTTCACGCAGTGGCAAACATGGTGCATTGATGTTCATCGATCTGGATAACTTCAAGACCCTCAACGACACGCAAGGGCATGATGTCGGTGATCTGCTGCTAAAGGAGGTCGCTAGTCGCCTGATACACAATGTGCGTGAAGGTGACACGGTAGCCCGGCTGGGGGGCGACGAATTCGTGGTGGCTCTCGAATCGTTAAGCAGCATGGATCAGGAGGCCGCAAACCAGTCTGAGATGATCGCCGAAAAGATCCGTGCCGAACTGAACCTGCCCTACCAGCTTAACAGCATAGAACACCACAGCTCGCCCAGCATCGGTGTCAGTCTGTTTCGCGGACATCAGAACAGCCTCGAAGGGGTGCTGAAACAGGCTGATCTTGCCATGTATCACGCCAAGGCTTCCGGTCGCAACATGGTGTGCTTCTTCGATCCTGAGATGCAGGCTAAAATGGAGGAGCGAGCCGAACTGGAAAAAGATTTGCGCGCTTCGCTACGCTTGCATCAGTTGAGGCTGTATTACCAGATGCAGGTGGACGACGAGGGTCGCATCGTCGGGGCAGAAGCATTGATTCGCTGGCAACATCCGCAACGGGGGATGGTATCGCCCGCTCAATTCATCCCGCTGGCGGAAGAGATAGGCATGATACTTCCCATCGGTGACTGGGTGATCGAACAGGCCTGTGCTCAGCTAAAAACATGGGAAATTGATCCGGTAATGAGCAAGATTCGGGTTTCCGTCAATGTCAGTCCAAGGCAGCTGAGCCATCCTTATTTTGTCGAACAGGTGAAAGACGCCATCGAACAAACCGGCATTCGCCCTTCGCAACTTAAACTGGAGCTGACTGAGAGCTTCATCTTGAAAGATGTGCAGGATGCAATCGAGAAGATGCAGGAATTGCGCTGGCTCGGCATCAGTTTCGCCATGGACGATTTCGGCACAGGCTACTCTTCCTTATCCCATCTCAAACGCCTGCCGCTGGAACAGCTCAAGATCGACCAGTCCTTCGTGCGCGATATCGCCTGCGACAAAAGCAGCAGCATGATGGTACGCACCATCATCAGCATCGCCAGCAATTTCGGTCTGGAAGTGGTGGCGGAAGGTGTCGAGACGGATGAACAGTTTGCCTTCCTCCGTCAGTACGGATGCAACAAATTTCAAGGTTACCTGTTCGGTAAAGCGGTTCCTGTACAGGAGTTTGAGCGGCTATGCAGCCGACAACAATCGGGGCAGTAAGTGAGGCGTAGTGTATTTATTGGGCATGAAATTTGCTTAACTTTACGCAAGGGTGAAAATACGACAATTCATCCGACAAAACCGGCGTAACAACCGGTTTTCACCAACCTTTAAAGAGATGAAACCGACATGACAATTAAAGATATCAAAGCATTTGCCGACCAGGCCCGCGCAGAACCTGAACTCAAAGAAAAACTCATCGCCTGTCAAAAGGTACGCGAATTGCTCACCCTGGCGCGTGAAAATGGCTTTCAATTCATCGAGGATGAAATGTACCCGCCCAATGAACCTCAGTTCACTGCCGATCAGTTATCAGAAAGACTCGCCAAAGCATTGCTGCGCGCCTGATCTGTTAGCATCACCCGCGTGAAGCGACCTGCATCGCTTCACTCGCTCTAACCCACCACGGTCATAGAACATGCGACAACCTCCCCTGCTGCAACGTTTAAGAGCGAAGAAGCGCACCCAGGCACTGCTGATCGGCGTCACCTGGTACACGGCAGACAGCTGGGCTCAAATCAAGGCAACGGCAATTGACCCCGACTGTTTTGAAACCTCCTTTGAAAAATGGAAAATCATGGCTGTCAAGGCGCAGCGTGAGTTTCTGCGCTCCGGGGTACACGCCATTCAATGTCAGCTCATCCCTGAGGATTTTTTTGCCTGGTGCACAGAAACTAATCAGGCAAACAATGCTGCCGCAAGAGCGGAGTTCGTTTCAGTAACACTCAGTGCAGCTCAAAATCAGGCTGATAGCTAACCACCTCCTAGCAGCGCGCCCCCTTAACAGACAATTTAATCAACCGAATGCCGTTACTTGAATAACCCTCCTGTTTGTAAGTTTAGTGTAAGGTTAGGACGTTATACTGCCCGGCAGCCTCAGATTGGTGTCGCAAGAAGTTCGATAGAAGACAGCTGCGCTAAAGAAAATTAAAGGCAGGCCGATATTGGTCGAGCACTATCGATCAATTCCAACAACTAATGTGTAGACACATGTGTCCAGACTGGCTACTTACGAAGGGAACTATATGAAATTATCTAATTTTTCTGTCGGGAATCGACTGCTGGTTGGATTCGGGGTGGTGTTGGCTATGGCGTGTCTGATGTGGACGGCCGCCTGGTTTGGTATATCGGGCATGATGGAGGAAACACGCCACATTCTTCAGGGTAGCAATAAGATGATGGCCTTATCAGGGCTGGCACGGGCAGATTCGATCATGCTCAGGCAGTACGAAAAGGATATATTCATCAACATCAATACGCCGGCTAAGGTTGAGGAATATAAGAGAAAATGGAGTGAGGCACGAGAACGACTGATCGCACGGGTTGGTGATATAGAGAAAATTGCGACATTGCCTGAGGATCGTGACCTCTTGATTTCAGTGCGAAAAAATGAGAACGAATACACCGAGGGAGTAAAAACAGTACTCAACAAAATCTCATCGGGAGAAATTAATACCGCTCAAGACGCCAATACGGCGATGGTTCCTTTCAAAGCGGCCACGCATCAACTGGTTGAACAGATGAAAGTATTTTCCATCAAAAATGCCGAGCGGGAAGAAGCGGAAGAAGTGGCGCTCAATGTCGCTGCCGATAAATTAAATACCAAACTGTTTGCCGTACTGATCGTGATGTTTATTGCCGCTATCGGCATAGCCTTGCTGATCACGCGTTCCATCACCCAACCGCTCCATCTGATGCAGAGCACCATCAGTCGAGTGGAAAGCAGCAGTGACTTCACCCTGCATATCGAAGTAGACAGCAACGATGAAGTCGGGATGACAGCAAAAGCGTTTAACCGGCTGCTGGACAGCATGGGCGTTATTATCCGGCAAACTCGTGCTGCTGTTGTGGAAATTGCCGGTGATGTGCGCGGCTTAGCCTCATCAACGCAGCAGGAAACCGCAGCATCACTACTTCAGGCAGAATCGACAGCTTCAGTCGCCGCCTCTGTCGAAGAAATGTCTGTCACCATCGCCGAAATAAAACAACATGCCGATGAGTCCGAATCGATCGCAGAATCCGGACAGAAGGAAACCGCCCTTGCGGTTGTCGTGACCCGCGAAGGTGTGAAGGAAATGTATCAGACGGCGCAAGCCATCAAAGACTCAACCCTCAACGTATCACGCCTCTCTGATAGCTCGACCCAGATCAACGGTATTGTGGTCACCATCAAGGAAATTGCCGAACAAACCAACCTGCTGGCACTTAACGCCGCGATCGAAGCGGCGCGAGCTGGCGAACAAGGCAGAGGGTTTGCCGTTGTCGCCGATGAAGTGCGCAAACTTGCCGAAAGAACCGCCAAATCCACGGAGGAAATTGCCAAGTTAATCGAAACACTCAAGGTCGATATCGAACAGGCTGTCAACACCATGTCCTGTGCCGATGCACAGGTAACACGCAGCATGGGGACCGCTCAGCAGGCGGAAGACTCACTGGAGAAAATCGGGCGGCGAAGTGACAATCTCAATATCAAAATGAAAGGGATTTCCAACTCGATCAACGAATGCAAAATTGCTATCAATGAAATTGGCAGGCAAATGGAAAATATCTCTCAGATGACCGAGGAAAACAGCGCCTCGACGGCTTTTACCTGCGACACAACCAAACAACTGGATGTTCTGGCAGCCAATTTGCAGCACTCAGTTGAGAAATACAAAATTTGATCGCGGACGACAAATTTTAACGCGGATTACGTCTGCTTGCGAGGCGCTCTTTTACCGCGAACAGGACGCACCATCGTGGCCTGCGGAAGGCTGATATTTCTTTCAGATGTTGCTCGCATGACCGAGTGGACGATAGTTCGCAAAAGGCGGATTTTATCAGTCTGGCGGATTCAGCGTTGAATGGCTCAGCGCTTCGCTATCTGTCTCGCGGTCGCAGCGGTCGCAATATCGACACGTTTATGCAGATAAACATCATGGCGCATCCTTAAATTTTTTCGTATACCCCCTACCCGACCGCCGAATCGCACGCGAATCCCGCTTTTGTCGCTTTCGCAACAAGCGCAGCTCAATGTCATGTGCTATTTACCACAGCGACAGACTTGTTTTAATAATTTTCATTATTAATCATATATTTACAAATACATAGTGTTTAGGCACGCCACTTGCTCCTGTATTTACAAAGACTACAGGAGTACTAAACATGGAATTGCCCGTCATCAACAATGCAGCAGCTACAGGTTGTTCCGAAGGATCATGCGGCAGCACCACCGACCAGATGGGGCATCTGCCGGAACACATCCGCGAAAAGGTGTTTAACCACCCCTGTTATTCCGAAGAAGCGCATCACTACTTCGCCCGTATGCATGTAGCGGTCGCTCCCGCCTGCAATATTCAGTGCCATTACTGCAATCGAAAATACGACTGCGCCAATGAGTCTCGCCCGGGCGTGGTCTCCGAGTTGCACCATCCTGTTCAGGCGGTGAAAAAGGTGCTGGCGGTTGCCGCCACTATTCCGCAAATGACGGTGCTGGGCATCGCAGGCCCTGGCGACCCGCTCGCTAACCCTGAACGCACTTTTGAAACTTTCCGCATGCTGTCCGAACAGGCGCCGGATATCAAGCTGTGCGTCTCGACCAACGGCCTGTCGCTTCCCGATCACGTCGATGAAATGGCAAAGTACAACATCGATCACGTCACCATCACCATCAACTGTGTCGATCCGGATGTGGGTGCCAAGATCTATCCGTGGATCTTCTGGAAGAACAAGCGCATCAAGGGGCGCGAAGCGGCCGCCATCCTGATCGAACAGCAGCAGAAGGGGTTGGAGATGCTGGTGGCACGCGGCATTCTGGTCAAGGTTAATTCGGTGATGATACCCGGCGTGAACGACAAGCATCTGGCGGAAGTCTCCCGCATCGTGAAAGCCAAGGGCGCATTCCTGCACAACGTGATGCCGCTGATTTCAGAGGCCGAGCACGGCACGTTCTACGGCATGACCGGCCAGTTAGGCCCCACCAATGAAGAGTTGCAGGCTTTGCAGGACGAGTGTTCCGGCGACATGAATATGATGCGCCATTGCCGCCAGTGCAGAGCCGATGCGGTGGGCTTGTTAGGTGAAGATCGCGGTTCAGAGTTCACCATGGACAAGATCGAGGCGATGGACATCGACTACCCGGAAGCGATGAAAATGCGCGCCGAGGTGCACGCCGCCATCAACGAAGAATTGGAGAGTAAACGCGTTGCCCGTGAATCCCGCGTGCAAGTGGTCAGCATAGAAGGTCTCAAGGTCAACAAGAGCAGGCCGGTGCTGATGGCGGTGGCCACCAAAGGCGGCGGCGTGATCAACGAACACTTCGGCCACGCCAGTGAGTTTTTGATTTACGAGGCATCAGCAAATGGCGTGCGTTTCATCGGGCATCGCAAGACGATCGCCTACTGCGAAGGCGGTGACACCTGCGGTGACGGCGAGAGCGCACTGGATCATAGTCTCAAAGCGCTGGCCGGTTGTGAAGTGGTGCTGTGTAGCAAAATCGGTTTTGAACCCTGGGGGCCGCTGGAAAATGCAGGTATTCAGCCCAACGGTGAACATGCCATGGAGCCGATTGAAGACGCCATTCTGTCTGTGTATGAAGAAATGCGCGTTGCGGGAAAGCTCAAATTTCAACCTGCACAAAAAGCAGCCTAAAGGAGAGATATCATGGCATTTGAAATCATCGAGTCTTGCGTCAACTGTTGGGCATGCGAACCACTGTGCCCGAACAAGGCGATTTATGAGGCAAAACCGCATTTTTTGATCGACATGGACAAGTGCAACGAATGCTCGGGAGATTTTGAAGAGTCCCAGTGTGTCAGCATTTGTCCGATCGAAGGAGCGATACTCGATGAGACGGGTTGCCCGCTCAACCCGCCCGGCTCGCTCACCGGTATACCGCCAGAAAAATTTGCCGAACTGGTCGCACTTCAACTAGCCGCATAATCATGGCCACCGTCGTGTTTTATGAAAAGCCCGGTTGCGGCAACAACACCAGACAAAAAATCTGGCTGTCTGCATCCGGGCATACGGTTGAGGCTAAAAACCTACTCAAAGAAAATTGGAGCGAAGCGAAGCTGCGCCGTTTTTTTGGCGACACACCGGTGGCAGCGTGGTTCAACTTAGCCTCCCCGCGCATCAAATCCGGCGAAGTCCATCCGGCAATATTCACCATCGATACCGCACTGCCCATGATGATTGCCGATCCGCTGCTGATACGCCGCCCCTTGATGGAGGTGGACGGCGTCTGCCGCGCGGGCTTTGATGCATCTGCGGTGCACACATGGATAGGTTTGAGTGGTGAGCAACCCAAAGGCGATATAGAAGCCTGCCCGAAAGGGCCTGCGGCATCGCCCTGCCCTTCACCCGATCTGCCATGAATCAGCCCTGCGCCATCGAAATCGCAGCGGATACGCACTGGATAGGCGCGTTGGATCCCGGCTTGCGCGACTTCGACATCATACTGAGAACGGCCAACGGCACGACTTACAATGCCTATTGCGTGCGCGGCAGCGAGGGGGTCGCGGTCATCGATACGGTCAAGGCATCCCACGCCGGTGAATTTTTCGCAAGGTTAGAGTCAGTCTGCCGTTACGAGGAAATCACCACCATCGTGCTCAACCATCTGGAACCGGATCACACCGGTGCCTTGCCCGAACTGATGCGCCGCGCGCCGCAGGCCAAACTGTATATTTCCGGCAAGGCGCAGTTGATGTTGAAAGCGCTGGTCAAACACGACGACCTGACCTACACCATCGTCAATACCGGCGATTTTGTTGAGCTGGGAGGCCGCACCCTGCACTTTCTCAACACGCCCTTCCTGCACTGGCCGGATACCCAGTGCACCTGGCTGGAACAGCAAGGCATCCTGTTCAGCGGCGATGTGTTTGGCTGCCACTTCTGCGATTCGCGACTATTCAACGATCAGGTGGGCGACTTTAGATTTTCCTTTGAATATTACTACGCGCACATCATGCGTCCGTTCCGCGAACATGTGCTGGACGCTCTGGAACTGATCGAGCCGTTGCCGCTTAAACTGCTAGCTCCCGCTCACGGCCCTGTCTTACGCGACACACCGAAAAGCTATGTACAACGCTACCGGCAACTGGCGTCCCCTCTGCTGCACAACGGCGCAAACAACAAGTCGCTGCTGGTATTTTACATTTCCTCATACGGCAACACGCAGCGCATGGCCGAAGCGGTGCGCGAAGGCGCAGAAACGCTGCCCGGCGTGCGGGTATCGCTATACGACCTGCAATCCGGCGGCGATCTACCTTTCGTCGATCTGATCGAGGAAGCGGATGGACTGGCTTTTGGTTCACCCACCATCAACGGCGATGCGGTCAAACCGCTCTGGGATCTGCTCTCTTCGCTCGCGGTGATCAAGGTGCGCGACAAACTGGGTGCCGCATTCGGTTCTTACGGCTGGAGCGGAGAGGCGGTCAACATGATCGAAGATCGCTTGCGCGGCCTGAAATTGCGCGTTCCCGTAAAAGGCGTGCGCGCCAGACTCATCCCCACAGACGCCGAATTGGCCGCCTGCCATGACTTGGGTCGTCAACTCGCCCAGCATCTGACCGGATGCGTAGAGCGAAAAATTATTTCCATGTCCGAATTACTTTCCAGCAGCCATGCGTGAAATTCTCTTTATTGAAAGTCAGCATGCCTGCTTTCCCTCTCCCCAACCCTCTCCCGCAAGGCGAGGGGGCAACCGCCGCGCTACGCGCATTTCATTATCTGGAGTCACACCATGCCTAAGGCCAACGTCACATTTGAAAACATCGGTATCACCGTCACCGTCCCGGCTGGAACCCGGCTGATTGAAATTTCCGAACAGGTCGGTGCCGGGATCACCTACGGCTGCCGGGAAGGCGAATGCGGAACCTGCATGATGCGCGTCGTCTCCGGGATGGAGAACATGTCGGAGCGCTCCGTGCTGGAGGACAAAGTATTGCAGGAAAACATGGCCGGACGCAATAACCGCCTCTCCTGCCAGGCTCAGGTTCTGGGCGGTGACATCGTCGTTCGTCCCGGCTAACTCGTCATTAGATCAATCTTTTTTCAACCCTAAGGAGCAAGCAATGCCTAACATTACCTTTTCCAGCCCGTTACACAAAGACAAAACGGTGTATGCCGTCGCGGGCAGCCTGACCAAGACGGTACTTGAACTCGCCAAGGAAAACCACATTCCCATCGATTTCGGTTGCGGGAACGGTGAATGCGCAACCTGTCTGGTTAAAGTCACCAATTTGTCCAGCAAAGGACCGATGGGCGGACCGCTGACCGACCGTGAAATTTCCGTCCTCAAGGAGTCCGGCAAAATCACCAAAGAACAGATCGACGCCATGAAAGTGGATGACGTAGTACACACAGCCTGGCGTTTGGCCTGCCAGATGGTACTGCGCGACGAAGATCTTTTGATCGAATACCCGAGCAAATAGGAGTCGACTATGCAACCCGTCGCAGGACTACCCACACCACCCGCCCCGACCCACGGTCTGTATGCAGAGCTGATGGCGCACGCGACGGGCTTGCCGAACGATGAACTGTTTGCGCAAATGATCAACAGCCAGATCAATGAGGCCGGGGCGTTACCTTCCGGTCTGGGACTGCTCGATGCAGATTTCCCCGCCCTGCTGGCGCGACATTTTCCCGGCGTGGAACTGGTTATACACAACACAAAAAGTACCGCTGATCCGCGCGCCACCGAACGCGATGATGTGCTGGAACTGCTGCAGAGCCATCTCGCAGGCAACGACCCATCGGAACGGTGGATGGCGCATATTGTCACCGCCGCCTGCATGGCGAACGATCATCTGTGGCAAGACCTGGGGCTGTGGTCACGCGAATTTCTCAGCCGCTTGATGAAAGAGAATTTCCCCCGTCTGGCCGCAAAAAACATCCACGACATGAAGTGGAAAAAATTCCTTTATAAACAATTATGTGAACAGGAAGGCATCAACACCTGCCGAGCCCCGTCCTGTGAAGATTGCGCGGATTATATAAAGTGTTTTGGCCCTGAAGACTGACAGGGTAGCTATGATCACCGCTGATCGCGCTGTCGCCGCCTATCTGGGACTTGCCATCGGAGATGCGCTGGGCTCAACCGTTGAATTCATGCTGCCGCGCGAAATAAAAGCGCAATACGGCGTCCACAAGACGCTGTGCGGCGGCGGATGGTTACACTTAAAACCCGGGCAAATCACCGACGACACCGCCATGTCGCTGGCGTTAGGATACGCGATACTCACAGATGGCAAGGTGGAGGCACACACGGTTGCGCGCGCCTTCGATGCCTGGATGCGCAGTAAACCTGTCGATATCGGCAACACCGTGCGGCGCAATCTGATTCAATTTCGCAAAACGGGGAATCCGGTGGCGCCCTACTCCGATCACGATGCCGGCAATGGCGCTGCCATGCGCGTGTTACCTATCGCCCTCGCAACCCTGGGTCTGACTCAAGAAGCTGTGCGCACTGCCTGTCGTGCGCAGGCACATGTCACGCACCATTGCGCCTTATCAGATGCAGCCTGCGAATGTCTGGTATTCATGGTGCAGGATGCAATGCGAGGCAAGGACAAGAACTATTTGCTGAATCAGCACGCTCACCCGCTCGCCGCAAAACATCCGGAATTTAAATTTCGCGCGATCAAATCCATCAGCAATCCCGGCGGCTACATCGTGGATACCGTGCAGGCGGTTTTTCAGTCATTCTTCGATACGGATGATTTTGCCAGCTGCCTGATCGACATCGTCAACCGCGGCGGTGATGCTGACACGACCGGTGCCATCGCCGGCATGCTAGCAGGCGCACTGTACGGGTTAAATGAGATACCCGAATTATGGCTAAATACATTGGATACAGATATCGCGCGTCAATCTAAACAGCAGGCGATGGAACTCATACTGCTCAGTTGACTAACTCGCATAGCGTTTCTATTTCCCCTGCCAAACCTATGTAGCAGGGGGCTTCAGATAACGTCGAATGCGATTGCCTCCGGACGATTTGACCTGATACATCGCCTGATCAGACATGTTGAGCAAACGCTCTCCATCCTCACTGTCGTCAGGATATAGCGCATAACCGATGCTCGCCTGCATGCTGATTTGCCTCCCTCCGCTTATCAGCGGTTCTGAAAGTGAAATAAGCAGGCGATGCACGGCCAGTTCGGCTTCCTGGGGATTTTCCATTTCGCCCAACAGCACGACGAATTCATCTCCTCCTAAACGAGCCACCGTATCGTCTCCGCGCACCGACAGTTGAAGTCGCCGTGCAACTTCGATCAACACACGGTCTCCCGTATCGTGGCCGTAAGTATCATTGATCGGTTTAAAGTTATCCAGATCGAAAAAACATACCGCCAGAAGGTGTTTGTTGCGTGCATTGCGGGCGATTGCCTGGGTGAGTCGATCGAACAGCAGCGAGCGATTGGGGAGTTGCGTCAAAGCATCGTAATACGCTTTATTTTCCAGCAAGTGCTGATGATTTGCCACATCCGTATCGCGTTGGCGCAGCAGTGTGTGTGAACGGAATATGGCGGCTCCCAGCAGAAAAAATCCGGCAATCGCCACAGCAAGTGCCAGACCCCAGACCTGTCGTTTTATCTTGTCCATGTTCTGAGCGTAATAGTTGGATGCAATTTCAACACGGACCCAACCTACATCGACGCCGACATTCACGACATGCCAGATACTCAAAAAATTGGGGTGCATTTCAGCCTGCATGTGCTCGACTTGAGGAGGCGAAATTTTCTGGCGATCGAAAACGGGATGCGCTGCAGCGTCAGGCGAACGCCCATGAACATAACCCAACACCTGCCCCTGCATATCTACCACCAAAGCCGAACTTACGCTGGGATCTGAAGCTGTTTGTAACAGTCGCTCCTCCAACGCGCCGTAGTCACTACGCACCAGTTGAGGCGCAACCGCATTGGCCAGCCCTTCGGCGATCAGGTTTCCATCACGCAGCTGATATTGTTCAGTGATGCCGCTGTTGTGCTGAATTATCCACAAGGCGCCAACGGCCGCCAGCAAAACGACCCCTCCCAAAGCGGTCAAGATAACAGGCAGCAACAACCGTGCAGGAGCGATTCTCTCCACTTCAATCACCTCCGGAAGCGATAAACTGTTCGAGTTTAAGTTGCTCCAGTTCCTTATAGTCGCGTGCGTAATCTGCACGAGTCGGCTGAGCCATCTGGATCACCTCCAACATATTTTTCCCGGCCGAGTCAGCCGCGATATTAAGAAAACCAGCAACCACCTTTTCCTGTATACGCCGCGAAATGCGCGGATGGGCGCAAAATGGATGAGGCATATAATTCGGGGTGCGAAACAGCACACGCAATTGCGCTTGCAACGCTGGCGGCTCGTGGCTTAGCGTCGTATTAGCACCGCCGCCTGCTTGTACCGCACCCAGCGCCACCGCCCGATAAACATTGTTGTGAGAACCGACGTAGTTGGTTTTAATATGGATATCTCCCTGACTGAGCAGCGCACGCATAAGCAACGAGGCTACATAGGCATGCGGAGCGGGAAAGGCAACCGTCGCGCCTTCAAGCTGGCGTATGTCATGCAGTTTACTGTCCTTGTGCACAACCAGAATGCCGGCCAACTTGGATTGTTGATCGCGCACCAGCGGCACATATCCAGGTTTGCGCGCCACCATGACCTGATGATAGGGATTCAATAAAACGAAATCAGGTTTTCCCGCTCGAATCGCCTGCTCGAATTCAGTGAAATCCGCCGGAATATGCAGTTCAAAACAAAGGTTGTTTTCCTTGCCCAATCTGTTCAAAAACGGAGCCCAGTCCTGATACAGCGTCAATGCTGGCAACCTGGGTACGAGATACACCGAATAACTCGTTTGCGATTGCTCCCCCAGACATGACGCTGCCACGGCAAGTCGAACACAGAACAGGGTGAAGCACAGGAACAAAAAACAGCTGCGTAGCAGTCCCACAATAATCCCCCTTCCCTACTTAGCAAATGAGCTGCTTACGGTTCAAGCGCTCACTCGCGCCAACTCCTTAGGGAAACAAATTCACACCGGGCTTGCTGCTTCAAGACAAGCGACTTATAAAGCAGCATACCTTCCGGCCGGAAACGCGCGTCAACAGCCCTAAAGAGTTCGACTGTTGACTGTGGGATATTCTACTCTCCAATGAGAGTTTACGAGACCATAGAAGCACACAATGGCACAACTATCCGGTATCCGGCTCATTTAAACCAGATGCACCTCAGACCGAGTAGGGATCGGCGACCCAGTTGCGTATCAACGCGGCTTCCGTATCCGGCAGGTAACTGTATCCTGCATCCAGATCGCGCAGCACGGCATAGGCGATTTTGGGCGGCGTAATCGTCCCCGCAACCAGATGAAAATACCAGGCGGAAAGATATCCGGCCGCCCGGTCAAAAGCCTGCAATTGCATGGACATATCCACCCCTGTCGCCTCAAGATTCCATTGAAACGACTTGAGCTCGCGTGCATGACGCGACACCAGCGAGGCCGAAACCAGCGGATTGCGGTAACGATCCTGATGTTCGCGCAAAGAAACAATCCAATGATCGGAGAAATGCCCGCGCACCGCCGCGCTGCTGTGTGACCAGTCGGCAATCAGACGCGGCAAGCCGCCGTTGCGTCCGTCGGCAAAAGAGATGCGCGCGACAATCTGACGCATATCGATCAGACGACGAAAACGATAATACGGCGCGCCGACCGGCTGCGCATCGATGAGCGCGGGCAAATCGGGTTCGATAAGGTCCTGAACATCATCCGGAAAATGGTCAGGATCGATCAATTGACGATCGAGCACTTCCTGCAACTCCTCCACTTCCAGTTGCAGAAAATCAGCAGGAGCCGGGCCATAGGGCGCCGCAAAATAATGCGTGCGTCCGGTGTGACGCGTCACCAGCAAACCCTGATCGGCGTAGTGCTCCAGCAACAGACCGATATCACCGTCCTGCGCCTTCACCCAGGCATCCACCGTCTCCGCGAGACGCGTACCGTCCGCCGCGATTACCCCGCCCTGCCGGTACCAGCCGCCACGGCTCAAAGCCATCTTGAAGGTACAGTCGGGCATATACTGGCGTGCAATCTCCAGCAACGCACTGTGATGCGGGCGCGGCGAAATTTTCTCGATATCGGCAGTTAAGCGCTGCATCATTTCATCATTGATCATGTCTCGTCCTCTTGCAAAAACCCATTCAAACGGCGATACACCGCCGCACGCACATCCGGCTCGACATCGCCCACTAATAAGGCAACGTCCTCCAACGGTGCACACGTAACAGCCTCAAGACGCACCAGCCAATCCGTATCCGCCAGCATCAAGGTGCATCTTGAGGCAACATGCGCGCGGCGGCAATACGGCGCACGCCGGCATCTTCATCAGCGGCCATCCGGCTTAGCGCAAAGGAAGGCAGTCGTCTGGCTACCTCCTTGCGCACCTCAGGATCAGGATCATGTGCCATACGGGTCAACTGTCCGTGCGGCAAGCGCCGCGCCACTTGCAAGCGCACCAGATAATCCTCATCATCGATCAACGCGGTCAGTTGATCGATGGCGATGCGCTCGGCGACCGTCATTCTCACCTCGCGATCCGCATCGTGCAGATAATCGAGCAATGCGTCAACCGGCAAGCGACTCGCCATCACGCGACGCACCACCTCGTCACTATCTTTGCGCATCGATTGCACTGCGGCTAGCGGCGCATAACGCGCGGCAATCGCACGTCGCTCCCAAAAAAAATCGTTCAGGCAACCTGCTGCGAACTCCCGATTGCGGCGTAAAAAACGGTCTATCTGTCTTCCGCTTTGCGCAATCAAACAGACATCGCCCGGAATACAGTCCCCTTTGATCAGCAGTGTGTCGCGATGCGCGCAGCGCGTGCAATCTGCCATTTTTACGTCAACCGGGGTCGTCGATTGCGCAGCCATCCTCGCCTCCACCATATCTCTATTTAGCATTAAGTTACAAATATAACTACATGATTATATTTACTATTTAATCAATAATTTGAGAGCCTGCAACAACAGGTATCGCGCTTAGACAATTCGCATCTACAAGATGGGCCTATGCTTTCAAAGCGGTGAGCACTTCGTCCAGCATTTTCTTGGCATCGCCGAACAGCATGCGGTTGTTCTCTTTGTAGAACAGTGGATTGTCCACCCCGGCGTAACCTGAAGCCATGCTGCGCTTCATCACGATAGAGGTCTTAGCACGCCAGACTTCCAGCACCGGCATCCCGGCGATCGGGCTGGTCGGATCATCCTGTGCGGCAGGATTGACGATATCGTTGGCACCGATCACCATGGCGACATCGGTATCCGGGAAGTCAGCGTTGATCTCATCCATCTCCATCACGATGTCGTAAGGGACGCGTGCTTCGGCCAGCAATACGTTCATATGGCCTGGCATGCGCCCTGCCACCGGATGAATACCAAAACGCACATTGACGCCTTTTTCGCGCAGCAACTTGGTGATTTCATTCACCGTGTGCTGCGCCTGTGCCACCGCCATGCCGTAGCCCGGAACGATGATCACATTTTTGGCGTCCAGCAGCAGTTCTGCTGTCTCGACCGCACTGATAGATACCACTTCGCCAGCAGGTGCCGCATCGCCGTCCGCCTTCTTGGTGGGTTTCGCGCCGCCACCGAAGCCACCCGCGATCACGCTGATGAAGTTGCGGTTCATCGCGCGACACATGATGTAGGACAGAATCGCACCGGAGGAGCCAACCAGTGCGCCCACCACGATCAACAGGTCGTTGTTCAACATGAAGCCGGTAGCCGCTGCCGCCCAGCCGGAGTAGCTGTTGAGCATGGACACCACCACCGGCATATCCGCGCCGCCGATCGCCATCACCATGTGGATACCGAACAGCAGCGAGATCACGGTCATCACGGTCAGTGCCGTCATGCCGGCGCTAATCGTTTCGGCATGCATGAACTGCCAGCCGAAGGCGATGACCACCAGCAATCCCGCCAGATTCATGAAGTGACGACCCGGCAGCAGCAGCGGCTTGCCGCCAATTTTGCCGGACAGTTTACCGAAGGCAATCAGGGAGCCGGCTAAAGTCACTGCGCCGATCAAGATACCCAGATAGACTTCCATTTCGTGGATCGCCTTTTCAGCGCTGGAAAGATTCAACGTCGAGATCGGATCGATGTAATTGGCAAAACCCACCAGCATTGCGGCAAGGCCCACCAGACTGTGCATCAGGGCGACCAGTTCCGGCATCTGCGTCATCTGCACTTTGCGCGCGGCGTAAAGTCCGATACCACCGCCCGCCACCATTGCAGCGATGATCCAGGGTAGCCCCGCCATCGTGACGTGCGGGCCGAACACCGTGGCCAGCACGGCGATGCTCATGCCGATCATGCCGTACAGGTTGCCGCGCCGTGAGGACTCAGGGTTGGACAGGCCGCCCAGACTGAGTATGAAAAGAATAATCGCACCAATATAGGATACGGTTGCCAAGCTTGAAGACATCATTTTTTATCCTAACATTAAATCTGTTATTTCTAGCTGTTTGCCGGTAGCTGGAATACGCCAAGGTTGGCTAGCAGCGACAAGCTATGTATCCTGGAAAAACGCTGATTAAATCGTCGTTGCGAGGAGCGTAGCGACGTGGCAAACCAGCATTCTTTTAAATCAACATACTGGATTGCCACGCTTCGCTCGCAATGACGGTTTGTGTGCATCATTCACATTCAGTCCCTAGCTTATTTGCGGAACATCGACAGCATGCGGCGTGTCACCGCGAAGCCACCGAACATATTGACCGCAGTGAGCGCAATACCCGCCACCGCCAAAGCGCGTATCCAGCCATCCGGACGATCGAACCCGATCTCCAGTGGCGGCGCGATCTGTACCAGCGCACCGATGGCGATGATGCTGGAAATCGCGTTGGTGACGCTCATCAACGGGGTATGCAGGGCAGGCGTGACGTTCCACACCACCATGTAACCGACGAAACAGGCGAGCACGAACACGGTGAAGTGCCCTAAGAACGCGGCCGGGGCAAAAGCGCCGATCAGCAGAAACAGCAGGGCTGCGGCAGCAAAGATGGCAGCCGTTTTTCCAGCCGAGGCGGGTGCGCCGCCAGCGCCGTGCGCTGCCGGTGCGGGTTTTGCAACCACCGCCGGTTTAGGCGGGGGCATCTTCAGTGGAGGCGCCGGCCAGGTGATCTCGCCGTCCTTGATGACTGTCAGGCCGCGTATGGCATCGTCTTCCATGTTGACGTTGATGATGCCGTCTTTGGTCTTGCACAACTCTTCGGTCAGACGGAACAGATTAGTGCCATACAGGGTGGACGATTGCTTGGCTAAACGGCTGTTCAAGTCGGTATAGCCGACGATAGTCACGCCGTATTTCACCACTGCCTTGCCCGCTTCAGTCAGTTCGCAATTGCCGCCGCGCTCGCCCGCCATGTCGACGATGACACTGCCGGGCTTCATGGATTTCACCATCTCGGCGGTGATCAGCATGGGAGCCGGGCGGCCTGGAATCAGCGCCGTGGTGATGATGATGTCCACTTCACGGGCTTGCTTGGCGTACATCTCGCGTTGCGCCTGTTGGAAGCCTTCGGACATGACCTTGGCGTAACCGCCGCCACCGCCGCCTTCTTCTTCATATTCCACTTTGACGAATTCACCGCCCAGCGATTTAACCTGATCGGCGACTTCCGCACGGGTATCGTTGGCGCGTACGATCGCACCCAATCCCGCCGCCGTACCGATGGCAGCTAAACCTGCTACACCGGCGCCGGCGATAAATACTTTGGCGGGTGGCACTTTGCCTGCAGCCGTAATCTGGCCGTTGAAAAAGCGACCAAATGCGTTGGCCGCTTCAATGACGGCGCGATAACCTGCGACACCGGCCTGAGAAGTCAAAGCATCCATCTTCTGAGCGCGGGACAACTGGCGCGGCAGGCAGTCGATAGCCAGCACGGTCGCCTTTTTGGCTGCCAGCTGTTGCATCAATTCAGGGTTTTGCGCAGGCCAGATGAAGCCGATCAAGGTGATCCCTACACGCATCATCTCCACTTCAGCGCCGGAAGGGACAGTGACCTTGAATACGATGTCCGATTCCGTCCAAATTTTGGCAGCGCCAACGACAATTTCAGCTCCCGCAGCGCGGTAAGCGTCGTCACTGCAATTTGCCGCGTCTCCCGCACCCGATTCGATCGCGACCGCAAAACCCAGCTTAATGAGCTTCTCGACGACCTCAGGTACCGTCGCTACGCGCTTTTCGCCTGCAAGCGTTTCCGCAGGAATGCCTATCAACATTTAATTCTCCACAATCCATTGGTTCTCACCGAGTTATGAGCAACCATCATGCCATCGAAATGATTATTATATCAAATTGATTATAAACAATAATTTATTCATCAGTCAGATGCAGGTGATATACACAACAACGATATGGATATTAATGTAGCAAACTCGACAATCGTTTTCTGGAAAATCTGCTAAACGAGTGATTGGCGCAGCACCGTCATATGCGACAGATCGAAACCGAGTTTTCCATAAAAATCCAGTGCTGCGCGGTTGCCTTGGTCGGCCAGCAGCGTGACGCGCTTCAACCCCTGTCCGAGCGCCCAATCCAGCACATGATTAACCAGTAACCGCCCCAGCCCCCTGCCCCGATATTCAGATTTTACGATGACGTCTTCGAGCAACAGCACCCGCCCGCCCTCCGCCGTGCTGACCGTGATCAGCGCATTGACCATACCGATGATGCTTGCACCGTCACGCAACACAAACAATTGCCCGCAGGCCGGATCTTCCAGAATCAACGTTAAACCCTGCAACTGTTTGTCGCAGTCGGGCGCAAAATCGCTCTCCAGCGTGAACAGTTCAGCCAGTAAATCAGCCAATTGCGGCAAATCGCCTGCGGCGGCAAAATCGATATTCATGCCATCAGTGCCACGCTCTTGACCTGAGCGCACACAAACATCCCAACGTACAGACCGAGCTGGTCGCGCGAACGGCGCGTAATGCGCGAGAGCAGCATTGCATCAGTGCCCACCTTCATACGCACGATCACCTTATCCGAGCCCTCGTCGCGGATCTCTTCGATGCGCGCATTCAGGATATTGTTGATACTGGAGCCGTGCGGCGCTTGTGTGGCGATGCTCACATCGCGCGCCAAAACACGGGCGCGCACGCGCACACCAAAAGCTTGCTCAACCCGGCTCACCCAAAGGCTGCCGCCCTCGAAATCCAGCCGGGTAAGATGATAGGTCTCGTCCTGCTGCGCTACCACAGCCTCGATCACCGCACCCGCATCGTCAAAGTGCGCCAGAGGCAGATCCAGACGGGATAAGGTCTCGCACAACGCGCCGCTGGCAATCACGCTGCCGTTTTGCATCAACACCAGATGGTCGGCCAGTCTTACCACCTCATCCATCGCATGGCTGACATAGAGCACAGGAATGTTCAATTCGCGATGCAGGCGTTCCAGATACGGCAGTATCTCCTGTTTGCTGTTGTTGTCGAGCGCGGAGAGCGGCTCGTCCATCAACAGAACGCGCGGACTGGTCAGCAGCGCGCGACCGATAGCGATGCGCTGGCGTTCGCCGCCGGACAGTCTGGCAGGATCACCACGCCCGATCAGACCAGCCAGCCCCAGCCATTCCACCACCTGTTCCAGCGGGACTTTTCGCTCTGAGGGTGCGACGCGCTTCAATCCATATTCCAGATTAGCTCGCACCGACAGATGGGTAAACAGACTGGCTTCCTGAAACACGAAGCCTAACGGACGCTTATGCACCGGCAGAAACCTCGTCTTATCCTGCCAAATCTCGCCGTTCATGGTAAGCGACCCTTCGGTGCGCTCAAGCCCCGCGATGCAACGCAGCAAGGTAGTCTTGCCCGAACCAGAAGGACCGAACAAGGCGGTCACACCCACCGCCGGCGCAGTAAATCCGGCATCCATTGCAAAGCCATCGCGTTTAAGGGAAAACTGCGCTTTGATACCGCTCATACTCTGGCCCCCTTTCCACCTGTCAGATAAAGCGCCAGCAATACCAGGAAGGAAAACAGCACCATGCCACCAGCCAGCAGGTGCGCCGATGCGTATTCCATCGCCTCGACGTGACTGTAGATGGCAACCGACAGCACGCGTGTCTCGCCGGGTATATTGCCGCCCAGCATCAGCACCACGCCGAATTCACCGACCGTATGCGCGAAGGCGAGTATGCTCGCAGTGATAAAGCCCGGGCGCGCCAGCGGCAGCGCTACGCTGAAAAAACGGTCCCACGCCCCGGCGCGCAGGGTAGCCGCCACTTCCAGCGGACGACGGCCGATAGACTCGAAGGCATTTTGTATCGGCTGCACCGCGAAAGGCATGGAAAACAACACTGAACCTATCACCAGACCGGCAAAGGTGAATGGCAAACGACCAAGATTCAGCGAGGTGGTCAACTCCCCCACCGCGCCTTGCGGCCCCATCAGCAGCAATAAATAAAACCCCAGCACGGTGGGCGGAATCACCAGCGGCAAGGCAACCACCGCCGCCACCGGCCCCTTGTACCACTTACGGCTATTCGCCAGCCACCAGGCCAGCGGCGTGGCGATCAACAGCAGCAATATCGTGGTAACACCGGCCAGCTTGAGCGTCAGCCAGACCGATTGCAGATCATCAGGCGCTAACTGGAACATCAGGGCAACTCATAACCGAAGCTGCGTATGATTTCCGCCGACTTCTTGCTCTTCAGATAAGTCAGCAGGGCCCGCGCGGCAACCGGGTCTTTGGACGCACTCAATTGCACCGCACTCTGACGTAACGGGCTATACAGATTAGACGGCACCAGCCACCAGGAACCCTCCGTCACTTTGCCGTCTTTAGTGATCTGCGATAACGCGACAAATGCCAAATCCGCATTACCGGAAGAAGCGAACTGATAAGTCTGAGTGATGCTCTCCCCTGTTACCAGCCGACTTTCCACACGACGCCACAATCCCATTGCATCCAGCGTTTCTTTGGCGGCTAAACCGTATGGCGCAAGTTTTGGGTCGGCATAGGCTAACTTGTTAAAGTTGCCTTGGCCCAATACGGCGCCTTTGGCATCGACCAGTCCCGGCTTAGCACTCCATAACACCAGTTTGCCTGATGCATAAACGAAACTCGTACCGGCTACCGCAAGACCTTCCCGTTCCAGACGCTGAGAAATCGCTTCGTCAGCGGCCAGGATCACATCAAACGGCGCACCCTGCTTAATCTGAGTATAGAATTTGCCGCTGGAACCGAAACTCAGCTTCACCGTATGCCCGCTGTCCTTCTGAAAGGCGGCAACGATCTGTTGCATAGGCGCGGTGAAATTCGCCGCCACCGCCGCATTCACTTCACCCGCAAAGCCAGTATTTGGAAACATGCCGAACAGCAGTGCGCCGAATAAACCGCTGATGTTCCATCTTAGTTGTGACATTTTTTTCTCCTTAAGCATTGACAGCCAGAATGACATGCGACGCCTTGATCAGCGCACACGCCTTGACACCCACTTTAAGCCCCAGCGACTTGACGCTGTCGTTGGTCACCACCGCCACTACCGTCTTGCCGCCCGCCAGTTCGATGATAACTTCGCTGTTGACCGCGCCCACCTGACAGCGCACCACCGTGCCGTGCAGCTCGTTGCGCGCACTGGTCTTGAACCCGTCTGAAGTGGTCACGATCACCCAAGGCGCTTTAATCAAGGCATACGCCTCAGAACCCACTTTCAAGGCTAAATGCGACACGCTTTCGCAGGTAACAACGGCAGCCAAAAGGTCCCCGCCTCCGATGTCCAGCACCACTTCCGCGTTGACTTTCCCCAATTTAATGCTGCGTACGATCCCAAGATACTGATTACGCGCACTCGTCTTCATGTCGAATCTCCTGAGCAAATGGTAATACTCATCGAAATCATTCATCACCTCAGCCAGCTTCTTGAGCACCTGCTCACGTTCCTGCTCCAGACGACGATACGCACCGACCACTCGACGGCCATAGATAGTGAGCGTGGTGCCTCCCCCCTTCTGCCCGCCCGTCTTGCGCTCGACCAACGGATGTTCAGAAAGATTATTGACCGCCTCAACCGCCTCCCAGGCAGCCTTATAGCTCATCCCCATGGCACTGGCCGCCGCCGTAATCGAACCCGTTGCATCGATGCGCTCGAGCAGTTCCAGATGATCCCAGCGCCGCCCGCGAGCTAATTTCAATCCGGGCATAGCCTTGGCTTCAGTTTTTTCCTCAAGCGATAGCGCCATGATTTCCTCACTCGTTATAACTTGTTACAACCTAACGGTATGCAAAAGCGATGCCACAAAACACACCAGAATCACTCAAACACACAACCAATTGATTTAAATGAATTAATTTAGCATCTCCGGCATCTGCAAGACGACACCCTTGTCACATACAGGATAAATTGGAATTTTCACGACAAAAATGAACAAAAATCTGTCGGCAATTCGTGATTCAACGTCTAAGAGAGCTGAATTTTTCACTATTCTAGCGTAGAACCTTCACCCGTTATAAACCAAAGCACATAACGAAATTTGCCAGTTGCGCGAAAAACGCTCAAAGCAGGGATAGAGTCTGGCCAAACGGAACGACGCACAGCAAAAAAGGCACTTTCGTGCCTTTAGTGTTTAAATCATGACATATACGTAGCGCTCGTTAGACTATTCTGCGTCCACCTGCGCCAGCACTACGCCGACAGCCACCTCAGGATCGGTGGTCAGACTCAGGCAATGCTCACCCCCGCCCACCAGATACAAATTGCACCGTTCGCGCTGCAAGGCGGGCGGCATCCGTGCGGGCATATCGTCGTCGTTGCACAGCGTAAAGCGCAGTTCAGGCCAGCGCGCCTTCAGAATATCCAGCGCTGCTTCATCCAGCACATCGAACGAAGCTGCGGCATTGGCGATCTGTTCCAGCATCTCGGCGGCAATCATGACTTTAATGTGAAACTCGCGCAGCGATTCGTTTGCCTCCTCGCCCGCTTGCGGGAGAGGATTGAGGCGAGGGAAACGGGCATGGCTGGTTTCATTAAATGTAGGGGCGTCGTTGCCATGACCGTTACTCCTCGTCCACTTCCGCGAAACGGCTCAGCGACTGGGCTGACACGCCGAGTATCTTGGCCAGCCAAGGCGGCGGCGCATCGAGCACCGTTTGCAGCCTGACCAGCGTATCGCGTGCCTTACCGCCTTCAGGCATCTTCACCGGATGAACATTAGCGCGCACAGCCTTGGCTGCAGCCGGCCCGCCTATCGATTGCACATAGACGATCTGGCAATCGCAGATCAAATTGGCACGAGCGACATTCTTGTCCTCGGCCTCTTCGGTGAGCAGTGTGGAACGCACTTCGATCAGGCGGATCTCATGGCGACCTACCTGATAGATCAGAAAGCGCGGGCATGAGCCAAAATGCCCATCCAGATTTTCTTCCGTGTTAGACGCGACGGCGACGCGCAGACTGCCGGGCATATCGCCATCGACATAGGCCTCGAGCGGCGGCAGATTTTCAGCTTCGCCCGTCTCGCCCCACAGATGACGCACCGCCAGTTTGATGGAGGCGCTGTCCACATCAGGCTCTACGGTTTCCTCCCCCGAGAGCATCAATTTAATATCGGCCACCGTCATCTTCGAGAGCTTCTCTTCGGTGATAGGCAGGCCGAGATGTTCGCCCAACTTCGCCACCAGCCCGCCCATATTCACTTCAGGCAGTGCGCGGGCGGCCAGTGCGATACGCAAGGCGGCGGGTTTGGTGATGATGCCGTTAGTCATGGTGAAATCCTTTTAATTAAGGGCGTAGTGAAAAGGGAGAAGGATGAAAGCGTGGAGAGGTCTTACCCCTTGAGCGACGAAGGCGCGATCCCTTCCCTCTTCACCCTTCCGTTTGTTATGCCTGAATGATGCAACCCTTGATCGGGCAGACTTTCACACATTGAGGCTTGTCGTATTCGCCTTCACATTCGGTACAGGTATCCGCAACAATCTTGGTGACACCTTTACGGGTAACGATCGAAGCGGTCGGACATTCCGGTTCACAGTCGCCGCAAGAGGTACAAAGATTTGGATCAATTTTCATAGCCATGATGAATCTCCTTTATCAAATTCAGTGAAGGGTAAAGGGGGAAGGGATCGCGCCTGCGGCGCTAAAGGGTAAAACCGCAGTTACCCTTTCCCCTTCACTCTTCCCAGTTTTTACTACTCCGCCGCATCCAGGCGTTTTGCACGCAGGGAAATCGGCAACTTAGCCGGCTTGGATTGAGGTTCGATGTAATAGCAGCCGCCATTATTAAGCTTGATCTCGCCGCCCCATTTTTCCGGGGTATCGAACTCCATCGAAACGATGTCGTCCTCAAGATCGCGCTTGGGCAGATAAAACACATACTCGGTCTTGCTGCCACGCTGAATCATGATGTTTGCCATTTGAAACTCCTTCTGGAGAAAGGAAAAGAGTAAAGGGAGAAGGGATCGCACCTGTGGTGCTCAAGGGTAAAACCGAACTGCCTTTTCCCTTCCCTCTTCCCTCTTCCCCCTTCCCTGCCGTTAGCGCACCAGATCGTGGTTGTAGTCTGTCGTTCCCATGCCGCGAGTGTCTTCGTCCAGTTTTTCCAGTACAGAATTCACCAGCGTGGTCAGGATTTGCATGGCGCCTTCATAACCCAACGTCGTGGAACGATGCAGGTGATGACGATCGAAGATCGGGAAACCGATACGGATCAGCGGCACTTCAAACTCTTTACCCTTGTGCAAGGTATCGCGTTGAATGAACTTACCGTAGGAGTTACCGATCATGAAATCAGGCTTCTCAGTGAACATCAGCGAACGGAAATGCCACAAGTCAGCACCCGGATACAGCTTGGCTTCCTTACCGTAAGGTGTTTCATCCATCACGCTGCGCATCGCCTTGCTCCACTTCTTGCTGCCGTTATTGCACAGGATGTGTATCGGCTCAGCACCCAGTTCGGTCAGGAACTTGGCCATCCCCATGACAAAGTCAGGATCGCCGTACAGACCGAACTTCTTGCCGTGCAACCAGGTGTGGCTGTCGGTAATCATGTCTACCAGACGACCGCGCTCCAGTTCCAGAGAAGCCGGGATAGGCTTGCCGGTCACTTCGGAGACCTTCATCAACCACTCGTCGGTCCATTGCAGACCCATAGGAATGTTCAGCTTAGGAATTTCGTGGTGCCAGGTGCCTTCAACAAACTTCTTGGTCTTTTCCAGTTGCAGCGGTTGCAGCAAGAAAGTGGTGGCGGCATTCGGTGCATCCTTGACCTCATCCTGTGTCGTGCCACCCGCGTACATGCGGTATTTGCCGTCTGCCGGGGTATCGAGCACTTCAGTCGGATCGGAGAGCAGCGTGTGTTCTACGCCCATCTCGTTCAGCATGCGATGCATGACGCGGAAGTTACCGAGATAAGTTTCAAAGCCAGGAACCAGATTGATCTTGCCGTTCGAACCGGGCACTTTGCCTTCCATCGTGTTCAGCGTGAAGAAGCGCATCACACCTTCGAACATATTGTCCCAACCTGTGACATGCGATCCCACAAACGAGGGAGTATGCGCAAAAGGCGTAGGAAAATCGTTTGGAATATTGCCGGCCTTCTTGGTGTTCAGGATGAACGCATTCAGGTCGTCACCGATTACTTCAGCCATACAGGTGGTGGACACCGCGATCATCTCAGGCTTGTACAACGCAATGGCGTTTTCCAGACCGTCGATCATGTTCTTTTGACCGCCGAACACCGCTGCATCTTCAGTCATCGAATCCGATACGCAAGAGATAGGCTCACGGAAATGACGGTTGAAGTAGGTACGGAAGTAAGCCACGCAACCTTGAGATCCGTGCACATAAGGCATGGTCTTTTCAAAGCCCAGTGCACACAGCACCGCGCCCAGTGGCTGGCAAGCCTTGGCCGGATTAACGGTCAGTGCTTCACGTTTGAAATTCAGTTCTTTGTATTCTTCCGTGGTCGTCCAGGTAAAAGTATCCTGAACCACATCACGGGCATGACGCTCTTCGAACTGATCCTGTTTGTTACCCAGTGATTCCTTGTACTCGTCCTGACGGAACAGTGGATAACAAGGCTTGATATCGTCAACTATTTGCATGCTTATCTCCTTGACCCGCGCCGCTAATCTGCGGACACGGGTATCGTTAATTTGTAAGCCGGAATAAATCCCGAATTACGCGGCCTTCGGTTCAGCTACAGACGCATCCTTCTTCGCCCAGGGTGGAATCATCTTGTTCCAGCAAGGGTTATTGATCGTCATGTCCATATCGCGGGCAAAGATGGCAAAGCCGTCATAACCGTGGTACGGGCCTGAATAATCCCAGGAGTGCATCTGACGGAACGGCACACCCATCTTCTGGAAGATGAACTTTTCCTTGATACCGGAACCGACCAGATCAGGTTTGACGCGTTTGACGAACTCTTCAAACTCAAAGCCGGTGATATCGTCGTACAGCAAGGTGGCATTGCCCATATCCTTGATGGTGCGATCGTAGTCATCGCCGTGACCGAATTCGTATCCGGTACCGACCACTTCCATGCCTAAATCTTCATAAGCACCGATCACGTGACGAGGACGCAAACCGCCGACGTACAACATGACGCGCTTGCCTTGCAGACGCGGTTTGTACTTGGCGATGACTTCATCCATCATGGCCTGATACTTGGCGATGACGCGTTCAGCACCTTCCTTGATCTTGTCGTCGAAGTGAGCCGCGATAGCGCGCAGACTCTCAGCAACTTTGGTCGGGCCGAAGAAGTTGTACTCAATCCAGGGTATGCTGTACTTTTCTTCCATGTGACGTGCGATGTAGTTCATCGAACGGTAGCAATGGATCAGATTCAGCTTGGCATTGGGTGTCATTTCCATTTCAGCGATAGTGCCGTCACCAGACCACTGAGCGATCACGCGCAGACCCATTTCTTCGAGCAGAATCCGTGAAGACCAGGCATCGCCGCCGATGTTGTAATCGCCGATCACAGCGACATCGTAAGGAGTTCCTGCGAATTCCTGCGTATCGCGGCGCGGCAGTACCCAATCGCGGATCGCATCGTTAGCGATATGGTGACCCAGCGACTGAGACACACCACGGAAACCTTCACAACGTACAGGAACGATAGGTTTGTTGATGTCCTTGGCTGTTTTCTTGGCGACCGCTTCGATATCGTCACCGATCAGACCGATCGGGCACTCGGATTGAATCGAAATTCCCTTGTTCAGCGGGAACAGCGACTCGATTTCGAGCATGACCTTAGCCAGCTTCTTGTCGCCACCGAAAACGATGTCTTTTTCCTGAAAATCGGAAGTAAAGTTCATCGTACCGAAGGTGTTGACCCCGGTGGTACCGACGTAATAGTTACGGCGACCGGCGCGAGAGTATTGACCACAGCCAACCGGGCCGTGAGAGATATGGATCATATCCTTGATCGGGCCCCACACCACGCCCTTGGAACCGGCGTAGGCGCAACCGCGTATGGTCATTACACCCGGCAGAGACTTACGGTTAGAGGTGATACATTTTTTAGATTGTTCGATGGATTGATCATTTACTGCCAGATGCTTGGCACGATCTTTCCTGGCTTTTTCAGGGTAGACTTCCAGTACTTCTTGAATCAGTGCTTCCGATTCTTCGCGTGTTAATGCAGACATTCCGTTCTCCTTTAATGACCCACCAATATGTGGAGTACATCAGGGTTAGATTCGCAGTTTTGTAGGTCGGGCTTTAGCCCGACAGGGATTCATGAGTCGGGATGAATTCCGACCTACAACCGACCTACATCAGGCAGCGAGTTCAGCAGCCTTTTTACCGATGATGGATTCGTCTTCCACTTCCATGATGCCGAATTCCATCAACAGCGCTTCCAGTTCGTCCATGGTGATCGGTGTTGGAATAACAAACTTCTTGTTGTTCACAATCTTGCTCGCCAGTTGACGGTATTCATCAGCCTGTTTGTGAGTTGGATCGTATTCGATCACGGTCATACGACGAATTTCAGCGTGTTGCACCGCGTTAGCACGTGGGATGAAGTGAATCATCTGGGTGCCCAGCATACGAGCCAGCGCTTCGATCAGTTCATCTTCACGGTCGGTTTGACGACTGTTACAGATCAGCCCAGCCAGACGCACGCTGCCGGAATTCGCATACTTCACGATACCCTTAGCGATGTTGTTCGCGGCGTACATCGCCATCATTTCGCCGGAGCAAACGATGTAGATTTCCTGTGCCTTGTTTTCACGAATCGGCATCGCGAAACCACCACACACCACGTCACCCAGTACGTCATAGAATACGAAGTCGAGTTCGTCGTCGTATGCACCTTCTTCTTCGAGGAAGTTGATCGCTGTGATCACACCGCGACCGGCACAACCAACGCCGGGCTCAGGGCCACCGGACTCAACGCACTTGATGCCGCCGTAACCTACGGACAGAACGTCTTCGAGTTCGAGATCCTCAACGCTACCGGCTTCAGCCGCCAGTTCCATGACGGAGTTTTGTGCTTTTGAGTGCAGAATCAAACGAGTTGAGTCAGCTTTAGGATCGCAACCGACGATCATTACTTTCTTGCCCGATTCAGCCAGAGCCGCTACCAGATTCTGGGTGGTTGTCGATTTCCCGATACCGCCCTTACCATAAATTGCACATTGACGCAGAGCCATGTTAGTCTCCCAAGAGTTTCAGAATTTAAGATGCGATTAATAAAGCTGTTGCTCGCACTCCTACTGTCGCAATCTCTGTGCCAGCTCCCTGCAATTTAAATAACATATTGATTATTAATAATAATTTATTTCAATGTCGGATTCTTTGGCGGCTTTATCACACAACAATCGCAGGGGCTTTGTAGGAGTGGCGACAGAACCCTCCAACGAGAGACTCGCGCAGCGAGGAGATACCGTACCCCTCGCCCACGGGGAGAGGGGGAACGGGGGTGAAGGAGACGGACAGGACAGTATCAAGTCCGTCACCCTGCCCCGCTACGCGCGTCTGCCGATCAACCATTGCAACCTGCCCGCCGCGATCCTGGGCAGCCTGAGCTTCCAGCACTCTCCAGTTCAGCTCACTTTAGGCAGCGTGGCCGAGTTCAATCGCGGCCTGTTTTCCCTGCTGGACAAGCTGGATACGGCACACGAACGCGCGCAGGCCTTCACGCTACATATGAATGCGGCGTTCTATCTGGATCAGCCGGAACAAGCCGGATACACCCAGCAGGCACGGCATAAACGTCAGCGGGCGGATTATTTACGCATGGTGCGCGGCTGGAGTTTCGACTCCGACGGTCGGGAAGGCGCGGCTTTAAAGGGATGGGTGGAATCGCGGTTCGGCCTGTTGCCCCGCCATCATGCGGGTGCGATCCGGGATTTTTCTGGGGATGCCTATCGCGGCTATCTTGAAATGCGTTCCGCCGCCTTGTACGGCAGCAACGCGCTGGAGGCGCAGTTCGACCTGCTCTACACCTATTGTCAGTACGAATTGGCAAGGACGCATCCAGATGAGACGCATCTGACACTGTATCGCGGCGTCAACCGCGTGGACGAACACGAGACGCTGGCGAAGCTAGACGGGAAACGCCGTGTGGTACTGTTCAACAGCCTGAGCTCATTCACCGCCTGCCGCGAGCGCGCCGACGAGTTCGGTGACTACCTGCTCACCGCCCGCGTCCCGCTGTCCAAGATATTCTGCTACACCCGCCTTTTGCCCGGCATGCTGCAAGGCGAGGACGAATACACCGTTATCGGCGGGCTGTATGAAGTGAGCATTGCGGCGTGGTGATTTTCAATATTGCGCCAAAAACTGCAAATCAGCACGAAGTGCAACTCGCAGGCACTTAAGGAAACACTGAATTCTTCAGCTAATTGTCATTGCGAGTGAAGCGCGGCAATCAAGTTTGTTGATACAACTGTCATTGCGAGCGAAGCGCGGCAATCTAGCTTGTTGATACAACTGTCATTGCGAGCGAAGCGCGGCAATCAAGTTTGTTGATACAACGGTCATTGCGAGCGAAGCGCGGCAATCTAGCTTGGTAGAACTATGCCGCAGCTAAAAGGCTTTCATATGGAATTTTCAACCCATCATGCAACCGTTTGACCATTTGCAAACTTAAACCGCGTTTGTGATTTAACACCTCTGATACCCGACCGCTAGAGGGTGTCTTGGATTTTGTGTAAACGGGTTTTCTTAACGCTGCGGCATCCGGTCCTCAAACTGGATATTAAACCGGTTTAGCGCAGCCTTCCAATCTCGTATCGGCATCGTCCATTTTTTGCTGAT